>NZ_JAHFVG010000003.1 GCF_023264675.1 Rhodococcus sp. (in: high G+C Gram-positive bacteria)
GTTGTGCTGGCATCCGGAAACGTCGGGTTGGTGAGTTTCCGTGGCTGCGACGGGCGCGCGACGCGGGAGTGGATCGAGGAGAACCATCCCGCACTGCTCACCACACTGACCAGCCATCCCGGAATCGGCTTCGTTCTGGTTGCAACGGATGCGGGCGAGTCGGTGGTTCTGGGAGCACGGGGTTGTGTCGATGTGGCGACCGGGCGGGTCGAGGGCGTCGACCCGCTCGAGGCCTTCGGTCCCCACGCCCTCGCGTCGATCGCGCGCACCGACTCGTTCGACAACGTCCCCGACGTGATGATCAATGGAACCTACTGGCCCGAGGTCGACGAGGTGGCGGCATTCGAGGAGCAAGTGGGCTCGCATGGCGGTCTCGGCGGACAGCAGACACGGCCGTTTCTGATGTTCCCCTCCGCATTCGAAGCTCCACCGGACACGGTGAAGGGGGCAGAGGAGATACATCGACTACTTGCCGGCTGGCGTGACGCCCAGAAGCAACCCTAGCTGCGGATTCGGGCATATCGGTCGAGCGGAGTGCACAATGGTGGCGATCGCACGGTAGTGCGGCGCGAACAGTGCGAGAGCGAAGGAATTTCATGGCTTTCTGGGACCAGCTGAAGGCGAAGGCCACCGAACTCAACGGGCAGCTTCAGACCAAAACCGTCCAGTTCAAGAACAAAGAATTTGCGAACGGCAGCATGGCGATGTGCGCCCTGATTGCCGCCGCCGACGGAAAGATCGATCCCGCCGAACGACAGAAGACCGCAGCGCTGATCTCGAGCAACGAAGCACTCAAGGTGTTTCCGTCGGACGAGCTGCGCCAGAAGTTCGATTGGTACTGCGACAAGCTCGCCGGAGATTTCGATTTCGGCAAGGTCGAGGCAACGGCGACCATCGGAAAGTTGAAGAGCAAGCCCGACCAGGCCCGTGCCGTGATCCAGATCGGCATCATCATCGGCGGCGCCGACGGTCTGTTCGACGACGACGAGAAGAACGCAGTACGCAATGCGTGCTTCGCCGTGGGCATCGACCCCGCGGAATTCGAACTGTGACGATCACGTGCCGCTAGTCTGATCCCTATGGCGGAAGACGAAGACGACGCGCAGACAACATGGAACGGCAAGGTGCGCAACGAGACTCCGACTCAACAGTTGGACCGGAACTGGTTGGCGTTACTTCAGGAATTGCGGGTTGTCCAGACAGGCGTCCAGCTACTGACCGGATTCTTGCTCACCCTGCCGTTCCAAAGCCGTTTCGACGATCTTTCGCCCACGGGTCACGCTGTGTATCTGATCACTGTGTCGGCATCGATCGTGGCAACGATCATGCTCGTCGCCCCGGTCGGAATGCATCGCTTGCTGTTTCGCCAACGAGCAATCGGAATTCTGGTGCGGGTCGGCAATCGTCTGGCGATCGGCGGATTGGTCATGCTGGGCGTGACGCTGGTCGGGGCCGTGGCGTTGACGTTCGAGATCGTTGTCGGGCTACGCGCTGCAGCCCCGGCCGCTGCGGTTGTCACCGCGCTGCTCATCGGCCTGTGGTTCGTTCTGCCTCGCGCCTACCGGTGAATCGAGAGGTGACGTCAGACGCTCAGTGATCGCGGAGTTTCTCGACGAGCTCGTCCTTCCGAAGATCCGAGTACCCGTGCAGATCGAGCTCCTTTGCTCGCGAGCGAAGTTCGTCCACGGTCCAGTCTTCGTAAGAACCGGAGTGACCGCCCTTGCTCCCGAGATCCGAACGTCCCTCGGCGGCCGCAGCGTTGGAGATACGAGCGGACTTCTCCTTGGAGTTCCCCTCGCGGCGTAGCGCGTCGTACATGGCCTGATCCTTCAGCTGTGGCTGCGAATCCGTGGGCTTCTCGGTAGGCATCAGGGCAGTCCTTTCGTCGACTGCCCATGGGGTAGCCCGCGGTGCGCGTCGTCAAACGAGGCCGGGCGATGCCGGAAATCGGTGCACCCACGGCCGCGCTTCTTCCAGTTGCGCCGCCAAGCGCAGCAGCCCGGCTTCGGAACCCAGTGCACCCACGAACTGAACGCCCAGTGGCAGACCGTCATCGGTCCAGTGAAGAGGAACGCTGATCGCCGGTCGGCCGGTCACGTTGGCGAGTTGGGTGTACGGCACCCACCCCAGTCCGCTTTCGATGGTCTGGTCCAACACTCCGCTGAACGACATCAGCCGCCCGCCGCGAACCGCGTGAACAACGCGCGCCGCCACATGAACGAAAGACGAGTTTGCCGTCGAACCGACGAGAGGTGGGGGAGTCGCCAGTGTCGGTGTCAGCAAATAGTCGAACGAACCGTGAAACGCGGCGAGGGACCGCACATAGGTCGAGGCATTCTCCAGTGCAGCTACCGAAGTCGCCATCCCGCTATGTCGACCGAACTCGGCAATTCCCAACGTGTCCGCTTCGAAGGCGGAGTTTTTCGCGCCGGTACGTTTCTTGATCTCGGCGACCTGTCTGGTCACCTGAGCGAACCAGATCGACAGAAAGTCACGCGAGAGCGCCCAGTCGTCGTACGGTGGATCGACCTGTTCGGTGTGATGGCCTAGCTCGTCCAGGAGTCGAACTGTTCGCTCGACGGCTGCAACAGCTTCGCGATCGGGGTGTGGGTTCACCGACGATGACGTCGTCCAGCCGATTCGCAGGCCGGTAGGGCGCTGGTCGAGACTTATGGAGTACGGCGTCGTCGGGAACTGAGCGAGGTAGTCGGCATTGGAGTCCGGTGCGACGATGGCGTCGTACAGCGCGGCGCTGTCTCTGACCGTCCGGCTGACGACTCCCTGGCTGACCATGCCGAACATCACCTCGCCGGTCTGCGGTCCGTACGGTGACAAACCTCGGCCGAGTTTGAGGCCCACCAAACCAGTGCAGGCCGCCGGAATCCGGATGGATCCGCCGCCGTCGTTCGCCCCGGCGGCAGGCACGATGCCCGATGCCACGGCAGACGCCGATCCGCCCGAAGATCCTCCGGGAGTTCGGCTGTGATTCCACGGATTTCGAGCGGGGCCCCACAGGTCCGGCTCGGTCACCCCTTTGGCACCGAATTCGGGAGTGTTGGTCTTGCCGAATACGACCAGCCCGGCGTCGAGAAACCGCTGAGTGATCAGCGAATGTTCGACGGCGACGTCGCGCGAGAGTGATCGAGATCCGCACGAAGTCGCGTAGCCGCGATATTCCTGGGCGAGGTCCTTTATCAAGAATGGAACACCGGCAAACGGGCCGTCGAGTTCGGCGCTTGCTGCCTGAGCATCGGCCTCGTGATCGATACGCACGACGATCGAATTGAGCTCACCGTCCACGGAGTCCGCTCGGTTTCGAGCGAGTTCGAGCAACTCCGAAGGCGACACTGCGCCGGAGCGCACGTGCTCTGCCAAGGACAGAGCATCGAACGAGGCGTACTCGTGAAAGTCCACAACCCGACTCTAAACCGATCGTGCGGGCTGCGGGGTGATGCCGTTCAGCGCAGGGGAACAAATTCTCGAAGCGCGGTGGCGACTGCCTCGGGTTGGTCCTCCGGGATCAGCGTCCACGAATCGTCGACGGTGACCATTTCTGCATTCGGGAACAATTCCACCAGTCGGTGGGCGTGCTCCAGCGGCATCATTCGATCCTCGGTCGCCCAGACCACCAGTGTCGGCCGGTCGAAGTTCGCGAGCCGAGAACTCCACTCCATCAGCACTTTTCGGCTGGGGGTTCCGATCACGAACTTTCTCAGGTCCCGGCGGATCGTCGTGCTACCCGACGCAGGCGCGAACCAATCGTCCATCACATCGTCCGGTACTCCATATTTGCTGAGCACGCCGTATGCCCTGGGGTCGTGGCGAAAGAATCTGGTGCTCAACAGTTTGACGAACAACGTGCAGCCGCCGGGGATGCGGCACAGCACCACCGCCGGTCGAGCTGGTCTGGGCGGGAAATTGTCGAAGGCTTCGCACGAGATCAGGACGAGGCGGGCCACACTGTCCGCGCGGTTCTCGCTGATGACGAATTGGCCTCCGCCCCAGTCGTTGAGGACGAGAGTGACGTCACGAAGATCGAGTACCTCAATGAAGTCCGCCAGAATCCGGGCCACGCCGTTCTGGCTGAGATCGGCATCCTTCTTCATCGGACGCCGATGCCCACCCATCGGAAGAGTGGGGGCGATACAGCGATAGTCGGTCAGGAGCGGGATGACTTTGCGCCATTGCGATTCGTTCATCAGAAGTCCATGGCCGAGCACCAAGATCGGTCCAGTACCTCCCGAGTCGGTGTAGTCCACTGGTCCGGCAGGTAAAACAACGGTCGGCATAGATCCTCCGAATGGATAGATCGTTCTATTATGTAGAGTGACAGTACACGTCGCGGCTGGGGATCGGGAGAAGATTTGTGGCAGTACACACGCGCCAACGCATCATCGACGCCACCGCCGAGTTGTACCGACGGCAGGGGATGGCGGCGACAGGCCTCAAGCAGATCTCGGCGGCATCGACCGCGCCGTTCGGATCGATCTATCACCATTTCCCCGGGGGAAAAGAGGAGATAAGCGAAGCTGTGATCGCCGCCGAAGGTAAGCGATACGGCCAGCTTGTCGGACCGCAACTTGCTGCAGTCACCGATGTCGTAGCAGAGATCCCGGCGTTGTTCGCGTCCGCCGGCCGGTTGCTCGCGGCGCTGGACTACACCGAAGCCTGCTCGATCGAAACGATCGCACTGGAGGTCGCCAGTACCAACGAGCGCCTTCGGTTGGCGACGGCCACGGTGTTCAATCGCTGGATCGACGATCTCGATACGTGGTACGGCCAGATGGGACTGCCCGAGAACGAGCGTCGTCGACTTGCGCTCGTATTCCTCACCAGCCTCGAAGGTGCGTTCGTACTGTGCCGAAGCTTGCGGTCACTCGAACCGATGGACGCAGCAGGAACCGCGGTGCAGGCCGCAACTCGGGCGATCGTGGACGCACGCTAGATCAGCAGCAATCACTTTGTCGGGCTCGGCAATTCATACGCTCACCAGGTCAATACGTCACAGTGACGTATTGCCCTGGTGAGCCTGGATCGGAGGCCAGAGGGACCTCGGGCAATGTAGGCCGGAAGCCGGCGACGGGATGGATTTCCTCGAGTCATGGTGTCCGCCGGACTGGTAACGAGAAGTGTTGATGTAGGAGGAGTTGTTTTTGCAGATAGATCTCAGATGCGGGGGATCGGCGGATGCACCGACGTTGTCACTCGAGGTGTGTCCGTGGTGGGCAGGTTGAAGCGGGAAATCCTGGACCAAGCGTTCTTTCAGTAGGGCCCTGGTGCTCCTCGAATAGTCGGACCCAGCCTTCCGGGAGGAAGCGCTTGAAGAAGCCGAACTCGTCAGTCACAGCCCCTGCCGGCGGCGATTGCCCTGCGAACGCAGTTGGTTGGAGTAACGGGCAGGGTTTCGACGAAATGCCGCGATTTACCGTTTTGAGGTAGTAGCCCACAGGTGATGGCGGCAGTGAGCATGTTGGCCACACCGATCTATGAGGCGGTAGTGCAGGCGGTGTCGGCAAGAATTAAAGTTCCCGCCCGGTCGGTCAAACCTATTGCCCTGCCGAAATATTCGCGCAACGCCAAGTCGGTTCCTGGCCGCCTGACAACTCCCAAGGCCAACCACGAACCGTCGCCCTCATTGCGTGCGGGTCGTCACTGCTGATCGATAAATACAGCGCCTGCGTTGGTGGCGAGTGCGGCGCCGAAGGCCGCGGCGGGGGTGAATGCGCCACGGGGTGCGGTTCCGGCGTGCAGGGCCCGAATCACGACAGTGAGGACGTCGGACGTGTAGTCCATGGCATCATCGGTTCGCAGCCAGCTTTCCCGCGTAGTTCCGTCGGGCCATTCGATGACGGCATGCCCCCACGAGTGGGGACGAGGACGCGGTGACTGTTCGATCTTGCTTGCCGCCATCTGTCGAATCATGATCCGCCGCAGGGCGGGGATTTTGAGCAACCGTGACAGGAGGGGCAGCGTAGCTCGGACAAAGGGAGCTGTTGGCGCGAGGGCAGAAGTGAAATCGATGCTGGGCGCGCCGCTGGCCGCGTGCGCCGCGAACAGCTCGCCGGAGGGAACGGCGGCGGATTTGACGGTCGTTCCGTCGGGAAGAGCATGCTTACGGAGGTTGGAACCGAATGGGACTGGGGTGAGACGTCCGCCGCGGTAGACACGGCCGCCAATGGTCATGACGTCGACGGATGTGGAGGCGAATGCCTCGCCCATGGTTCCGGCCGTGGACGCGTATGAGCTGAGCGCGTCGATTTGAACGCGCGACGGTGTGGCCTTGTCTGCGCACAGTCGCACTACGAGCGCCTCGGTAGCAACGACTCCAAAGCCGGCGCCGCCAATCACGGTGCTGTTGGAGGTTCGTGCTGCGTCATCGAGATCGACGAGGTTCGACAGGGTGTTGCTGTCGATTGACAGATCCACGTAACTCCCATCAGGCATACACGCTTTGGCCAACGGGATTGCTGTTTCGGCATAGGATCCGAGGAGGTTGACGACCACACGGGGGCGGTCGGCACGCACCGCGGCGAGCATCTCATGAAAACTTCCAAGCTGTTTCACCGTCACGGATTCGTCCAGCCCGCCGCTGATCGCGGCTAGTCGTTCACTTGACCTGCCGACCAGGACGAGACCCGGGACGCCAGCATCGGCCAGCCGGGCGGCAAGGTCTTTGCCGATGTTGCCTGTTGCACCGAGAACCCAGATTTCGTTCTTTCGCTTGTCACCCACGTGGGCCTCCAGCCATTGCGATTATGGCGACACTCTGTGTCGTCACGCAAAGTATGACACACAGTGTCGTCGTATATGACGCAGGGTGTCGTCACGCTAGGGTTGCCCCATGCCTCGATGGGATCCTGACGCACGGAAACGACTGGTCGATTCTGCGACCGAACTGTTCGAGCTGCATGGGTACGACGAAACCACGATCGCGCAGATCGCTGAGCGTGCAGGTCTGACGCGTCGATCCTTCTTTCGGCACTTTCCCGACAAGCGAGAGGTGCTCTTCGCCGACTCGGAACGGCACACCGCTTTGATTACTGACATGGTGTTCGCGCAGGGCACCGAGGTGCCGGCATGCGACGCAGTCATGTCCACCCTCTCTCGCGTGGGTGAGCACCTCCTCAAGGATCCTGCAGCGCAATCCCTCCGCCAGAACCTCATCGACGGTAGCGCCGAATTACAAGAGCGCGAACGAACGAAGCTCGCAACAATCGCCGCCGCTCTGGCGGCAGGACTGACGCGTCGCGGGATCCCTGCGCAGGACGCCCAGAGTTTCGGGGCTGTCGCTGCTGAGATCTTTCACTCGGCGTACTCAGGGGCGATAAGGGACCCAGGCGCACTCGCGTTTGCGGATCGACTCGAGGAAACGCGGGCAACAATCACCGAATTCCTCCGCAACGGGGTGCGGTAATGCGCGCCCAAGCCAAATCGCTGGCTACACGGTTATTGGGCTGTATTCGTATCCGACCAACACTATGTAGGGCTGAGTTCGAAGAGCCGCAGCAGCGCCTAGTGGAAACAACGACCGACAACCTCATCGATGCGTATGCGCACTTCGTCACCGATCGCTACGATGCCGCCGCGAACGCAGCAGGACGCCAGCGCCGAGACCCAGCCACGGCGTCGTCGCTGGAACCGCGCGGCAAGGCGGCCCTGACCGTCGCAGTCTCTGCCGTCGACCAGCTTCCGGTTTTGGTGGTGTTGACGTAAGACACGTTGTTGAATCAGTGTTCGACTCGCCCTATTCGATTGCCGATAATCAACATTATGTCAAGTAGTGGATCGACCATCACCGCCCGGTTGGACGGCCGAGCGTTTGCGTTCACGATAAGAACGCATCGCGACCATCGATGAGCATCCCGCAGCATGGTAGATGGCCGAGCCGTTACGAGATTTGTCGAAGAACGCTTCGTGGCATGGATCATTCCGGCAGGCCTTCAGTCGTGGCCAGGTCCCGCCGTAGGCAAGATCCGATATGCCCGAGAAGATGGCACTGAAAGCACCGATTACGCCTGATTGCGTTGCTGCCAAAGTGATGCCGTCAACACGGACTTCGCACGTGAGTGGGTATCGCGCACCGATGCGCTGAAGGTGCGACTGGGCGTCTTGGACGGCGACGTCCGTGATGTGTTCGTCACCGGCGTGGGCGAGCAGAAGAGTTTGCAATGCGTCGCGGAATTCTCGAGCATCGGCAGCATCGGCGTCCGTGACGCCCTCGTCGGCGAACCCAACCTGGATCAGCCATTCACGCAAACCGTCCGCGTCGCCGAACTGCTCGCTCCGCCCGCCCGCATGGGTGTTTACGAACTCCAACACGAAATCCGCCGACTCCGGTGGTACCAGCGGACTCGGTGACCTCTTGCCTGCCATTTCACTGCTCCACATTCTGGTCGTAGTTATGTGCTACCAGTCTACATCTACCAGGATGAGCCCCAAAAATCGCTTCACTCCACTTGCGCGTTATGAGTGAACCTCGTACGGTCATAACCATGACCAATTCAGAAAGCACCCATCCCCCCGTTCTCCGCACCTGGTTCATCACCGGCGCTACCTCTGGCATCGGGCTTGCCACAGCTACCGCAGCCCTGGGGCGCGGCGACAACGTTGTTGCCACCGGCCGCTCGATCTCCACCCTCGATTCCCTTGCGGCGCAGTACCCCGACTCGCTGTTGGTCGCGGTAGCTGACGTACGAGACGAGACCGCTCTGCACGAGGCCGTCGATCGCGCGGTCCACGCCTTCGGCCGGATCGATGTCCTGGCAACCAACGCTGCATTCGGCATTTTCGGAGGTATCGAGGAGATCTCGGGCGAGCAATGGCGCAATATTTTCGAGACAAACTTTTTCGGCACCATGAACGCACTCCGCGCAGTCCTGCCCGTGATGCGCAAGCAGCAGTCAGGTCACGTCCTGCTTGCCTCCGCGCACTACGGCCAGAGCTCGCACTCGGGGGTCGGTTCGGTTGCCGCGACCAAGCACGCGCTTGAAGGCATCACCGATTCACTCGTCGAAGAAGTTGCGCCCCTGGGCATCAAGGTCACCAGTTTCGCACCGGGCTTCACCGCCACCGAGTTTCTCGCCCGCCTCGACATGGGCGAGAACGGCAACACCGATTACGACCAGACCGTGCGGGCCACCTACCAAGCAGTGGGAGCGATGCCCGCGGAGGCGTTCAACAGCGCGGAAGCTGTTGCAGCAGCGCTGTTGACAGTGGTCGACTCCGAGAAGCCGCCACGCCGACTCGCCACCGGCAACACAAGCTACACCCTCATCAAGGACTCGCTCGATGCACGCCTCGCCGAGCTCACCGAGTGGTCGGCGGTAACCAAGAACGTCGAAACCTACGCGGGCTGACCCACCCGATCCACACCGCTCAGGGCGGTTTCGGCCGCGCACGCCTGGCCGAAACCGCCCCGGACTATCCCGAGAGGGCCCAAGCTTTGTCCCGGAATCCCTATACCCAGGTCCGGTCCGAAAGAGTTCCCCGCATCGTGGTGGCCGAGAGTGCCCGGACAGGGGTGAGGCAAGCCTCCCCCCCATCGCACCATCAACGCCGAACCCCGGAGCATCCCATGACACCCACCGCACTGGTCACCGGCGGCGCCAAGGGCATCGGTGCCGCCACCGCCCACGCGCTCGCTGCCGGCGGGCACACCGTTGTCGTCCATCACCGCAACGACGCAGAACGCGCACTGGCCGTGGTCTCCTCGCTTCCGGGCCACGGGCACGCCATAGTGCAGGGTGATCTCGGCGACCCGGAGATCGCCCGCGACGTCGTCGCCGCAGCCGTCCACGCCGTCGGCGGAATCGACGTACTGGTCAACAATGCCGGCGTCTACGACGAACACCCCCCGACAGCAACGACCTACGAGGACTGGCAGGCCGCCTGGAAAAAAGTGTTCGACATCAACGTGTTCGGCGCCGCCAACGTCAGCTGGGCCGTAATCGAGCACCTCATGCACCGACCGCAAGGTAGCGACGGGGCACGTATCATCTTCATCGGATCGCGGGGCGCATATCGCGGCGAGCCCGACGCACCCGCCTACGGTGCCAGCAAAGCCGCTGTCCACTCGTTATCCCAGTCCCTCGCTGTCCACCTCGCCCCGCACGGCATCGCCGTGAGTGCAGTTGCGCCGGGGTTCACCCGGACCGAGCTGACCTCGGACATGCTGGCCGGGCCGCACGCTGCAGCGATCCGAGCGCAGAGCCCCTTCGGACGAACCGGCGAAGCCTCCGAGATCGCCTCAGCCGTCGCCTGGCTCGCTACGCCGGTGGCCACCTGGGCGAGCGGAACTGTCATCGACCTCAACGGCGCATCCCACCTGAGATAGCACGGACCGCGACCACACGAACTCAATACCCCACCCGTCAATCCCGTCTACCCCCGAAAGAGCCATGAACACATACAAAGTCATCGAAGTCGGGCCGAGCGGTGCGCTGCGACCTTCCCGTCGCCCACTCGTCGAACCGAGCCCCGGACAGGTCCGGATCCGAGTCCAGGCGTGCGGCATCTGCCACACCGACAGCGTTGCTGTGCAACCACATCCGGAGAACGAGAGCGGACGGGTACCCGGGCACGAGGTCGTCGGCATCATCGACGCGGTCGGCGGCGACGTCAGCCGCTGGGACATCGGCGACCGGGTGGGCGTCGGGTTCCTCGGTGGACACTGCGGTGTGTGCGACCCCTGCCGACGCGGCCAGTTCGTCGCATGCGCCGACCAGCCTCTAACAGGTGTAACCGTCGATGGTGGTTACGCCGAGTTCATCTACGCTCGGGCGAGCGGCCTGGCCGCCATTCCGGCCACCCTGCCCTCACGAGAGGCAGCGCCTCTACTCTGCGCCGGATTCACCACCTTCAACGCACTCCTCAAAGGCAAGGCCACGGCCGGTGACCTCGTGGCAATCCAGGGCATCGGTGGACTCGGACATCTGGGAATTCAGTACGCCGCGAAGATGGGTCTTCGCGTGGCCGCGGTGGCACGCGGAACCAGCAAGAAGGACCTCGCACTCCAGCTCGGTGCACACCACTACATCGACTCCACCGCAACTACATCCGGCGACATTCTTCAAGGCCTCGGCGGCGCGCAGGTCATCGTTGCCACTGCCGCCAGCGGCAATTCCATGACATCGCTGCTCGGGGGGCTCGCCACCGGCGGCCGCCTCGTCGTCGTCGGCGCGTCGGACGAATCACTATCGGTGACGCCCCACGAACTCATCTTCGGCGGCGTCAATATCGGGGGCTCCTTGACCGGGACATCCATCGAGAACGAGGACAACCTGCAATTCGCGGCCGCACAGGGTATTCGCGCTCTCGTCGAATTGTCCCACCTCGATGATTCGGCCGCGGCCTACGACCGAATGATGAGCGGCAACGCCCGATTCCGAATGGTCCTCGACCTCGGCGACACGCCTCTGCCATGACTGATCAAGAACGCAGTCTCCAGCGCTGCGACGACCCGTCGATATCACCCTGGAATCAGACCATCGACACCAATGACTCTGCACAACAACACAATCGAGCCTGCCGTGGGTAGACCAACAGCCCCACGAACCGTCCGGTCAGGTACTCTCCTCGCCGTCCTGTGCACCGCTTCGTTCATCAGCACGCTGGACGTGTTCATCGTCAACGTCGGCCTCCGCGCCATCGGCGACGATGTGAACGTCTCGTCGTTGGCCGACTTGAGCTGGATCCTCAACGCCTACGCCATCGTGTTCGGTGCGCTTCTTGTCCCGGCCGGACGGCTCGCCGACCGGTACGGAGTCAAACAAGGATTCCTACTCGGTCTCGTACTGTTCACCGTCGGCAGTCTTGGCTGCGCCATCAGCGGCGACCTGTGGTGGATCGTTGCACTGCGGTGCCTGCAGGCGGTCGGTGCTGCCGCGCTGGTACCCACCAGCCTCGGCCTCATCCTCACCGCCATCCCGGACTCGAAGCGAGAAGGGGCCATCAAGATCTGGTCGGTCAGCGGATCACTCGGCGCCGCAGCCGGTCCGGCAATCGGCGGACTGTTGGTTCACCTGTCGTGGAGATGGATCTTCCTGCTCAACGTTCCCATCGGCATAATCGCCCTGATCGCAGCCGCTCAGCTGGCACCGTCCGTCAAGCACGCGGCCGATATGAAAGTGCCGGACATCCTCGGCGGACTACTTCTCGTAGCAGCGTCGGCATCGTTGACGCTGTCCCTGGTCCAGGGCCCTACGTGGGGCTGGGACGCGAAAGGAACGCTCACGGGGTTCGTCGCCACCGCGGTAGCGGCCGGCGCGTTCACGCTGCGATCGCGGCATGCGTCGTCACCGTTGATCGATTCCACGTTGTTCGCCGAACGCTCGTTCACCTGGGGTAGCCTCGCAAGCCTGGTGCTGGGCGTGTCCTTCTCCATCCAACTTCTCGGGCTGACGCTGTGGCTCCAGGAAGGCTGGGGGTGGTCGGCACTGCAAACCGGGCTCGGTATCGCCCCCGGTCCGGTGATGGTGTCGGTGACAGCTCTCGGACTCAGACGGTTCACCGCTCGTGTGCCCCAGGGATGGCTCGCTGCCACCGGAGCGGTGCTGATGGGAGCAGGCGGACTCTTGATCGGACTCACCCTCGACCGCGAGCCGCATTACCTGACCGACGTGCTGCCTGGCTGGTTGATCGTCGGCGGAGGCGTCGGTCTCGCACTACCCACATTGGTCAGCGCGGCGTCAGCAGGTCTCACCGCAAGTCAGACATCGACGGGCAGCGCAATTGTCCAGATGGGTCGGCAGATCGGGTCTGTCCTCGGAGTTGCAATCCTTGTCATCGTCCTGGGTACAGCTGCCGCAGGAGCTGGCCTGCTGGACCGGTTCGTAGAGGCGTGGTGGTGGGCCGCAGGGCTGTCACTCCTCGCAGCATTCTGTGCGCTCCCGCTGAATCCCCGGCGTAAGTCGCGCACTGAACGGGCGCTGGCCGAGGTGTAGCAACCGGGCTTTCGCTCGGCCGCACCCAACGACCAAATCTTTGGCGCCACCCATTCGGCAGCGCACTTCACACGTTCGTATCCGTGCGACCCCACTAACTGCGGCCAACACCGCGAGATCGGCACACCTGATGAGCATCACTCGCTTCAACTTCTCGCATACTACCCGCAACATCTGTATCGCCGCTGTCACCGCTCTCGCATTCAGCGCCTGTTCCCCGTCGGCCGCATCACCACTCGACGCGCCCTCCCCCGCGACCGACTCAGCCGCCAAGCCAACGATTGTCCTCGTCCACGGAGCCTGGGCGGACGCGTCGAGCTTCAAACCAGTCACGGTGGAGCTCCAGAAAGACGGCTACCAAGTGCTCAATGCCCCAAACCCTCTGCGCGGCTTGGCCAGCGACTCGGCAAACGTCGCTGCGTTCGTCAACCAGAACACCACGGGCCCCGTCGTTCTCGTCGGGCACTCATACGGCGGCAGCGTAATCTCCAACGCTGCACTGAGCACCCCAACCGTCACCTCCCTGGTCTACATCGATGCGTTCGCACCCGATACCGGCGAGTCCGCGTTACAGCTGACCGCCGCAAAGCCAGGATCAGACCTCGCGGTACCCGACCCATCGACCGTCCTGAACTTCGTCACGTACCCGGGCGCGCCCGAGGGCGACGTGGACGCCTATGTCAAACCCGCAGTATTCCTGAAAGCCTTTGGCTTACACCTTCCGGAAGCCGATGCCGACGCCTTGGCTGCCAGTCAAACGCCCATCGCGCTCAGCGCGCTGGCAGAACCATCCGGCGCGCCGGCATGGAAATCGTTGAAGAGCTTTTTCTACATCGGCACCGAGGACGCTGTCATACCAGCGGCGGAGCAGACATACATGGCCAACCGTGCCCACGGCGTGATCGCCACCGGTTCTGCCGATCATCTTTCCATGCTCGAGAAACCCACGCCGATAACGCATCTCATCGAGCAGGCAGCGACCACCAAGTAGAACTAATGCCGGTGGACCCGTGGCAACGAAGACAGTTGGGAGCAGGATCGGGCAAGAACAGGAGAGGAACCATCTACCGGTGGCAAGGATTCGCGCGTTGAATGACAATACCGACGACGATGCCTCCACCGTTCGCTGCGGCAGAGCGATGTCCGGCACCGACGGCGACCGAAGTTTCTGTCCACCAACATTTTCGACACCCCCGAAGGAGAAGCCGTGACCACCCCAGGATACGACGCGGTGCAGGTCGTCAACGTCGTCAATCAACATTTTCTGCGATCGGACGCCAAGGACTTCGCGGGTGCGCGCGCACTGTGGGCCGAGGAATTGACCGTCGACTTCGGAGGGCTCAATCCCGACGCCGAGGGGCGGGTCAGCGCCGAGGACATGGAACGGTCCGCCCGAGAACTGGTCGGCCCCGTGACTGTGACCCAGCACATGATCTCCAATCACGTCGTGACAATCGACGGCGACGATGCGACCGTGTCGTTCTACGAACAGGCCTTGCACCATCACCCCGCCTTGGGTGGAGACGCATCGGTGAACACCTGGACGCTGTACGGCCGAGGCGAATTCCGGCTGCACCTCACCGCGGCAGGTTGGAAGATCACCGCCCAACGCTTGATCGCCGTCCACACCGTCGGCAACCCGAACCTGCTGACCGACGTCGCCGCGATGAGCGACTGACCCATCGCACTCGCTTGGAATGCCGACCACGCTTCGATCAGACGTCTACTCCGGTGGTGAATCGGAGGTGATCGTGGGCAAGGCGATCAGGGGAAGGCCTACTTCGAGGCCGATCTCCCCGAACCGTGAGAACCCGTCTGCAGCACAAGGTGGGTCAGGCAAATGGGTGCACTCGAGAGTGGCATCGACGACGCATCGCGCGGGCCGATAACCGCGTCCACAGTCGCTGCGATCGTCCTGCGAAATTTGCGTTCACGATAAGAACGCATCGCAATGCACTCCACTGCATGAGAGCTGCGGATGTCGTCTCCGCGGGCCTACATCGGGACATGCCTGCTAGTCTATCTGTAACGCTCCTTACAGAGAGGAAGTTGCAGGTGCAGACCAAACGGCAGCAGCAGGGGGAAAGCTCGCGAGAGGTGATACTCGACGCGGCCGAACGATCGATGTCCAGTCGCGGCTACGCGGCCACCTCGATCAGCCACATATGCAGAGAATGCACGCTGCCCGCCAGCTCGATCTACTGGCACTTCGGATCCAAACAGGGGGTGCTTGCAGCCGTCTTGGAGCGAGGTGCCGAGCGCTTTTTTGCTGCTATCCCCTGGCATGGAGGCGCATCCGGTGCGCCCGAGGTCGAAGTGCAGCTGTTCACGACCGCAAAGCTGATCTCCGAGCGCCCCGAGTTCCTCCGGCTGGTCTACCTACTGGCACTGGAACGCACCGACGATCCCGCCGTGAGTGCCGCGTTGCACAATGTTCGGACTACTGCCATCGCGGGCTTCCGGGCTGCGATCGAAACACTTCTGCCACCCGATGTGCCACCTGAAAAGGCTGAGCGCGTGCTCGACGAGCTTGCAGCGCTGGCTACTGCCCTCTCCGACGGAGTGTTCCTCGCCGTCTACCTCGAACCCGAATCGACGGACGTGCAACGCATGTATCGGCGGCTCTTGCAGGCGGTCACCACATTGCTACCGATATTGCTGGAGGAAGAATGACTACTCGAACCGTGATCATCACCGGGGCCAACACCGGTCTCGGTCTGGAATGCGCCCGAAGTATTCTGGCGCGCGACGACGCCGTGCATGTGGTGCTTGCCGTGCGAAACCCCGAGCTGGGCGCCAAGGCGGTAGCCGAGCTCGGTGCGCCCGAACGGTGCTCGGTCATCGAGTGCGATCTTGCGTCGCTGGCCTCCGTGGGTGAGTTCATCGCGGCGTTCGCCTCCGCACCGATACCTCCGTTGCGGGCCGTTGTGTGCAACGCCGGACTTCAGATGACGGACACCAAGTACACCGTCGACGGCGTCGAAATGACCTTTGGTGTCAATCATCTCGGCCATTTCGCACTGGTTACGGGACTGCTCGACCGTCTCGTCGCTCCGGCGCGGATCGTCATCGTAGCGAGCGGAACTCATGACCCGGCCAAACTCACCGGTATGCCCGCCCCGAATTACACCTCAGCCGAAGAACTTGCCCATCCGCCCACACATGTGCCGAGCGAGGGTCGGCGTCGCTACACGGCGTCGAAGCTCTGCAACGTGCTGTTCTGCTACGAGCTGGACCGTCGGCTGGGCGAGGGCGCCAAAGGAGTAACAGTGACCGCATTCGACCCCGGTCTGATGCCGAGTACATCTCTGGCACGCGACTACTCGTCGTCCCAGAAGTTGTTATGGCGCATCATCACTCCCGCGCTACGCCTGCTGCCCAATGTCAACAGCAGCACTGCGTCCGGCGCGAGACTGGCGGCATTGGCCGTCGACGAGGCGTTCGAGGGTGTCAGCGGCCGCTACTTCGAGGGCGCCAAAGATATTCGATCGTCCACCGACTCCTACGATGTCGCGAAAGCCGCCGATCTATGGGAGACAAGCGAGCAACTGGTGCAGCACATCAGCAGGTGACATACACCCGCTGGGTGTCCCCCACCAAGGCGGTCTCGATCACAGTCGGCGCGCACCCGAAATGCGCTACGTGTTGTCCACGGCTCCCCCGTCGATCGATTTCTCCGCGTCGACTACTGCTGGCTCTGGAACGACCGACGAGTTCGTGTGTGCCACCTGATCTGCCAGCTCGAGCCCCGCGCCCGCGTAGACGTTGAAGGCGATGCCGACGCCGTGTTCCTTCGCCCATCTGACCTCGTCGTCGTATCGGGCGACCGCGGCGACTCTGCCTGTGAATCCTGACTCGCGTAGGCAGGCGAGCGCAGTGACGTTGGCGCCGTGGCGGGGCATTGCCAGGACTGCGATACGCACCGATTCCGAGCGACGCAACTGGTTCCAGAAGTCGAGATCGGTTGCGTCACCCTCGATGACCCGAAGGCCCTCTGTCGCCAAGCGTTCGATACGCGGACCGTCGTAGTCGACGCCGACGACTCGGAAAGCGTAGTGATCCGTGAGGCGTTGGTAGGCGGCGAATCCGACTCTGCCCATTCCGATTACCACAACCTCGGCGTCGCCGGCATCGGCAGGTCTTTCCTCCGGGTGCAATGTTCGCTCGTTCTGAGCAGGCAGTCGCGCGGCGATCTTCTCGACCATCAAGTGGCCGCGTCCGTTGACCAACGCGGACACGACGAAACTGAGGGCAACGGCGATCGACATTTCCACCAACCACGCCGGAGCCAACGACCCTGATGACACTCCGACCGCCACCACGATAAGACCGAATTCGGAATAGTTCATGAGGCTCAAACCAGCGAGCAGGGCGGTGCGGTAGCGCAATTTCATCACGGTGAACAAGACGAAATACCAGACCGCCTTGAAGGGCAGGAACAGCAGCATCAGTATGGCGATTCCGATGCTCGGCAAGTCCGGAAGCCCGGTCAGGCCGATGGATACGAAGAAGCCGACGAGCAGTAGTTCCTTGATGTGAAACAAGGACCTGGAGAGTTCGGAGGATGCGGGGTGAGATGCCAGCAGTACCCCGATCACCAGCGCACCCAGATCGCCTTTCAGCCCGAGCGCGGAAAACAGCGCGTAACCGGGAACGAACGCCATCACGATTCCGAACAAAGACTGCATTTCTCCGTGCCCGAGTCCACTCCAGATGCGTCTCAGGACACGAGTGAGCGGCCACAGTCCTACGAGAGTGAGGGCCCACAGGCTCGGAAGGGTACCGCTGGTGACAGTCAAGAAGACCACCGCGATGATGTCCTGCATCACCAGGATGCCAACGGCGACACGGCCGTACAGAGCGTGCGATTCACCCCGTTCCTCGAGGACCTTCACGACGAAGACCGTGCTGGAGAACGAGAGAGCGAGGGCGAGGAGCGCGACGGTCTCCACGCTCTGCCCCGCCAGCATCGGCACTCCGACAAGGGCGAGCACCCACAGTGCGATGGTGCCGAGAACGACGTTGATCACCATGTGCGCAGAAGTGGTCAACCAGACTTCGCGACGCAGCAATA
Source organism: Rhodococcus sp. (in: high G+C Gram-positive bacteria) (assembly GCF_023264675.1). Taxonomy (GTDB): domain Bacteria; phylum Actinomycetota; class Actinomycetes; order Mycobacteriales; family Mycobacteriaceae; genus Rhodococcoides. Next base: position 18,016 of record NZ_JAHFVG010000003.1, read on the forward strand.
TTCGAATGTCGAGCTTGAGGCCGATCGCAAACAGGAGAAGGGTGACCCCGAGATCCGCAATGGTGTCGAGTTCCGGGATTTCCTCGAGCCCGAAAGCGTTGATGACGAATCCCGCCGCGAGAAATCCCACGAGGGGAGGCAGTCGCACGGCCATGGCGAGTCCGCCGAGGCCGAACGTGATGACGAGACAGGTGGCAACAACTGTCATGCGCTCCCCTTGGCATTCAGGATCGAGCCGCTGTCGATTCACGATGAACCCACGCGATGCAAGATCTGGACCAGTATCCCGGCAAGTCGGTGATTTCTCAGCGGATGATGACCGCTGTGCGGGGGTCCTGCGGTGAAACGCCGTATCAAGATCGGTTTCGACGACACCGTCGAGTACTCCGACCGTCGATGAGTTTCCGTGACCATCGGAGTCTGCCACTATGGATTGCCTCCCGAACCGACGAACGGATGACTTATGCCGAGGACCAACCTCTCGATGTCGATATCAACCGACGGCTATGTCGCCGGCCCGAACCAGAGTGAAGAGCATCCACTCGGCGTAGGCGGGCAACTTCTTCACAGCTGGCACCTCGGCCCGGCCTCGGATCACCCCGTGAACAAGCAAATCGTCGGCGAGATGATGGACGGAATGGGTGCGACCATCATGGGCCGAAACATGTTCGGTCCGATTCGCGGCGACTGGAACGGCTCGGAGTGGAACGGGTGGTGGGGTGCCGAACCGCCCTACCACTGCCCCGTCTTCGTCCTCACCCATTACCCCAGAGAGTCGGTCGCATTGGAGGGTACGACTTTTCATTTCGTCACCGATGGCGTCGAGTCTGCATACGCGCAGGCAGTCGAGGTGGCCGGCGATCGGCCGATCAGCATCGCCGGTGGCGCGTCGTGCGCTCGCCAGGCCATCCGCGCCGGCATCGTCGACGAAATCGATCTGCAGGTGAGTCCCGTCATCCTCGGGTCGGGCGAGCGATTGTTCGACGGTTTCGAGCCCAATTTCCCCGCGCTGACACTCGAGCGCGTCCTCGAGGCACCAGGCGTCGCCCACCTGCGCTACCGCATCGAGCGGTAAGGAACCGCCCGTCGAGGATCCGGCAGCGGAAAGGCCAATCACCGGCATGTTCCGTCATCCGGACCCGACGCCGGCCAGGAAGCTGGCCAACAGGTTTCGGCCTTCCGGCCACGCACCGAGGCCGCTGTCCGAATTGAGATGTCCTTTCGGCCCGACCGGAATCAACGTCGTTCCCCACTCATCGGCCAGACATTCGGATCTGTGCCACGCGCAGTAGGGGTCATCGGTGCTGGCGACGATCACCGACGGCACCTCAACCGACACTTGCCATCCCGTCGCGAACGATGATGCTTCGGCCGGGAAGATCTCGCCCACGGGATCCGGCGGCGCAACCAGAAACAGCGCCTTCACCCTGTCGGTGTTCGCCTGCGCCCACCGCACAGCCAAATGACAGCTGAGACTGTGCGCAACGAGTACGACGCGTTCACCGCTCGCTGCACGATCGAGGGCGCACGACCAGTCGTCGAAATCTGGAGCATCCCAGGACGACGGCGTGAAGCGGTGCATGTGGCGTGAGTCGGCTTCCCAGTGGGATTGCCAGTGTCGCTCGTCCGAGCCGCCGATACCGGGCAGTGAGATCATTCGCATCGAGTCCTCCAGGTGTCGTCTCATCGTTGCCACCATCGTGAGCAGCGAAGTCGAGGTCGGCAAGCGGGAGCGCCCGAAACCGTTGTTTACTAGGCGAATGCCGGACGATGCGATGAATTCCCTGGACCGAACCGATCGCGCGATCCTCGGCATCGTGCAGTGCGACGGCCGCATCACGGTGACGGATCTCGCAAGAAAAGTTCACCTGTCTCAGCCCGCAGCAGCGGCACGCCTGAGAAAGCTCGAACAAGAGGGCGTCATCACGGGGTACGCGGCGAAGGTATCCCCCGAGCATCTGGGTCTCACCACCCACGTTGTGATCAGGCTCCGGACAACGCACTCACAGATCGCAGCGTCATTGAAACAGTTCGAGCAGATTCCCGAGATCAATCGCATCTACCGCATTACCGGTGACGACTGCTTCCTTCTCGACGCGCACACGAGAACACCGGAGAGGCTCGAAGAGATCATCGATGCGATCGGCCGATTCGGTCCGGTGAGCACCTCGCTCGTACTTCGCGAGTATCCCGCCGGTCCCCTGGTCTGATCACTCGGGCCTACCGGGATGTTTCTCCGGACCGGACCGATGAGTGACAATCGGTGTGCCGAAAACTCACCGACTGTCAGGAGCCCTCGAATTACACCACAGGACCTCGAATCCGCATGGCAGCGTCGATCACTGCTCGTGATCCTCGTGGCAGCCTTCATCGGCCAGAATGCGATCGCACTCCCCTACGTCCGACAGAACGGATGGCGTTCTGTCGCAGACTTTTTCGTCGGTGACATCACCCGAACTACGCCGGGCCGATTCGCGATGCTGGATCTGACCTTCGTCGTGATCGGATTTCACACGTGGGCGTTCGCCGAAGCACGCCGATTGCACATCGTTCGATGGTGGGTCGCATCGTTCGTGTTGACCTTCGGGGTCGGAATCGCCACGGCCATTCCGTTCTTCTTCCTGGCACGGGAGCGCGCCATCGCCAGGAGCCGCGAGCCCGAAACTTCGACAGAGGGAAACTTCACCTCTTCCACTGTCAATCTATAGCGCACCGGGGGGCTTGCCGCAAGACCCCATCCAACCCCCACAATGGCACGTCGAAGCCTGAATTTAGCTGAAAAGGGGCCCTTCACGTGCATGTTTCACCGCCGACGAGTGTCTTTCGCCTTGCCGACAGTCTTGTTGCCAAGCTCGACAACGGTCAGGTTGCCGAGGACGAGAGGCAATTCGCGGCAATTGCGTCGAGCATCGCTGGATCGATCGCCGATGCGCATTCCAGACTCGAGAAAGTGCAGAAGACCAATGGCGGGTCCGGCCAAGAAGTGATGGAGCGCGACTTCGAGGTCCATCGCCTCACCGCCCGACTGCGATCTCTGAAGCGTTTCGGTATCGATCTCTGTCTGGGGCACATGGTGCATGCCGGCACAAACGAGGTGCTGTACGTCGGTCGAGTCGGTCTGCTCGACGAACACGGCGCTCAGCTCCTCATCGATTGGCGATCGCCCGCCGCCGAGCCGTTTTTCGGAGCGACACATCGGGATCCCATGGGCCTGGTGCGGCGGCGTCGCTATCGTTGGACGAGCGGGCGCATCAGCGACTACTGGGACGAGGTCTTTTCGGCGGACGCTCTTCGTGAATCCGACGGGGCCGCTCTCGACGACCAGTCCGCGTTCGTCGCCAGCCTCGGTTCCGAGCGATCGCCGCGGATGCGGGACGTGCTCGGCACGATCCAAGCGGACCAGGACGCCATCATTCGAGCGGGTTCGCGGGGTGCCCTCGTCGTGGACGGAGGTCCTGGCACCGGTAAGACCGTTGTTGCTCTGCACCGCACGGCCTACCTCCTCTACTCGGATCCGCGATTGGGTCACAATCACGGAGGCGTGTTGTTCGTCGGCCCTCATGAGCCCTACCTCGCCTACGTCTCCGACGTCCTGCCGAGCCTCGGTGAGGAGGGTGTCCAGACCTGCACCCTCGGTGACTTGGTCAGGGAAGGCAGCGATGCAGTCCCCGAGTCCGACGCGATCGTCGCCGAGTTGAAAGCGTCGAAGTTCATGGTCGATGCAATCGAAGCAGCCGTTCGCTTCTACGAACAACCACCGACGTCGACGATGACCGTGGAGACGGACTGGGGCGATATCCCGCTCGACGCTCAGGACTGGCGGGAGGCGTTCGACGCCGCTGACCCGGGCACCCCGCACAACGAGGCGCGCGAGCAAATCTGGGAGTTGCTGGTCTCGATTCTCGTCGACAAGTATCGCGGCGATGTTTCCGATGCGCACATTCGGAAAGCACTGCTGGAGAACGAGAGTCTCCGAAAAGCCCTTGATGGATCGTGGACGCTGATCGAAGCCGCCGACCTCGTCGGCGACCTCTGGTCGGTGCCTGCATACCTACGAAAGTGTGCGCCGTGGCTGACCCGCGATCAGGTCGCAGCGATGCAGCGAACCGATGTCGATCGGTGGACGGTCTGCGACCTTCCACTCCTGGATGTGGCGCGTCAGCGTCTGGGCGATCCGCGAGCCACGAGCCGTCGACAACGTCATGACGCTGCGATCTCCCGTGAATGTCGACGTATGGATCAGGTGGTGGACGAGATGCTGCAACTCGACGACGAGGAAGGGATCATCGCGCAGCTTCGTCAGGACGGGATGCGTGATGCTCTCGTCGACCACTCCGCGTTGCCGTCATCGGATCCGGACTACCTGGCGGGACCGTTCGCACACATCGTCGTCGACGAAGCGCAGGAACTCACCGATGCGGAGTGGCAGATGCTGTTGCAGCGCTGCCCTTCTCGAAGTTTCACCATTGTCGGAGATCGGGCGCAGGCCCGAGACGGATTCACCGAGACCTGGCAAGACCGATTGCAGCGAGTCGGTTTCGATCTGGTCCATCAGGCAGCACTGAGTATCAACTATCGAACACCCGAGGAAATCATGGCGGAGGCCGAACCCGTCATCCGGAAGGCGCTGCCGGATGCGAACGTACCGACGTCGATCCGTACCGGTGGACTTCCGGTGATGCACGGGCGTGCTTCGGATCTCGGTTCCATACTCGACACCTGGCTTCGGGACAACCCGGACGGGATCGGTTGCGTGGTCGGAGACCCCACCTTCGCGGGATCGAAGCGCGTGCGGTCGCTGGTTCCGGAACTGACCAAGGGCCTGGAGTTCGACTTCGTCGTACTCGTCGACCCCGAAAATTTCGGGTCGGGAATCAGCGGCGCTGTCGATCGCTACGTAGCGATGACTCGGGCGACGCGGCAATTGGTGATTCTTACGAGCTGACGGCTATCGGTGCGGGTGGCCGACGATATTGATGACGTTGCCGTCCGGAGCGCGCACCAGAAACCGGTGAACACCCCACGCTTCTCGCGTAAGTGGGTGCACGATGTCGAGCCCGAGGCGCAGCGCCTCCTCGTAGGCATCCTCGACGTCTTCGGTCATCGCGGAGATGACGGAATCGTCGGGCGAGGTCGCGTCGTGCGTGACCAACTGCACGCTCGTCGCGGCCTCGGCATCGGAGTAGCGCGCTACCCAGCCCAGATTGAACTCCTCGTTGTTCAGACCGAGGAAGTCCGTGTAAAAACTCTTCGATTCCTCGATATCGCCGACCGCGAGGTTGGTGACGATGCGGTGAACGCGCATTGATCCTCCTGTGCGAGTGTCTGGACCCTTACGGCAATTCTCCACCTCGTCGGTCGACTCGGTGCGCGAAGAACAGATAGATCAGTTGTCGCCGGTACTGCGTCTGCGGCGCACCCGCAGACGTGCGAACTTGATCGAGACCGCGAGGAGCACGGCGAGCCACCCGACGCCCAGAACGGCCAAACCGATCGTCGTCGCCGACGCTGCCTTTCGATCGTCCGCGTAGACATACCCGACTGCCGCCCAGATGCACGCGACGACCGCGAACAAGCTCATCGCGGCCACAACTGCTCGCATCGTGCGGTTGGTGCGCATCACCCTTGTCACCGCCACCACATGCCCGGCCCCCGTATGTGCGAAACCGCTTGTTCGCGTAATCCCCGCCACTGTCGAGTCCGCCGGAGTCCGTACACTTCGCCCATGGCACTCGATCACGGTGATCCCGGCGACGCACCCTCCACTCCTCCCCCGCTGACGGAGGTCGCCCACGTACCGAGGCCGACACCGGCGGAGGAGGCTCGCACGGTAGCAGCGTCGACGAACATCGCGACGCTGGCCAGTCTGACCGTCGACGGCGATCCTTGGGCCTCGTACATCACCTACGGACTGTTCGGTGGCTCACCGGTCCTGTGTGTGTCGCGGATGGCCGAGCACGGTCGCAACCTCCACCAGAACCCGCGCGCAAGCGTATCGATCGTTGCCCCCGAGTCCGTGAACGATCCTCTGTCGATCTCTCGCGTCACTCTGGCCGGCTACGTCGAGGCGCCGCACGAGAACGAACTCGACGCGGCCCGCGCCGCCCATCTGGCTGCGGTGCCCGCTGCCAAGTACTACATCGACTACAGCGACTTCTCGCTCTGGATCCTTCGAGTCGAGCGCGCGCGATGGGTCGGTGGCTACGGTCGGATGGATTCGGCGACGGCGACGGATTACGCTGCCGCCGCTCCCGATCCGGTCTCTCCCAATGCAGCGGGCGCTGTCGCTCATCTCAATGCCGACCACGCGGAGTCATTGCTGGCAATGGCGCGAGTACTGGGCGGCTACCCGGATGCAACGCAGGCGGATTGCACGTCGGCCGACCGCTACGGACTCGACCTCGGTGTCGTTACGCCCCGCGGAATCGCCACCACCCGTGTGGGTTACGCGAATCCGATCGACGACATCGGACTTCTCCGCGCCGCTACCGTGGAACTGGCTCGCCGCGCACGAGGATGACGCTCACCACTTGTCGACATGCAAGACGGAATCGAGAGGCTCCCGCGGTGCAGGCTTGAACGTTTCTCCGGTGAAGTAGGCGGTAGGCATCAACGCGGCTTGGTGAAATCCCTGCGGTATGCCGAGCAGATCGGCTACTTCCGCCTCGCGTGAAAGATGCAAGGTTGTCCAGGCCGTGCCGAGGCCACGCGCACGCGCCGCCAGCGAGTAACTCCACACTGCTGGAAGCAATGAGCCCCACAGGCCGGCCTGATTCCCTCCCGGGAGTTCGACGGCACCACGAATGCACGGAATCAGCAGCACCGGAATCTCGCCCATGTGCTCACCGAGCCACGCGACGCTGTCGCCCACACGTCGCTGTACCGGTGCTCGATCCGGATCGTCGGAAAACAGCTTCGCTGCCGACGCCCGAGAACTGAGGTACTTCTCGACTTCCTCCCGGTAGATCTCCCCTAATTGTGCACGGAGATCACGGTCGGTGACCACCATCCATTGCCAACCCTGACGATTCGATCCCGACGGTGCCTGCAACGCGATGTCCAGACATTCTCGGATCAATTCCATCGGCACGTCTCGTGTCACGTCGAGCCGCTTGCGGACGGTGCGCGTGGTGGTCAGCAGCTCGTCGGGCGTGAGATCGAGAACAGGGAACGATGTCATCGGTCGAGTGTGTCACCGAGTGCCCGTCGCGGCCAAGAGCGCGCCGACGATCGGATTCTGTGTTTCACCCAGGCGGGCGAATGATGGACTCCGCCAATTTCTTCGGGGCCGACAGACAGTAGCTCTCGGTGAGGAGCTCACGAAGCTCCTCGGGATCGAACTCGTCGATGATCATTCCGACGCTGTCCTGTCCCCATGGCGTAACGAAGAAGGGATGACCCGATCGAACCAGAACCTCTAGTTCCGGTGGCTCGGAGCGAAACGTGAGAACGGTCGTCGGCCGATCGACGGAGGCAGCTCTCGAATAGGCCTCGGGACGACCGGGTTCGACGACCAATAGGTGAGCGATGGTTTTGGTGCGCACTCGCCACCTGATACCGGTCCACGCCCGTTGTTCGTCGATCTCGGGAAAACCGGTGCAAATCCGCCGCACCACGTTCAGCACCGGATCGGGCACTTCGGGATAGTCGCTCACGGATACCTCGCTCCGAAAGAAATGTGCGCTCCCCGCACAACGATAGCGGTGGCCGACGACATATACCTCGCCCCGCGACCCTGATTCGAGGGTCGCGGGGCGAGGTAGGTTGCGGACTACGCCGTCACATCAGCGTCGTAGTTCGTGGGTGAGGGTTTCGAGTTCGTCGCCGCCTGCCATTTCTTTGGTGAGGTCGTCGAGACTGATGTCGTCGTATTTGCAGTCCAGTTTCTGGCGGCCGCGGTTGAGGAGCACGAAGTGATCTCCGACCATGTAGGCGTGGTGCGGGTTGTGGGTGATGAACACGACCCCGAAGCCTTGTTCCTTCGCGGCGGAGATGTAGCGCAGCACCATCCCGGACTGCTTGACACCGAGGGCGGCGGTGGGTTCGTCGAGGATCAGGACGCGGGCACCGAAGAAGATGGCGCGGGCGATCGCGACACATTGGCGTTGGCCACCGGAGAGTGATCCGATGGGGGCATCGACGTCGGGGAGGTCGATGCCCATCTTGTGGAGTTCTTCGATGGTGGTCGCGCGCATGGCGTTCACGTCCAACGATTTGAACAGTCCACCCTTGCGCAGTTCCTGGCCGAGGAAGAAGTTGCGCCATACCGGCATCAGGGCCACGACCGCGAGGTCCTGGTAGACGGTGGCGATGCCTTTGCTCAACGCATCTTTCGGGGAGTCGAATGTGGTGTCGACGCCGTCGACGAGCAGTTCGCCTTCGGTTTGTTGGTGCAGTCCGGCCATGATCTTGATCAGGGTGGATTTGCCGGCGCCGTTGTCGCCGAGGACGCCGGTGACTTCACCGGCACCGACACGCAGGTTGATCCCGGCCAACGCGATGATGTTGCCGTAGGACTTGCCGACGTTTTTCAGTTCGATCAGCGGGGTCTTACCGCCGGACGATGCTGGTTCGAGTGGTGTTTCAGCGTGGGTTGTCATGGGAGGTCACCGTTTCGCTGCGTAGGTGCGGAAGGAGTTGTTGGCGATGACCGCGAACAGCAGCATCGCGCCGAGGAAGAATTTGAACCAGTCGGGGTTCCAGCCGGCGTAGACGATGCCCTGGTTGGCCATGCCGAAGATGAACGCGCCGATCATCGCGCCGACGGTCGTGCCGAATCCTCCGGTGAGCAGGCAGCCTCCGATGACGGCGGCGATGATGTAGAGGAACTCGTTACCGACACCCTGTCCGGACTGGACGGTGTTGAAGGCGAACAGCAGGTGCATGCCGACGAACCAGGCGCAGAATCCGACGAACATGAACAGCCCGATCTTGACCTTGGTGACCGGGACGCCGATGGCGCGGGCTGAATCCTGGTTGCCTCCGACGGCGAAGATCCAGTTGCCGATGCGGGTTTTCATCAGGACCCAGGTGGAGATGGCGGTGAACAGCAGCCACCACAGGACGGTGATGCGGATGGAGACGCCGCCGATGACGAAGGAGGAGGCGAAGACCTTCTTGGCGGAGTCGAATCCTTGCATGTCGGAGATCGATTGAGTGGCGACCTGTCCGGTGACGAGTTTGGTGACGGCGAGGTTGATGCCGGTGAGCATCAGGAAGCTCGAGAGGGTGATCAGGAACGAGGGGATTTTCGTTTTCATGACCAGGTAGCCGTTGAAGAAGCCGACCGCCAACGCGAGCACGAGGGCCAATGCGGAGCCGAGCCAGACGTTGAGGTGCAGGTTGTAGGCGATCATCGAGGCCATGATGGAGGAGAAGGTGACCGCGACGCCGGTGGAGAGGTCGAATTCTCCGCCGATCATCAGCAGGGAGACTCCGATGGCCATGATGCCGATGGTGGAGGAGGCGTAGAGGACCGTGGCGAGGGCTTCGGGGCTACGGAAGGGGGGTGCGACGATGCAGAAGAAGATGAAGATGACGATGGCACCGAACAGGGCGCCGATCTCGGGGCGAACCAGCAACCGCTGCATCGGCTTCTGCTTCTTGACCCGTTCATCGGTGACGACGGTGTGCTTGGACAGATCCAAATCGGCCTGTGTACTCATGAGAAATCCTTCCGTGCTCGGTGCGCCCGTCGCGGCCAGGGGGTAGCCGCGACGGGCGCAGTCCTAGCGAGTTCCGTTCTTGGCGTACTCGGCGATGGCGTCGATATTGGATGAGTCGATGAAGGCGGGGCCGGTCAGGACCGGCGTGCCGCCACCGATGGTGTTGCCGTTGTTCAGGTACAGCCACAGGGAATCGACTGCGAGGTAGCCCTGGAGATACGGCTGCTGGTCGATAGCCCACTGGACATCGCCCGACTGAATTGCCTCCACCAGTGCCGCGTTGGTGTCGAACGTGACGATCGTTGCGTCACTTCCGGCATTCGCCTTCGACTGAACAGCGGTGAGTGCGATCGGTGCTCCGAGCGCGACGATGTGATCGATGCTGGGGTCCTGCTGGAGCTTCGCGGTGATAGTTGCCTCGACCGAAGGCATGTCCTTGCTGTTGACGTTCAGAATCTCGGTGCTGCCGCCGGTGAAGCCTTGCTTCACACCGGCACAACGCGATTCGAGGGCAACCTGTCCCTGCTCCTGAATGATGCAGAGAGTCTTCTTGGCGCCGTCCTGCGCCAGCCTGGCTCCAGCCGCTTCGCCGGCAATGGTCTCGTCCTGGCCGAAGTACTGCGAGACTCCCTGAGCCTTCCACGAGTCGTATCCGGAGTTGAATGCCACTACCGGAATCCCTGCGGCGATGGCACCTTCCACAGCCGGCGCCATCGCATCCGGCTTCGCAAGGGTGACCGCGATCCCATCGACCTTGGAGTCGATCGCACTCTGCACCAGGTTGGCCTGGTTGGGCGCTTCCGGATCCGAGGAGTAACGAAGTTCGATGTTGTCCTTCGCTGCCGCTGCTTCAGCGCCCTTGCGGATGAGATCCCAGAACGTGTCGCCGGGAACCTCGTGGGTGATCATCGCAATTGTTGCCCGCGGCGTGTCAGCGGTCCCCGCGTTGGATCCGCCGGCGGTGCTCTCCGGTGCGCCGCCCGTGCTCGAACAACCCGCGGCCACGGTGGCGCACAGCGCCAGTCCGAGGACCGCGCCTGAGCGCAGTACGCGAAGCGAACCTGTGCGGCCTACGCCGCGACTCGTGTGATGTGTCATCAATTCTCTTTCTCGACGCCGGACCGAGGTGGCCCGGTGGTGAATCAATCGATGTAGCGATCAATATGTAATCCACATCACAGCCAATGTCAAGCATTTGTCCTGACATTAAATACTCTGCCCATTTGATTCACCGCGTCGAGAGCGGTGTTTTCGGCCGAAATCAGCCGCCGAAGAGCAAGAAGAGCCCACCGAACGTGTAGAAGACCATCAACACCATCAAAGCCAGCTGACCGGTCAATCGGTGTCCGACCGGGAGCAGGCGAAGCGACGCATCGTGTGCGGCGGCGACACCCAGCACGTGACCGCCGAGGACGCAGAGAACCTTGATCGTGGCCACGATTCCTGGATGTTCGGAGAGGACGTACGAGACTTCCCAGCCTTGCTGTCCGAGAAGATTCCAGCCGTGCCGAAAAGGATCTGCGAGCAGAATTGCTGTCGCTTGACCCTTCTCGACGAGGTAGGTCAAGTAGTGCGCCAAGATGTAACCGAAGACGATCGGAATCAGCGAATGTGCAAGCTTGCCGGGAAGTTTCGAGCGCTGGTGCGTATCGACTCCCCCAGTCGCCCGGCTTGCGAACCAGAACGATATCCCGACGAAGCTGATCAGAATCAACAACCCGGCGGTCCGCCAACCGGCCGCGCCCGACGGCGACGACGTCATGTCGTCGACCATGTTTCGCCAGGCCGGAATCTGCGACGCGCTGTCGAAGGCCGTTGATCCGAGAAGCACCGCAACCACCGCCACCGCGCCAGGCACAACCGGGAACGAACGGAGGCCGTCGAGTGGATTACGCACCACCAGTTCACGGTCTCCTGCTCCGCGGGCGAGGATGGACATTCGGGCGACTGTGTCGCTGAACTTCTCGAATGGATCCGCGCGCTCGAACCAGGTGTCGCCGAACACCATCCCTCCGGCGATCGAGATGAGAACGTAGCTCACGCACCAGATCTGAATTGCAGTAACCGACCCGGGATCGGTCGACGCGAGCTCGAGCCACACGAAGGCGAACAATCCAGCAACAGCCGGCCACGCGCCGAGACGGTGCGGATATCGACTAGGCCCGATCGACGGGTCGCGACGTAGCGCTGCGCACAGCAGCAGATGCAGCGTCCGCACCGGAGAGATCAACCGCCACACCGGTCCGAAGAACACCGACAGCACCGGCACGCCGACCCAGAGGAGGACGTAGAACACTCCGGGCAGAGCGTTCGAGGCATCGGCTGGGCCCGCGAAGGCGGCTGTCGCCACGTACACGGCGAAGATCGACCCGATCCCCCGAAGTACCGTTCGGGTGACCGAAGAGTCCGCCGCGCGGGTCACCGCGGCCGGGAGTACGAGCCACCGCCGAGACGGATCGAGTCGTGGTGTCCGCCACGCGAATATCAGGACGGCAAAAGAGATCGACAGCGCCCAGGCACCGCCGATGAGCACGTAGGTAGCCGGAATCGGCAGGTCGGTCGATCCGCCGAGGCCGTGAGCGAGAATCACGACCTGACGGAAACAGTGGCGACCGTTCGATCGGAATCGTGCAACTCGATGGCCACCTGGCCTGGTACCTCGACGGTGAACTCGAACATCTGTCCCTGAGCTACCGCCACCTCGAACTCATGATCCGGTACCGAGTGCACATGGAGTTCGTCCTCGGCATCACTGTCCACTCGAAGAGTGATCGGCTCGCCGACCGTCGCTTCGAGCCGTTCGTTGGTGGGGGTCACCGCACCCCCGTCGATACGGACATCGATGACAAGACCGTCCGGCACCTCTGCACCTACCGACGATTGGGCGTCAGCCGACCCGCTCTCGGCTGTCGTCACGTCGGCTGCAGCCGACGGCGTGCTCGTATCGTCGGTGGCGTCCGATTCCGAGGAGCATCCGGACACCACAGCCAGGGTGAGAGCGCATGCAGCGACCACCAGTGAAGCCGGCTTCATCATTTCTCCTCGTCGTCTACGCGGTCGGTCTCGGGGTTGTCCGACTCCCCTGTCTGCTCGGCTTTTTCGTCTCGCTCGGCACGCCTGTCCTTGGCGACGACGTACAGCACGACGCCGACGATCACGAAGGCAGGAATCAATGCAGGCAAGGCGAGAACCACCGAGTGGTCTGCCAGATAGATCACGTTATCGGGCGCGGCGGACAACGCCGCGCCACTGAAACGTTCGGATGCGCTCACGTTCGGCTCGGCACCTCGGTCGAGCGTGTGTTCCGCAGCGAGTTCCGCGGCGTGACGCTGCTGATGCGAACAGCACCCCAGGACAAAGCCCAGACGAGAAGCAACGTGCACACGAGGACGATCAGCGACGCCGCAGCGAAGAGCCATGCCGGGTGGTCGAAGTTTCGTTCACGCTGAAGCAGTGTGATCTCGGAAACCAGGTCGCGGGTGAACGACGGTTCCGCCGCTACCTCGGGAGCGCCGATCGCTTCGTCACCGGCAAGGTAGATCGGGGCAGCGGTGAGCGTACGGCCGTCGTGGATGCGAAGAACCGTCTTCCACTTTCCGTCGACAGGAACCGGCTTGGTCGATCGGTAGGTTCCCGGACCGGTGCGCTCCAGAGAATCGACGACGAGCCCTCGCAGAGTGTCGCCGCCGCCCTGCCACGCAAGGATGGACACCCACTCCGGGTCATCGCTCACCAGATCTGCCGGGTCGAGTTCGACCTCGGCGGTGACCATGCGGAATCCGTCTACGCTCTCGGCATCGGTCAATCGAACGGACGCCGTCGCGTCGGTGGGAACATCGAAGGTGAGGCCGTTCCACACCGTCCCGGTCAGAGCAAGAATCATCGCCAGCACGACGCCCCGGCGTACAGCGGGTCGGGGTACACCGTCACCACTCAGCAACTGCGAGAACAGGCCTCCGCAGAGTCCGGTCGTGACACCGACCGGAATAGTCATCCACAAAGTGTCGATCCACATGCTCGACGTCCACGGGAAGAGATATACGGCGTCGACCCAGAAGGACTCACCCCAGATTCCGAGCGTTCCCACACCGAGTCCTGCAACCGCGCCGAAGAGCAGTCTGCGCTTGATCAGCGGCGTCAGGGCAAGAACTTCCACCACGATCGCTGCGCCGAGGTACAGCGCGAACACGTTGTGCGGGTCGCCGAAGACGGGTCCGACGATCAACGCGGTGATTTCGCGAACCACGGCTGCGAATCCCACCGCGAACAGCGCCGCGCCCGGACCGACCATGGAGCGAGCGGCAACCAGAGCGAAGGCGCCGGCTCCCGTGATCAGCATCGGCTGGAAGATCAGCTGGAACTGTTCGATCCCGAAGTCGTACTCGATCTGGAACACCGACAGTCCGATGATCAGCCCACCGAAAGCCGAGGCGCGAATCATCCAGGTGAGCACGGGACTCTTGGACCAGCGAGGATCCGGGCCTTCGGCGTCGGATCCCATCGCGATACGGCCCTCGTGCTCGAGCAGAATCACGCCGATCAACGACAACCCCGCCCCGCCGATCAACATCAGGTGCGTCGGGCCCCACAGTGTGACGTCCTGACCGAAGATCCGATGCCAGATGTCGTCGAGAGGGAATCCGATGAGGGCATAAAGACCGGCACCCATGATCAGGACGCCCCCGGTGGGTACGTACCAGGTTCTCGTGAGCTTGATCGCTGCGCGCCCGGGCTTCTCGTCCAACGGCAGGATCATCGCCAGTGCGCCCGCGATGAACAGGAAGAACAGGCCGACGAGAATGAAGTAGTGAGCGGGGTTCGCCAGCGGACCCTCGTCGCGGCCCTTGCCGATGTGGAGGCTGACATCCCAGATGAAGCCGAGGAAAGCCGTCAGAATGGTCGAAATGAACAAGACCAGTGGTAGCGCAGCCCAGCCGGGGAGGTTCGTCTTCGATCCGGCGTAATCGGCAAGACGGCCCAGCCAGGTGATCCGCCGAGTACGGTGCATGAAAGCCAAGTACAGCAATCCGAGCGAGATGACGCCGGCTGCGGCACTCATGCCGAAGACTTGGTCCAGCGCCGCTCCCCCTCCTGCGGCGGCGAGGACGTCGGTCGCTGTATTGAGGTTACTCGCGGTAACACTTAACTCGAACATGGTCAGAGTATGGACGGCCGGAGGCGTAAATACCAGCGTTTCGACGAACGTCTGCGAGTCCTTCGGAGTTCCGAATAAAACTGCCGCAATCCAATTGTGAAAAACCACCGCACCGTGCTCGCCGTCTGAAGCGATCCAGACGCCTCCGTCACGACGATCCGACAACTACTGCAGGTCAATGCCCATGCCATCGGCAGGATCGGCGAACACGCGTCCAACATGGGAACCTTGCCGAGACGCCCGGATGGGTGGCGACTACCGTTGTAGCTACATTTCAATCTTCTAGGGAGCGGGTAATGAGCATCCAACCGGTCGAATCGAAGCGTCATCGTGTCGTCGTCATCGGTTCCGGATTCGGAGGTCTTTTCGGCGTAAAGGCACTCAAGAAGGCCGACGTCGACGTCACTCTCGTGGCCAAGACCACGCATCATCTCTTCCAGCCGCTTCTGTATCAGGTGGCCACCGGCATTCTCTCCGTCGGTGAAATCGCTCCGACCACCCGTGTGATCCTGCGCAAGCAGAAGAACGCCGAGGTCCTCATGGGCGAGGTCCTCGACATCGACCTGACCGCCAAGACCGTCACGTCCAAGCTGCTCGAGCGTGTGACGGTCACCCCCTTCGACAGCCTCATCGTCGCCGCCGGGGCTCAGCAGTCTTACTTCGGCAACGATCACTTCGCCGAATTCGCGCCGGGCATGAAGACGATCGACGACGCCCTCGAGCTACGCGGCCGCATCCTCGGCGCTTTCGAGCAGGCCGAATTGTCCGACGACCAGGACGAGCGCGACCGCCTGATGACCTTCGTCGTCGTCGGCGCCGGCCCCACCGGAGTCGAGCTTGCCGGCCAGATCGCCGAGCTCGCAGACCGCACTCTCGACGGCGCCTTCCGCAATATCGATCCACGCGACGCGCGAGTCATCCTTCTCGACGCAGCACCTGCCGTCCTTCCCCCGATGGGTGAGAAGCTGGGCAAGGCAGCAGCGGCCAGGCTCGAAAAGCTCGGTGTCGAGATTCAGCTGAACGCGATGGTGACCGATGTCGACAACGACGGCTTGACCGTCAAAGAGAAAGACGGAAGCACCCGCCGCATCGAGGCACAGTGCAAGGTGTGGTCCGCAGGCGTTCAGGGAAGCTCGCTGGGCAAGAAGCTCGCCGATCAGTCCGAGTCCGAGACCGACCGCGCCGGACGCGTGATCGTCGAACCCGACCTGACTGTCAAAGGGCACCCGAACGTCTTCGTCGTCGGCGACCTGATGTCGGTCAAGGATGTGCCGGGCATGGCACAGGGCGCCATTCAGGGTGCCAACTACGCGGCCAAGCAGATCAAGGCATCACTCAAGGGCGCCGATCCGGCTCAACGCCAGCCGTTCAAGTACTTCGACAAGGGTTCGATGGCAACGGTGTCGCGGTTCAACGCCGTGGCCAAGGTGGGCAAGCTCGAGTTCAGCGGATTCATCGCCTGGGTCATGTGGCTCGCCCTGCACCTGTACTACCTGGTCGGCTACCGCAGCCGCATCACCACGGTGATCTCATGGTTCGTCACGTTCCTCGGGCGCGGACGCGCTCAGATGGCCTCCACCGAACAGCAGGTCTTCGCGCGATTGGCCATCGAACAACTCAACTCCCTCGAGTCGTCCGGATCGGACGACAAGGCGGCCAGAGCAGATGCCGTCGAGGATCGCGAAAAGGCCGCAGGCTGAGCCTCGTCTCGACCTAGGACCCGAACTCGGCGTCACTCGTGCACAGAATGTGCATGGGTGGCGCCGAGTTCGTGCAGCATCCGATGAACGATGTCGTCGTCGAGCCGGTACGTCATCTTCTTGCCGTCCCGCTGCACCGCGACCCACCCCTCGTTCCGCAGCAGGCGGAGCGCGTGGGAGACCGACGTCGCCGTCATTCCGAGGGCCACCGACAGATCCGTCACGCAGATGCCTGGTGCCCGGTGCATACAGAGCAGAATCCGAAGTCTGGTCGGATCGCCCAGCAGGTCGAATCGCTGAACCCACACTCCGAGATCGTCGACGGCGTCGAGGGCGGCGCGTGACTGTGCCACGTGCTCGGCGTCGAACACGCTCTCCGACTCGGAGTCATCGTCGAGCTTCGTCATGACGACAACGGTAATGCGTCCACACGTTCGCCGGTGCTCGTCGTCAAGCTTCCGCCCGCTGCCAGCGGCATACGTACCGATCCATCGCCCGACGTCTCGGGCCCACGTCGGTCCGGGAACTTCACCGAACTCGACATCGCCTTCGGCGCCGACAACACATCGTGGCCCACCGTCCCGACACCGAGCTCGACGTGGTGCCGAAGGTGAGGCACATCGCCGACATCGGACCGCATCGTGCCGACCCATCGGCCGTCCCGCTCACCCGCGCGACCGATCTGGACGCGTTCACGGAAGTAGATCGTCGACGACGACGCGAAGCGAATCGTGGTTCTGGTGTGGTGGACAGCGTCGGCTGCCACGATCATCGGTTCCGGATCGAAGTCCAACAGCCCCTCTTCGGCAACATCGAACGTCCACTCCGACTGTGACTCGCGTTCCGACGTACTCGGAAGTGCCAACGACGCAGCCACACTGCGGATCACCAAGCGCGCACCCGCGCCGACCACGATCCTGATGTTCATGACGTCCCCACCGAGCGGTGTGGCCGCGGTCCCGATCAGGTGAACCGTGTCCGGCCCGGTCAACCGGCCGGACAATCCTCCGGTGGATGTGATGCGTGGACTTCGATGCGCAGTTGCCTCGATGACGAGATCAGTGCGCATCGGCGACAGCCGACTCCTTCAACTGCGCGCGCACCCACTGGAGAACCAAGCCCGCCGTCGGATCGGCGGTGAGTGAGATCAATGCGGTCGGCCGACCCTCTCGCACCTTGGTCGCGTCGTTCTCCATCACGGTCAGATCAGCACCCACGTAGGGCGCGAGATCGGTCTTGTTGATCACCAACAGATCGGAGAAGGTGACGCCGGGGCCACCCTTCCTCGGCACCTTGTCACCACCGGCGACGTCGACCACAAAAATCTGCACGTCGATCAATCCCGACGAGAACGTCGCTGTCAGATTGTCACCGCCGGATTCGACGAGGATCAGGTCCAGCGGCGGGTTGTCCTCGACGAGGTCGTCGATTGCATCGAGGTTCGCGGTGATGTCGTCCCTGATCGCAGTGTGCGGACATCCGCCGGTCTGAACGGCGGTGATTCGCTCGTCCGGCAGTACCGCGTGACGGCGAAGAAAATCTGCGTCCTCGGTCGTGTAGATGTCATTGGTCAGGACGGCAAGCGACAATTCGTCACGCAGTTCGCGGCACAGCGCCGCCACCAACGCCGTCTTGCCCGATCCGACGGGCCCACCGATGCCGATGCGCAGGGCTTCCCCCGGGACTCGGTGCCGCTTGGGCCGGTCGAGCGTGTGGTTGTGCGGCTCGCCGTCGATCAGATGAGGGGGCATGGGTTCGCCTTTCGAGAAGTGGTCGATCTGTTTTCAGGATACGAACAGTGGACGCTCGCGCCGCGCATGGGATTCCGACAATACGTCGAGCAGTGGATCCGACACATCGATCAGATCCGGCAAGCGGTCGACGACGAGGTCTGCCACCTCGTCGCACGTCCGCGCGAGACGCAGTGTGCAGGCCGCCACGTCCGAGGGATCCAGCGCAAGAAGCCGTTGCGCGGCAATCGCCGATCCCGTCATGGTGGTGTAGACCTGAACGGATGCCATGTCCAGCCCGGTGAGCCCTGCCACCCGGCCCACCACGCCGGCGATCACCGACAGATGCGGACGACGTGGCAGCGAATCCCAGCTGTGATCCGGCCAGCTCGCTCGGGCGAGCCGCAGCAACCCTCTCCCCTGCGCGCGTGACGCAGCGCGAGCCGCAGGCGAGGGGGTTCGGGCATCGCTCTCGAGCTCGGCAGCCTGAACGTCGAGCACGGACCGACATACGGCGGCTGCAATCGAGGCAGTCACGGCACCGCTCGTTCGGAGCCGTCGATTCAAGAACGCCTCGACCGTTGCGATGTCACGTACCAGTCCGCGTTCGATGGCTTCTTCGACCCCTCCCGAGTGAACATGTCCACCCGTCGGGAGCCTCGAATCGGCCAGCGAGAGGATAGTCGACACCCGTGCGACGACTGCGCTCAAAAGAGGAAGTACCTTTGCGCCATCGGCAATTCGGTCGCAGGCTGCTCTTTCCAGACTTCACCGTCGATCTTCACGGTGAACGTATCCGCGTCGACCTCGATCCGCGGTTGCGCGTCGTTCAACGGCATGTCGGCTTTCCCGACCGAGCGAACATTTCCTACCGCCACCAGCCGGCGATCGCAGTTCAGTCGATCCGCCAGTCCGTCTTCGATTGCTTGCGGCGAGACGAAGTGAACCGATGTCGCCGCTGCTGCTTTCGGCGACGCGCCGAACATCGGACGTGGAAGCTCGGGCTGTGGCGTCGGGATGGAAGCATTCGCGTCACCCATCTGTGCCCAGGCGATCATGCCGCCCTTGATGACTGCATGGGGTCGCACTCCGAAGAACGCCGGATCCCACAGGACCAGGTCGGCGAGCTTACCCGGCTCGATCGAACCGATTTCGTGATCGAGCCCATGAGCGACCGCGGGACAGATGGTGTATTTGGCGACGTAGCGCATCACCCGGTTGTTGTCGGCTCCGCTGTCACCGGCCAGCGACCCTCGTCGCTGTTTCATGACATGTGCGGTTTGCCAGGTTCGGAGTACTACCTCGCCGATCCGACCCATCGCCTGCGCGTCGCTTCCGATCATCGAAATCGCACCCATGTCGTGAAGAAGATCCTCGGCCGCGATGGTCGACGGCCGAATTCGGCTCTCCGCGAAGGCAAGATCCTCGGGAATCGACGGGCTGAGGTGATGGCAGACCATCAGCATGTCCAAATGCTCGTCGAGAGTGTTGACCGTGTGTGGCCTCGTCGGATTGGTGGAACTCGGCAGCACATGGCCTTGAGAGGCGACGGTGATGATATCCGGTGCATGCCCGCCACCAGCACCTTCGGTATGATAAGCGTGGATGCCGCGTCCAGCGATTGCACCAAGGGTCGTTTCCACGAACCCTGCCTCGTTCAAGGTGTCCGAGTGCAATGCAGCCTGCACACCGGCGTCATCGCAGACCCGCAAGCAGGCATCGATCGCCGCGGGCGTCGAGCCCCAGTCCTCGTGCAGCTTGAACCCCGACGCGCCTGCGCGTAGTTGCTCCCACATCGCGTCGCTGCTGACGGTGTTTCCTTTGCCCAGCAAGACGATGTTCATCGGCCAGTCGTCGAGCGCCTCCAGCATGCGGGACAGGTGCCACGCACCGGGAGTCACCGTGGTGGCCTTGCTTCCCTCGGCAGGACCGGTGCCGCCACCGATGACCGTCGTGATTCCGCCGCCGAGGGCTTCTTCCATGATCTGCGGACAGATGAAGTGGACGTGGCAGTCGATCGCGCCCGCAGTGACGATCTTTCCGTTGCCGGCGATGATCTCGGTGGACGGACCGATCACGAGATCCGGATGGACTCCCGTCATCGTGTCCGGATTTCCGGCCTTACCGAGCGCGACAATCCTGCCGTCGCGAATTCCCAGGTCTGCCTTGATGATCCCCCAGTGATCCACCACGACCACCCCGGTGATGACGGTGTCCGGTGCGCCGTCCGCTCGGGTTGCACGCGATTGGCCCATGGATTCACGGATGACCTTGCCGCCTCCGAAGACGGCCTCTTCACCGGCGAGACCTGGTCCGCCACTGCGGTCCTCGGTCACTTCGATCAAGAGGTCGGTGTCCGCGAGCCGAATTCGGTCACCGGTAGTCGGCCCGAAGAGCTGTGCGTAGCGGGCGCGAGACAAGTGTGCCATCAGGCATCCAGCTTTCCGGGTGGGGTCAGGCTCAGTCCGTACACTTCGCGGGTGCCGCCGAGCGGTACCAGTCGAACGGTCATCGAGATACCGGGTTCGAATCGAACGGCGGTTCCTGCGGGTATGTCGAGTCTGCGTCCGTGTGCGAGTTGCCGGTCGTAGGACAGAGCCGTGTTGGCTTGGGGAAAGTGCACATGGCTGCCGACCTGAACGGGTCGATCCCCGGTGTTCAGCACCTCGATCGTGACCACGTCCGCACCGTCGTTGATCTCGATATCGCCCGCGACAGTGATGACTTCGCCGGGGATCAGGTGTCCGTCTCCCCGCTTCGGCGAAATGGGTTCGTGGACGGTGATCAGCTTGGTGCCGTCGGGAAAGGTTGCCTCTACTTGCACTTCGGGCAACAGCTCGGGGACTCCGCTGATCACGTCGTCCGCGCCGAGAACCTCGCGTCCCGACGCCATCAACTCGGCGACGGATCGCCCATCGCGAGCACCCTCGAGCAGATGGTCGGTGATCAGAGCCACTGCCTCCGGATGGTTCAGCAGACGCCCCCTGGATCGACGCCTCCGCGCCAATTCGGCGGCGTAACTGATGAGCAGTCGGTCCTGCTCGTGCGGAGTAAGCCGCATTGTCGATCTCCATCTGTTTCTCGCGTGTTCACCCGTTCACCAACGGTAATACTGGCACGATTCCGCCCGCGAAGCAGTGGAGAGCAGTTCGCGAGTCGTTGCCGCGCAGAAACGCCGACACAATGCAGCAGAAACATGGCGGGGTGATCATCTACCCGCGGGCGGACCTCGCGCGCGAATCCACATGAACGGGGCGAATGGACGATGGCGACAGCGATCGATGTGTCGGGGCCTGAAGCGGACCCGAGCGAGCCGGCGACGCGGAAGCGTTGGTATACATCACTTTTCACGCAGCTCGTGATCGGTATCGTCGGCGGTATTCTGATCGGGTGGTTGTGGCCTTCGCTCGGTGCCGACCTCAAACCGCTTGCCGACGGCTTCATCAAACTGATCAAGATGCTGATCGCACCGATCATCTTCTGCACCGTCGTCCTCGGAATCGCCCATGTCGGCGACCTGAAATCGGTCGGTCGGATCGGTGTCAAGGCCCTGGTCTATTTCGAAGTCGTCACCACGTTCGCACTGGTCTTCGGCTTGGTCATCGGCAATATCGTCAAGCCCGGATCGGGATTCTCGATCGACCCGCAGACACTCGCGAACGGCGCCGAAGCCGTCGAGGCCAAGACCGGGAGCGGGGAGCTGCCGCACACGGTCGACTTTCTGCTGAACATCATTCCGACGTCGGTGGTGTCGGCCTTCGCCGAGAACGCGCTTCTTCAGGTGCTGTTCTTCGCAGTGCTGTTCGGATTGGCGCTCGCCAAGTTCGGCGAGAAGGGTCCCCCGGTCATTCTCGAGATCATCGACCACATCAGCCATATCTTCTTCACGATCATCGGATGGATCATGCGCCTCGCTCCGCTGGGCGCACTCGGGGCCATGGCGTACATCGTCGGGCAGTACGGCATCTCTTCCCTGGCCAGCTACGGAAAACTCATCGCGTGCTGCTATCTCGCTGCGGTGTTGTTCATCCTCGTCCTCGCCGTCATCGTGCGCTACTTCGCCGGCGTCAATCTCTGGAAGTTTCTTCGCTACATCAAAGACGAGCTGTTCCTCGCGCTCGGGACCGCATCCACCGAAGTAGTTCTTCCGCGAATCATGGTCAAGTTGAGCGAGGCCGGGTGCTCGCGAACCACCACCGGTCTGGTGGTGCCGACCGGATACTCGTTCAACTTGGACGGCGCGACGCTCTATCTCTCTATCTGCCTGCTGTTCCTGGCCCAGGCGCTCGGAGTCGACCTGACATTGGGTGAACAGATAACGGCTGTGCTGATCCTGATGCTGACCTCGAAAGGCATGGCCGGAGTTCCTGGTTCGTCGTTCCTTGCCTTGTCGGCCACGGTGGCCGCGATCGGCCACGGATCGATTCCGGTGGCTGCCGTCGCCCTGCTCCTCGGTGCCGATCGGATCATGGATTCGATGCGAGTGTCGGTCAACCTGTTGGGCAATTGCGTCGCTACGTTCGTGGTCGCCAATTGGGAAGGCCAACTGGACAAGGAGCGCATGAGAAAGGTTCTCGACGGTGAATTCGTGGAGCCGCTGGAAGATGCAGATCCAATGGCCACAGGCACATCGATATCCGCGAAGGAGCCCGAGAATTCGATCCTGAGCTCACCGGTTTAGGGTCGCTCACTCGCTCCGCATCGGCCGTCGACTGCCGATGCGGAGCGAATCTTTCACGCCGACGGGCCGCCGACCGTCCGGTTCAACAGTCCTTGCAGTATCTCTCTCGTGATCGACGCCGACACCGCGCCGAGTTGCTCCTCGTCGAAGGCTCCCGCGTCCAGACCGCGAACCAGCACACCTGCCAGCGCCTGCGCGGTGGCCGGTTCGTCCATGATTCCCCCGGACGAGCTGTCCAGGTATGCCGCCACTCGAGTCGCCGCGGCGGGCATAGCCGAGGCGAAGAAGGACAACGTCGCAGCCCACCTCGTCACCAGGTGCCCGGGATGCATGTCCCAGCCCTGATAAAAGCCGCGTTCGAGGGATCGCGTCACCAAGCCGAAGTGTCGACGAATCGCGACCTCGATGTCAGCGGGCGTTCCCACCGGGACCACCTGTGTCGACCCGTCACTGACCCACACTCCCGTCTGAGCCGCCGCGGCCAACATGACGTTCTTGGCGTGATCGGCAACGGGATGCGACAGAGACTGCTGAGCGGAGGTGATTCCGCAGGCCGCGCTGTAGTCGTACGTTCCGTAGTGAAGCGATGTGCATCGGCCGTCCGCACGACCGAGCGCACGCGCGAGCGTGGCAGTTCCGTCACTCCCGACGATCGCCTGCGGACTTTCGATCTGGAGCTCGAAACGCAACGAGTGATCGGCGAGGCCATGCGCTCGCTCCACTTCCTCGCAGAGAGCAACTACCGCGTCGACCTGGGCCACCGCACGCAGTTTCGGTACGGTGAAAACAAAGCCTCCGGGAACGCCTCCTGCAGCGTCGAGCACCAGTTCCAGGGTCCTGATTCCTCGACGCCGCTCGTGTGGCGCAAGGCCTTTGGCACGAATTCCCAGCCACCGCGGGCCGTTCGGATCGGCGGCCAACGCCGAGAGCGTGATGCCCGCGGCCCGAGCGTGAGCATCTTCCTCGGAATCCGAGCGCCATCCGTAACCGTCTTCGAAATCGATTCGCAGATCCTGTATCGGCCTTGTCTCGAGTATTCGGCGCACTCGCCCGAGCACATCTGCAGTATCGAGCGATTCGACCACGCCGGGATTGGAGTCGAGGAGTTGCAGGGCCACGCTCCCCCATCGCTGCGGGACATCGGCCGATGCGTCCGAGGCGGGCACGTAGACGGTATGTACCGGCTGTCCGCCGACTCGATCACCGGGATAGTCGCGGGACAATTCGGAGTCGACAGGACCGAGTATGGCCTCGATTCGCGAGTACGCGGACTCGCCCAGCTTTCCGTCGTGAGGAGTTCGATTCGATGAGGCTGTATTCGTCACCGGCCTACTGTCCCAGAATTCCGGTGTCCACGATGTTCGCCAAGCGAACCTTGCCCTGCGCGACGTGCTTACCCGCCTCGTTCGTGATGTCCACCTGCCAGATCTGCTGCGTGCGACCACGGTGAACGGGGCGCGCTTCGGCGTGCAGAGTGCCGTGCCGGGTTGCTCGCAGGAAATCGGTGTTGTTGTTGACGCCGACGATATGGCCGCGATCCCCGAGCCAGACGGTCGCCCCGATGCTGGCGAGCGATTCCACGACTGCGCACAACACGCCGCCGTGCATGATCCCTGCCGGCTGGTGGAGGTTCGGTGTCACCTCCCACTTGGCCCGAACTCGGTCGGCCGACACCTCGGTGTACTCGAGGCCGATCGCGCCGTCGAATCCTGTCGCACACAGCTCCGTCATCTTCGCTGGATCGAAGTCCATCGTCGTCGGCAACCCTGCGTCGTCCTGATTGCCCGACGTATTCGCGGTGGCGCTCATCGATTCTCCTTGTCGTGTTCACAGGGTGTGCGTTGTCCTGCTCTCCGATCAGAACTACACGAGGGAGACGACAAAAGAATCGGCGGGCCTCACATTCGAAGAATGAAAGGCCCGCCGTGGCAAGGACCGGGAGTCACTGCAGCCCTCAGGACTCCGGCGCGGTCCGGTGGTCTTCAACAACTGTAGGCTAGCCTTACCTGATTTCGCAAGAGTTTCGGACTACAGACCCGAATATCATCACGATGCCCGCACACGGATTCGCCCGAGTGCGGCAGGGCGGGATCGCACTGGAGCACCTGCGGACACGAAGGCGTCGAGTAGCGCTTGACCGCGACGAGCGCTGTCCGAGGCATACGTACCGGCGAGAACCGGTACGTAGGTGGAGGCACCGAGTATCGAATCCCCGACCAGACTCCAGAAGGTCCGGGCGTCGAGCGGTGCCCGCTCCCCGATGGCGGTCAAAATTTCTTCCAGCGACGTGATGCATCGATGCGCGGTCCACAACACAAGCGCTTCCTCGCACGGAATCACGACGGTCCCCGCTGCCGATTCGAGCGAGTCCCCCGGAAGTACCCGCAGGGTCGGCGAGGTGACACCCGCCCAGTCGATACCGCCATCGCTGTCCATGTGGATCCACAGGTTGTCGATGCCGGGATCCCATGCCCGGCCCTCGAGCACCAGTAGTGCGGCGACTCGGCCGACCACGGAATGCACGAGCGCCGTCGCAACCTGTACCGCCGCCGACTCGGGAACCTCCAGATCCTCGAGCGAGCGCCCGAGCATGTGATCGACACGGCCGTCGTGAAGACCGCCGGCGAGTTGCCACCATCGCCGCTTCGCCTCGGTCGCCATCGATGCGACGGCATACATTCGGGGGTATTCAGGATTGAGCGACCGAAGCCTGGTGCATGAACGCGCGAGCGGGCCGCCGTCGTTGTTACGGCCGAGCGAACGATGCACATCAGCCCAGGCATCGGCCGTCGAAAATGCTACTGCCACCGGAACACTCCTCTCGATGAACGACCTCGCCGGGTCTGTTTTACATAGGTTAGCCTAACCACCATAAAACGTCGGGCACAATCCCTCTCCGTGTTTCGTTCGTCACGCGTCCGGCTTGGCTACCCTTACCTGCGCGTGCAGGATTAAGTAGGGTTCCGTAACCTAAGTGTTTGCACCTTCAACACAGTGAGGAGTCACGACCACAGTGACGACTGCACCATTGCTCGGTTCGGGAGGTCATCACCCGAATCCGGACGACGACTATGCGAAGGAAGAGATTCCCCGTGGTCCGGCACCGTGGACCCCGCGAATCGCGGCCACCGTCGTCGACCTCGCAATCGTTCTCTTGCCCTTGGGGATCGGTTGGTCGATAGTCGACTCGCTCCGGGACGACAACGGTGGAGGTCAGGCCGATCGGTTCGTGTTCGGCACGATCGCGGTCGCCATCGCGCTCGGACTACTCCTGTGGAACCAAGGATTCCGAGAAGGCAAAGAAGGCCAGAGCACCGGAATGCGGTGGACCGACCTGATCGTGCGTGACGCCGAGACCGGCGATCCGATCGGCGTTCGACGAGCTCTGCTGCGACAGTTCGGAATCGGCCGTCGCGCAGCCGAGGTCGTCCGCGAGAAGACGGCTCTCGACGAACAGTTCACACCGATTGCACGTGACAACTCGGTGTCAGGCATCCGCAAACGCCGAATTCTGGGCCTCATCATTCTGGCGGTCGCTCTCGTGGCCGCGATCGTGGCGAGCATCGCCATCGGTGCTCGTCCTCTGACGTTCGACGAGATCGGCCATGCCCTGTTCCACTCGACCGGAACCGACACCGACATCATCGTTCGCACGCTTCGAGTGCCGCGAACACTGCTTGCTCTGGTGGTCGGCATCGCCCTGGGTATCGCGGGTGCACTCATTCAGGGGCACACCAGGAATCCGCTGGCCGACGCCGGACTGCTCGGCCTCAATTCCGGCGCGGCGTTCCTGGTCGTCCTGTCCATCTATTTCTTCCGGTTCAACTCCCCCAGCCAGTATCTGTGGTTCGCTTTCGCCGGTTCGGCGCTCGCCAGCGTCGTCGTCTTCGGGCTCTCGTCCATCGGCAATGCCAAGGCCAGCCCGCTCAACCTTGCGCTGGCGGGTGCTGGTGTCGCGTTCTTCCTGGCAGCCATGACGAATGCGGTCGTGCTGTTGGACCAGACCAGCCTCGACGGCTACCGATTCTGGTCGGTGGGGTCGGTTGCAGGCAGAGGGCTCGATGTCCTGTGGCAGGTCTTGCCGTTCCTGGTAGTCGGAGTGTTGATCGCACTGGCGAGCACCCCGGGCCTGAATGTCATGAGCCTGGGAGAAGACGTCGCTCGCTCGCTCGGGACCAACATTGCACTTACTCGAACAATCGGCATCGTCGCTATTACTTTGCTGACCGGCGCTGCGACGGCCGCGTGCGGACCGATCGCATTCATCGGACTGGTGGTGCCGCACGTTGCCCGTGTCGTCACCGGTCCCGACTATCGATGGCTGGTTCCCTACGCAGGTCTGATGGGCGGAGTCATGTTGATGATCGCCGACGTCATCGGCCGCGTTGTGGTCAGACCGGGTGAGCTCCAGGTCGGCATCGTGCTTGCACTGTTCGGCGCGCCGTTCTTCATCGCACTCGTTCGACGCCGGAAGTTGGCAAGCCTGTGACTGCTCCTACCGATTCCCATGTATCGACGCTGAAGACGTCAGCGTCGAAAGTACCTACGCGGCCTCCGTTCCGGCTCGGACCGGTGTCTCTGGTCAGGCGGCCGGTCATGGTCGCGGTCAACGTGGTGATGGTCGCCGCGCTCTTCCTCGTTGTCTGCGTCAACATCGGCCGCGGCGACTTTCCTCTCTCGATCGCGCAGGTAATCGACGTGCTGTTCGGCGGCGGAACGCGAATCGAACGATTCATCGTCATGGATCTTCGACTCCCCCGCTCGCTCACCGGACTTCTCGTCGGCATGGCACTCGGAATGTCGGGTGCGGTGACGCAGTCGATCTCGCGAAACTCGTTGGCCAGCCCCGACATTCTGGGAATTACTGCCGGCGCCAGTGCCGCGGCGGTTGCCTTGATCGTTCTCGGTGGTGGTGGCACCTTCGTCGGCGTACTCGCCACCGTCGGCCTCCCGATTGTTGCGCTGGTCGGCGGCGTGGTCACCGCAGTCGTCATCTACGCCCTTGCCTGGAAGCGTGGGGTGGAAGGGTTTCGACTGATTCTCGTCGGTATCGCCATCAACGCAATGTTGACCGCCGCCGTCGGTTGGTTGCTGGTCTCCGCCGACATCAACGATGTCTCGCGAGCTCAACTATGGCTCAACGGCTCCTTGAACGGCGCCGACTGGAGCAAGGTGTGGCCGGTCCTGATCGCGGTCGTGGTCATCGGCGGCGGGACCGTCGTTGCAACCTTCACCCTCGGAGCTCTTCGGCTCGGCGACGACAACGCTCGTTCGCTCGGTGTCCGACTGCAGTACGGCCAAGCTGGTCTTCTGTTGGCGTCGGTCGCCCTTGCTGCCATCGCCACCGCGGCCGCAGGCCCGATCGGTTTCGTCGCTCTGGCCGCTCCCCAGATAGCACTACGCATCCTGAAGACGCCAGGACCCCCGATCATCGCATCGGCAATCATCGGCGGACTTCTGGTGGTCGGAAGCGATCTCATAGCTCGCACCATCCTTCCGATCGAACTTCCGGTAGGCATCGTCACCTCGGCACTGGGTGGCCCGTTCCTGCTGTATCTCCTCGTTCGGACCAATCGAAAGGCCTCCGCATGACCACCACCGAGCCGTCGCGATTGGTCGCGGAAGATCTGACACTCGGCTACGGCGACCGGATCATCGTCGAACACCTCGATCTGAAGATCCACACCGGCGTCATCACCACAGTCATCGGACCCAACGGTTGTGGCAAGAGCACGTTGCTTCGCTCACTCGGCCGGTTGCTCAAGCCGAAATCCGGCAAGGTTGTCCTGGACGGGAAAGCAATTTCGTCCATGCGGACGAAGGACGTCGCGCGCGTACTCGGGATGCTGCCGCAGGCGCCGGTCGCACCGGAGGGCTTGACCGTCGGAGACCTGGTCTCACGAGGCCGGCATCCCCACCAGTCGTGGATTCGTCAATGGAGCTCGGACGACCAGTCGGAAGTCGCCAATGCGCTCGAGTTGACGGGAGTCGGCGATTTGGCCGATCGTCCCGTCGACGAACTGTCGGGTGGTCAGCGGCAGCGCGCGTGGATCTCCATGGCTTTGGCCCAAGGTACGGACATACTCCTGCTCGACGAGCCGACCACCTACCTCGACCTCGCGCACTCGGTCGAGGTGCTCGACCTGGTCGATCGCCTGCACGAGGAGATGGGGAGAACAGTCGTCATGGTCCTCCACGATCTCAATCTCGCTGTGCGATACAGCGATCAACTGATCGTCATGAAAGCAGGCAAGGTCGTGAAGTCCGGGAAACCTCAGGACATCATCTCCGAGGAACTGTTGCTCGACGTGTTCGGCCTCGAAGCGAGCGTCATCGAGGACCCGGTTTCCGACCGGCCGCTGATCGTGCCGATCGGCACCCGCCACGTGTACGGGGCCGTCGGAGGTCCGGTGAAGAACGGAGGTTTCGCCGGCCCGAGCGGGTCCTAACGCTCGATCATCGTGCGAACCAGTTTGACGCCCTGCCCGATGGAGACATCGGGTAGGTAGGCACGCCCGACTGCATTTCCAATGCTCGGCAAAGCGGCGGGGTCCGCAAAGGTCATGTGCATCGGCTCGTATCGCGGCTGGAATTTCGATTTGAACGCGAGCAGCGATCGAAATCCGTAGACGGGCTCCAGGGTTCGTCCGAGCACGTCCAGAAGGCGGTCCAACAACCGCGAGAACGTGAGCTCCTCCGACGGCGTACTGTCCGCATGACGATCGTCGTCGATCTTGGCGAGGGGCGCACCCGACAGGCTGAGGAACCGAACTCCTTCGTCCTTCAGGAGGATTGCCGCCGACGCAATCAGAAATTCCATGGTCGGCCTGAAACCCTCCGAGCGACGCCGCATGAAATCGAGTGTCCATCCGACGATCTCACCGTCCTCGTACACCGGCATCCACGACGTGATCCCGTGAACCGTTCGGTGCTCGTCGACGGCAATGAGGCATCGCACCGCTGGGTCGTCCACCTCGTCGAGTCCGCCGAGTGTGAATCCCATCTCGGGCATGCCTTTGTCCGCCACCCACTCCTCCGATATCGCGGTGATCTGATCGGTGATCGCGAGAGGAGCATCCGGGAATCGAATCCATTCGGCAACCACGCCTGCCTTCTTCGCGCGGTTGAGTGCTGTGCGGACGTCCTGAAAACGCTTGCCGGTGAACGCAAGATCCTTCAGGTCGAGGACCGTCTCCTCCCCTACCTGAATTCCCCCCCATCCGATGCCGTCGGTGATTGCCCGCACCGCGGGCGTTACCGAGTAGAAGCACGGAATCCACCCGTTTCTGGAGGCAAACTCGGCGAAATCGACGACGTTGTCTCGTAGCCGCTCGGAGGGCCCGACAGGATCTCCTGTCGTCAGTGCTACTCCGGAAATGACACGATATGCGACGAAGCTCTTCCCATCGGGCGAAAACCAGTACGAGTTTCCGCGCCAGGTTGTCATCCAGGACAATGCGCTACCGGTACTCCCCATCAGCAGAGACCGTGCTCGTTCGGTCGCTCCCGCGTCGGCTCCTGAGGCGGGAGTCAAGAACGTGTTCAGGACAAGCACACACAGAGCAGACCAGAAGATGACTCCGGTCCACTCGAACAGCAGTGTGGCCAATGCACTTTCCGGGAGAAGCCGAGGTTCCAACCACTGAATGTAGACCGGTGGAATCAAGCGTTGAGGAAAGTCCGCCAGAAGTCCGACCGCGCTCGGTTCGGGATCGAATCCGCTGCGAGTTGCAAGCCCGCCCAACACGTAGACGACTGCCAGAATCACGAGAACGCTCACCGCGGACACCGTGAATTTTCGGTAGGTTCCCCGCGGCCCCGACACGTCGAAGTACCTTCGGGTGAGCAGCAGGATGATCAAGATCGCGAGCGGAAGCAGGAACGGCACAATCGTCCGGTACGCGGTCGGTGATTCCAGCCCGTAGAAGACCGATTCGTCGTCGCCTGCCTCGATGAATCGGATGGCGTAGTTGGCAATCGAGACGACCAGAAGCACTACCTGCGCGAAAACTGATGCGTACCAGGCAAATTTACGACCACGACGGAGTCCGTCCGCGAGAAACAAAAGGAAGATCGACGGCATCAACGACAATATCGTCGGCCCGATGCCACCGAGTCGGAGTTCGAGCAGACCCGATCGGCATTCGGGATCCGTCGCCGATTCGGCGCAGATGTCTCTCACTTCCGATGCGGTGTACGGAACGCCACTGATCACATCTCGCAACACTGCGAAGGGTCCGACGGCGTCCGGGCTGAGGGCTGCGAGTATCGGACCGAGCGTGCTCGCCGCGACGACGAGGGCGACCAGAACCCGGCCTTCACGTTGAGTTCCTGCCAACCGGGGTCCTCGAGCGGATCGCCCGACGATCACCGGCCCGAGAACGAGGCCGACCACCGCAGCCGCGAGTCGCACCACATCCTGCAAGTGACCGCTGAAGAGAGCCGAGGTGATCAGGAGCGCCAACAGACCGACACGTATTCGTCGGCGCCACATCGTGTCCATGCGCGAACTCGCGACCATGACGACCCCGACGATCCACGTGGTCGGACCGATCGCGGTTCCAACGTGCAGACGGAATCCCCAGTCCGCGTCGAATGTTTTGGCCAGGGCCGCAATTCCAAGTCCTAGCAGGGAGCCCAGAATCTGAGTGGCAACGGCGGCGATCGCGAATCGACGCGACCCGATGCGCCGTTCTATCGGCGCTGCCGCCACGAACACTGCCACGACGAAAACCACGTAACCGATGACACCGGGTGTGAAGAGCCCTGCGGTGAGTGCCGTCCACAGCCGAAACTCTTCGAAGGGCATGATTCCGAGTGCGAAGTCGTGATGGAGAGTGTTGCCCTCCATCACCAGTCCGACAGCGGCCAGCACCGACACGACGACGAGCAATCCGATACTGACCGGTGCACCCTTCGCACCGAACACGACGAGTGCCCACAACCTGGCGACCTGACGCCCGAACGTCCGCCATGCACCGACCGCGCGATCACGGCGGCGGTCCAACCACGACGGGGAAGGCGGCTCGACGGTCGGAACATCCGCGACGGTGTCGTTCACGAGATCAACCCCACTCTTTGCATCAACCACGGCAATTCTTGCTTCAGACCTTCCGACCACACGGCGAAGCTGTGACCGCCGGGAACTTCCAGGTAGCGGACGTCCATTCCAGCAGCCTTGGCGGCGTCGTACATTGCTTGCTGGCCAGGCTTGTAGTCATTGTCGTCGGCGCCGACGACGAACGCACCACCCGAATCGGGGTACTTCTTCGTCTTCAGCAGGTCCATCGGGTTGACGGCGACAAATGCTGCTTCGTCGCCGCCGAAGGCTTCGGACACGGTTCTGCCGCGGTCACCGAGTGTTGGTTCTGCTTGCCCCGACAGATCGAGGAATGTCGGATAGACCTCGGGATGGTTCGTTGCCATCTGAATCGAGCAGGTGCCTCCGTACGACAATCCGCCGATGATCCAACTGTGCGGTTCATCGTTCACCTGCAGCGAGGATTCGATCCACTTCGGTACATCCTGCGACAGATAGGTATCGACGTTTCCCAGCGGGGAATCGACGCACAAGGGATTGGCGATGGTTGAACCAGTGCCGTCGGCCACGACGACGACGGGAGCAAGCCCGTTGTGGTCGCGCGCGAACTCGTCCATGGTGATCGCGAGCAATCCGCCGTTCAGCCAGTCTTCGGGCTCACCGGGTTGGCCTGCGAGCAAGACGAGTACCGGCAGGAGGGGGCGTCGATCCGTGAAGTACGCCGGAGGGAGATATATCTGCGCAGGGCGCGCCGAGAAGTTCGACGCCGTCGGCGGAATCGTCGCCGAGGTGATTTTGCCCGCCGACGGCATCTCTGCCGGTGCCGTCCATACGGAATCGAGGGGGCTGCCGGTGACGACGTCGGTTTGCCGCGGCGGCAAGTCCTGGAGATCGATTCGGTCCACTTCGTCTATCCCGAGCAGTGTCCCGAGCGTCGGGTAGGCCGAGAACACGAGATTCACCTGTGCGGACGCCGCGACGACGACGAGCACGGCCGCAACGACGGACACGACCTTCCGGAAAAATCCGTGTGCCGCCACCGTGCGAGGAACGAGTAGGAACAGCGCTGCCAGTCCGATGCCGATCCAGACGTAGATCTCGACTTGGATCGGATCCGGAAACGGACGCCATACCTTCTCGACCACGTAGTACAGGATTGCGGCCACCAGTGCCGACGCCAGCAGGCCGATCGGCAGTGCGCGTACGTACCACCTGGTTCCACAGCCGAGCAGCCACAGCGCTCCGGCCGCGCCCAGCACCGACAGGACGAGAGACGTCTTACCACTGACGAGCGACAACGAAACGAACCAGTTCAACGGACACCCACCGCACACTGTCCACATGACATGACTGCAGGATAAGCGGGTACGAGGCAGGGATGCGCACATTCCGCTCAGCCGCGCGATCTGTGTCGCCGATCGACCTCGTTCACGCGCTATGACGCATCCCACAAGGAGAGTCGAGCCATACTACGATCAGTAGTACGCATTTGTGTCGGACTACACGTAGAGTTGGACGAATGGCAGGTCTAGGCGAACTCGAGCGTGCAGTGATGGATCACCTGTGGGAATCTTCGGAACCACAGACGGTGCGGCAGGTGCACGAGGCCCTCGCGGCGCACCGAGAGCTTGCTTACACCACCGTGATGACCGTTCTCCAACGTCTGGCCAAGAAGCAACTCGTGGTTCAGCAGCGCGACGACCGAGCGCACCGCTACGTTCCACTGCACAGCCGCGACGAACTCGTGGCAAGTCTGATGGTCGATGCATTGGCACAAGCCCCCGAGTCCGGTGGCCGTGCCGCAGCGCTCGTCCATTTCGTCGGCCAGGTGGGCGCAGACGAGGCCGCAGCACTCCGAGAGGCATTGGCGGCGCTCGAAGTGGCACAATCGGGCGGACGCTCCGACGGCCACGTCGAAGACCGACAATCCGATTGACCCCTGCCCTCGGTTAGTGAGGAAATGAACTCCACCACAGCACTGGTTTTCGCATTGCTCGCCCTGCTGCTGACGGGGCCGGTTCCTGCATTCCTATCGCGCGCGACGTGGCCGTATCGAGCCCCTCGTGCGGCACTGGTGTTGTGGCAGGCGATTGCCGTCGCTGCAGTCTTTTCTGCGTTCAGCTCGGGCCTCGCCATCGGCGGACTTCTTCTGGTTCCCGGTGCCGACGGCAGACCGACCACCGCTCCGACCGACGAGATCGAAGCACTCGGCCTCCCCCTCTGGACTCTGTATGTCGTCGTTCTTGCCATCACTCTCGGCATCGGCGCAAAACTGATGTTCTCGGTCGTTCAGGTGGCGGTTCGCACCCGCAGGCGACGCGCTCGGCACCGCGTCCTGGTAGACCTACTCGACCGAGGCAGTGACAGCAGCCGGCCGTTTCCGGGTGTTCGCGATGCCGATGTACGCGTGCTGGACGCGGTCGAACCCATTGCGTATTGCCTCCCCGGACTCCGGCAGCGTGTCGTGCTCAGTGAGGGTGTGCTGACCAACCTCTCGCGCTCGGAAATCACGGCCATCCTTTCTCACGAGCGCTCGCACCTACGCTCGCGCCACGATTTGGTACTCGAAGCATTCACCGCAGTCAACGAGGCGTTTCCGCGCATCGTTCGTAGCAAGTCCGCTCTCGGCAGCGTCCAATTACTGGTCGAACTCCTGGCAGACGATTCAGCTGTGAAGGTCACTGGACCTACGCCTCTCGCGCGAGCGTTGGTCACATGCGCAGGGTCCACAGCTCCTCGCGGCGCTCTCGCCGCCGGCGGTCCCAGCACCTTGATTCGAGTTCGGCGCCTCAACGGTCCGCGCAGCGACGTCCGGACCAGCGCGGCGGCCTATGCGGGCGCGACGGTGATTCTCGTGGTCCCAACCATCTTCGTTGCAATGCCGTGGTTGGAGGAGCTGACGAGGTTGCTCGGCAACTCTTGACAGTCGGCCAGCTCACATCTGTTCGAATCGATGAATCGAACACTTGTCGCGTACACTCGGTTACGGTCGCCATCGCGGCCTAGCAATTCGATAAGGCACAAACAGCCCCACTCTGCGCACGATCTCTACGTAATCGGCGCACGGATGGCCAGGTGACAGTGCCCTGGCTCGTCATATATGTGTTGTAGCTGTTGTTTGTGCCCGGCTGACGGGTGTTTTCCCAGCTGTTGCTTCGTGGCGTGCCCGTAATCCGGAGAGGTTCAACTGCGTGACTCACGCTGTTTCAACTAGTACATCCACCACTTCCACAACGGACGCCACGAGCGCAACCGATGTGGTCACGTTTGCAGAGCTCGGGCTACCCGAGCCTGTTGTAGCTGCATTGGCACGAAACTCCATCACCGTGCCCTCGCCCATCCAGGCCAAGGCGCTTCCCGACGCCATTGCAGGCAAGAACGTGCTCGGCCGCGCCCAGACAGGCTCGGGCAAGACACTTGCTTTCGGTCTTCCGATTCTCGCTCGTCTCGCGCTGCACACCGATCGTCCGGCTGCCAAGCGTCCCCGCGCGCTGGTGCTCGTTCCGACCCGTGAGCTTGCATTTCAGGTGGTCGAGTCTCTCGCGCCGTACGCCGGTGCACAGGGACTGACCGTTCGGGCCGCCGTCGGTGGCACCCCGTTCAACAAGCAGGTCGAGCAGCTCCGTCGCGGAGTCGACGTCCTCGTCGCCACCCCGGGCCGACTGGCCGACCATCTCCGTCAGGGCACCTGTGTCCTCGACTCCATCGAGATCACCGCGCTCGACGAAGCAGACCAGATGGCCGACATGGGATTCTTGCCCGAGGTTCGCGCGGTCCTCAGCGACACGCCGTCCGACGGACAGCGAATGCTGTTCTCGGCCACACTCGATCGTGAAGTTCAGTCCTTGGTTCGTCAGTTCCTTCCCGATCACGTCGAGCACTCGACGCAGGACGGTAAGGCAAGTGTTCGCACGATGGATCACTACATGCTCAACGTCGACCGCGGCCAGAAGGACATCGTTCTGTCGGAGATCGGCGCTCGTGAGGGCCGCACGATCATGTTCGCCCGCACCAAGCTCGGTTGCGACGGAATCACCGACCGCTTGCGCGCACTCGGAATCGCTGCCGAGTCGCTGCACGGCGGCAAGGCACAGAACCAGCGCACACGCGTTCTCGAGCGTTTCAAGAACGGCCGCACGCCCGTACTCGTCGCGACTGACGTCGCGGCTCGCGGAATTCACGTCGACGGAATCGATCTCGTCGTCCATGTCGATCCGCCTGCCGATCACAAGGACTACCTGCACCGTGCAGGACGTACCGCCCGCGCCGGCGAAAAAGGCACTGTTGTCGCGATCGTTCTGCCAAACCAGCGTCGTCAGATGCAGCGGTTGATCGGAATGGCCGGAGTCAAAGCGAACTCGGTGAACGTCTCACCCGGTTCGACGGAGCTGTCGACCATCACCGGTGCCCAGAAGCCGACCGGAGAGCCGCTCCGCGCGGAAAGCTCGGCCCCTCGCGATCGTTCGCGCAGCGGCGGTTACCAGGGCGATCGTCCCCGCAGCGGCGGCTACCAAGGTGACCGTCCCCGCACCGGCGGCTACCAAGGTGACCGTCCCCGCACCGGCGGCTACCAAGGTGACCGTCCCCGCACCGGCGGCTACCAAGGTGACCGCCCCCGCACCGGCGGCTACCAGGGCGACCGCCCCCGCACCGGCGGCTACCAGGGCGATTCGCGTCGCGAGTCAGGTTCGGTACGCGAGGAGACCAAGTCCGGCGGCTTCCGCAGTCGCACCGATCACCGCTCCTACGACGGTTTCGACGGACCGGCCCGCAACCGCTGACAGACGTGGTTGTCAACACGACTGATTCGACGTGAACGACAGCCGACGTTCGGCACCGAAGGGGTGTCGACTCGATCTCACGATCGAGTCGACACCCCTTCGTCGTTCCTGCTACGCGCTTCCATCGGCGCCGGTGATGACGACATTCGGTCGAACAATGCCGCCCCGGCTTTCCTTAGACCCCGCGGCAAGGAAAGCTATAGCTATGACCTCAGCAGTGGATTCGTCAGACCTCGCCCAAATCGGCGTTACCGGACTTGCCGTGATGGGCTCCAACATCGCCCGGAACTTTGCACACCACGGTCACACCGTCGCGTTGCACAACCGAAGCATCGCCAAAACCGATGCCCTGCTTGCCGAGCACGGAGACGAAGGGAAGTTCATTCGCTCCGAAACCATCGAGGAGTTCGTTGCGGCGCTGCAGAAGCCACGCCGCGTTCTCATCATGGTGAAGGCCGGTGACCCCACCGACGCTGTGATCGAAGAGTTGGCCGCCGTCATGGAAGAGGGCGACATCATCATCGACGGCGGAAATGCGCTCTACACCGACACGATTCGACGCGAAGCATCGTTGAAGGAACGTGGGCTCTTGTTCGTCGGTGCCGGCATTTCCGGTGGTGAAGAGGGTGCACTCAACGGCCCGTCGATCATGCCGGGTGGTCCGGTCGACTCGTACAAGGCACTCGGCCCACTGTTGGAATCCATTGCGGCCCAGGTGGACGGCACCCCGTGTTGCACCCACATCGGTCCCGACGGATCCGGTCACTTCGTGAAAATGGTGCACAACGGTATCGAGTATGCGGACATGCAGTTGATCGGTGAGGCCTACCACCTCTTCCGTGATGCGCTCGACTTCACGCCGGCACAGGTTGCGGATGTCTTCACCGAGTGGAATTCCGGGGACCTCGAGAGCTACCTCGTCGAGATCACCGCCGAGGTGCTCAAGCAGGTCGATGCGAAAACCGGTGAGCCTCTCGTGGATGTCATCGTCGACGCCGCCGAGCAGAAGGGCACCGGACGTTGGACCGTGAAGGCAGCGCTGGATCTCGGCGTCCCCGTCACCGGGATCGCCGAGGCGGTATTCGCGCGAGCTCTGTCCGGGTCGCGCGCCCAGCGCAAAGCTGCTGTCGGTCTCGCGTCGGGCACTCTCGCAGACAAGCCCTCGGACGCCGATCAATTCACCCACGACATCAGCCGTGCGCTGTACGCCTCCAAGATCGTCGCCTACGCACAGGGTTTCGACCAGATTGCTGCCGGCAGCGCAGAATACGACTGGAACCTTCACCCCGGCGATCTCGCAACGATCTGGCGTGGTGGCTGCATCATCAGGGCTCGATTCCTCAACCGGATCAAGGATGCCTATGACGACGATGCCACGCTTCCGAGCTTGATCCTCGCGCCGTACTTCCGCGACGCAATCGAGGACGCGATCGACAGCTGGCGCCGGGTAGTCATCACGGCTGCATCGCTCGGTATTCCTGTGCCTGCCTTCGCATCTTCCCTCGCGTATTACGACGCGCTTCGAGCCGAGCGCTTGCCAGCCGCTCTCACCCAGGGCCAGCGTGACTTCTTCGGGGCACACACGTACGAGCGAACGGACGCCGAGGGCAAGTTCCACACGCTGTGGAGTGGCGATCGCAGCGAAGTACAGGCCTGATAACAGTCTCTTCGATGCCGAACCGATCCGTCGGTCGACTCCTGTTATCGGGAGTCGACCGGCGGATCTGCCAGAAATTCTTCGCTTTCAGAATATCTCTGCGCTGTCGTACCAACCTGGAGGTGGTCCCAGCACAGGTTGCACGATGGTCGACGGATAGCGACCTTCCCACGGAAGGTTTCCCTCGCCGTCGCGCCAGACCGCCTGAACTGCATCGACCGTGACACCGGAATGCACACGAGTGGCCATCATCAGCCAATCCTCACTGTGTTCGACGTCGACGAACGACAGCCTCAATCCTGCTGCTGTACATTGCGACCCTGCTTCGAAGTGCGCTCCACCCATCAGCACTCGGCGCGCCAGTACATTCAGAACGGCTGCTGATTCCCCGGCGGATCGACCGGTGAGCACCACTTCGGGGTGACCGTAAGACGTGAGCCCGACCGTGTAGCAGAAAGCCGGAACGATCTCCCCTCCGTCGTCGCTCGCCAACTCGGCGTTCAGTTCCGAATCCACATATTGAAGCGCCCACCCGTACCTGTCGATCAGTTCCTGCACACCGACGACGTACTCCTCGATGGATCGCCCATCACACATCGCGCACATGACTCCCCCTCCGCTTCGGTTGTCTTTTCACGACCGATCGACCTTGTGTTCGAACGTATGTTCGTATCGACATGGTTGCAAATGCCACCGACACGAAAGCCTGCGGGCGGTACTGTTCCGCTATGCCCGGTCCCACTCGCTCGTTCGCAGACCTGGGACTTCGCCCCGTCGTCGTTCACGCCCTTCGCCGCATGGGCGTCGAGGCGCCGTTTCCGATCCAACGTGATGCAATTCCCGACGCCCTTGCCGGAAAACACATCCTCGGTCGGGCTCCGACAGGATCGGGAAAGACTTTTGCTTTCGGGCTGCCGATGCTTCACAGGCTGTCCGGGAGCGCAGGTCTTCGGGGCCGACCCCGCGGAATGGTCCTCGTACCGACGCGCGAACTCGCTCTGCAAATCGAACAGTCCCTGGAAGAGCCGGCGCTGGCGTCGGGCGTTCGAATCGTCGGTGTTGTCGGCGGGGTTCCGATGAAGCGGCAGATCGACCGACTACTTCGCGGCGTCGACGTCGTGGTGGCCACACCGGGCCGGCTCGAGGACATCGTGAGCAACGGCGCACTGTCGTTGGACGATGTAGTGATCACCGTCGTCGACGAGGCCGACCGAATGGCCGATCTCGGGTTTCTCCCTCAGGTCGAGCGCCTGCTCGATCGAACTCGGCCGACCGGCCAGCGAATGTTGTTCTCCGCCACTCTCGACGGCGATGTGGACTCGCTGTCTCAGCGCTATTTGACCGCACCGGTGTTGCACAGTGCCGAGCAGGCCCCGGACGGCGCGTCGGCGGATCATGTATTTATCGCGGTCTCGCAGGAGGCCAAGATGGACGTTGCACTCTCGATTGCGGCACGTGAAGGTCGAACCATCATGTTTCTGCGTACCAAGCATGCGGTCGACCGCTTCGCCGAGTCGTTGCGCGCGGTCGGCATTGCCGCCGTGGCACTGCACGGAGACAAATCTCAAGCGAACCGGACCAGAAGTCTGGCGTCCTTCTCCGAAGGCTCGGTACCGGTACTGGTGGCGACGGATGTTGCCGCTCGCGGGATACATGTGGACGACGTTTCACTCGTAGTCCATGTGGACCCACCCGCAGACGCCAAGGACTACACGCATCGCGCGGGACGAACTGCCAGGGCAGGCAATGCCGGGACGGTGGTCACGCTCGTCACCGAAGGTCAGCACTCCGAGGTATCCGCGCTCGCCGTCGTCGCCGGAGTGGACCCACGGTTCGTGGACGTCACGCCGTCGAGTGGATACCTCGAAAAGATCACGGGTGCACGAACTCCGCCCGGACGCCCCCTCCCGGAACCTTCGCCGATCACGCGTGAAGTTCCGGTTCGAGCCCAGGGAAAGGGCAAACGACCACCGGGGACATACGGATCAACCGGAGGCCGAGCACGCAGATCGGGACGCCGATGACCGGCTCGGTGCTGGCCGTCGCCTTGGCACTCGTCGCGGCGTTCCTCTTCGCCTGTGCCTCCGTCGCCCAGCAAAGCGCCGCAGCGGCAGTACCGGACGGTGAGTCGCTGATCGCGTCGCTTCTTCGAAGCCCGCGATGGTGGGCCGGGGTCGTCGGAGATCTCGGCGGATACGGCGTACAGGTAGCCGCGCTGTGGGTCGGCTCGGTCCTGGTGGTTCAGCCGCTGCTCGTGTCGATGCTTCTGTTCGCGCTGCCGCTGTCCGCGAAGTTCTCGCATTACAAGATGACGAGGTCGACCTGGGTTCTCGCCATTGCGTTGGCGCTGGCCTTGGCCGTGTTCATCGTCGTCGGCGATCCGACCGAGGGGCATTCGGTCGCGTCGTTCGCGGAATGGAGGATCCCGCTCGCCATTGCGTCGGCGGTGGTGCTTGCCTGCGCCGGAACTGGCTTGCTGTCGAAGAATCCGGGAATTCGCGCGTTGATGCTCGGCGCTGCAGGTGGATTGCTGTTCGGAATGGCTGTTGCCTTCACGAAGTACGTCACCGACCTGATCGGCAACGATACGTTCGGGGCTCTGTTGGCCTGGCAGACGTACGCCTTGCTGGCGTGCGGCGGAGTCGGTTTCTATCTACAGCAACGAGCATTCCAATCCGGACCGCTCTCGGCGTCCCTACCTGCAGTGACCATCGGAGAACCATTCGGAGCCGCTTTCCTCGGAATCACGGTTCTGGGAGAAAGAGTGCGCGACGACACGTTCGCGCTCGTCGTCATCGCACTGTGCGTCGCCGTGATGATCTTCGCGACCGTCGCGCTGTCGCGGTCGCAAGCGGGAGTCGCCGAACGCGCCGCATCCGTGTGACCGGTACGCTGGCGCAACGTGCAGTTCCTCGATGGCCACCGGCCCCCTTACGACCTGACGTACGACGATGTGTTCTTCGTCCCCAACAGGACCGATATCACGTCGAGATTCGATGTCGATCTGTCCACCGTCGACGGATCGGGCACGACGATTCCCATTGTCGTGTCGAACATGACCGCGGTATCCGGGCGACGCATGGCCGAAACGGTCGCGCGCCGAGGCGGGATCACCGTACTCCCCCAGGATCTGCCGCTCAGCGCAGTCGCCGAGACGGTCGCGTTCGTCAAGAGCCGCGATCTGGTCGCCGACACGCCGGTTGTGCTCGGCCCTGATGCTTCGGTTTCCGACGCTCTCGCGTTGATGCACAAGCGAGCACACGGTGCTGTCGTCGTCACCGAAGGCGGGAAGCCTGTCGGGGTCGTCACCGAAGCAACGTGCGCCGATGTCGACCGCTTCGCACGCTTGCGATCGGTAGCCGCGACCGACTTCGTCACAGTGCCCGCTGCCTCGTCGCCCCGGACTGTATTCGAAGCACTGGAGGCCGCGCACGAGAATCTCGCCGTTCTCGTCCACGACGATGGACAGCTCGCGGGTGTTCTCACCAGGACGGGTGCAGTTCGGACCGAAATCTATTCGCCGGCTGTCGATGCGAACGGTCGTCTTCGGATCGCTGCTGCCGTCGGCATCAACGGCGATGTAGCAGCGAAAGCCAAGGCGCTAGTCGAAGCGGGTGCCGACCTCCTCGTGGTCGACACCGCCCACGGGCACCAGGAGAAGATGCTCGACGCCCTGGCCGCCATCAGGACCCTCGATCTCGGAGTGCCGTTGGCCGCAGGGAACGTGGTGTCGAAGTCGGGCACGCGAGATCTCGTTGCCGCAGGCGCCGACATCGTGAAGGTCGGCGTCGGACCGGGCGCGATGTGCACCACCAGAATGATGACCGGCGTCGGGCGACCACAGTTCTCCGCCGTGGCCGAATGCTCCGCTGCGGCAGCCGAACTCGGCGCGACTGTGTGGGCGGACGGTGGCGTTCGCCATCCGCGCGACGTGGCTCTCGCGTTGGCAGCAGGTGCTGCGAACGTGATGATCGGATCGTGGTTCGCCGGTACGTACGAATCGCCGGGAGATCTGCGTATCGATCCTGCCGGCAATGCGTACAAGGAGAGCTTCGGGATGGCGTCCAAGCGTGCCGTCGCCGCGCGCACCGTGACCGACAGTGCTTTCGACCGGGCGCGAAAGGGACTGTTCGAGGAAGGAATTTCGAGCTCTCGTATGCGCCTCGATCCTGATCGACCCGGCGTCGAGGACCTGATCGATCACATCTGCTCCGGGGTGCGAAGTACGTGTACCTACGCGGGCGCGCGCTCGCTGACCGAGCTCCACGAACGTGCAGTTCTCGGTGTTCAGTCCGCCGCCGGGTTCGCCGAGGGACGCCCCTTGCCCAGTGGGTGGTGACGCAGCCGACTTCCGCCGGAATCGACTGCAGCGCCACAGACGTTAAGATGATGGCTTCATTGTTTGGACACATATTTCCGTACACCACACACTCTCCGAGTGTCTGTGCAGGTTGAGATTGATCTGGCGGAAATCGACAGAAGGGAACAAGGTGCCCGAGGCACCCGTTATCAGCAACGCCGAGGTCGCTACGACCGATGACGGCGACGACGGTCCTTCTTCGGAGGGATCCTCTATCGAGCCGGGTGACAGACCCGGCGAGACCCGTTCATTTTCGACACAGCATCCGCGCATGTACCGCACCCTGCCTTCGTCGGGTGCCGGAGACGGCGCGATGCTTCTTTCTCAACTTCGGCGGCGGTAACCGATGGGCATCGTGATCAGTGTCCTGAGCCTTCTGGGTTTCGTCGCCCTGACCGCGGGCACGGCGCTGTTCGTCGCCGCCGAGTTCTCGCTGACGGCCCTCGAGAAGAGCGCTGTGGACTCCGCCGTCGCGGCGCAGGACGACATGCGTTCGCGGCAAGTCCAACGCGCACACCGAACGTTGTCGTTTCAGCTGTCCGGCGCGCAGCTCGGCATCACGATCACCACGCTGATCACCGGTTATCTCGCCGAACCGGTCCTCGCCGGATTTTTCGTCCCACTGGCCTCGGCGGCCGGCGCCTCCGAGTCCCTCGCGTCGGGGATCTCCCTGGTGGCAGCCCTGATCATTGCGACATCGTTCTCGATGATCTTCGGTGAGCTGGTCCCGAAGAACATCGCCATCGCGATGCCGCTCGGCACAGCGCGTGCCACGGCGGGCGCCATGTCAGGCTTCTCCGCTGTGTTCCGCTGGGCGATCCGAGGGTTGAACGGTTCGGCGAACTGGCTGGTCCGACGCTTGGGGGTCGAACCGGCCGAGGAGCTCAGATCCGCCAGATCACCACGCGAATTGGGCTCCTTGGTCCGTACGTCCGCGAAACAAGGCTCACTCGACGAGGGAACAGCGCGTCTGGTCGACAGATCGCTACAGTTCGGCGAACGCACTGCCGAAGAACTGATGACCCCGAGGGTGAAAGTCGAATCACTGTCCGTGTCCGATACCGCATTCGATCTCATCGAGACCGCAGCGCGCACGGGCTTCTCCCGATTCCCGGTCGTCGACGGAGGCCTCGACGACACCGTCGGAGTCGTTCACATCAAACATGCCTTCACGGTGCCGTCGGAGCGCCGTCGATCGACGCGCCTCGACAGTCTGGCGCAGGACGTGCCGGTCGTTCCGTCGAGCCTGGACGGAGACACCGTCATGGAGCGTGTCCGTGCCGACGGAATGCAGGTTGCGCTGGTGGTCGACGAGTACGGCGGCACGGC
Organism: Rhodococcus sp. (in: high G+C Gram-positive bacteria); assembly: GCF_023264675.1. Taxonomy (GTDB): domain Bacteria; phylum Actinomycetota; class Actinomycetes; order Mycobacteriales; family Mycobacteriaceae; genus Rhodococcoides. Next base: position 62,114 of record NZ_JAHFVG010000003.1, read on the forward strand.
AGGCATGGTGACGATGGAAGACCTGATCGAAGAGATCGTCGGAGACGTCCGCGACGAGCACGACGAGCCGGAGGTCGACGTGCAGAGAATCGGCGAAAGCTGGATCTGTTCCGGGTTGCTGCGAATCGACGAAGTGGCAACCGCGACGGGCTACCTGGCACCGGAGGGCGAATACGAGACCATCGGAGGCCTTGTCCTGTCTGAACTGGGAAGAATCCCCGAGGCGGGCGATCGAGTGATCCTGCCCGACCCTCCTTTCGACGAGAGACCGGATTCCGAGGGCGGATGGGTAGCCGAGGTGACCGAGATGGACGGCCGCCGGATCGATCGAATTCTGTTGCGTCCAGTCGGCGCAGACGTCCTCGCCGAACTGAGGTCGGAGGAGAATGCTCATGGGTGACATCCTCGCGGTACTGCTCGCAGTGTTTCTCCTCGCCGGAAACGCATTTTTCGTCGGCGCCGAATTTTCCCTGATTTCAGCGCGCCGCGACCGCCTCGAATCCTTGCTGGCGCAGGGAAAATCGCGCGCACGCTCGGTGATCGACGCTGGCCAGAACCTGTCGCTGATGCTTGCTGCCGCTCAGCTCGGCATCACGATCTGCTCGATCCTGCTCGGCCGCGTCGCCGAACCCGCAGTGGCACATCTGCTCGAACGGCCGATGGAACTGGTCCGGATACCCGAGTCGTTCGTGCACCCGATCTCGTTCACGATTGCGCTCGGGCTGGTTGTGGTGCTGCATATTCTGATCGGCGAGATGGTTCCGAAGAACATCGCCATCGCCGGACCCGAACGTACCGCGATGCTTCTGGTTCCCGTCCATTTGATGTTCATCAAGGTGGCCAAACCACTCATCTCGTTCTACAACATCTGTGCGAACCTCACGTTGAAGGCACTGAGGATCGAGCCGAAGGACGAGTTGGACTCCTCGGTCTCGGCGGACGAGCTGTCGCAGATGATCGGCGAGTCTCGATCCGAGGGTTTGATCGACGAGGAAGAGCATCGCCGACTCACGCAGGCACTCGACACGTCGGGACGGACCGTTGCCGAGGTACTGATTCCGTCGTCCCAAGTACGAAGTGTGCAGCTTCCCGATTCCGACAGTCGTTCCGGGCCCACGCTCGGATCGGTGGAGCAAGCTGTCATCGCCACCGGTTTCTCCCGGTATCCGGTACAGGCTCCTGACGGCTCGTTGGTGGGCTACCTGCACCTGAAGGATGTTCTCGAGTACATGGTCGACGACGCGGCAGGCCCCGACACCGTGATTCCGAGATCCGAAGTCAGACGCTTGCCGATCGTATCGGCGGACACGATGCTGGACGACGCGCTGACCAGGCTGAGGCGTACCAGCAGCCACCTCGGCGAGGTCCACGACGCAGCCGGCACGACGGTCGGAATCGTCGCGCTCGAAGATCTGGTCGAGGAATTCGTGGGCACGGTGCGGGACGGTACCCACCGCATCGCCGGTCCCTCGCCCGGCGGGACACGCTGACTCCGATGGACATCGTTCTACCGGAATCGGAGTGGACGACGCGGCGGGCTGCGCATGCGGACCGAATCGAGTCTCTCGTGGGCGACTATCTGCGCGAAAGAGCGCAGGGAAGTTACCATCCCGTCCTTGATTTTCTCTTCACCTACTACAGTTTCAAACCCGGTCATCTCTCGCGATGGAGTCCTGGATTCGGTGTCGTTCTGGCCGGTCCGCGGTCCGCGGACTACGCCCATTTTGCGTCCTACGAGCCGTCGGCAAGCGGATATCGCGTGCGGTCGACGCTGGTTTCGCAGCGGCGGTCTGCCATCGAGTTCACTGTGGGATTGCTGAGCGCCACGGCCGATCGGCAGCCGAATCTCGGATGCTTCGGACTACACGAATGGGCGATGGTCTACCGAGGCGGACAATCGGCGCTACGCCACGGTTCGGTGCCTTTGAGGCTGGGACACGACGGGACCGACGAGGTCGTCGATTCCATGAATCTTCGTTGCACCCACTACGACGCGTTCAGGTTCTTCACCGACGATGCGGTTCCCCGTAACGCCGCGTTGCTGACGTCCACGGAGCGGACGGCCCGAGAGCAGCCAGGGTGCGTGCATGCCAGCATGGATTTGTACAAGTGGAGCTACAAGTTGGCTCCGTTGATCGACTCGACTCTCGTGGCCGACTGCTTCGAGCTCGCTCTGCTGGCGAGGACGGTGGACATGAGAGCGAGCCCCTACGACCTGTCCGACTACGGATTGCCTCCGATATCGATCGAGACTCCCTCCGGGAGGGCCGAGTACGTCCGCGCGCAGTCCGACCTCACGGCCAGGGCTGCCCCTCTCCGATCGGCGCTGATAGCTCGATGCCAGAATCTACTGGTGAACGGCGGTGCCACCGCCGGAACTACTGCCGAGTAACATCGACGTTGTTGTCGATGGGGTATCCGCGACGGTACCCGTGACCGGAAAGAGCGAGGATTCATGACCGAACGGATTCGTGTTGGTGGTCTGCAGGTTGCCAAAGTTTTGTACGACTTCGTCTCGAACGAAGCCCTTCCAGGCACCGGGGTAGATGCCGAGCAGTTCTGGAGCGGCGCCGAGGCAGTCATCACCGACCTGGGCCCCAAGAACAAAGCCCTTCTTGCCGTCCGCGACGAAATCCAGGGCAAGGTCGACGCCTGGCACGGTGAGCACGCAGGCCCGGACTACGACCGCGCCGCGTACAAGGCGTTCCTGAAAGAAATCGGCTACCTCCGCGACGAGCCCGCCGATTTCCACATCACCACCTCCGGCGTCGACACCGAGATCACCTCCACCGCCGGACCTCAGTTGGTGGTCCCGGTCCTCAACGCGCGCTTCGCCATCAACGCCTCCAACGCACGCTGGGGATCGCTCTACGACGCCCTCTACGGCACCGACGCCATCCCCGAGACCGGCGGCGCCGAGAAGGGCAGCAGCTACAACAAGGTCCGCGGTGACAAGGTCATCGCCTTCGCCCGCGACTTCCTCGACGAGGCAGCACCCCTGGCCAGCGGATCACACGTCGGCACGACAAAGTACGTTCTGCAGTCCAGTGACGCCCAGGCTGTCTCGTTGACGGTCACCCTCGCCGACGGCACGGAGACCGGGTTGAAAGACCCCGCTCAGTTGCTCGGCTACCAGGGCACCGCGGATGCACCGACAGCGATCCTGTTCGTGCACAACGGATTGCACTTCGAGATCCAGATCGACCCCGAATCCCCGATCGGGGCGACCGACGCCGCGGGCGTCAAAGACGTGCTGCTCGAATCCGCGATCACCACCATCATGGACTTCGAGGACTCCGTCGCCGCCGTCGACGCCGACGACAAAGTCCTCGGCTACCGGAACTGGCTCGGGCTGCTCAAAGGCGACCTCACCGAAGAGGTCTCCAAGGGCGGCAAAACCTTCACCCGCGCGCTGAACAAGGACCGCACCTACACCGCCGTCGACGGCAGCGAACTATCACTGCACGGACGATCACTGCTGTTCGTGCGCAACGTCGGACACCTGATGACCTCGGATGCAGTGCTCGATGCCGACGGCAACGAGGTCGGCGAGGGCATCCTCGATGCCCTCTTCACCTCGCTCACCGGGATGCACTCGCTCACCGAGAGCAACGTCCTGAAGAACTCACGCACCGGATCGCTGTACATCGTCAAACCCAAGATGCACGGCCCCGACGAGGTCGCGTTCACCGCGGTGCTGTTCGGCCGCGTCGAGAAGGTCCTCGGCCTGCCGGTCAACACCCTCAAGGTCGGCATCATGGACGAAGAGCGCCGCACCACCGTCAACCTCAAGGGCGCGATCGACGCAGCGAAGGAACGGGTGGTGTTCATCAACACCGGCTTCCTCGACCGCACCGGTGACGAAATCCACACCTCCATGGAAGCCGGACCTGTCGTGCCCAAGGGCGAGATGAAGGCCCAGAAGTGGATCTCCGCGTACGAGGACTTCAACGTCGACACCGGCCTCGCTGCAGGCCTCGAAGGCAAAGCACAGATCGGTAAGGGCATGTGGGCCATGCCCGATCTGATGCACGACATGCTCGAGCAGAAGATCGCTCACCCGAACGCCGGGGCGAACACCGCGTGGGTTCCCTCCCCGACCGCGGCCACCTTGCATGCCCTGCACTATCACAAGGTCGATGTGTTCGCCCGCCAGGAAGAAATCGCGAAAGCCAGGCGCGCCACCGTCGACGAGATCCTCGAAATCCCGCTCGCACCGTCGACCGATTTCTCCGACGAGCAGAAGCAGAAGGAACTCGACAACAACAGTCAATCCATCCTCGGTTACGTCGTGCGGTGGATCGATCACGGCGTCGGTTGCTCGAAGGTGCCCGACATCAACGACATCGCATTGATGGAAGACCGGGCAACACTGCGCATTTCGTCTCAGTTCCTCGCCAACTGGCTACGTCACGGCATCGTCACCGAAGAGCAGGTGCGTGAAGCACTGAAGCGGATGGCACCGGTCGTCGACCGCCAGAACGCCGCCGACCCGACCTACAACAACCTCGCGCCGGACTTCGATTCGAACATCGCCTTCCAAGCAGCCAGTGACCTGATCTTCCAGGGCACCAGCCAGCCCAACGGCTACACCGAACCGATCCTGCACCGCCGCCGCCGGGAGTACAAAGCCGCCAACCAGTAGCATTTTCACTCGGTAAGCTCCGCTGCTTGTAACCTTCTACCGTGGGCGAACATCGCACGTCGGGGGGAACCCGCGGTATCAGCAAAGGTCCGCTGTTCGTGGTGGGCACCATCATTGTGGTGGTGCTCGCCGCGTTCGGTTGGTTCCAATTGAGAGATCGAATTGCCGAGCAAGGCGTTCAAGCGGCCGACACCTGTGTCGAAGGCACCACAACGGTGCCCGTCACCGTCGACCCCGATATCGCCTCTCAAATCAGCGACCTCGCACAGAAGTACACCGCTACGAATCCAGTCGTGCGCGATCACTGCGTGTCCATTTCCGTCACGGCACAGAGTTCGGCGTCGATTACCACTGCGCTCGCACTCGGCAATGCGAACTGGGACCGATCGACCCTCGGTCCGCTTCCTGCACTGTGGATTCCACGATCCTCCGACGCGGTCGCCGGATTGCCGGCGGGAACCGTCGACGGAACACCTCGATCGGTAGCCGGCTCGCCCATCGTTCTCGCAGCGCCTTCGGAGGTCACTGCCGCGCTCTCGGAGGCGCGCATCGGCTGGGCCGACCTCCCGCGCCTGCAGCGCGCATCGGATGGTCTCGACAGCATCGGCTTGCCGGGGTGGGGAGGCCTCAGACTTCGGCTCCCTGTCGGATCGTCGTCGGATTCGACCTCCGCCGCCCTCGCTGCCGTCGCCACCGCAGTATCGGGCACTCCCGACGACCAACTCACGCCCGACCGGGTGACATCGGCGCCGATCGTAGCAGCGATGTCTGCGCTGTCGACCACGGATCTCGCTGCGACGGCCTCGTCCACCGATTCGACCGACGCGGCCCTCGCGGCGTTGAGCAGCGATCTCGGTCCCACCGCGGCCGTTCACGCTGTTCCGGTCACCGAACAACAGATGACCAGTTCGGCTCAAACAGGATTGACAGCATTCACCCCTGCCGGATCCACACTCACCGCAGACCACCCGGCCGCGATTCTCGCTGGTCCGTGGATGGACGAGACCCTTGGCCGTGCAGCTGCCCAGTTCGTCGAATTCGTTCGACAGCCCGAGAATTCGCAGTTGTTCGTCGACGCGGGATTCGATGTGGGCGACGCTCCGCAGGACCGACTTTCGGCGTCGTACGAGACACGTGCTGCACTGATCGACACAGTGCGCAATCCCGCCACGGTGCGACGAGTCACTACCCTGCTCGACGTGTCCGGTTCCATGGACACTGTGGAGGGCGGTCGCACCAGGCTCGAGAACACCGTCGCCGCACTGACAGAGCAATACGAATCGGTGATCGATTCCACCGAACTGGGATTGTGGGTCTACAGCAAGGATCTCGACGGTACCCGCGCGTACCGCACACTTGTTCCCACGGGGCCGGTCGATCAGCAACTCACCGGTGGAACACGACGCGAGCAACTCGTCGCCACAGCCGCCGGAGTCGAACCCGAGTCGGCGACGTCCACGTACCAATCGTTGATGGCAGCATTCCTCGATGCGGAGCAGGGCTACGTGCCAGGCAGACCGAACACTGTGGTTCTGGTGACCGACGGGCCGAACGATGACACCAGTGTGACAAAAGAAAGGCTGCTCGCGGATCTGTCGGAGTCGAAGGACCCAGCGAGGCCGGTGGCGGTGGACGTCGTATCGATCGGAACCAATTCGGACGCATCGACGCTGCAGTCGGTGGCTGATATCACTGGTGGTTCGTTCACGACGGTATCGTCATCGGACGGGCCCGAATTGTCCGAACTGCTCCGAAAGCTAATGTACTGACACATGATGCGACTGCTGATCTTCGGTACTTTTCTCGCATTGGTGGGACTTTTTCTTCACCTGCGGTTCGTCCGTGCCACCAGGCTCGGTCGTCCGTGGTCGACGGTGGTCGATCTCGTCCTTGTCGTCATGTGGATGCTGGCGCTGCTCGGTATCGGCTCCGGCGAACTGTTCGACCCCGCATGGGCCCGCATCCCCGCTTGGATAGGCCTGAGTTGGCTGGCAGTGGTGCTGTACTTGGTTTTGGGAACAACCCTGCTCGGGGCAGTCACCCTGTCGATTCGACTAGCGGCCGCTCGTACCCGTCGAGAGTCCGCAGCAACGCGATTACGAGTCACGCGCGCCGGATCGGCAGTCGTCGCGGCTGTCTCGGTCATTACCGTCGGTTACGGAGCGTTCGAGGCTGCGTATCCGAAGGTCACTCACACCACTGTGGCACTCGATCGACTTCCGTCGGAATTCGACGGCCTCAGAGTTGCATTGGTGTCGGATCTTCATGTCGGGCCTGCGCGAGGCGCAGACTTCGTCCAGAGGGTTGTCGACCAGGTGAACCAGCAGACGCCGGACATGGTGATACTCGATGGCGACTTGATCGACGGCACAGTCGAATTGGTCGGGCAGGACCTGGAACCACTTCGGCAACTGTCGGCGCCGCTTGGCGTGTTCGGCGTGAGCGGAAACCATGATTTCTATGCCGACGACGGCGGCAAGTGGCTGGATCTGTGGGAGACGCTCGGAGTGAGCGTGCTGCGTAACCAACGCGAGGTGGTCACGAGATACGGAGTCGGTATCGATGTGGCCGGCATCAACGACGCGACCGCGCCCGCGCCGTACGAACCGGATCTCGGCGCAGCGCTCGACGGCCGCGACCCGAGCGATTTCGTGCTTCTGCTTGCACATCAACCACTTCAAGCACTGGAGGCATCCGATTTCGATGTGGACCTTCAAGTGTCGGGCCACACTCATGCCGGCCAGATCTGGCCATTGCGCTATCTGGTCCGCCTGCAGCAACCCAGTGTCGAAGGCCTGGATTCGATCGGTTCGACTACTTTGTACACCACACGGGGTGCCGGCGCGTGGGGGCCGCCGATCAGAGTTGCAGCACCACCGGAAATAGCGATGCTGCAACTCGTTCGAGACTGACGGTCGGTCCCGAAACGATCAGGCGAAGGCCTCGATCGGCGGGCAGGAGCACACGAGGTTACGGTCGCCGTGAGCGCCGTCGATCCGGCGCACGGCCGGCCATACCTTGGCGCGACCATCCACGGCCTCGGGAAAAACTGCTTCTTGTCGCGAATACGGATGCGTCCAGTCGCCGGCGATGCATCGGGCTGTGTGAGGCGCTCCACGTAGGGGGTTGTCTTCGACCGACCACTCCCCCGAGGCCACCCGATCGATTTCACCGCGGATAGCGATCATGGCATCACAGAACGCATCGATCTCGTCCAGATTCTCACTTTCCGTCGGTTCGACCATCAGCGTTCCGGCCACCGGAAAACTCATGGTCGGCGCGTGGAAACCGTAGTCCGCCAGGCGTTTCGCCACGTCGTCGACGGTCACACCCGTAGACTTGGTGAGTCCCCGAAAATCGAGAATGCACTCGTGTGCGACCATCCCGTTGTCTCCCGTGTAAAGGACGGGAAAGTGTTCGTCGAGGCGCCGCGCAATGTAGTTGGCCGACGCAATGGCAGTCAGTGTCGCGTTCCGGAGTCCGACCGCGCCCATCATGCGCACATATGCCCATGTGATGGTCAGAATCGATGCGCTGCCGAACGGTGCACCCGACACAGCGGGCCCTGAACCGAGTTCGGGTCGAAGTGGATGGCCCGGAAGGTAAGGCGCAAGGTGTGCTCTCACGCCGATCGGCCCGACACCCGGACCGCCGCCGCCGTGCGGAATGCAGAACGTCTTGTGCAAGTTCAGGTGACTGACGTCCCCACCGAATTTCCCGGGACGCGCGAGGCCGACAAGCGCATTCAGGTTCGCTCCGTCGACGTAGACCTGACCGCCTGCGTCGTGGACCGCAGCGCAGATCTCGTCGATCTCGTGCTCGTAGACGCCGTGGGTCGACGGGTACGTGATCATGATGGCAGCAAGCGAGTCCGCGTGCTGACCGATCTTGGCACGCAGATCGTCCACATCGACATCACCGTTGGTCCGGCACGCCACGACGACGACCTTCATGCCGACCATCACTGCCGATGCTGCGTTCGTCCCGTGTGCACTCGACGGGATGAGGCAGATATTGCGATGTTGGTCGCCGCGCCCCAGGTGGTAGTTGCGAATCGCCAACAGTCCGGCATATTCGCCCTGACTGCCTGCATTCGGTTGCAAGCTCACTTTGTCGTAACCGGTGATGTCGACGAGCCATTGTTCGACGTCGGCTATGACCGAACGGATTCCGACGGTGTCGGTGTCGGGTGCGAACGGGTGGAGTCGAGCGAACTGAGGCCAGGTGATCGATTCCATCTCTGCAGTCGCATTGAGTTTCATCGTGCACGAACCGAGCGGAATCATGCTGCGATCCAGCGCGATGTCCTTGTCGGACAACATGCGGAGGTATCGCAACATTGCAGTTTCGGTCCGATGGCGGGTGAAGGCCGGGTGCGTGAGGAACTCCGACGTGCGTGAGGAGGACTCGACAATCGATTCCCGAGGTTCCCCTGCAAGAGAAGTGGCACCGAAAGCAGCCGAGACCGCATCGATGTCGGCGTCCGTGGTGGCTTCGTCACACGAGACCCCGACAGTGTCGTCGTCGACGAGACGGAGATTGATTCCGCTTGCGCGCGCGGCGTCGACCACCTCGCGCGCGCGTCCTGGAACGATGGCGGTCACGGTGTCGAAGAAATTCTCGGAACGTAGCGACACACCCGAGTCACGGAGGTTGTCGGCTAGTCTGCGCGCCTGGAGGTTCACCCGGCGGGCAATCGCCCTAAGGCCTTCGCTGCCGTGATAGCTCGCGTACATGGCCGCCACGATGGCCAACAAAACCTGAGCGGTGCAGATGTTCGATGTGGCTTTTTCGCGACGGATGTGCTGTTCGCGAGTCTGCAAGGCCAAACGGTAGGCGAGATTGCCGTCTGCATCTACCGAAACACCGACGAGACGACCGGGAAGCTGACGTGCATGTGCAGAACGTACAGCGAGATAGCCGGCATGCGGGCCACCGAATCCCATTGGCACGCCGAAACGTTGAGTAGTGCCGAAGCACACGTCGGCACCCATTTCCCCGGGCGGCGCGAGAAGTGTCAGGGACAGCAGGTCGGCGCCAACGGCAACGAGAGCACCGCGTTCGTGTGCTCTCGCAATGAGTTCGGAATGATCTACCACGACTCCCGATGCACCGGGAAGCTGTGCGAGGACGCCGAAGAATTCGCCCTCCGGCAGATCGGCCGTCAGGTCCGCTTGCACGATTTCGATACCGAGCGGCTCCGCTCTGGTAGCCAGGATTGCAAGTGTTTGGGGGAATACGTCGATGTCGACGACGAAACGTGACGAGGTCGATGTGCGGTTCGCACGACGTAGAAGCGTCATCGCCTCTGCCGCTGCGGTGGATTCGTCGAGCATCGACGCGTTGGCAACGTCCATCGCGGTCAGATCCGACACCATCGTCTGAAAATTCAGAAGTGCTTCGAGTCGACCTTGGCTGATCTCCGGCTGGTATGGCGTGTACGCCGTGTACCAGGCCGGGTTCTCGAGGATTCCACGTGTGAGAACCGGGGGCGTCAGAGTGTCGTAGTAACCCAGCCCGATCATCGAGGTGGCGACGGTGTTACGCGAGGCGCGCTCAGCCAGCTCGGCGAGTGCCTCGTGTTCGCTGGCCGGTAGAGGAAGAACATCCAGTCCGTCGGCTATTCCGTCGTTGGCCGTGTCCAGGATGGACGACGGGACGGCGCGCGCGGCAAGCTCTTCCAACGTTCCGACGCCGATGACTTCGAGAATCCGAGAGAGTTCGTCGGAGTCGGGTCCGATATGTCGATCGGCGAACGTCGAGCGAAGAATGTGGTCGGACACGGGACACTCCAGGTGTGTGCATGCGGACGGGCCGGTTACGACCTCGCGCGAGGCGCGGCCGATCCTCCCCCTCTGTCGCATGCTCACCGAAACGAGCGCCTGAGAGATTCGAACACACACCGACTGTGCTTCTGTGAAGTCCTGGCCGGTGTCTGTCTTTCCCCTTGGGCAGATGGGTGATCCCACCATTTTCCAGAGTCGTCGAAGCTCACACGGTCCGTGTGCCTGAGAGATTGACGGGGAGGTGTTGCTCCTTCGGCGTCCGGAACTGGCTGTCCCGGAACTCTCCCGCGCAAGCGCGACTGCAGAAAAGTCTAGCCTGTTTTCCGACCCGCGCGATTCTTGCGTCGCGACGCCAGCTCGTCCTCGGGACTTGTCTCCGATTCGCCGCCGTCGGCACGCTCGGCTGGGAAGTCTGCGATCAGTCCCGTCAACTCGCGCATTGCACCGTTGACGGCGATACCGAAGACGCCTTGGCCACCCTGAAGGAGATCGACGACCTCTTCGGCCGACGTGCACTCGTACACGGTAGTTCCGTCGGAGAACAGTGTGATGTTGGCAAGATCGCCGACGCCGCGCTGGCGGAGGTGATCGACAGCGACACGAATGTTCTGCAGCGAGATGCCGGTGTCGAGAAGTCGCTTGACGATCTTGAGGACCAGCATGTCCTTGAAGGAGTAGAGCCGCTGACTGCCGGATCCTGCCGCACCACGAATGGACGGCACAACCAATCCGGTGCGAGCCCAGTAGTCCAACTGCCGATAGGTGATGCCCGCAATCTGGCACGCACTCGGGACGCGATATCCCACCAGTTCGTCCGGGACCGAATCATCGGGGAACAACCCTGGTTGGAAGTCGCGCACAGGAGCCTGGTCGATCAGTGTTTTCTTTACCGGAGCCTGCTCGACCTGTGAAGGCTCGATGGGAGAAGGCTCGATGGGAGTCGACGGGCGATCTGTGTCGACTGCAGAAGAGCTGGTGGCCCCGTGCTCAGCGTTCGCTGAACCCTGGTGACGCTCCTGCGGCTGATCTACCACTGACTGCTCCCTCTTCGGATGTCTCGACACTGCGTTCGGTTCGAGCCTGTGAGCTCGATCCCCGCCAGAATTCGGTCCGGCGTCCTGCTGTGTGAGTTCAACTCCGCGTACGGCCACAATACGCTCCGACGCGGGCCGACGACATACGATCACCGACTGCGAACTCACACTTCGGAACGCTATGGGCCCGGGCAAGAGAGGTCAACGCAACGCGCCGTAAACCTGAACCTAAAGTTGAGGTTGAGACTCCATCGTTACCTGATCGAGGATTTCAGCCGTCGGTTGCTTTGAAATCGTCGGGCGAGACGGACTCGAGGAACTCCTTGAATTTCTCCACCTCGTCCTCACGCTCGTCGGGCATCAGGAGTCCGGCCTCGGCGAGTACGACCTCGTCGGCGTAAATCGGAACACCGGCTCGCAGGGCGATCGCGACGGAGTCCGAAGGTCGTGCCGAGACCCGAATGTCCTTGTCGAATACCAGATCGGCGTAGAACGTGCCCTCTTGCAGATCGACTATTCGAACTTCCTTGAGCGTATGTCCCAGCGCGCCGATCAAGTCCTTGATCAAGTCGTGGGTCAGCGGCCGCGCAGGTTGAACGCCCTGCTGTTCGAGGGCGATCGCTGCCGCCTCGGTCTGCCCGATCCAGATCGGTAGATAACGCTCTCCGTCGGACTCTCGAAGCAGCAGCACCGGTTGATTCTGAGGCTGCTCCACGCGAATACCGACAACACGCATCTGACTCATGGTGACTGCCTCCCACATGCGTTGAAATTCGGGCCGCAGATCCGGGTGCGTCCACTGCGGTCGAGTCTATTGGAATCCGAGACTGCACGGAGGCCACGACCGCTGGAGCGGTCCGTCAACGATCCAGCGCTCCGCGGACTGCCGCCTTCACCAGACACGTGTGCAACGTGAGTGACAACGCGGCCAGTTCGCGAATCATTTCCTCTGCCCGGTCGCGGGCGCCTGCATCGCGGCCCTTCGCAACTGGACCGGCGATTTGCGCGACCAGACCGGCCTCGCGGTCGGCAGCAAGTTTGAACGCGCGCAAGTGCCGCACTTCGAGTCCGAACTGAGTCATCGAATGTGCAGTTCGGGCGAGCACGACCGAGCCCTCGTCGTAGAAGCCTGCTTGGCCGGGCACGATCAGTCCCGCGCGAACCAGCTCGGTCATGAACGTGTCGTCGATTCCTGCGCGCGCCATCAGGTCCGATTTACTCACTCGGACTTCGCGGTCGGCCAGAAAATCGTCGGCAGACACCTCGCCCGGCGCCACACTCAGCGCCCGGGGTTTGCGCGGCGCAGATTCTGCGCTCTCGACCCGTGCGACCCCACTGTCGATAGCTTCCAGCTGTTCCTTGATCACCTTGAGTGGAAGGTATTGATCTCGCTGAGCGGTCAAGACGTAGCGCAATCGCTCGCAATCAGCGACGGAAAACCGTCGGTAACCCGAGGGTGTCCGCTCCGGCGAGATCAATCCCTCGGCCTCGAGAAACCTGATTTTCGAGATGGTGACGTCCGGAAAGTCGGGCCGGAGTCGATCCAGGACGGAGCCTATCGACATCCCCCCGGGAGACTGCTGCCCGACGGCGGTCACTGGCTGCCTGCACCTGCAGACGACTCGCCGACCTGGGAGCCGGATCCACCGCGAGGACCGGTGAGGAAGACGAGACGGAATTTGCCGATCTGAACCTCGTCGCCATTGGCGAGTACTGCCGAGTCGACGGGCTCACGATTGACGTAGGTGCCGTTGAGGCTGCCCACGTCGACGACCTGAAATTCGTCCTCGTCCTGACGGAACTCGGCGTGGCGACGGCTGACCGTCACGTCGTCGAGGAAGATGTCGCTGTCCGGATGGCGTCCCGCCGAGGTGGTGGGCTGGTCGAGAAGAAAACGCGAACCGGCGTTCGGGCCACGCTTCACCACGAGGAGTGCCGAACCTAACGGCAATCCCTCCACACCCGAGACCGGAGCTTCGGAGCCTTGGCTCGTTGCCGACTTGTCCAGCTCCTGGAGGAAATCCGCGCGAAAAACCGAAGTGGTTTCCGCAGGCGACTCTCCGTAGATGCCGTCGTTGTCGTTCTCGCTCACCGTTTCTCCTTCTCAGTCCGATCACCCGGGCTTGGAACGCCTCAGGCTACGCAGTAACTAGCTTGCACGTTCTTCTACATCTTGCGGACCTGCGCCACATCGCACGCCTGTTGGACCACGGCTGCTGCTCATCAACGACCGTACCTTGCGCACGGGCGCACGTGTGAGCAGTTACTCGTGTCTGCAGGAGCGAAGTTACCCGGCCGTAATTCCAGCATATCCGTCGGCGTCGAGCATCGTCGCCACCGACTCGTCCAACGACTGCGCCGACGCGACCTCCAGCTCGATGAGCCACCCGTCCGAGTACGGACCTGAGTTGACCTTCTCCGGATTGGCCTCCAGATCCTCGTTGACGGCAATGACTTTGGCTGTCAACGGTGCGAAGACGTCGGACACGCTCTTCGTCGACTCCACCTCACCGAGCGAGTCCCCTGCCACGACGTCGTCGCCGACAGCGGGAAGCTGAACGAAAACCACGTCGCCGAGTTGCCCCTGGGCATAGTCCGTGATTCCGACTCGGACGGTGGTCGGGCCGGTACGCAGGAGCCACTCGTGCTCAGGCGTGTACAACAAGTCTGTCGACGGCTCTGTGTCGCTCAACGACTGTCCTTTCAGATAGCTGTCGTCCTCGGTGGACGGACGACCTAGTTTCCGGGCTGAGAGTATTGAGGCATACGCGGATCTCGCAAGGCGGACACGGTGACCTCGTCCGATTTCGTAACGGAACACTCACCGCCGTTTCGGGCAACAGTGTCCACGACGCCGCCTGGAATGTCCAAGGCAGCAGCAAGTGTGGAGGGCTCTCCGATCGCGGTGTAGACGTACGGTGCTGCCAGTTCCTTTCCGTCGACCACCACGGAACCCGCTTGGCCTGCGATCCACGAGTCGACCGCTATGCGGACCGGCGTGCCGTCGGCTCCCGCGACAGACACGGCCTCGGCGCCGGCGGCCCTGAGCTCCTGCAATGCATCGAGCAATACCTCCGAGCCGACGCCGGTTCTCGGATCGGTGACCGTGACCACTACCCCGGGTCCGGTCGCGGGTACCGTTCCCACCTGGATGCTGAGCGAGTCGAGTCGTTCTCTCGCTTCCGTCAGCGCCGCACCTGAGCCGCCTCCGTCTTGCTGTAACGCCGACAGTGCAGCTTCCAGCGTGGATATCTCCTCGCGCAGAGCAGCTTCCCGTCGTCCTACGTTGTCGAGCACGACAAGCAAGTCGGCAGGTCTTGCCGTGTCGAGTGAATCGCCGCTGTCGTTGACCCGAACTTGAACTACCAGCACGAATCCCAGAACGCCCATCAACAACACAGCAAGGGACCCGAACACCACAGATCTGGTGCCACGGGGTACTCGCAGCCGGTGCTTGCCGTCCGCCTTCGAATCGCTCACGCGCCGAACAATCGACGGCGAAGCGCGGCCGCGTTGCCGAAGATCCTGATACCGAGCACGACGACTATCGCTGTGGACAGTTGCGTTCCTACACCCAGTTGATCCCCGAGCCAGACGATCAGTGCCGCGACCAACACGTTGAACACGAACGACACCACGAAGACTTTCGAGTCGAAAATGCCGTCCAGATAGGCCCGCACCCCGCCGAAGACCGCGTCGAGTGCCGCGACCACCGCGATCGGAAGATAGGGCGCTACCGAGGTGGGGACCTGTGGACCCGATATCGTCCCGATCAGTATTCCGATTCCCAGCGCCAGCGCTGCCAGAAGTACCAGTCCTCCGCCTCGTCTTGCCGACGTCGACTCGGTTCCCCTCGACGATTCGACATCAGGTTGCGGCGCGTCGGACCTGTCCGCGCTTTCATCCGACGGCCGGTGTAGTTCGTGTCTTCCCTCAGTCATCGATCGCTACCCTGCCTCGCGACGGTGATGGATCGCGCAGGTGCTGCGGGCATGTCGAGTGCGTCGTCTGCCCGCAGCTCGAAACCGACCCCGTAGAGCTGGGCGATAGCCGACAGCCTGAGGTATGCATCGCTGACCGAGAACCGAGTCTCCAGGAGGTCGGGCGATCCGATCGCCGAAACCGTGTACGGCGAGAAGACCGGCCGGTTGTCCACCAACATCGCTCCGCCTGCCTGTCGAATAGTCACTCCGGGGCCGATCCGCACTCCGTCGACCGCCACAGCCTCGGCGCCGCTCACCCACAGCGAGTTCACCAACACTTGAAGGTCACGATCCAGAACCACCGCCTCCGCGGAGCCTCGGCGTGGCATCGATGCGTCGGACAAGTCGGTTCGTGCGGGTGGCTCCGAGACGGTGACCTCGATTCCGGGGCCTTCGACCGATTGGACCGCCGCTGCGAACTCCAGACGGTGTAGAGAGTCGAGCACTGCCGACCCGTCTTCGGCGCTCAGCAGTGAGCTCGAACGAGCAGAATCGACTTGATCGGTGAGTGATCGACGTTCGAGCTCGAGGGCGTCGGATCGCTGTTCTGCGTCCCGGACACCGGCAAGGGCCTCGTTCTGCTCACCGGTGTAGTCCGATTCCCCTCCGGCGGCATGAGCTACCGAGACTCCGAGCACGACGCCCAGCACCACGAGCCCCAGTGCCAGCGTCAGTCGATCGCCACCGCGCGGCGGCTGTCGTCGGTTCGCGGCGGCGGCGTATCCGGGATCGAGATGATCCGTCATCAACGAACGAAGTAATGACGGCGACGGGTTCCTGGCAGCCGGCTCACCCACCGTGTGCAGCGCGATCGATCGATGGTGGAACGGCCCTGGCCACTTCCCAGGCCTTGTAGGTGTAGAGCACTCCGGTCCATACGTACAGGCCGGTCCCCCAGATCAACAATGCATTGCCGATCGGTGCGAGCACACCGGCCACAGCGGAGTCTCCGGTCGATCCCAACAACACCGGAAGTGCGACCATCAGCACGAATGTCGCGGCCTTGCCGAGATAGATCACATCCGGTGGTGGCAGACCGCGACGTTTGTACACGAACATCGTCCCCGCGAGCACGAGGTCGCGACCGATCAAAAGTGCTGCCACCCACCAGGGAATGATCCCGCGGATCACGAACGTGACGAGAGTCGTCACCACGGACAGTCGATCGACGAGGGGATCGAGCAGTGCACCCAACCGCGAGGTCTGGCCGAGAGCACGCGCCAACTTGCCGTCGAGCCAGTCCGTTGCGCCGCTGGCCAGAAGTACCACCAGCGCAAGTCCGTCGGCCTGCGGGCCCAACAGCAAGTACGCGAAGAGCGGGATCAGGAGAAGACGGATTCCGCTGAGAATGTTGGGAACGGTGAGAATTCGATCGCTCGCGTCCGATCCCGCGTTCGGGCTGGTCATTTCGTCCACCTCGGTCCTCGCCCTCGGGGTGCGCATTCTCTGCCGCGTCCGACGTCGAACTGCGTCATCGCCATGCGAACACTGGCTGTTCGAAGTCTCCCACGCGGGTATGTCTTCGGTGCAGAACGACTTCCCGGAACTGATGCACGACTGCTCCGGTCGGCGCATGAACGAGCGAGTCACGAAAAGGCCACTGCACGACGGGCCGTGGCGACTGCTCGATGGACACGAAACGGGGTTCGGAGTCGATCTCGTCGAGGTCTACCTCGTACACGACGGCCACTTCGGCCGGATCGGCGACGACGCTGTCGAGCCGATCTCCGATCCACACCACGAAAGGCGTGATGACGTAGCCCGATCTCGTGACGTAATCGTCGAGACGACCCAACACCTCCGATCGCGATACAACGACTCCCAATTCTTCGGCGAGTTCCCGCAAACACGCGTCTTCGGCGCTCTCACCTGGCTCGATCTTGCCGCCGGGCAGCGCGAACTGACCAGGGTGGGCGCGCAATCGCGGCGGGCGCTTCGTCAGGAGCATCCGCCGTCGTCCTACGTCGCCGCCGATCGCGATCGCAACCGCGGCTGCCCGGAGATCGTGTGCGTCAGCGGTGGAGGGCACGAACGTCGAGAGCGCCGAGACCATCGAATCGCGCTCGAGCCGTTCGTCTTGTTCGGCTTCCATGTGCTCGAGCGTAGGGGTTCGCCCGTGGCTCACGCAGACGTGGACAGGCGAACGACCGGGATGACCCTGGCCGTCTTCTTCTCGTAGTCGGCAAACCCCGAGTAGAGATCCGCTTGCTTTCGGTACAGGTCGTCGCGATCCCGACCCTCGACCTCGTCCGCCACGACCTGCAGAGTTTCGTCACCGACTTCGATGGTGGCCTGCGGATTCTTCTTCAAATTGTGGTACCAATCAGGGTTGGAGTCGGACCCCGCCTTCGATGCGAAGATGACGTAGTGCTCGTCGTCGGGGAGATACATCAGCGGACTCACACGCACACTTCCCGTTTTGGCTCCTGTGCTGTGGAGCAACAGAAGCGGAGCACCCTCGAACGGTCCACCGACCTTGCCATGGTGTGCTCGAAACTCGGCTACGACCTGCTCGTTGAAATCGGACATCGGCTCTCCTGCCCTCGCAATCCGGTAGCGAACAGATTACCGCCGTGCTCAGTGCACGTAGGCTTATCGGCATGTGATCCCTGGACATTCGTCGGCCTCGTTCGGGGCGTTTCGGGCGATCAACCGCTTACCGAGGAAACGTAACGTCTTTCGGCCGATCTGAGATACTTTTTCGGAGTCGGGGTCTGTACGCACAGGCGGGCGCGTCGAACGGTGATGGAGGCGCAGTGTTCCGATCCCGGAACGAACGACAGAGTGAGTCCGCACGCAAGTATCTCGACTTCGCAGCAGTGTCACCAGCGTTGGAGAACGCGGCCGAGGTCACCGCGCGTGCCCTGGAATATCCCATCGCCATGGTTCACATCATCGACGAGAGCAACCAGTACACACTCGTCGGTTACGGTGCTGCCGACCTTGCCGGGACGGTCACACCCCGCACTCGTTCGGCTTGCGCGTCCGTGGTCGAACTCGGCGTGACCGTCGTGGTCGAGGACTCCGATGCGCCCGAGAACGTCGCGGACGAATCCGACATTCCCGCCGAACTCGTGCAGATTCTGCTCGAACTGGGACTGCGGGCATATGTGGCAGTACCTCTGTTCGGACGAGAATCGGTGCCGATCGGAACCCTCTGCGTGCTCGATTTCACTCCTCGCACGATGTCCGCCGACGGACTCCGCTTACTCGAACAGCTGGCGGTGATGGTCGAGGAGCACCTCGACGTACAACGCGGACGTACTCGCGTGGAACGACATACCGCAACGGTCGCCGAGCTCACCTACGCAGTCGACAACGGTCAGATCCTGCCGTGGTACCAGCCGATCGTCGACCTTCGATCCGGTGAGGTGTTCGCACTGGAGGCCCTCGCGCGCTGGGATCACCCAGCGCTCGGGTTGACTGCTCCCGACGAATTCATCGAGCAGATGGAGAACACCGATCTCATCGTCGATCTCGACATGCGAATTCTGGTGCAGGCACTGTCCGACTTCCGTGGATGGGTAAGTATTCGGCCGACGCTGAAACTGTCGGTGAACATCTCCGGCCATCATCTCGATCGGCCGGACTGCATCGATCGGATCACCTCGGCGGTCGATTCGGTCGGGCTTTCTGCCACATCGATCGTCCTGGAGATCACCGAAACCGCGAGAGGACCGGGCATCGACGAAGAAGCGAGAATTGTCGATGCCCTTCGCGCACGCGGATTCACCGTGTTGCTCGACGATCTCGGCTCGGGATGGTCGCCTGTCGCTCGGCTGACCCATGTGTCCGTCGACGGTTTCAAACTGGACCGCTCGGTCGCGGCCTCGCTCCACACGAAGGTGGGAGAATCGGTGGCGGCAGCGATGGTGCAGTTCGCCGCCGACCTCGATCACCGCCTGGTTCTGGAAGGCATCGAGACCCCCGGCAAACTGGTCAGGGCACGAGAGTTGGGGTTCTCGCACGGTCAAGGACACTTGTTCTCGAAAGCCGTACCAGCCGAGGATGTTCCGCGGCTTCTCGAGAGCGCGAAGGACGGTTCTCGGTTGTCGGCGCGTGACGATCTGCACCAGCACGATGTCCACCCGGATGTCGGGGGTCTGGTCTAGTGTCCTAGCGACGCCGACCGGAAGGTATTTTTCATGCCCAGCAGCTCGACCGCACCGCCTCGGATCCGCCCCGTTGTTCCCCCGTTTCTGCTCGAGCGAATCTCCGAGCATTCAGCAGGCGGAGGGCAGAGCGTCACCGTCGGGCACGCGGCGGCCAGCGCGGCCCGCACACTTGCCATCGATCGCGAGTTGGTCGGAAGTCGCGTTGACCCGGCTGCGCTTCCGGACACCGATTCGCGTCCGACGATCATTGCCCCGGCGCCGAGCCCATCTCGATCGACCTCCGAGACGTCGCCGGCGGCGATCGTGCCGCAGCGGTCGATCTACGACGCCGCCCACCAGCAACAGTTGCCGGGGAAGCTCGTGCGAGCCGAAGGTCGGCCGACGACCGGTGATGCCTCGGTGGACGAGGCCTACGAAGGACTGGGAGCGACATTCGAATTCTTCCGGGATGTCTACGGGCGCAACAGCCTCGACGGCAACGGACTTCCTTTGTCGGCAACCGTCCACTACGACCGCGATTACGACAACGCGTTCTGGGACGGCGAGCGGATGGTGTTCGGTGACGGCGACGGCGAGGTGTTCGGTCGATTCACGGCATCGTTGACGGTCGTCGCCCACGAACTGGCACACGGCTTCACGCAGTACTCCTCACAGCTGGAGTACTCCGGCCAAGCCGGGGCACTCAACGAGTCGCTCTCGGATGTATTCGGCGTTCTCGTGCAGCAACACCATCTCGGTCACGATGCAGCGGCAGCATCGTGGCTGGTAGGTGAAGGGCTGTTTCTCCCTGCAGTTCAGGGCCTGGCACTGCGTTCGATGATCGCGCCGGGCTCGGCTTACGACGACGACGTGCTCGGACGCGATCCGCAACCCGCAGACATGGACGGCTATGTCGAGACCTCGGCCGATCACGGCGGTGTCCACATCAATTCCGGTATCCCGAATCGAGCCTTTGCTCTGAGCGCGATCACTCTCGGTGGCCGAGCTTGGGATCGCGCCGGGCAGGTGTGGTTCGACGTCTGCACCAACGGATCGCTGTCACCCTCGACCGATTTCGCGAGCTTCGCAGCAGCCACGGTCAACGCCGCCGCCGAGCGCTTCGGATCCGAGTCGGATGTTCGACGAGCAATCAGGGCAGGTTGGGATACCGTTGGTGTGACGATCGATGACATCGAGGTGTCGGGATCGGCTTCACAAAGGACATGGCATGCACATCGAGGTCATTCGCACGGGCGGCGTCGCAGGGTTGACACGACGTGCTCGGATCGACACCGACTCCATCGTGGACGAATCATCGGTGCAGGAATGGCACGCGCTCGCCGAACAGGCGCGCGAGATGCTGACCCAGCACACCGAACAGATGAATGCGCCCACAGCCGGCCCCACCCGAGATGCTTTCGAATGGACGGTGTCGGTGGACGATGCCACCTGCCATATGGCGGACACGGCCGTCACCGGACCGCTGCGGACTCTCGCACAACGCACGTTGCGCGAAGGCCTGCGGCCCTGACTGACGTCGCTTGTCTCGAACCAGAAAATGTTCGGCACAGGTACGTTATTCGGCACAACGACGGACCACAGTCGTTGTGATCGGTCTGCCATCGGGACGGATTCGTGGAGACCGGTGGGCTCTGCCATTAATCTTCGTTCATGGCAAACAACATCGGCGATGCGATGTCGGGCGAAGATGTTCCGAGCGTCATGTGTGTCCACGCGCACCCCGACGACGAAGCGCTGTTCACCGGCGGAATCCTGGCCAGATCCGCGGCGGCCGGCGGTCGAACGGCGGTGGTCACGTGCACGTGGCAAGAAGGCGACGAGCGGATCGAAGAACTTCGCAAGTCCTTGGCCATTCTCGGTGCGGGCGAGCCTCGGCTCCTGGGCTACACCGACAATGCGTTCGCCGACGGCGTCCGCTTCTGTGATGCCCCGTTCGACGAAGCAGTCGGTGCACTGGTCGCGCACATTCGTGACTTCCGCCCGGACATCCTGGTGACCTACGACGCATTCGGGTCATACGGGCATCCGGACCATATTCACGCTCACCGGATCACGCTCGCCGCGTTCGAGGCAGCTGGATACGACCAGTTGTATCCAGGCACCGGCTCCCCATGGAGCCCTCAGCACCTGTGCCTGGCCACGTTTCCCCGCACCGCCATCGAATCGAAATGGAAAACCCTGTTCGGTGCGTCCGCACCGGACCCCGGCCCAGGTGTTCCGGGAGTGCCGGATGCTCTCGTCGATCTCGCGATCGACGTGAGTCCGTGGTTCGAGGACAAATGGTCGGCGTTCTCGGCACACGAGACCGAGATCGTTCGCGGCGGGGGCGCAACGCAGTTCGCCATTTTGTCGGACGTCGACCGTCGCGAGATGTTGGGGACCGAATGGTTCGTGCATCGGACTGCCGACAACGGACGCGGATCCGGAAAGGATCCGTTTCTTCCCGATCCTCGGTGATCGGAACTCCTGCCGGGAGACGCCGGCGCGTGTTCCGGGCCCACTCGAGTAAAGTGAGTCTTCGGAAGGGGAGAAAGCGAGTCGGCACATCGTGGACGAGGATCACTACTCACGCCTGTTCACAGCGAGTCCGGTAGCGCAGGCACTCTCCGACGAGCACGGCCATCTCGTCGAGATGAATCCTGCTTACTGCGTACTCGTCGGAATGACCCCTCAGGATCTGATCGGGCAATCGGCTCGAATCCATACCCACCCCGAAGACTGGGCGCTGCATTCCAGCGTCGGAGATCTCATGGCCGCTGGCCGGTCGGCTGATCGACCGGTGGCGATCGAGGCCCGGTTCGTTCGGCCGACGGGAGAGATTCGGTGGGCGCTTCTGACACTGATTCCCTTCGTCGGCCCCCACGACGCCGAGTGGACGATGGCCGCCGCTGTGGACATCACGTCTCGAAAGGAACTGGAGGATGGCATCTTTCGCGCCTCGAGGACGGACCAGCTGACGGGCGCTCTCAACCGGCGCGGCTGGGCAGACCACGCTGTCGACGCGATCGAGAACAACGGCGCGCTCGACACAGTGGTGACTGTGCTCGACCTCGATCACTTCAAAGGCTTCAACGATCGTTACGGGCACGCGGCCGGTGACCGAGTACTGATCGAATTCGTCACCGCCGTTCGAGACTGCATCGGCTCCGGCGACGTGCTGGCCCGTTGGGGCGGCGAAGAATTCGTGATCACCCTTCACGACTGCGACAGGAAACGTGCGCTCGATGTTCTCCAGAGGCTCGCGCACCGAACCCCCGAGGGACTGACTTTCTCTGCCGGTTACACCAGACAGCGAGCAGGCGAAGGCCTTCGTCATACCCTCGAGCGCGCCGACAGCTTGATGTTCCAAGCCAAACGCCAAGGCCGGAATCGAATGGTCACCGACGCGCCAGGGTAGTCGGAAGGCCTGCCCGCGTCGACGAAGCCCTCACTGCACTCGCTCGGCGCCTATGCTCGGTGCCGCAACGATTGCGCCTGCAAGTTCTCGGCAAACGTGGCTGCATCCATGCCCTCCGACAGTGCACGAACAACCAGTTCAGCCTGGGTCTCCCCCGCCAGTCCGGTGATCGGCTGGTCCAGATCCAGGTTCGACGGAAATGCGTAGCCCTCTGCAGATGCGGCCACCACTGCACCGACCTCGCGCGTGCGACCCTCGGCCGTCAGTGCGAGAAGCTCTGGATACAGCGCCCGGGAGATCGCTTCCCTGTCGACGCTGTCGAGAGCTCGACCGAACGCGGACGATACCTGCAGTAAGTTGGCCATGCGATAGATGTCCGAGGATACGTTGTTGCCGGCGGCGTGAAACAGAGCCGGATTGAAGAACACCGCGTCACCGGCGCGAAGTGGCAACTGAATGTAGTTCTGCGCGAAGTAGTCGCGAAATTCGGGCAAATTGAATGCGATGTATCCGGCTTCGAACTGCTGCGAATAGGGCAGATACATGGTCGGCCCGGATTCGATCGGCATGTCGCAGTGGGCAATTGCTCCCTGCAGGGTCAAAGCAGGTGATAGACGATGAACCTGTGCACGGAACCGAGCGGCAGTGTCGGTGGACATGAATCCGAGATGGTAGTCGCGGTGTGGATTCTGGGCGGCACCACCAGGATTGACCACGTTGACTGCGGATGTCACCTGGTACATCGGGCCCAGCCAGGCCTCGGAGATCAGAGCCAGGATGTCATTGGCGTAGTACCGCGCAAAGAGGTCCGGCCTTCTGAGGGCCAACTTCTGTAGCGCCGACCAGATGCGATCGTTCGCGCCTGGTTTGGCAAAATGATCACCGCTCGTCGTGCCGTCCAGGTGTTGCTCCCGAATGATGTCCTGGAATACCGATGTCGTCTCCGTCAACGCATTCGCTTCGGTGAATGCACCTTCGAACACGACGATTCCCGGGCCGTTCAACAACGCGTCGGCCAATTCGTCCTGAATGTCGGCGCGTGTGGAGGCGTCGGTCGCGCGGTCCGTCAGCGACACGGCGTCGTAGAACAGGACGTTCGCTGCGACACGATGCGCGTGGGGGTAGTCCGCCAGGTCTGTCGAGCGCGAGAGCAATATTTTGAACTGCTCTATGTCACAGTCGCTGTCGTACAGCCTGCGCGCCGACGGCGCCTGGTCCACATTACGTGTCATGGTTGGTCCTCCAAGTTCGCAGTGACGACGAGCGGCCGTTGCGCCTCTGCCGTGTTCTGTCCATTGTCGAGACCGACTGTGATTGACTTCAACCCGCAAACCCCTCAACTTTCCATCAGGAGTTGTGATGCCTCATCCGTATCCAGTCAGAGATATCGCACGCCAGGCCGGCGTGAGCGAGGCGACCGTCGATCGTGTTCTGCACAACCGGCCCGGTGTTCGTGCCGGCACGATCCTGCAGGTACAGCAAGCGGTCGCGGATTTGGACAGGCAGCAGACTCAACTCCGCCTGTCGGGGCGAACCTTCATGATCGATGTGGTCATGGACACGCCCAACCGATTCTCGCACTTGGTGAGACAGTCACTCGAGGCCGAACTACCGGGGTTGCGTCCCGCCGCAATACGGGCGCGTTTTCATCTGCGCGAAAGCTGGCCCGAACAGGACCTGATCGACACCATGAACAAGGTCGGCCGCAAGGGCAGCCATGGAATGGTCTTGAAAGCGCCGGACACCCCAGCGGTCGCCGCAGCAATCGATCGACTGTCGGATTCGGGCGTCCCAGTCCTCACTCTGGTGACCGATATCCCGTCGAGCGCACGACTCGCCTACGTGGGTATGGACAATCGAGCGGCAGGAGCAAGCGCTGCCTATCTCGTGAGAAATTGGTTGCGCCGATCCGATGCTGCGGTGCTGGTCATGACGAGTCGCAATTTCTTTCGGGGGGAAGAGGAACGAGAGATGGGATTTCGCTCGTCGATGCGGGCGCACGACATCGATCGCCGCATCGTGGAGATCTCCAACACAGACGGTCTCGACGACACCAGCCGTGAGTTGGTGACAGAAGAACTCGCTCGAAGTGGCGACATCCGCGCGGTGTACTCGATCGGCGGGGGCAACTCGGGCATCGTCGACGCTTTCGCTGCGGCCGGGCGGGAATGCGAGGTGTTCATCGGTCACGATCTCGCGAGGTCCAACCGCAATCTGCTGCAGACCGGTCATCTGGACGCGGTGATTCATCACGATCTGCGTGAGGACATGCGTCATGCCGCACGGTCGATCATGACGTTTCACGGTGCGTTGCCGGGATCGGTTCGCAGCCGAGCTTCCAAGATCGAGATCGTCACCCCACAAAACATGCCGAGTTGACCGTCACTCGAGCGTGACCTGTGCACCCCTGAGCGCCGGCGCACCGACGGACGTCAGCCAGGACGGAACGTCGTCCGGCGACGTTCCTGTTGCCTCACCGTAGATAACAGCAAGAGTGTCACGCTCGAAGTCGGAACCGACATAGCTGACGGGAGTCGAATCGGTGATTCCAGGCAACGGCGAGTACTGCGGCGCCGGAAGCTCCGGAATGTCCTGCGGCCCGGGGTTCCTCGACGGAACCTGGTACGACCCGTCGTTCACCGATCCGCCGGGATACTGAGGGAAGTACTCCCCCGTGGCGTTGCCCCCAGGAGTGTGGCACGCGGGCCCGCGATCGTCGAAGAACCGCGGCTCGTCCTGATTCGGCAAATAGCGTCCCCGCGGATTCACCAGCGGCATCGAGACATTGATGCCGCGATATTCGTCGCCGACACCGATGACCTTCTGTGCACGTTCGACGATCGGCACGAACTGAGCGAACGTGCAGCCGAAGGACGGCGAATATTGTGCCAGTAAATCCAGAGCCTCTCGTGAATCCGCCGAGATGCGAATCAGATTGTTCGAGTTGGCCTGCAGGAAGTCCGCTGTGGACGCACTCGTCGCCGTCAGCGAGGAGATCAACGTGTCCACTGCCGGACGCTGCTCCACCACCGTGTTTCCGGTGACGGTCAGGTTGTCCAGAGCATCGATCAACTGAGGACCGGCATCGGCGTAGGTCTGCGAGAAGTCGGCAAGACCACGCAGATCCTCCTGAATGTTCGGCAACTCGGTGTTCAGTCCCTTGAAGATGTTCTCGAGGCGATCGATCGTCAACCCCAGTTCCTGACCGCGCCCGTCGAGGCCCTGCGCCAGTGCGCCGAGCGTGTTCGCCAGATCCTGCGGCGGAATCGCCTCGAGCAGCGGAAGAAGGTTGTCCAGCAACTCGCCGACCTCGATGGCGCTTCCGCTGGTGTCCTGCTTCAGCACGGTGCCGTCGGTGATCGGGGACGCGGCGCCGTTCTCGGGAATCATCAACGCCACGTAGCGCTCACCGAACAGTGTCTTCGGCAGCAGACGAGCCCTGGTGTTCGACGGAATCAGCTCCGCCTTGTCGGGATCGATGGCGAGGTGGGCGGTGACCACACCGTCGTCGGTGGAGGCCGACCGGACCTCGCCGACGATCAGACCGCGCACCTTGACGTCGGCGTTGGACGGCAACGCATTACCGACCGAGTCCGTGATCAGGTCGATGCTGACGACCTTCTTGAAAGTCTTGTCGTACGAGGTGACCGACCAGCCGACGAACACGATAACCATCACGAAGAGAAGCACGCCGAGAAGCCGTCGTTTCATCTCGGACGTCGATTCGATCACCTGAGCACGCCTCGGTTCGTAGCGACAGCTACGCAAGAAAGTTTGGACAATAGTTCGATCACGAAGAGAACTTTAGTGTAACCATCGGTAACACCCAACTTGGCCGATCCAAGTTCACCGGTGAACCGAATCCTGGGTATCCGCCAAGTCGAGAGAGACGTAAAAGTAAGATTATGGCTTCGGCTTCGGGGGCAGCTGGACAAGCGCCGAACAGGAGTCGAGTGGCCCGCAGACCCGACACACCACACCACGAGTCGGACAGGCTCCTGGATGTGCGCTGCCTGTACCAGCCCATAGTCCACCTCGAGTCCGGTCACGTAGTCGGATACGAAGCGCTTGCACGGTGGCCGTCCTACCCCGACATCACACCGGAAGCCGCATTCGAACGTGCTCGCCGATCGGGCATGTCGGACGAGATCGAGTGGGCATGCAGGCTTGCCGCTGTCCGCGGCGCACTGGACGCTGAACTGGGGAAACGCCATACGTTGTTCGTCAATATCGAAGCGGACACGACTCCTGGATCGCAGCCCGACGATGCAGCAGAACTGATCGCCGGAGCTACCACTCGTCTTCGCGTCACCGTCGAGGTGACCGAACGATCGCTTCTCACCGATCCGGGACGATTGATGACCACGATGGCGGTCGTCCGCAGTCTCGGGTACGGGGTGGCCCTCGACGATGTGGGGAGCAATCCGGATTCGCTGACGATCATGGAGTTCGTCGCGCCGGACGTCGTGAAGCTGGATCGCCGCCTCGTACAGGACGAACCGACTCGCGAGGAAGCCAAGGTCCTCACAGCGGTGACGGCGTACGGCGAACGGACGAACACCACCATCCTCGCCGAGGGTATCGAGTCCGCTGAGCATCTGGCCAGGGCACGTTCGCTCGGAGCGACGCTCGGGCAGGGTTGGTACCTCGGCCGTCCGACGGATCTCGCAAGGCCGGTCACGGTATCGATGGACACCGCGACAGCGATCCCGTTCTTTCACTCCGGAGCGACCGAATCGGACCCTTTGTGGAACCCGATCTCACCGGCTGATCTCTTCCACGCGATCACGCCGCGGGAGGCCGAACACACACTGATCGCGACGATCACGCAGAGCATCGAGGATCATGCCCAATCACTGTCGGAACCTCTGAGCATCGTGGCCGCCTTTCGAAGTGCAACGGACTTCACGTCCGAGACGGCAGCACGGTATGCGCGCCTTGCCGAAACCAACCCGCTGGTCGCGGTCCTTGCCAGAGACATGCCGCCGGCGCCTGCGACGAATGTCAGGGGCCTCTCGATCAGCAAGAGTGACCCATTGGGAGACCTGTGGGTATTGACCGTGGTCGGTCGGCACTACTTTGCCGCCGTGATCGCCCGCCCGATCTCGTCGAGTGATCGACGACTCGAGTACGTACTCACCTACGACCACGCAAATGTCATGGCAGCGGCTAGATCGATGGCTTCACGACTGTCGACGATCGAAGGCACCCTTCCTCCGTTGTCCACGTTGAGTGCCGGGACCGAGGGACCCCAGTGACCCCAGTGACCCCAGCGACCGCAGACGGAGGTGCTCGTGCTCACGCATAGCTCGCCGTCGGCAACGCCGAAAAGCGTCGGCGTCGACGAGTCGCGGAGACCGCCCCTGGCAAAGAGGTTGTCGGCGCGATGGTGGCGCAGGTCGGACGCGCGCTCGACGGCCGTGCTGCTGAGCACGTCGGGTGCGCTGCCGCTCCCGGCGCTTGCATTGATGTCTCCCGAGTTCCTCGTCGCCGGTGCAATGCCCTACTTGCTGGCGGTGTGGACGTGGACGTTGATCAGCTTCACCACGACGATCACGATGGGCAGACTCAGCGATCGCAGCTTCGCGATACTCGGATTCTTCGGGATGATCGGCATCGCAGTTGCGGCATACATCGTCGAGGATCCGGCAACCGCACGTGCGATCGTGACCTTGCTGTCCGCCATTCCAGCCATTGCGGCCATGGCGTCGAGCCCGCGGATCGTGTTCGCCTTCACCTTCGTCGCAGTGACACTCGCAACGGTGGTGTCTCTGGCCGACGCAACCTCGTTTGCGGCCGCGACGGTCGCCTGCGCGGTCGGGGTCGTCGTGATCGCGATTCCCGTTTTCATGGTGGCAGCGCTACGCCAATCGTTGGAACGAGCGCTCGTCCGCGCAGCACGCCTGGCGGAGATCGACCCACTGACGGGTCTTTTCAACAGGCGAGGACTGTATGCGAGGACCGAGGATGTGCTCATGTCGGCCGCCGAACGGGGAATCAGAATCGGTTGTGCCGTCGTTGACGTCGACCACTTCAAATCCATCAACGATCGTCGCGGACACGCGTGCGGCGACGCTGTTCTCGTCGAGACGGTGGCGATCATCGATGCGTCGATCCCGTCGGATGCAGTCGTCGCCCGACTGGGCGGAGAAGAGTTCGTCATCATCGCCCCCACCGGTTCGGCCGAGGCCTGGAACGACGTGGTCGAGACGATCCGCAAGGAAGTGGAGAGTGCCGAGAACGTCACCATCAGCGCGGGCGCAGTGACTGCGCTCGTCGAAATCGACGTCCGAGGGTCCGGCTTGTCTGCAGCGTCGATCCTCGACAATCTGTCCGCTACCGCTGACACGATGCTGTACCGCGCGAAAGCGGGTGGAAGAAATCAGATCGTGTGCGACGTCGCGGCCGCGGTTCGTCTCGGTGTCCGTCCGCGGCTGTGACGGCTGAACTCGTCACGGATTGGGTACTGGTGGGACCAGCGGTAGTTCACCCTGTTCCGAACTCTCCGTTGTCATCTCGCCGGAGCCGTCGACCCGTTGTTTCGGGCGTTGCTCCGCGTCCTGCGTCGATTCTCCTCCGAGTCCATCACGGTTGGAATCTCCCGGGAGCACACTGTCGAGAGCACGCGGCACGAGCCACCACGTCAACGCTCCGAAGAGGATCAGGATGTTCGCCCATTGCAGCACTGTCGCTGCACTGTCCTGGGTGAACACGCGATCGAGGGCTTGGACGTTCATGATCAGACCGTGGACGAGGACGAGCACCCACAGCCGACGGTATTTGTAGTAGACCCAGACCGCGGCCGCTCCCCAGCAGAAGGCCCAGAGAAACCCGCCGAAGCCGAAGTACAAGTACAGAACGCCGCGCATGGCACCGGCGAGCACCATTATCCAACCGAGCGGAATTCGGCCGATCAGCAGTAGCACCGGCAGAGCAGCCAGAAGCGGCTCTTCCCTCAACCCCGCCGACAATGCCGAGACCACGGCCAGCCAGTCCGATTCGACCACTGCGGGAGCCGAGAGTGCGAACCGCGCGGCGCCAAGCCGATCGAGGGCAAGCGCAACAGCCGAGGAGGCGGCGATGGCAGCACACCATGCCACGCCCATATCGAGCGCAGTTCCGCGACGGATCGGCAGACCTTCGCCCAGCGATGCCTTTCGTACCCGCAACACCACGGCGACAGCGATCAGTCCCGCAGCCAACTGAATCGCTGCAACAAGCAGGTCTGCGCCCTGGTCCGATGTGGACAGAACGGGAGTCGGCGCGTCGGGTCGACTCCATCGCCACACTGCGCCGAGCACACTGATCGAGTAGAGCGTGAGCCACGCCGACACCAGGAGCGCGACGAGCGCCACGGTCAGCAGGGGGTTGGGGCGGACGGCAACACCGATTCGCGAGAACAGTCCAGTCCTGTTCTGCATCGATCGTGG
Source organism: Rhodococcus sp. (in: high G+C Gram-positive bacteria) (assembly GCF_023264675.1). GTDB lineage: Bacteria > Actinomycetota > Actinomycetes > Mycobacteriales > Mycobacteriaceae > Rhodococcoides. Next base: position 92,504 of record NZ_JAHFVG010000003.1, read on the forward strand.
CCTCCTCGCGTCGTGTCGTCGTCGTTGGATTCGGATCTGTCTACCACGTCGGTACCCCCGGTAGGCGACGAAAATCTCCGGTCGGACTTTTTGCGGGCCGTCCGGCCTCCCGGACGCGCACTCACACTTAGACTGATCCGATACATCGGCGCGCGGCGCCGGTTCACGCACGATTTCGAATCGGCACGGAGAGGACCGCATCGGTGAGCCCTCTCGGACAGTCGAATTCACGGTGGAAACTCGGCGGGATCGTCTTCGTCGTATTACTCGCGTACATCGGAGTATTGGTTGCCTACGGGGCGAGCAATACGAACGAGTCGACCGATACTCGTAGTCCTGCTTCCGATGGACTTCTCGTGTACCTCGACATCGGCTCGGTCGACGGCGCAGCATTTTCGGTCGATGCCACGGTGTCGGTCTATCCCGGAGTAGACCTGCTTTCGAGCGAGGGTTACCTGAAGAATCAGTTGACGGTCGATCTGTCGCCTCTGGCGTCGGAAAGCAGGCTCGTGTTCCCGGCCGGAATGGAGATTTCTCCGTCCTCGGCCACGATCTACAGCGACGGGGACATACGCGCCTGGCCGTTCGACAGCTATCGCGCGCAGTCGGTGGTGGTCACAGCGTCCACGATGGTGGATTCGACACCGGTGTCTGTGCCGACCGTCGTTGCTGTCACAAACTCACTGACGGGCTGGAACATCGATTCCGGAGCGCAGGATCAGATCGGCGGCGCCGGATTCGACATCACGGTGAACCGCAATGTCGTCTCGAAGGTGTACGACCTTGCGATCTGCGTTGTGCTGCTCGCGTTGCCGATGTGCGCTCTGTTCGTAGCCGTGAACACGGTGCGCGGGCGCAAAAAGTTTCAGCCTCCGATGGTGACGTGGTTCGCCGTCATGCTGTTCGCTGTCCTGCCGATCAGAAATCTTCTTCCGGGAGCCCCGCCGATCGGGTCGTGGGTCGACTACGCCGTAGTCCTGTGGGTGGTCCTCGGGTTGATCACCGCGATGATTGTGTACGTCTACACGTGGTGGCGCGACGCCCCCTGACGTCCGTGAACTGCACTGATCCGTCGATACTTGACTTGTTCAAGAAAAGAGTGTGACATGGCACTCATGCAATCGAGGACGGCACATTCGGAGCAACTGAGGGCAGCGTCCCTCCGTGTGACACAACCCCGTCTCGCAGTCCTCGACACCGTTACCGAGAACCCGCACGCCGACACCGAGACGGTCTATCGAATCGTCCGCGAGAGCCTTCCTGTCGTCTCGCGTCAAGCGGTGTACGACGTGCTTGCGGCACTCACCACGGCGGGTCTGCTGCGGCGGATTCAGCCGTCGGGCACGGTAGCGCGTTACGAAACCCGAGTCGGCGACAACCACCATCACGTGGTGTGCAGGTCGTGTGGCGTCATCGCCGATGTCGATTGCGCGGTAGGCGAGGCCCCTTGCCTCGACGCCTCGCAAGCGCACGGCTTTTCCATAGACGAGGCCGAGGTCGTCTACTGGGGCATATGCCCTGGATGCTCGGCCCCCCAGAGTTCGCGACCTCGGTCGTGATCAGTCCGATCCGCCAGCCCCGGAAGGAATCTTGTGTCCGAAGACCACACAACTCGCGAAAAAGAGATGAACGAGGACCAGCCTCAGGAAGGCGGCAAGTGCCCGGTCGCGCACGACCGGTTGCCGCAGCCGACCGAAGGTGGCAGTAACCGTGATTGGTGGCCCAAGAGCCTCAACCTGAGAATCCTCAAGAAGAACCCAGCTGTCGGCAACCCGATGGAAGACGACTTCGACTACGCAGCCGAGTTCAACTCCCTGGATCTGGCCGCGGTCAAGGCCGATATCGAAGCGCTGATGACGGATTCGCAGCCGTGGTGGCCTGCAGACTTCGGCCATTACGGTCCGTTCTTCATTCGTATGGCGTGGCACGCGGCCGGCACCTACCGAATCCAGGACGGCCGTGGCGGTGCCGGTGCAGGTATGCAGCGTTTTGCTCCTCTGAACAGCTGGCCCGACAATGCGAGCCTGGACAAGGCGCGCCGTTTGATCTGGCCGATCAAGAAGAAGTACGGCAAGAAGCTGTCCTGGGCCGACCTGATCGTGCTGACCGGCAACGTGGCGATCGAATCGATGGGTCTGCCCACCTACGGTTTCGCAGGCGGACGTGTCGATGCATGGGAGCCGGAAGAGGACGTCTACTGGGGTCCGGAACAGACCTGGCTCGGCGACGAGCGCTACACCGGAGATCGTGAACTCGAAAACCCGCTTGCAGCAGTGCAAATGGGGCTCATCTACGTCAACCCCGAGGGTCCGAACGGCGAACCCGACCCAGCAGGGTCGGCAGTCGACATTCGCGACACGTTCGGCAAGATGGCGATGAACGACATCGAGACGGCAGCCCTCGCCATCGGTGGCCACACCTTCGGAAAGGTACACGGCGCCGCTGATCCCGAGCCGCACGTCGGACCCGAGCCCGAGGGTGCGCCCCTCGAGCAGATGGGTCTCGGCTGGAAGAACAGCTACGGCACCGGCGTCGGCGCCGACGCGATCACCAGTGGTATCGAAGGCACCTGGACGCCGACACCGACCACCTGGGACAACACTTTCCTCGAGACCTTGTACGGGTTCGAGTGGGAGGTTCACAAGGGACCGGGCGGCGCATGGCAGTGGCGCCCGAAGGACGGTGCCGCAACCGATCTGGTGCCCGATCCAGCCGATTCGAGCAAGCGCCACGCACCGATGATGCTGACCAGCGATATCGCGATGCGCGTCGATCCCATCTACGAGCAGATCACCAGGCGCTGGCTCGATCATCCCGAGGAACTCGCCGAGGAGTTCTCGAAGGCCTGGTTCAAGCTCACCCACCGTGACCTCGGACCCGTCTCGCGCTACCTGGGACCCGAAGTTCCCACCGAGACACTCATCTGGCAGGACCCGATTCCCGCGGTCGACCACGAACTGGTCACCGATGCGGATGTCGCGGACCTGAAAGCGCAGCTGCTGGCTTCGGAACTGTCCGGCGCTCAGCTCATCTCGACGGCGTGGGCAGCAGCGTCCTCCTTCCGTGGGAGCGACAAGCGCGGCGGGGCCAACGGTGGCCGTCTGCGCCTGCAGCCGCAGGCAGGGTGGGAAGTCAACGAACCCGACGAGCTCGCTCAGGTCGTTCGAGTACTCGAGGGCATCCAGGAGACGTTCAACGCCGCAGGCGGGGCCAAGATCTCCTTCGCGGACCTCGTCGTTCTCGGTGGCACCGCTGCCGTCGAGCAGGCCGCCAAAGCTGCAGGAAGCGACATCACGGTGCCGTTCGTCGCCGGACGCACCGACGCGACACAGGACCAGACCGATGTCGAGTCCTTCGCCGCGCTCGAGCCGAATGCCGACGGATTCCGTAACTACGTCGGCAAGGGTCAGCGACTTCCGGCCGAGTACGCGTTGGTCGACAAGGCGAACCTGCTGACACTGAGCGCACCCGAACTGACGGTTCTGGTCGGAGGCCTCCGGGTTCTCGGCGCCAACCACAAGAATTCGACGCACGGAGTTCTCACCGACAAGCAGGGGACGTTGACCAACGATTTCTTCGTCAACCTTCTCGACATGGGAACCGAGTGGGTGCCTACCGCTGAGGACGGACTCTACGAAGGCAAGGACACAGCCACGGGCGCAGTCAAGTGGTCCGGCACCCGCAACGATCTCGTCTTCGGGTCCAACTCGGAACTCCGCGCGCTCGCCGAGGTGTACGCCTGCGACGACGCGCAGGACAAGTTCGTGCGCGACTTCGTCGCAGCGTGGGACAAGGTGATGACGCTCGACCGGTTCGATCTGGTCTGATTTCGTTCGTCACGACGTGGGCCCCGCAGAAGCCGAACGGCTTCTGCGGGGCCCACGTCGTGTGGCCTGGCAGTGTTCGATCCACGACTCAGGATGCCTTCGGTCAGGAAGGGAAGGCGCCGCGGCAGAAAACGGACACTGTCATTCCCGCGGCGATTGCCGCGGCGCCGATCCACACCAACGCAGACACGCCCATCGACGTGATCACGACGCCACCGATGGCCGCTCCCCCGGCGATTCCGATGTTGGATGTCGCGTTCACCCAGGCTCCGGCCATCTCCGGAGAAGTCGACCGTGTGCGCACCGCCGCCGACTGATACATCGATGGAACTCCGCCGAATGCACCGCTCCACAGGCATATCGCTGTCACAAGTGCAGCGAACCATACGTCGAGTAGCCCCATGAGTACCAGGGCGACGATCACGATAGCCAGCACCGTAAGCGTGGTCCGGCGAGGACTGGCGTCGAGAGTTCTTCCTGTCAGCCATAACCCGACCAGGCCACAGCAGCCGAACACGAACAACCATGGGCCGACAGATGACGCTGACGCTCCCGAATCCAACAATCGCACGGCAATGTAGGTGTACACCGTGAAGTGGCCGAGGAACGTCAGCGCGTTCGATGCGGCGACCGCCGCCAGATGTTTTCGTGGACCGTTCGAATCGTCGATTGCTGTTACCCCGGGCACCGACGGGAGGAATCGAGCGACGAGCAGAACGGTCGACAACGAGAACGCTGCGAGTACGACGAACGAGGCGCGCCAGCCCAACGCGGTTCCCAGCGACGTCGACAAGGGAACGCCGAGTACATACCCCGCGGTAGCGCCACTCGCCGCGAGGGCCAAGCCACGCCCGAGGTGCGCCCTCCCCACGAGCCGTGGCACGTAGCCGATGCTCAGCGAGAAGAACAACGCGTGCGCGATACCTCCGACAACTCGACCGGCGGCGACGACGGTCAGAGATGGCGCAGCTGCCACGACCAGGTTGCTGACCACGTACCCCGCTATCGTCGAGAGCAGAAGGGGTTTCCGGGGCATCGCCTGGGAGAGGACCGTCAACGGAACGGCAAGTACGGCCACCAATCCGGCATACACACTGACGAGCAACCCAATTCTCGATTCGGAGACGTCGAAGGATTCTCCGATCGCAGGCAACAGGCCGACCGGCAGCATTTCCGTCGTCACAGCGAGGCACGACGCGAGCGCAAGACAGAGCAGACCGCCGATGTTGTTGCGTAGACCCTCACCGGGCGGGGCTGTCACCATGCGAAACAAATATACTCACCCGTCGAGGTTAATCAAGTGAGAGGATGGCGCCGATGCCGAACACACAACCCACCTCGTCGCAGGCTCGCTGGCTCGGTGCTGCCCAATTGATCGCCGCTGTCCGAGCCGAACCGGGAATCACCCGAGCAGCGGCTGCACAACACCTCGGCATCAGCAGCGGCGGCGCCACCGAACTCGTTGCGCGGCTGAAGAATGCCGAGTTGCTCGACGAGACCCCCGCGAAGTCGAGCGGCCGCGGACGACCGACCTCGCACCTCGGGCCGCATCCGCGCGGGCCGCTCGTCATCGCCGCCGAGCTGCGGACGAACGACTGGAGGCTGGCACTCGCCGACCTCTCGGGCACACCCGTCGTCGATGTCGAGGCTTCGGTCACGCAGTCCGATCCGCAGAAGCTGTTGTCGGACATGGCGTCGGCGATCAAGAAGGTACACGAGCGTGTCGGAGGAAGAGTCCGGGCGATCTCGGTCTCGGTAGCCGGAACCGTCAGCGAGAACAGGCTCGTGCAGTTCACCACTCGCGGGTGGTCGGACATCGATCTGACTCCGCTGACGGCCGGCCTTCCCTCGGACGCGGACATCCCACTTCTGGTCGGCAACGATGCGACCTTGGCGGGGCTGGCGGAAGCGCGCACCGGTTCGGCCCGTGGTGCCACCACCGCGCTTCACCTGATCGTTGCAGTAGGGATCGGCGGAACCCTGGTGGTCGACGGCATGCCGGTCACCGGATCCTACGGGGCCGCAGGAGAATACGGTCATATACCGTTCGGCGACAAGAGCCGGAGATGCCCGTGCGGTGCGCGTGGGTGCTGGGACCTCTCGATCGACGGACGTGCACTGGCAGCGCACCTGGGCGAACGTCAGCCCGAGGATCCTGTCGCATACGCCCAGGCTTTACTGACGCAGGACAGAAGCGACAATCCGCGCCTGCGAGCCGCTGTGGACGCGGTCGCCGGTGCGCTCGGCACGGGGATCGCCGGCCTCGTCAACCTTCACGATCCTGCTGTCGTGACATTGGGAGGGCTTGCGGCGCCCCTCCGCAATGCTGCCCTCGATCGATTCGACGCCGAGTATCTGGACGGGTTGATGGACTTCAGAAAAGCGTCTCCCCCGCCGATCGTCGACGGAATCCACGGCGACGACGGCCCACTGCACGGCGCCGCGTGCCGAGGAATCGATCACATCACGACCGACAGCGGGCTCGCGGAGTGGTCCGTCCGCTGAACTCAGATGCTGGCCGGTTGCCAATCCGGAGCGTCGCGAATTACCGCCGCCTTCAGTACGTCGGCCGAACGCTTTACGCCCTCGGCACCTCCGACCAGCATGTCTTCGTGCTCGATGTTCAACGGGCCGTCGTAGCCTGCCGATCGCAATTCGTACACGAAGTCTGCCCAGAATGCAGGGCCGCCCGGGTGTCCGAGTCCGAGAGTGACGTAATTCCACGAACGCTCACGCGCTGCCGAGGGCGGCAATGTGTCGAGAATGCCGTTGATGCCTGCATTCGTCCGGTCGATGCGGGCATCCTTGGCATGAACATGGTAAATCGCATCGCCGAGCGCTCTGATAACCGCGAGGATGTCGGCGCCCATCCACATCAGATGCGAGGGATCGAGATTCGCACCGACGGTATCGTCGCCCACAGCTTCTCGCAGGCGCAGCATTGTCGAGACGTTGAAGACGAGTTGTCGGCCGTGCATCTCCACGGCCAAGCGAACTCCGTTGTCGCGTGCGAAGGAAGCCAGATCCATCCAGTACGGAATTGCGATCTCGTTCCACTGGTAGTCGAGTACGTCCAAGGTCTCGGGTGGCCACGACGTCGTGATCCAGTTGGGCGTCATCTCTCCGCGCGCGCCGGGTAGCCCCGACATCAGAACGACGGTTGGAACACCCAACTGGCCTGCAAGGGTGATGGATTCACGCACAACTCGGTCGTGCTCGGTTCCATTGACCGGGTGAAGCTGATTGCCGTTGGCGTTGAGCGCGCTGAGCGTGAGACCACGATCGGCGATCGAACCGGCGAATGCCTCACGTGCACCAGCCGATCGAACAAGGCCGGGGAGATCGACGTGTGGAGCTTCGGACCAGTTGCCCGTCGCAACCTCGACGGTGTCGAGTCCGAGACTCTGCGCCAGATCGAGTGCCTCCGTGAACGGCAACCGGCCGACCGAATCGGTGATGAGCCCCAACTGCATTTCGCTTGCCTCTCCAGAAGATCGCCACGCGAGGCATTTCTCGCGTGGCGACCGAGTGAATCGAAGTGTTCAGGTCAGATGGACGAACGGTCGACCATCTCGACGGCTACGCGCTCGCCGGTCTCGAGGGACTTGACGCCCGCGGCGCACACTGCAGCAGCGGCGTATCCGTCCCATGCGCCGGGTCCATCGATGTAGTTTCCGGTCTCGGCGCCTGCCTTGACCGCGTTCACCCAACGCTGGATCTCGGTGTCGTACGCCTGCCCGAACCGCTCCTTGAACGACGGAGTGATGGTGCCACCCCAGCTTCCAGGCGCGGTCTTGCGCACCAGGCCGACGTCGAGGCCGATCATCGCGCTGCCGCGTTCGGCGACGACCTCGGTGCGGACCTCGTAGGCGACGCCGGTGGTGACGAACACCTCGGCGTCGACATGGCGTCCGGACTCCGTTGCGAACAGCGCGATCTGGGGGTCCTGGAGTCCCTCGGGGGCGTTGGGGTTCGCGGATGGCTTGATGATCTGGACCGAGGTGATCTCCTCGTCCAGCAGGAAGCGCGTGACATCGACCTCGTGGACGAGCGAGTCCTTGACGACCATCGCGCTGTCGAAGTTCGACGGAACCGTAGGGTTGCGATGGGCACAGTGCACGACGAGCGGTCGCCCGATGTCCCCGGAATCGATCAGTGCCTTCAGCTCGGCGTATTCGTTGTCGAAACGACGCATGAAACCGACCTGAATCAGAGTTTTACCCAGTGCCGCTTCGGCTTTGACAACGGCGAGCGAAGTTTCGACGTCCGTGGTGAGCGGCTTCTCGCACATGACAGGCTTTCCGTGCTCGAGGCACGCGAGGAGTTGCTTCTCGTGGGTAGGGCCTGGCGTTGCAAGAAGGACTGCGTCGACCTCTGGATCGGCGATGGCGTCGAGTGGATCGGCAACGACTCGACAACCGGGGATTGTCGACGCCAGCTCTTCGGCCTTGTCGAGGAAGTAATCGTTCACCACGGCAACGCGAGCTCCGGCGATCGTGGACGTGATGCGCGCGACGTGATCGGCACCCATCATCCCGACACCAAGGACGGCAATGCGCAATTCGTTGGACATGAAATCTCTTTCGGTAGTGATCAGCGTCTTATTTGAACGTGATGGCAGGGATCCCGCAGGAACCGAGGTACTTCTGCGTGCGCTGGGCGATCGGCAGCGGTACATCGGGAGCACAGGGATACATGTCCTGCTCGACGATCGCGAAGATGTCTGCGGTTAGTTTGCCTTCGTCCGCGAGGCGTTCGATGGTGCTCAGCAACGGCGGCATGTCAGGGATACCGAGGGGCGGCTCGGTCATGGCGCCGAGCTTGCACGCCTCACCGAACGGCAGGTCCTCGGCCTCGACCTTGGCGCGGACCGCTTCGTCGACCTGCTTGAGATGGAGGTAGCCGATGCGCTCGGGGGCGCGCTCGATGATGGCGATGTTGTCTCCACCGCAATAGCTGATGTGGCCGGTGTCAAGGCAGAGGTTGACGAACTCGCTCGAAGTGCCGTCGAGGAATCGGTAGACGTTCTCTTCGGTGTCGACGTGCGAGTCGGCGTGCGGGTGGTACTGCGCCTTGACGCCGTACTGCTCGAACATTCGCTTGCCGAGTTCGTTCATGCCTTCGGTCTTCTTGCGCCATTGATCGACGGTGAGGTTGCGATCCTCCAGTACGGCGCCGGTGCCCGGGTCGCGCCACATCTCGGGGATGACGACGACGTGCTTGCCGCCCACTGCTGCGGTCAACTTGGCCACGTCTTCGATCTGGCTCCACACCGCATCCCAGGAATCGTCCTGGTGCAGATGCTCGAACACCGTACCGGCCGACAGCTTGAGGTTGTGCGCGGCGAGTTCGTCGGAGAGTTGCTTCGGATCGGTCGGGAGGTAACCGAACGGACCGAGTTCGATCCACTCGTAACCCGATGCCGACACCTCGTCGAGGAATCGGGTGTACGGGGTCTGCTGCGGATCCTCGGGGAACCAGACTCCCCACGAATCAGGTGCAGATCCAACGCGGATCACGCTCATGGTTTTCCTTTCGACGGGCCTGGTGTCCACACGCCTCGGCGTGCTCTAGACCGAATGTGGGCTGAACTGACGCGCGTTACTGACGCGCTTCAGTTACCTACTATAGAATGACTCCCAGTGTGATTGTCAAGACAATTCGCACCGAACATCGAGATGGTCGAATCGACAGGAGGGCTTGTGCCGAGAACGACGGGGTCGGCCGAGTTGCCCGCTCGGCGGCGCGCAACCATGGCCGATGTAGCGGAGCGCGCGGGGGTGTCCCGGACGCTGGTCTCTCTCATCTTCAGCGGCAAACCTGGAGCGTCCGCCGAGACGAGGGACCGTGTTCTGCAGGCGGCCGAGGATTTGGCTTATCACCCGGACCGGGCGGCACAATTGTTGGCCCGGGGACGCAGCCGGACCCTGGGTGTCGTCACCGACGTCAAACAAACATTCCAGGCAGAAATGATCGGCACCGTCTACGACGCCGCCGAGGCCGCAGGCTACGAAGTCCTGCTGTCGGCGAGCGGTCCGACTCGCGACGAACGCAAATCAGTCGAGGCCCTGCTGAGCCACCGGTGCGAAGGCCTGATCCTCTTCAATCCGTTGTCCGGTTCGACGTATCTTCGGTCGGTGGCCGACCGCGCCGTTCTCACCGTCGTCGGGCGCAAGGTGCAGGCTGCGAACACAGTTCGTTCCGCCGACGGCAAAGGCATCAGGCAATCGGTGGACCATCTCGTCGCGTTGGGTCATCGCGCGATCGTGCACATCGACGGCGGTGAGCATGCCGTCTCCATCGACAGGCGGCGTGCGTATGTCGCGTCGATGCGCAAACACGGCCTCGACGAGCACATCCGCGTGATCCCCGGCGCCCACGACGAGGCGGCGGGCGCGTCAGGCGCGAGAATCCTGCTTGGCGAACCCCGCTTGCCGACGGCCGTTCTCGCCGGCAACGATCGTTCCGCCCTCGGTCTCATGGACGAGCTGAACAAGGGAGGCGTCGACGTTCCCGGTGATGTTTCCATCGTGGGTTACGACGACTCGCCGCTCTCGAGCCTGTTCCGGATCGATCTCACGACCGTACGTCAGGACAGCGCCGAGCTTGCGCGAAAGGCTTTGGAATTCACGGTAACTCGACTCGAAGATCCCGAGTCCGACGTGTTCGAGACTGTGATCGAACCTCGGTTGGTGGTGCGCGGAACCACCGGGCATCCGCGGGTGCTCGACACCGTCCACCTCTGAGGCCGAAGGATGCGTCCACCGTCGGCGATCCATCTCGTGAACCAGTAGTTAAACAACTGCTTGGTTGTTACCATCGACCTGACCGCTGCGAACGATCACGAGGAGAACCATGCCCGAGGCCTATGTCGTCGATGCCATTCGAACTCCGGTCGGCAAGCGGGGCGGTGCATTGTCGGAGATTCATTCCGCCGATCTCGGAGCAGGTGTCCTTCGGTCGCTCCTCGACCGGAACCCGGTCGACCCCGGCGAAGTGGACGACGTCGTCTTCGGCTGCGTGGACGCCATCGGACCCCAGGCCGGCAACATTGCACGCACGGCCTGGCTCGCCGCGGGCTATCCCGAGCACGTTCCCGGCGTGACGGTCGATCGGCAATGCGGATCGAGCCAACAGGCCATTCACTTCGCCTCGCAAGCAATCATGAGCGGAACAGCTGACCTCGTGGTGGCCGGCGGCGTGCAGAACATGTCCAAGATTCCCATCGCCGCAGCGATGACTGCGGGACGCGAGTATGGATTCGACACTCCTTTTGCTGGTTCGTCGGGGTGGGAACACCGCTACGGCAAACAGGAGGTTTCGCAATTCCGAGGGGCGGAGATGATCGCCGAGCGGTGGGATATCGGGCGCGAAGACATGGAGAGGTTTGCGCTCGAGAGTCACACACGTGCGCGCCACGCCCTCTCCACCGGCCGCTTCGATCGCGAAATCGTACCGGTGGACGGCCACACTCTCGACGAGGGACCACGCACGACGACCCTCGAGAAAATGGCAACGCTTCCGACCCTGATCGAGGGCGGCAGACTCACCGCCGCTCTCGCCAGCCAGATCTCCGACGGAGCCAGCTCCACCTTGCTGGCATCGGATGCCGCAGTACGCGAGCATGGTCTGACACCGCGTGCACGCATCCACCACATCAGCGCCAGAGGCAGCGATCCGATATTCATGCTCAGCGCGCCGATTCCGGCGACCAAGCACGCGCTGAAGCGCGCTGGACTGTCGATCGAGGACATGGACGTGATCGAGATCAACGAAGCATTCGCGCCGGTGGTGCTCGCGTGGATGAAAGAACTGGACGCCGATCCGGCAAAGGTGAACATCAACGGAGGGGCCATCGCCCTCGGTCATCCGCTCGGCGCAACCGGAGCCAAGTTGTTCGCGTCGTTGCTCTGCGAACTCGAACGGACACAGGGCCGTTACGGCTTGCAGACCATTTGCGAGGGCGGCGGCACCGCCAACGTCACCATCATCGAGCGGCTCGGGTAGATCCCTCCACGAGGTCCGCGAGAGAAGTGATCGAGCGGACCGCGTCGGCGACGATCGACTCGATCAGAGCGCTGCATGTCGGGACGTCGTCCACCATGCCCACCACTTGACCGGATGCAAGAACTCCTGCATCCGTGCGCCCGTCGACCAAACCGGCTTTGAGCAGCATCGGGGTATTCGCGGCCATCATCACTTGTGCCCACGACAGATCTTTCCCGTTACGCATTGCGAATCCGTCACGGATCATCGTCGACCAGGACATGCCGGTCATCTTCTTGAACCGTGCTGCATTGCGTGCTGCATGTACGAAGCCTGTCGCACGGGAGGAGTTCTCGAGGCTCTCCACCAGCGGACTACGAAGAACTCGATGAGGCACTCCGTCCACGCGCGTCGAGACGACTGTTCCGTCCAGGCCGGCTGCGAGATACCTTTGCTTGACGGCGTCGGGCACCGAGCTTTCCTGCGTCAGCAGGAATCTGGTGCCCATTGCGACGCCTGACGCGCCGTAGGCCAGCGCGGCCGCGAGTCCACGGCCGTCGAAGAATCCGCCGGCGGCGATCACCGGAATATCGACGGCGTCGAGCACTGCCGGAAGCAGCAGCGTCGTAGCGATGGGACCGGTGTGACCGCCACCCTCACCGCCTTGCACGATGACCGCATCGGCGCCCCAGCCTGCAACCTTGACAGCATGCTTGGCTGCGCCGATCGACGGAACAACCACTGTCCCAGCTTCTTTGAGTGTCGCTATCAACTCGGGTCTCGGTGCGAGCGCGAAGGACGCGACGCGGACGCCTTCACGGATCAAGAGCTGCACGCGTTCGGCGGCGTCGGTTGCGTCCGCCCTCATGTTCACTCCGAACGGGCGATCGGTTGCACTCTTGGTCTTGGCGATCGCACTCTCCAACTCCGGATAGGTCATCGTCGCCGACGCCAGAATCCCGAGCCCACCTGCATTGGACGTCGCAGCCACTAATTTCGGTCCGGCGACCCAGCCCATTCCGGTCTGGACCACGGGGTGATCGATTCCGACGAGGTCGGTGAAGCGCGTTCTCAATGTACTCACGGCGTCGGCACCTCCCGATCACGGTTCGCCCGCGGATCGATGGCAACGCGGATCAGTTCCAGCTCGTGCTCGGTCGGCGTCCGCGTCTGCACGGTGTTCGAGCAGTCGAGTTCGAATCCCGTTGCTTCGCAGACCTCGTCGACGGACACCCCCGGATGTGTCGAGACGAGCCGCATGGATCTGGCCGGACCGGTGAAGTCCATGACCGCGAGGTTGCTGACAACGCGATGAACGTCGAGGAATCGGCAGGCGGGATTGCTTTCGACCTTGTCCCATCCGACTCCGGACACCATGTCGACCGCCTCGACGAACACTCGTCCCGAATGTTTCGGAATCCAGTAACTCGTCCGATGATTGACGGTGTTTCCCGGACCCCCGCGAACCCCGAACATCTGGCGTGTCGGCTTGGCGTGATCGCCGATGCACGAGATGTTCTGGTTCCCGAACCGATCCAGCTGGTTGGCACCCATGATCACGTGTCGGCGACCGGAGGCAACGACGTCGAACACCTTTCGGTAGGGAATCCACCCTTCGATGGCACTGGAACCACCGAGAGCCGGCGTATCGGCGAGCAGGTAGGCCTCTCCATCGGAAAGCAGAAGGTCGGGCTCGGTCGTCAGCCGTGCCAGCCTGGCACCGATGCTCGGCATCAAGCCCATCGGACTCGCCAAGATCTCGCCTGCACCGAGGAACAGATCGGCACATGCTGCCGCGCAGATCTCGGCCCTGGTCGCGGTGAGGGCAACGGTCATCGGGGTACTCCTCGGTCAGCGGTGTCGTTCACGTAGTCGTCGTAGAAGGCCTGCCAGCCGCTCTCGCTCGATGCCGCCTCCACGTATGCCTTCTGAAACGCTTCGTCTCTGCCGTAATCCGGAACACACGAGGTGAAATGCGCTCCCCCGGGTACTTCGATCACCCCGTCGACCATCATGCGGTTGGTGAGCATCGCCTGCGGTGGCGCCGCAGCTACCAGTTCGGCCGTCTCCACGATGCGCTCACATGTGACGTATCGGCGTTGTGCAGCAAGAAGATACAGATCATCGAAATAGGGATCGGGCCCGAGATATACGCCGTTTCCGCTCGAATCCGCCAGATTCAGGTGCACGAACGCCGCGTCGAGGGACAGGGCAGGCATGGCGACAAGTTCTTCGTACTGCTCGGAACCGTCTATCGGGTAGGGCGAGGTGACAGTCCTCAGCTCGGGATAGTGCGTCATGACGTCCGAACCGAGGCCTGCACGTATCGGAAGAAATGGCAATCGCGCCGCAGCTGCTCTGAGCCCGGCGTTCAGCATGCCCTCGTCCACTTCGCGCACCTCGATGGACCCCGTGGTCCGCGCCCGCGCGAACCACGGGTCGTACGGGATCGAGTCCAAGGAGACGAAGCCGTACACCACCCGCGCGACTTTGTTTGCCGAGCAGAGCAATCCGACGTCCGGTCCGCCGTACGACACGACGGTCAGATCCACCAGGGACGACCGAAGGAGGGCACGAACGGCGGCCATGGGTTTACGTCTCGATCCCCAGCCGCCGATGCCGATGGTCATTCCGTCGGACAGCTCGCCCACGACTTCGTCGAGGGTGGTCGTCTTGTCCCGCCGCGTCGGAGCGCTCATATTCCTATCTCCCCTCTTCGGCCGAGATGTCTGGGGCGGTCGACGATCGGAAGTTGTTCTTCACCGACGCGCGTCGCGCTTCGTCGGCGGCGCCGGACAGGTTGAGCTCGAAGGTGAACCCCTGCTCGAATCGGTAGCTGCGGTGGACCGGCTGGACGTCGATGCCGTTGATTGCTTCCTTGGCAGCTCTGATGACCCTGGTGTCCTTGGCTGCAATTTCGCGTGCCACCGTCAACGCCGCCTCGTCGAGTTCGGCGCGAGGAACAACGTCGTACACGGATCCGAAGTGCTGCAACGCCTTTGCATCGATACGACGCGCCGTGTAATACAGGGTGCGCATCAAGTGTTGAGGAACGAGACGGGCGAGGTGTGTCGCGGCGCCGAGGGCGCCGCGGTCGACCTCGGGGACTCCGAAGGTTGCGTCGTCCGATGCCACGACGACATCGGCATTTCCGACCAAGCCGATTCCACCGCCGAGACAGAAGCCCTGCACTGCCGCGATGACGGGCACCTCACAGTCGTAGACGGCGGAGAAGGCCGCGGCGCAGCCTTTGTTGGCCCCGATGAGATGGTCGTAGCCCGAGAACTTTTCGATCTCCTTGATGTCGACGCCTGCACAGAACCCGCGGTTCTCTGCTCGTAGGATCACGACATGGGTGGTGGGATCGCGTCCGGCGTCGCCCAGAGCGCCGGCGAGGTCGAACCATCCCTGAACAGGAAGAGCGTTCACCGGGGCATAGTCGATGGTGACTGCGACTATGCCCGGTTCTGGTCGAGTTGTCGTGACCGTCAAGATCGAATCCTCACCGTTGCCGTACAAAGCAAGCATGTGCTTGGTAAGTTAGCACAGAAGGTACGGCGCGCTCGGAAATTTCGCCGGACTCCGCACGTGAGAGGAGAACAGGTGGGTAGGGAGGACAAACCGTCGGTCGCACTCGTCACCGGTGGTGGCCGAGGAGTCGGGGCAGGTATCACTGCTGCATTTCTCGAAGCCGGGTACGTCGTCGTGGTGTGCGGTCGCCGCGAACCGGCTTCGGCAGTCGAGTTCGACGGTCGGACAGCTCATTTCCTTCCGTGCGACGTTCGCCGCGAGGACGATGTCGGCGTCCTGGTCACCGACATCGTCGAGCGCTTCGGCGCACTGGATGTGGTGGTCAACAACGCGGGCGGCGCTCCGTTCTCGATGGCGGCGGACGCCGGAGCGAATTTTCATCGGAAAATCGTCGAACTGAACCTGCTCGCTCCCCTGCTCGTCTCGCACGCTGCGAACGCGGTTATGCAGCAACAGGACAACGGAGGATCGATAGTCATGATCAGCAGCGTCAGTGCATCGCGTCCGTCCCCCGGAACTGCTGCCTACGGTGCGGCGAAGGCGGGATTGGAGAGCCTGACGACCTCTCTGGCCGTCGAGTGGGCGCCCAAGGTCCGCGTCAATGCCCTACGTGTGGGAATGGTGGCCACCGAACTGAGCGAGCTTCACTACGGCGATGCGGATTCGGTGAGAGAAGTCGAACGCACAGTGCCTCTCGGCCGGCTGGCGAATCCCGTCGATATCGGTGATGCGGCTGTCTTCCTCTCGTCCACGGCCGCGTCGTACATCAGTGGTTCGCTACTGGCCGTGCACGGCGGCGGCGAACGACCGGCGTTCCTCGATGCTGCACAGACAACTCGGCGCAACGGCGTCGATCGGCCGATCGGAAAGGACCACTCGTGACAGGATTGTGCATGGACAGAGTCGTTGTCGTCACCGGCGCAGGACGGGGTATCGGCCGCGCGCACGCACTGGCGTTCGCGGCCGAAGGAGCGCGGGTCGTGGTCAACGACGTCGGTGTGTCGATGGACGGTTCGAACGCGTCTGCCGGGCCTGCCCAGGAGGTCGCGGAGGAGATTCGCGCAATGGGCGGTGA
Source organism: Rhodococcus sp. (in: high G+C Gram-positive bacteria) (assembly GCF_023264675.1). Lineage (GTDB taxonomy): Bacteria > Actinomycetota > Actinomycetes > Mycobacteriales > Mycobacteriaceae > Rhodococcoides. The sequence goes on from NZ_JAHFVG010000003.1 coordinate 108,923, forward strand.
TGCCGTCGCGAACACCGACGACGTCGCGGATTGGGATGGCGCCAAGCGGCTGATCGACACGGCCATCGAGCACTTCGGGCGGCTGGACGTTCTGGTGAACAATGCTGGATTTCTGCGAGACCGGATGCTGGCCAACCTCGGCGAGGACGAGTGGGATGCCGTCGTGCGCGTACATCTCAAGGGGCATTTCGCGCCGCTGCGGCATGCAGCGGGTTATTGGCGTAGCGAGTTCAAGGCCGGCCGCAAAGTCGATGCCCGCATCGTCAACACGAGCTCGGGAGCCGGGCTCCAGGGAAGCGTCGGGCAGGGCAACTACGCGGCAGCCAAGGCAGGCATCGCCGGCTTGACTCTGGTCGCGGCCAGCGAGTTCGCGGGTTACGGAGTCACGGTCAATGCGATTGCCCCTGCTGCCCGTACTCGAATGACCGCGGATGCATTTGCCGACGACATGGCAGCCCCGCCGGAGGGTTTCGATGCAATGGCACCGGACAACATCTCGCCACTCGTCGTCTGGCTCGGGAGCACCGAATCAGCCGAGGTCACCGGCCGTGTCTTCGAGGTCGAAGGGGGCATCATCGGGATCGCCGACGGCTGGCGTCACGGCCCGTCCGTCGACAACGGTGAACGATGGGATCCGTCGAACGTCGGGGCCGCCGTCACGGATCTCCTGACCAAAGCGCAGGTGCCGGTCGCTGTCTACGGCGCCCGCTGACCTTCACGCACGCTGACCTTCACGCACGCAGACCTTCACGCACGCTGACTGGACACCGACACGACTTCCCCCGTGAGGTAGGTCGAGTAGTCACTGGCAAGGAATGCGATCGTGGTTGCGATCTCCCACGGTTCGGCTGCGCGCCCGAAAGCTTCGTCGGATGCCAACCGCGCCAGAAGGTCTTCCGAGGTGACTTTCGCCAGAAACGCGTGGTTGGCGATACTCGGCGCGACCGCGTTGATGCGTACTCCGTATTCGGCGGCCTCGATGGCACTGCATCGCGTCAGTGCCATCACTCCTGCCTTTGCAGCGGCGTAGTGCGCCTGTCCGTGCTGCGCGCGCCACCCGAGCACGCTTGCGTTGTTGACGATGACGCCGCCGTGGGCCACACCGCGGAAATACGCGAGTGCCGCCCGCGTACAGCGAAAGGTGCTGTTCAACGTCACGTCCAGCACTCGTGACCACTGCTCGTCGGTCATGTCGACCACGGAGGTTTCACCCCCGAGCCCGGCATTGTTGACCACCACGTCGACGCGGCCGAACGCGTCGACTGCTCCCGCTATCAGCGCGTCGACATCGCTGGACGACGTGACATCGCAGGTGAGAGCCTCCACCTTCCCCAGCCCCAGTTCGGCGAGTTCTGCGCGTGTCGACTCCAGCCGCCGGGCATGGACGTCGGACACCAAGACGTCGGCGCCTTCGAGAAGCGCTCGCCGTGCCGTTGCACTTCCGATTCCGGTGCCTGCGGCCGCTGTCACCACGACGACCCGGCCATCGAGCAATCCATGCCCCGGCGTCTCGGCCGGGGGGACCGACAGAGGCGAGGAGTGAGCTGCACTCTCCGAGCGTGTCGCTGCCGCCAGTCGGTCCGAATTCCCGTGTCGTTCTGAACTCACGGTCGCGCCTCTCGTGGAAGTCCGAGAACTCGCTCGGAGATGATGTTTCGCTGTATTTCGTTGGAGCCGCCGTAGATGGTGTCCGCGCGGGTGAAGAGATAGAGCCGCTGCCACTCGTCGAGCACCCCGTCCGGGGAGAGCAGTGACGACGCGCCGACGACATCCATGGCCAACTCCCCCAGTCCTCGGTGCCAATTTGCCCACAGCAGCTTGGATATCGAGTCCTCGCCACCCGAACCCGAACCGCCGATGCTCGAGAGTGCATACGCGCGCATCACGCGCAGTCCGATCCATGCCCGCGTCAATCGCTCCCGCACGAGTGGATCGTCGATCTTCCCGTTGAGTCGGGCGACATCGACGAGCCGGCTGAGTTCGCGTGCGAATCCGACCTGCTGACCGAGAGTCGAGACACCACGTTCGAAGCCGAGCGTCCCCAGTGCAACGGACCAACCCCGTCCCGGCTCGCCGACGACGAGGTCGGCACCGGTTCGTGCGCCGTCGAAGAAGACCTCGTTGAACTCCGACGTTCCGGTCAGCTGTGTGATCGGGCGGACGGTGACTCCGTCCTGCTTCATCGGGACCAGCAGGTAGGACAGACCTTCATGACGCGTGGAGCCTTTTACCGTCCGCGCAACGACGAATGCCCAATCTGCCAGGTGCGCAAGTGAAGTCCACACCTTCTGCCCGTCGATGATCCACTCGTCGCCGTCCAACGTCGCCGAGGTCGAGACGGCGGCAAGATCCGATCCAGCTCCGGGTTCGGAATATCCTTGGCACCAGAGCTCGTCGACGGTGTTGATGCCGGGTAGAAATCGCGCGCGCTGCGCATCGGTCCCGAACGCGATCAGGGTCGGTCCGAGCAACTCCTCTCCGATGTGACTCACTCTGGCAGGCGCGTTGGCATGGGCATACTCCTCGTGAAAGATCACTTGCTGCTCGATACCGAGCCCGCGCCCCCCGAATTCGGTGGGCCAACCGAGGCAAGTCCATCCGGATGCGGCGAGATGCCGATCCCACGCGAGCCGCGCGTCGAACGCCTCGTGTTCTCGGCCGGGCCCCCCGAGACCCTTCAATTCGGCGAAGTCGCCGGTGAGGTTATCGCTCAGCCACTCTCGCACGTTCTGGCGAAACGATGCATCGTCGGGGACCTCGCCCTCGACTCTTCCCTCATCCGCGTCCATTCGGGTACGTTAACAAACCAAGCCCTTGCTCAGCTAGGAGTTGACAGTGACGGACTACGGGCAGACCACGCCGAACGCGTTGGCGCACGCAGCTGCTGTGTTCGGAAACGACGATGCGATCGTCGACGGTTCTACGACGTTGTCGTTCTGCCAACTTCAGAACCTCGTGATCGACACCGCTCGAGCGTTCGTCACCCTCGGGGTCGAATCCGGCGATTCCGTTGCCGTCTGGGCACCGAACACCTGGCAATGGGTCGTCAGCGCCCTCGCCACTCATCACGCAGGCGCGATCCTCGTTCCGATCAACACCCGGTACACGCCGCCGGAGGCCACGGATCTGCTTCGGCGCACGCGCGCCCGGCTGCTCGTGGTCCCCGAAGTCTTTCTCGGCGTCGATCGATCCGCGGAACTGGACCTCCGTGCGTTACCGGATTTGACCGTCGTCACCTTTCCCATGGGATCGGACGTCTCGGATACCGCAGCGAACCCCTCGGCCACCGCATCGGCCGGCGTTTCGTGGGACCGGCTTCTCGAACTGGCCACGAACACCACGATGTCCACGGTGGCGGAACGAACCGCCGCGATCACTGCCGACAGCGTCGGCGACATATTGTTCACGTCGGGGACGACAGGCCGAAGCAAGGGGGCCATGAGCGCTCATCGGCAGTCGCTGGCGGTCGCGCGCGCGTGGGCCGACTGCACCGGCTTGACCCGCGGAGATCGGTACCTCGTCGTGAACCCGTTCTTCCACAGCTTCGGCTTCAAGGCAGGAATTCTCGCCGCGCTGACGGTCGGCGCAACCATTTACCCTGTGGCCGTCTACACCCCGGAGGTCGCCCTGGCGTCGATCGTCGAGCATCGCATCACCGTGCTGCCGGGCGCGCCGACCATCTTCTCCACCATCCTCGACCACCCCGGTCGGGAAGACCTCGATCTGTCCTCGCTTCGGCTTGCAGTGACCGGAGCCGCCGTGGTGCCGGTCCGACTGATCGAACGCATGCGAGACGAATTGACTTTCGAAACGATACTCACTGCGTACGGCCTCACCGAGGCTGTCGTGGCAACGATGTGCCGACCGGGTGACGACGATGCCACGGTCTCGTCGACCTCCGGTAACTGCGCCGCCGGCTTCGAGATCCGGATCGGTGAGCACGACGAGATCCAGCTCCGCGGCCCCAACGTGATGCTCGGGTATCTCGACGATCCCGACGCCACGGCAGCGGCTATCGACGCCGACGGGTGGCTGAGCACCGGCGACGTGGGAGCACTCGACGAACGCGGCTATCTGACTGTCACCGACCGACTCAAGGACATGTACATCACCGGCGGCTTCAACGTGTACCCGGCGGAGGTGGAGCAAGTGTTGCTGACGTTCGACGGCGTCGCCGATGCGGCAGTGGTGGGAAGGCCGGATCAGCGAATGGGCGAGGTCGGTGCGGCCATCGTCGTCCCTGCTGTTGGATCCGACGTCGCCGTCGACGATCTGATGTCGTACTGCCGCGATCGGCTGGCGGGCTTCAAGGTTCCGTCGTCGGTTCGGTTCGTGGACGAACTACCCCGCAATGCGGGAGGAAAGGTACTGAAACGTGTTCTGCGTGAGGAGTTTCGATGACCGACGACAGTGAAGTTCGAGGCAGCGGTGTGGTGACCTACGACGTCGACGGCGCTGTCGCGACGGTCACCATGAACCGTCCCGATTTTCGCAATGCCCAGAACTCCGCCATGACCTACGCGCTCGACCGTGCGTTCACGGAGGCAGTCGAGAACGACGATGTGAAGGTGATTCTGCTCGCCGGCGCGGGAAAGCACTTCTCGGCCGGCCACGATATCGGCACACCCGGCCGCGATGTGGACGAGCACTTCGAGAACCGAGCGGTTCTGTGGTGGGACCACGTTCGAAAAACCGGCGGAGACCAACGATTCGCTCGCGAGATGGAGGTCTACCTGGGAATGTGCCGCCGCTGGCGCGAGATTCCCAAACCCACCATCGCGGTGGTGCAGGGTGCATGCATCGCCGGTGGTCTCATGTTGTCCTGGGTGTGCGACATGATCGTAGCGAGCGACGACGCGTTCTTCTCCGATCCGGTTGTCCGCATGGGTATCCCCGGCGTCGAATATTTTGCGCATCCATGGGTGCTCGGGCCGCGTCGCGCGAAGGAGGTTCTCTTCACCGGGCAACGATTCACCGCTCAACAGGCGCTCGCCTGGGGAATGATCAACCAGGTGGTGCCACGCTCCGAGTTGGATACTCAGGCGCGGGCTTTGGCCGATCGGATAGCGGAGATGCCGGCCTTCGGGCTCGCATTGACAAAGAAGGCTGTCAATCAGTGCGAGGACGTCATGGGACTGCGCACGGGAATGGACTCGGTGTTCGGGCTTCATCATTTCGCACACTCCCACAACGCCGAGGTCTCGGCGGATTCCCTCGGCGGTATGGATGCCAAGTCCATGAAGGACTCCGCGACCGCGCCCGGACCGTCTGAGGAGTAGGAACATGGATCTCGATCTCGGTGCGGACGTCGAAGCCTTTCGCGACGAGGCGCGCGCATTTCTCCGCGCGAACGTGCCGGCGAACCCGTTGCCTTCTCTCGACACGCCCGATGGTTTCGAGGCGCACCGGCAGTGGGAGAGGCTTCTTGCCGAGCACCGGTACTCGGTGGTGTCGTGGCCCGAGGAGTTCGGCGGGCGCGGTGCCTCGATGCTCGAATGGGTTGTTTTCGAGGAGGAGTACTACGCTGCGGGAGCCCCTTCGCGGGTGGCTCAGAACGGGATTTTTCTTCTCGCGCCGACGTTGTTCGAGCATGGAAGCGACGAGCAGTTGGCACGCATTCTGCCCCGGATGGCCTGTGCCGATGACATCTGGGCGCAGGCATGGTCCGAGCCGGAAGCCGGCAGCGATCTGGCTGGAATACGTTCGTCCGCAACACGAGTCGACGGTGGGTGGATTCTCGACGGGCAGAAGACCTGGAGTTCGCGAGCGAGCTTTGCCGACTGGGCCTTCGGGTTGTTCCGGTCGGATTCCTCGGCCGAGCGCCATCGCGGTCTCTCCTACTTCATGTTTCCGTTGCGCGCGCGCGGCGTGGCGGTGCGCCCGATCGCTCAGCTCGACGGAGAGCCCGGCTTCGCGGAAATCTTTCTCGACGGGGTGTTCGTCCCGGACTCCGACGTCATCGGCGAGGTCGGCGACGGGTGGCGAGTGGCGATGAGCACGTCGAGCAACGAACGCGGCATGTCGCTGCGCAGCCCCGGTCGCTTCGTCACCGCGGCCGAAAGGCTGGTCACGCTGTTCCAGGAGACCGGCGACACGACGGATACCGCTCTCGCGGACCGCGTCGTCGATGCCTGGATCGGCGCTCAGGCGTATCGCCTGCACACGTTCGCCACCGTCACCAGACTCGGCGACGGCGGCGCGCTCGGTGCCGAATCCTCGGTGACCAAGGTCTTCTGGTCCGAACTCGACGTTGCGCTGCACGAGACTGCTCTGGACATCATGGGAACTCGCGGTGAACGCGCGTCCGCCTGGAGCGACGGCTACCTGTTCTCACTGTCCGGTCCGATTTATGCGGGCACCAACGAGATCCAGCGCACCGTCATCGCCGAGCGGTTGCTGGGACTACCGAAGGCGGACCGATGAGATTCGCGATGGACGCCTACCGGACGGACTTCGGCAGGAGCATCGACGCGATGCTCGAAGATTCCGATGTGCCGGGGATCAGCCGCGCCCTCGCCGCCGGGGATCCCGCGCCGCTCCGTACCCTGTGGAAATCGTTGTCCGACAGCGGTATCACCGGCCTTCTCGTCGACGTCGAGTTCGACGGGTCCGATGCAGAACCGCTGGACATGGTCGTCGCTCTCGAGCGTCTGGGCAAATGGGCTGTTCCAGGGCCTGTAGTCGAGTCGCTGGTTGCGATCCCCACATTGCTGCGCGGTATCGGCACCGTCGATCCGAACATTCGATCCGAGTGGTTGCGCGGACTCGGTTCAGGGCAGTTGATCGCCACCCTCGCGTTCGAAGAGCAGATCCCCTATGCCGTCGATCCCGCGATATCCGACGTGATTCTGAGTGTCCGGGCCGGGGTGGTCTCGACCGCAACAGTGAGTTCGGTACACGATTCGATCGACCGGGCGCGGAAACTCGGTGAGGTTGCAGCAGACGGAGCCGTCGAGTTCACCGGTGATTGCCGGGCCGCGTCGGCGGCGACCGATCTCGCCGCGACTCTCGGCTGCGCAGCGCAGCTTCTCGGTGCAGGTCAGTCGATGTTGGATCGCAGTGCCGACTACGTGAAGTCGCGCCGTCAGTTCGGCCGCGTGATCGGGACGTTCCAAGCGATCAAGCACCAGCTCGCCGACGTCATGATCGGACTCGAACTCGCGCGGCCACTGCTGTACAACGCCGCACTGTCGGTCGCCGCCGACTCCCCCACGGCCCAGCGGGACGTGTCCGCGGCCAAGATCGCGTGCGGCGACGCGGCATATCGATCGAGCCGGGCCGCGCTGCAGGTACACGGCGCAATCGGGTACACGAGCGAATACGACCTGTCGCTCTGGATCACCAAGGTTCGCGCTCTGCGGTCCGCGTGGGGCACGCAGGCGATGCATCGGCGACGCGTGCTGGAGGCCTTGTGAGCGTCCTCGACACCGACCAAGAGCTGCTGGCCGATTCGGTGCGTGCATTGCTGAACAAGCATGCGGGGCCTGCCGCCGTACGGTCGGCCATGGTGTCCGGCGACCGGTTCGACCGTTCTCTCTGGGCCGCTCTGTGCGCGCAGATCGGCGCAGGAGGAATGAACATTCCGGAACAGCACGGAGGTGCAGGAGGCGGTTCGGTCGAGGCGATGATCGTTGCGGAAGAACTCGGTCGGGTGCTCGCCCCGTCGCCTGCGCTTGGTTCGTCCGGTGTGGCGACAGCGCTGATTCTGGGCAGTGACGACGCGGACGCAGCCAGCCGACTCCTCCCGGCTGTCGCATCCGGTGAATCGATCGTCGCGGTGTGCTCCGCCGGCCCCGACGGAGACTGGACGGCAGGAGCGACTCTCGTCGACGCCGTACCCGACGATGCACGCCGCGACAATGCTGTCGAGGACGGTGATTGGTTGCTCCGCGGGCGCTCGCACTACGTCCTCGACGCCGCAGCCGCGGACACCTTTCTGGTGGCTGCGACAGCGGGCGGGGCCGTCGGGATCTTCGAGGTCTCGGCGCAGGCACCTGGCATCTCGTGCTCGGACGGCGCGGCAATGGACCCCACCCGAGCCCTCTACACGGTGACGTTCGACAACGCACCGGGCCGACGACTCGAACTCCGCGATGCCGTTTCGGTTCTGGAGTCAGCGTTGGACTGGGGGCGAATTCTACTTGCAGGCGAACAAGCAGGTGCGGCCGCTCGGTGCCTGGAGTCGACCGTCGCCTACACGAAATCCCGAGTTCAGTTCGGGCGGCAAATCGGCAGCTTCCAGGCTTTGAAGCATCGCATGGCCGATATGCACGTCCTCGTTCGATCTGCAAGAGCAACAGCATATTCGGCGGCTCGTGCGCACCAGAGTTCACCGAACTGGCGCGACGACGCCGCGGTGGCAGCTGTGCATTGCTCCGAAGCGTTCAGCGCGGTTGCCGCCGACTGCATCCAAATGCACGGAGGTATCGCGATCACGTGGGAACACGACATGCAGCTCTATTTCAAACGTGCACATTCGAGTTCGCAGTTGTTCGGAAGCCCGAGCAGCCAGGTCCGGCGACTCGAACACGCGGCCGGATTGTTCGGTCCTGTCCCGCGATCCCCCAACCTAACGCTCGGGTAGTAGAAAGTGGATAATTCGGTTATGGCTGCAACCCCGAAACGATCTCGGACGACCTCCACCCCGTCTGCCCGAAACAGCACGAAGCGAAACGGTGCACGGTCGACCGAACAGAGTGGTCAAGGGTCGGAAAGGCGTCAAGCCCTGATCGAGATTTCAGCCGAGCTGTTTGCCGAGCGCGGTTTCAGGTCCACCACGGTGCGTGAGATCGGCGATGCAGCAGGAGTGCTCTCGGGGAGTCTGTATCACCACTTCGATTCGAAAGAGACGATCATCGAAGAGATACTGACGAGCTACCTCGACAATCTCATGGCGACGTACACCGAGATCGTCGACCGGGAGTTGGCGCCGGTCGACACTCTCCGAGCGCTGATCACGGCGGCGTTCGTGTCGTTGGGACCACACCGAGCCGCGATCACCGTGATCCAGAACGAGCGAAACTACTTGTCACAGTTCCCGCGATTCGGCTACCTCACCACCGCTGAGGCCGACGTCAGGAGGATCTGGGTGAAGGTCATCGAGGATGGGATCGCGCAGGGGTTGTTCAGGGACGACCTGGATCCCGTCATCGCGTATCGGTTCCTTCGCGACTCGGTGTGGGTTGCCGTCCGATGGTTCGATACGACGGGCACGTTGTCGGCCGAGCAGCTAGCCGATCAGTATCTACGGCTGGTGATGGAGGGACTACAAGCCCCGTCGGCGGCGAAGTCGTCCCCCGCACCCAGGAAGACGCCCGCCCGCCGTTGACGTTGCGCTCACAAAGTTCGTTTCTGCTCGGCACGAACCAGACCGCCGCCGATGATCAGGCGTTGAATTTCGCTGGTGCCCTCGTAGAGTCGCAGCAACCGGACGTCTCGATAGATGCGTTCGACCGGAACATCGCGCATATAACCGGTGCCGCCGTGTATCTGAACCGCCAGGTCCGCAACCTTGCCGACCATCTCCGTGCAGAAGAGCTTCGCCGCCGACGGTGCGATCCGTCGGTCGGTGCCCTCGACCCAGGACCGTGCCGCCTCCCGAACCAGTGCACGCCCGGCCATCACACCGGTCTGCTGATCGGCGATCATGGCCTGGACGAGTTGAAAACTTCCGATCGGCTCACCGCCCTGCGTCGACGAGGCTGCGTAGGCGACCGATTCGTCCAGTGCACGTTGTGCCTGACCGACGGACAACGCGGCGATGTGAACTCGGCCGCGCGCGAGCGACGTCATCGCCGCTCGGTAACCCACGTCACCCTCGCCTCCGACCAGAGCATCCTTGCCGACCTTCACCGAACTGAATGCGACATCGGCGGTGCCTGCGCCTTGTTGGCCCATCTTGGAATCCTTGACGCCGACCGTCACCCCCGCCGAATCGGCAGGAACGAGAAACACCGCGATTCCGTTCCCGGTGACCGGCGCGGGATCCATCCTCGCGAACACCACGAACAGGTCTGCGAGGGGCGCATTGGTGATGAACCGCTTGGTGCCGTCGATGATCCAACCATCACCGTCGCGGCGTGCCGACGTCTTCAACCCGGCGGGGTTGGATCCAGCACCCGGTTCGGTCAATGCGAACGATGCGACGATCTCTCCCGTCGCCATTCCAGGAAGCCAGGCGGACTTCTGCTCGTCCGATCCGAACCCGACGAGCACCTGGCCGGCAATGCCGTTGTTGGTTCCGAACATGGAACGCAATGCGAGCGACGTGTAACCGAGTTCCATCGCGACTTCCACGTCCTGGATCAGGTTCAGTCCGAGACCGCCCCACTCCTGAGGAATCGCGTAGCCGAACAGACCCATGTCCGCGGCGGCCGACCTGAGATCGTCCGGAATCGCGTCGGCGTTCATGATGTCGAGTTCGCGCTCCACCACGCGAGACCGGACGAAACGACGGATCTGGTCGAGCACGTCGGCGAATACGTCGTCGGGGACGTCAGGATTGTCGGCGACCGTGTGTGCAACCACAGTTCAGCGAACTACGTCGAGGATCTGCTTCTGGACACCGTTTCCGAACGCCTCGTACTCGACCAACCGAAGCTTCGTCGCGTCCTTGTCGGCATCGCTGAACAGCCGCTTGCCTGCGCCGAGCAACAGTGGAAATGTCAGCAGATGGTACCGGTCGACGAGGCCTGCATCAGCGAGACTTCTTCCGAGAGTGGCACTTCCGTGCACCGCGATCGGACCGCCTTCGGTCTCTTTCAGAGCCGCCACGTCGTCCAGCGAGCGCAGCACGGTCGCAGGCCAGCGCGCATCCTCGGATTCGAGTGTCGTGGACACCACATATCGCGGCATCGCGTTGTACCCCGCGAAATCGTCCATCGTCGGCCATACCGGCGCGAACGCTTCGTAGGACGTCCGGCCGAGCAGGAGCGCCGCAGTCTCTTCCTGTTCACGCCCCTTGATCTCGTACGCAGCGGGATCGAATTCCACGTCCTTGAAAGTCCACCCCGAGTTGCGGTAGCCGGGCTCTCCTCCAGGCCCTTCCATGACACCGTCAAGCGAGACGAAGGCAGTGACGATCAGTGTGCGCACAGCGGTGCTCCTAGCCTGGGGTGGTCGATGCTGCCGAGAATATTACGCAGATGCAGGCTAGGTGCTTGTCTGCTTCGTCGGCACGACGCACGGAGCTAGTTGTTCTCTGTCCGGCCACTGACCCAGGAGGTGGATCTAATATCTGCAGTCAGAGCGAGCACGTCGGCGAGTAACTGCTCGTCGATAGCTGTGGATACGGCGTCCACGGCCGCGTCGATGTACTTCATCTTGGTCGTGCCCACGAGAGTGGTTGCACATCCCGAGCGTTGTATAGAAAACTGATTGGCCAAAAATGAGACGTCCACTCCCCGCGAGGCACACAACGCTGCCACCTCTCGCGCCACAGCCAACATCGTCGCGGGCGCCGGAAAGTCGATCCGTGGACCTGCGGCGGTGAGCAAGCCCAAACCTACTGCTGCGGCGTTGACGATCGCCGTGTCGCGCGCTTGGCATACCGGAGCAAGGGAGGTCTGGAGTTCGGTGTTCAAGAGCGTGGAGTGAGCGTACGAAAGTACGACATCGAGGTCGGTCTCGGTCACCGCGCGGACGAGGGTGCGCATCGGGTAACCCGTCATTCCGATGTATCGACATTTTCCCTCGTCGCGGAGCTTCACGAGTTCGGCGTACGATTCGTCGAAAACGCTGTCCAGATCCGCGAATTCGATGTCGTGCAGTTGAAATATGTCGACGTAATCGGTGCCGAGCAACTGCAGACTTCGTTCCATGCTTGCTCGTATCGCCGCCGGTGAAAAGTCGAATTCGTCGGCCCCGTTTCGACCGGCTTTGGTCGCGATCAACACATCGTCGCGTCGGCCGTCCACCGCGATACCGAGGCGTTTTTCTGCCAGACCACCGCCGTAGTACGGCGACGAGTCGAACAAATTGATGCCCGAGTCCATTGCGTGGTGTACCGCTCCGACCGCCACGGACTCATCGACCTTCCCGAAGAGGTTGCCGAGCGGCGCTGTTCCGAACGCGACGGGCGACACTTTCAAGCCCGTACTACCGAGAATGTTGTACTGCATGCGCTTAAACGGCTCCTGTCGTGTTCGAATCGATCGACTCGATCCTTCCGGAACTCGGATCGGGCGAGCAAGACACCGATCCATCAAATAGACCTCGAGCGCGGTCTCCACCCAGCTGAGAAAAGCAGAACCGATCAGATCCCACACCACGAGCACGACGATGTGAGCGGCGACTTCGTCCCTGCTACCCGCGCGCCGCTGTGGTCGTCGTGCGGTTTCCGTCATCACGCGGTGCGGGTCGACTCCCCCGCCGGCGACACCGGCTGCCGAAGGATCGTACGAAGCTTGGACGGCGCGGTCCGACGGACATCGTTCAGGTAGATCTCGTGGTGTCTTCCGGTCATTCGGAGTTGTGCCGACGGAATGAATTCGTTGTGCATCGACGAGAGAACCGCCGCCTCCTCGTCGTAAGGGCCGATATGCAGTGTCTGCACGGACGTCCCTTCCTTCAGGTGCTGCAACCGAACGTCGCCCAGGCGCACAGGACAATCATTCTTCGAATTGTGTGACTTCTTCTGCACTGCAGCCACGGCTGCGTCGAACATTGCCGTGTCGATCCAGTCGGGAATCATGATCATCGCCGTCCAATTCCATTGCGATTTATCGCGATCGACCGTGAACGCATTCATGTCTTTCGCCCACCACAACGCCTCCAAGGGCATGACGACATAGTCTTTGGCCAACCTCGCTTTGCTGGCGAACTTCAGCGTGTACGCGATGGGATACAGAGCTCCGAGCGCCGCGGCATACTCTGCGGACGTGTTGGGGTCCCCCGACCCGTCCACTGCCAGGTACGCAAGGGAGGCACTTCGACGATCTCGAACCGGCCGCGGCGAGCCGAGTATGCCGTGATTGTCTTCTTGAAATCCGTCTTCCGCGTTGTCGGCTCCACCGACGCCACTGTAGTGGCTTTGACCTGCAGGTATCGGGATGTTCCTGGATCAGATCGCGGCGTGGACGCCGATGGGGGCGTTTCGTCCTCCAAGCGGGGCGAACGGCTGCCCGCGTACGCCGAGATACACGATGCCGCCGACGCAGCACGCGCATCTCGCGGGTCGAAGCAGGGCGATCCTCGAGCATAGGCTCGCGCAATCCTGAAGGTAGTCGACGCCGACAAGCCGCCTCGCCGAGTATTTTTCGGAGAGGCACCGCTGTCGATCGCCACAGCAGACTACGAGAGCAGACTGCACAATTGCGGAGGAATGGCAGTCCGTCGCAGTCGAAGCTCAGGGCTGAAGCCCACCGGTGGAAGGCCACGAGTGTGGGCCTTCCGCTCGCCGCTGGAGGATAGCCATCGGCTCGGCATTCACTGCGCGGTACCGCTCCCGAACGGTCCACTGGCCCTGAACACAAGCGATCCGAAGTTCTCGGCGATACGGCGATGGCCCATCTCATCCGGGTGGAGGGCGTCGGGCAGCGGGTACTGGTCGAAATCTGCTTTGCCGTACAGGTCCAGGCCGTCGACGTAGTGCAAGTGCACATCGTTCCGCTGTCGCTGGGCGACGATTCTGTGCAATTCGTCGCGAACGGAGCGCAAGGTGAGCTTGCCTGTCGCTCTGTCGGCCGGATCGCCTGTTGCCACGAATCGAACTGTCCCGCTGAGCAATGCGTCCGAATCGAAAGCGCCCGGCCCGGGGGTGTCTTCGTGGATCGGGCAATAGAGCGGGGACACCACCAGCAGTGGGGTGTCGGGGTGACCGTCGCGTACGGTGTCGAGGAAACCGTGCAGGGCTGGTCCCAGAGCGCGGAGCCGCATGACGTCCGTGTTGACGAGGTTGATTCCGATCTTGATGCTGATGAGGTCGGCGCTCGAGTCGCGCAGCACGCGCGCGATGCATGGATCCAAAAGAGCACTTCCGCTGAAACCGAGATTGACCAAATCGACGTCGGCGCTTCGCGACACCGATGCAGTCCAGGTGCTCGACGGGCTGGTGGTGTTGGATCCCTGGCTGATCGAACTACCGTAGTGAAACCAGGTACGCCCGGTGCGAGGATCCCCCTGCGCCGCGGCGTCGGCACGGATGGCGACGATCGACACGATCTCGTTGTGAGGTAGCCACAATTCGACCGTCTTGTCTCGACCCGGCAGCCCGTCGAACCGGAGAGTCGAGGGGTTGCCGGACTCGGCAGTGGATGTACCCGTGGTCATGTCGATCGTGACCGAGTTTCCGTCGTCTGCACTGACCTGACGGGCCTGTTCCCCGTCGACGAACAGGTCGAAAACTCCGACGGGACGAGGCGGTGCTCCTCGATACACCATCCGCGTCGGGAGCACGTCGAACTCGACGACGGTCGCTGCGGTCCGCAACCGTAGGCGCACGCCGGACGGCTGTGCCGCAGCCATGGTCAGCCTGCTGTCTTCTACCTGATCGAGAGCCCACTGCGGCAGCCGCGTCGGTTGCATTCCCTCAGCCGTGGACACGATATCCACGGCGCCTCGAAACAACTCGGCGGTGACCGGCACGCTCATCAACCCGCTGGGTTCGCTTGTCGTCATGTGTTCATTCGATCATTCGATGGACGTAAGCAAGTCCACGACAGCCCCGACGGATTGTTCGGGCTGTTCGTGGAAGACGAAATGCCCCGCCTGGTCCAGAACGACGAGGTCACCGTTGGGGACACCATCCGATATCTCACGGGCAATGTCTACCGGTATCAACTGGTCTGCTGCACCGTGGACGACGATCGCCGGACACGTGATCGAGGACAGAAGTTCTCGCGAATCGGTGCGTCCCATGATTGCCTTTTGCTGGCGAAGGAACGTGTCGGGTCCGACTGCACTCGCCATAGCGCGCCACTCGGCGGCGAACGCCGTGTTCCCCGCGTTGTGGGGCGCCACCACGTACGGGAACGTTGCATCGACCATATCGTCGAAATGCCCGTCTTCGACCAGTTGCGATTGTTGCCTGCGCGTATCCCGCTGCGCAGGTGTGTCGGCTCGTGCCGAGGTGCTGACCAGCGCGAGCGCGCTGACCCGAGACGGAGCTTGCCTAACGACCTCGAGCGCGACATGACCACCCATGCTCGTCCCCACGAGCGCGAATCGGGCAGGCGCGTCGCGCAGCAGTCGTGCGGCGATGTCGGCAATCGACACGTCGCGGCGAGTATCGGCAATACCGACCGACCCGTGTTGCCACACTGCATCGAGCAATGGACCGTAAACCCGGGCTGAACACAGAAGCGGTGGGACCAGAATCGTGTGCATGAGGCGATCGTATCGGCGGTGTCCGACAGAAACTTCGTGTCGGCGTCGAGACGGAAACGACGGCTACTCGCTGACCACCTTCGCGGCAAGTCGCGCATTTCGGCGCCCGTAAGCGAAGTAGATCACCAGACCGAGGGCCAGCCACACCAGGAAACGAATCCACGTTTCGACGACCAGGTTGGCCATCAGGTAGATGCAGGCAAGTCCCGACAGGATCGGCACGATGGGTGAGAACGGAACACGGAAAGGCCGTTTCAGTTCCGGCTTTGTGCGCCGAAGGATCGGCACAGCGATCGATACGAGAAGAAACGCGAAAAGCGCACCGATGCTGACCATTTCGGCAAGCTCCTTGAGCGGAACGAGCGCGCCGAGAACTGCCACGAAGATGACCACGATCACCGTCAGTCGTGTCGGAGTACCGAAACGAGGCGAGACCTTGGCGATGGATTTCGGCAGTAACCCGTCGCGGCCCATCGCGAAGCCGATACGACTGATGGTGACGAGTTCGACGAGAATGACGGACGTCAAGCCTGCAACGGCGGCAATCGAAACCAGCACCCCCGCCCAACTCGCGCCGACCGAATCGAAGGCCTTGGCGATCGGCGCACTATCGTCGAGATCGGTGTACTTGACCATTCCGGTCACCACGAATGCCACGAGTACATACAAGATCGTGCATCCGATCAACGTTCCGATGAGCGCCCGCGGCAGATCTCGAGCCGGATGCTTGGATTCCTCGCTGAGATTGGCTACTGCCTCGAAACCCGTGTACGCAAAAAAGACCACGGCGGCAGCGGTGACTACCCCGGCAACGCCGAACGCGGCAGGGGCCACCCCGGCGACCGCCTGCATCAGCGGCTGATCGAGTGTCGATCCGCCGCCCTCGGCCGGAACAGATTCCGGGATGAACGGCACCAGGTTCGACTTCTCGACGAAGAAGAACCCGGCAACGATGATGAACACCGAAATGGCGACCTTGACCACGACGAGAGTGTTCGTCACGTGCGCGGACTCTCTGATCCCGACGGCTGCGACGGTGCCGAGGACGAGCACGATCAGCACTGCACCGATATTGACGGGCGCCTCCTCGGTGAAGAGGCTGGGCGGAAGTGAGAACAGATCCGCCAGATACCCGGACCAGCTTCGAGCTACTACCGCTGCGCCGAGGGCAAATTCGAGTATCAGGTCCCATCCGATTATCCACGCGAACACCTCCCCCAGGGTCGCGTACGCGTACGTGTAGGCACTGCCTGCCGTGGGCACGGCCGAAGCCAGCTCGGCATAACACAGCGCCGCCAGCAGACTTACCACTCCCGCGATCGCGAACGACAGCAGAACCGCAGGCCCGGCGTTCTCCTTGGCTTGCACTCCTGTCAAGGTGAAGATTCCCGTGCCGATGACGATTCCCACGCCGAAGCCGACCAGATCACGCAGGCGGAGTTGCTTGCGCAAGCTGCCCGTTCCTTCGTCGTCGACATCGCTTTCGATCTCGTCGACACTCTTCGTACGGAACATTTCCATGACGTCGACGTTAGAACATCAGCTGTTTGAGTCGCTAATGAAACGTCGTGTTTATTTTCGTGCAAACCGGTAAGCGCGGATGCGGTCGCGCCGTACAGATATCGAATGCCTCATTCGGTCACCTGCCGCCTACCACCCGAACCGACCGAACGGGGCGTTCGGTCACATCCAGGTTTGCCGAGCGACGCCACGATCTGCACCACATGGTCCTGGCCGGTGCGAAAGAATGCTATTTCGGCGAGGATTCGGGCGTCCGTCGGTGCAGGCCAGGTGTGGTTCACTGTAGGCAACCGAAGGGGCCATTGTGCACCAGCTCACCCTCGGCGTCACGTCACGGTCGACCAAGCCGAACGAACGCCGACTCGCGATCCATCCGCTTCACATCGATCGAATTCCAGCAAACCTCCGAAACCGCATTTATTTCGAAAGCGGATACGGTGAGCCGTTCGGTATCTCCGACGACCACATAGCGGGCCTGGCCGCGGGAGTATTGACCAGAGCTCAGCTGATCGAGACCTGTGACGTCGTACTTCTACCCAAGCCGCAGGCAGCCGATCTCGCGGAACTCCGAATCGGGCAGGTCCTGTGGGGGTGGCCGCACTGTGTCCAGGACGAGAAGCTGACGCAGATCGCGATCGATCGAAAACTGACTCTCATCGCGTTCGAGGCGATGAACCACTGGACCGCCGACGGTGCGTTCAACTTGCATGTGTTCCACAAGAACAACGAGCTCGCGGGGTACTGCTCGGTGCTCCACGCGCTCCAGCTCATCGGTTCGACCGGAGACTACGGCCGTCGGCTACGGGCCGCGGTCATCGGATTCGGTGCCACCGCACGCGGCGCGGTGACGGCGCTCAACGCGCACGGAATTCACGACGTCGATGTGCTGACGCAGCGCGGCGTGACTGCTGTCGGGTCACCCATCCATTCGGCACGCATCGTGAACTTCGACCTCGACGGTGAGAACCCGCGACACAGCCGGGCCCTCACCGACACCGGACGTGTCCCTTTGTCCGAGTTTCTCGGTGATCACGATGTCATCGTCAACTGTGTACTTCAGGACACCAACGCTCCGTTGACATTCCTCACCAACGAAGATCTCGACACGATCGATCCGGGAACACTCATCGTCGATGTCTCGTG
This sequence comes from Rhodococcus sp. (in: high G+C Gram-positive bacteria), assembly GCF_023264675.1. Classification (GTDB taxonomy): domain Bacteria; phylum Actinomycetota; class Actinomycetes; order Mycobacteriales; family Mycobacteriaceae; genus Rhodococcoides. The sequence continues at coordinate 126,911 of NZ_JAHFVG010000003.1, forward strand.
CGACGAAGGCATGGGATTCGAATGGGCACGACCGACATCGTTCGTGGACCCGATGTTCACCGTCGGCGACAACGTTCGTTATTACGCGGTGGACCACAGTCCGTCTTATCTCTGGGACTCCGCAACCTGGGAGATCAGCGAGTCTCTCCTGCCGTTCATCGAGGTGGTTCTCGACGGGCCGAACTCGTGGTTGTCCGACGATGTCGTCAAACGTGCCATCGAAATCCAGGACGGCGTCGTCGCAAACCCGAATATTCTGTCCTTCCAGGGACGTTCACCGCACTATCCGCATCCGGTGAACGCCGCCTGATCATCTCGTTTCACCGACATTCGTGTAGTCGTCCTCGGCAGGAGCCAGCGTCGACAACACCGACGTGACAGCCACGACGGCGACAGCCATCGCCCCGTCACGACGGTTACCCCTTGCATGCAAGGTTGCATGCAAGGTTGCATGCAAGGGGTACGGTGCTCGCTATGACCATGCCTGCAGTTCTCGTCGCCGCCGAACGGGCTTACACCACCACCAAGGCCAAGATCATCAGCGGAGAACTGGTGGGCGGTCAGCTGATCAGCGAGGGTGCGATCGGCGATCAACTCGGCATCAGCCGCACGCCGGTGCACGAAGCATTCCTCCGCCTCGGTGCCGAACAGCTCCTCGATCTCGTTCCGCGCAAAGGGGCCGTCGTTCGTCCGATGACGCCGTCGGAAGCGGCCGACGTTCTGGCGATGCGCCGGGCAATCGAAACCGCGTCGGCCGGGCAAGTGTTCGCGGCGGGGGGCGTCGCGGCTCGTATCGAGACATTGCTGAACGAGAACCTCGCTCGCCAAGGCGATCTCGTCGCCGACGACGATGTCGAGGGATTCGTCGAGGCCGATGACGACTTTCACGCTCTGATGATCGAAGCTTCGGGCAACGCTGTGGCCCGGCAGTTCTATAACCACCTTCGCAGTAGACAGCAGCGCCTCAGAAACCTGTACCTGCGGATCGACCCGGCCAATCTGAAGGGGTCTTTCAGGGAACACACGACTCTGTCGCAACACCTGCTCGGTGGCGACGAGAATGCGTTCGTCGCCGTTCTCGTCGCACATCTCGATCGATACCAGGGTGCTCTGTGAGCAGCGGCACGGAGACCGAGTCATCGCACACCTACAGAAGGTCCTCGGCAGGACGGCCGTGGGTTCTGGTGTTCGGAACGCTTTTCGTCTGCGCGTGGTCGGGCAACCAGTTCAGCCCCATGCTGCTCCTCTACCGGGACGTCGCGCACTACTCATCGGCGATGGTGACGCTTTTTCTGGGCATCTATGTCCTCGGCCTTGCGCCTGCTCTGATCGTTGCAGGGGCGATCTCCGATAACAGTGGCCGTCGACGTCCGATGTTCTATGCCGTCTGCTTCGGACTCGCCGGGAGTGTGTTGCTCGCGATCGGCGAATTCGGACCCATTCCCATCTGCATCGGTCGACTACTCGCCGGCATGTCCGTCGGAACTGCAATGGCCGTCGGGACCAGTTGGCTGAAGGAAGTGTCGCAGCAGCCATACGATGCCGCGGCGGATGCCGGAGCGGGCGCTCGTCGCGCGTCACTGGCGTTCACTCTGGGGTCGGCAATGGGCGCACTCGTCGCGGGAAGCATTGCTCAACGGGGTCCATGGCCCGAGGTGTTCCCGTATGCCGTGCATATCCTGGTCGCGGCACCGTTCCTCTGGTTGGTCAGGAAGCCGCCGGAGACAGTGACCTTCACCGGCAACCACACGAGTCTGCACACTCGATTGATCGTTCCCTCCGCAGGACATCCTCGTTTTCGGAGAGTCGTACTGATCGCGGGACCGTGGTTGTTTGCTGCGTGCGCGCTGTCGTACGGCTATCTGCCGGTACTTCTTGCCGATGCGTCGGGCGACCTTGGGTTGGCATATGCGACCCTGCTCAGCGTCGTCGCTTTGGTCTCCGGTGCGCTCGTCCAGCCACTTGCACAGCGAATCGATTCTGTCTCCAGCGCCAGAGGTACCGTCGTATCGCTGGCCACCCTGACCGTCGGACTCATGATCATGATGCTCGCGATTGCTTTGGATCAATTGGCGATCGGAGTAGTCGCGAGCATCGTATTCGGTTGCGGCTTCGGAATCGGCCTCGTGTCAGGGCTACTAGAAGTGCAACGCATTGCGCCCGCAGCGCATCTTGCACGACTGACAGGCATCTTCTACGCCGTCGCATACCTCGGCTTCATCACCCCGACAATTATTGCCTCACTCACGCCACCGTTCACGACCATGGCATTACTGACAGTGCTGGCCGTACTGATGATTCTCTCGACGCTCGCAATACTGATGAGCTACCGCACCCATTTGCCGGCCGACGCCCGTCGGACGCCCGCTTGAATACATCCTCCAACCGACGAGTGACGACCGCCAGATTCACGTTCGACTCCATGGTCGAGTCTCTGATCGGCGACCTCTCCCATGAGCGTGAGGCCCCGCCCGTTCAAAATCCCTCGGTGTTTCCCAGATCCTTGCGCGCGATGCTCAAGAATTGATCCGACGAGTACCCGGGTTCGTCGGCAAAGGGGTTGATTGTCGAGTCCGGATATCGCTCACGCAAAATTCGGGTGAGTAGTTCGTCGACGTCCTGATCAGCGTTGAGCTCGAGAGATGCCACTGTGTCGTCGACCAGCGAAACAAACTGTCGCAGAGATGGATCCATTGATTGGGTGTAGTCGAGCATCTCCGGCGACGCCAGCATCTCGACCTGCGGAACGATCGCGTAGTAGTCGACGAGAGCATCGTGTGCTGCGGCGTAGGCGGCGTCGACGGTAGCGCGGCCGCGCTTCTGTCTGAACGTGTCGAGCAAATCCTTCTGGGTGAAAAACATCTTCTTCGCCGCTGTATCGAATCGAGAGTAAGTGTCCTGACGTTGAACGCGCAGAAAGGAACGGGTCTGATTCTGATCGAAGCTCTCGGCGTTGATGCGCGCAGTGGCAATCGCAGTCTCGTTGGCCTTGCTGTTGGTGTTGATGCCCACGATGGAGGCGGCGATCACAGCAGCGATCGACACCACAAGAGTGAACCACTTGCTCAGATCTCGATCGACTACGGTGGGTGCCGGTTCCCGACTCGGATCCTGTTCTGCCATCACGACCTCCACGCGGCTCCGATCGGGCCCTTCGTGCATGGTAACGCCGTCGGGTCGGTGCATGTCGACAATTCCGGGAGCAGATGAGATGACGACGTCGTCGCCGTCCTCGAGGCAAGTGCGGGACCTTCCCCCACCGTGACGGATTACAGTCCATCCCAGGTGAGTTCGACGACGGCACTGCGTTCAGCGAGCACCGAGCGATCTCGACACTGCGCGTGCTGCTGTTCTCAATGCCGGAATCAGCGGATCGATGTTCGTCTTCACCGAGACCGCGATCGACATCGCAGCGACGACCGATCCGTCGATCGTCGTCAACGGCGCCGCGATTGCGACGGTGACGTCGTCGAGAAACCGATCGCACACGACGAAACCGCTTCGCCTGATGTCGTCCAGCAGGCTGCGCAATTCGCGTTCGGTCGTCACGGTGTTGAGCGCAAGGCGAGGTAATCCATTGGCGAGCACATCCTCGAGGAGTGCAGTCCCGGCGTGCGCGAGCAACACCAACCCGCCGCTGGAGGCGTGAATCGGCAATCGGCCGCCTGCACGGCCCTTCAAGCGGACCGCGCCGCGGCCGGAGATTCTTTCGATGTACAGCGCTTCGAGATCCTCGCGAACCACCAACTGAACGTTTTCGTGCGTTGCCTCGTACAGGTCTTCCATGATCGGAAGCGCCAACTCGCGCAGTCCATGCGATCGGGGTGCAAGAGATCCGATCTCCCACAGCCGAACTCCTACCTGATAGCGACCGTCGTCGCGCTTCTCCAAGAAGCCCACACCGACGAGCTCGGCGCAGATACGGTGCACGGTCGGAAGAGGAAGGGCTGCGCGACGACCGATGTCGGACAACGTCAACGCCGGCTGTTCTGCAGAGAAAGCCGCCATGATCGACGAGGCCCTCGCCAGCATGCTTCGTCGCCCATGGTCCATCACCACACGATATCGCCAGGAGATACTGTGCCCGCCGGAAGCGCAGGGTTTGTCGACAATCCGGGGAGATTCAATCAGCCGAACGCCACGCCGACGTAATTCTCGGCGATAAGGGTGCGACCCGCCGTAGACCTCGTCACGGTGTCGAGTTCGGCGATCTGACGACGAACATCGAACGTGGTCGCGTCGGGCATCGTGTGCAACATCGACGTCATCCAGTACGAGAAGTGCTGCGCGCGCCACACTCTCGGAAGTACAGTCTCCGAGTACGCCGCGAGCTCGCTGTCGTCCTTCGACTCGAAGAAGGCGACCATGGACTTCGCGAGAACGTAAACATCCGCGATCGCGAGATTCATTCCCTTCGCTCCGGTGGGGGGAACCGTGTGGGCGGCATCGCCCGCGAGGAAGAGTCTGCCCTGTTGCATCGGCTCGCAGACGAAACTGCGGAACTGCAGTATCGACTTCGAGAAGATTGTGCCTTCCTTCACCTCCGCACCGTCACCGTCCACACGAGCGTGCAGTTCGTCCCAAATGCGGTCGTCCGACCAGTTGTCCACACTGTCCTCGGGATCGACCTGTAGGTAGTGCCGCTGTACGTCGGGGGTACGTGTACTGCAGAGCGCAAATCCACGCGGATGGTGTGCGTAGATCAATTCTTCCGACGTCTGCGGCGCTTCGGCCAGAATGCCGAACCACGCGAATGGGTACTGCCGAAAATGGTCGGTTCGCACGGTCGTCTCCGGCATCAGAAATCTCGTTCCGGTTCGCGAACCGTCACAACCCGCAACCAGATCGCACGCGACAACTTGCTGGGCGCCGTCCTTGTCGACGAACGAAATCGTCGGGGTATCGGAGAGATGATCGTGGACGGCCACATCGGAGACCTCGAAGCGAACGTCACCGTCGTCGAGCATGCGGCGCGCGATCAGGTCCTTGAGAACTTCGTGCTGGGGATACACGGTTACGGACCTGCCGGTCAGGTCGTCGAAGTCGATTCGACGCCCCTGACCCGCGAACCGAAACTCGACACCGGAATGCCTCAGTCCCTCGGCCTTCACGCGGTCACCGATGCCTGTGTCGACCATGAGATCGACGGTGTTCTGCTCGAGAACTCCCGCTCTGATGGTGCCCTCGACGTCTGTCCTCGAACGCGACTCGAGCACGATCGATTCGATCCCCTGCAAGTGCAGCAGGTGCGAGAGCATCAATCCCGCCGGACCTGCTCCGACGATCCCGACTCGTGTGCGAACAGTTGGTGTGGTCACGAACATCTCCTCGAACGATCTGCCGCGCGCGGCGCGACTGTGGTCCCACTCACTTTGGGGGATGACTCGGCGTGCAACCAAGAGGACTTTCACTCAGTGGAAGAGTTTTCGGTGTCAGAAAACGGTACGAACATCCCGCGGCGTGCGATGCTGTAGCAGTTCTCACTCGAATGTTGACTGATCGGGCAGCGACAGGATTTTTCGCATGGAGATCGACGCAGACGATATTTCGCAGAGGGTGTCCACCGGCATGCTCCCCGACTGGGACGACGTCGAGAGCATGATGCGGGGCGCATACTCTCGCTACGCCGATCGGAACACCGGCGCCGTCGCCGACTACATTCCTTCGCTGGCGGCATCGGATCCATCGCAATTCGGAATTGCCGTATCCCAGATCGACGGTCCTTGTCATTCGATCGGAGACGCCGACGTGGCGTTCTCGATTCAGTCCATTTCCAAAGCTTTCGTGTACGCCCTCGTGTGCGACGCATTCGGCCACCGTGTGGTGGGAGAACGCATCGGCGTGAACAACACCGGTTTGCCGTTCAATTCGGTCATCGCCATCGAGCTCAACAACGGGCATCCCATGAATCCAATGGTCAATGCGGGGGCTCTGGCGACGACCGCATTGATTCCCGGCGCCACTCCTGCCGAACAGTGGGAACGAATCCGAAACGGGCTGTCCGCCTTCGCGGGCCGCAATCTCGAACTCGACGGACAGGTCTATCGGTCCGAAATGCTGACGAATCAGCGAAACATGGCGATCGCGAGGCTGCTTCAGAGTTATGCACGGATCGATCTCGACCCTCTCGATGTCGTCGACGTCTATACGCGTCAGTGTTCGTTGAACGTCACAGCCCTCGATCTTGCTGTCATGGGATCGACGCTGGCCGACGGCGGAGTAAATCCAGTCACCGGCCTGCGTGTGGTCTCCGAGAGCGTCAGCCGTGACACCCTCGCCATCCTTGCCTCGACCGGAATGTACGAGCGTTCGGGCGAATGGCTTTTCGAGATCGGACTTCCAGCCAAATCAGGCGTGTCCGGCGGAATCGTTGCCATTGCGCCCGGCAAGGGCGCCATCGGCACTTTCTCGCCTCTGCTGGACGGAGCAGGGAACAGCGTTCGTGGGCAACACGCGACCGCATTCCTGTCGAGGGCACTCGGACTGAACATCTTCGCTTCCGAGAATCGCAGCACCCACCACCAGGAGCCCACATGACCGAAGAACCTCAACAGTCCGTCGCGCCGGTGCGCACGTCCTGGCTTCCGATGGTCGGTCTCTTTCTCGCGCAGGTGTTGATGTCGTTCAACGTTGCGGCTCTTCCGGTCTCCATCGGTGGAATGGTCGAGGATTTCGACATCGCTCCCACCGAGGTGAGCACCGTCATCGTGGTGTACGGGCTCGCTGTGGCTGCCCTGGTGATGCTCGGCGGCAAACTCGGCCAGCGCATCGGCTGGCTCGTCATCTTTCGAGTCGTGCTCATGACGTTCGCCTGTTCGTCCGTGCTCATGATCGTGGCACCTGCGGTGGAGTGGGCCATTGCAGGTCAGGCGCTTGCCGGAGCCTCGGCGGCCGTCATCGTCCCGGCTCTCGTCGCGCTGATCGCTCAGAACTATCACGGTGATCAACAGGCGACCGCCATAGGATCACTGGGGTCTGCACGCGCAATTTCCGGTGTCAGCGCATTCTTTCTCGGCGGCGCGCTCGGTACGCTCGTCGGCTGGAGACCGGTCTTCGCGGTTGTGCTCGTGTTGGCGGTGGTCGTCTTCGCATTCAGCTTCACGTTGACCTCCCAGCGCGGAGATCCAGGTATCGAGATCGACGCGGTTGCCGCTGTGCTGATCGGTGCTGCGGTCGTGTTGCTCACGTTCGGATTCAACAATCTCAACGCCTGGGGAGTCTTCTTCGCCGATCCGGACGCTCCGTTCGACATCGTCGGAGTGTCGCCTGCTCCGGTGTTCATTCTCGTGGGACTCGTTCTCGGGCAGACGTTCTTCTGGTGGACGCGACGACGCATCGACATCGGAAGGGTTCCACTCGTCGATCTCTCGGTACTCGGCAATTCGCGTGAACGAGCTGCGGTGTACGCAATGTTCATCGTGGTGGCAATCGAAGCGGCATTGAACTTCACTGTGCCGCTGTATATTCAGATCGTTCAAGGTAGGACGTCGTTCGATACTGCGGTGGCAATGATGCCGTTCAATCTCACCGTGTTCATCACAGCGACTCTGGTGGTCCGGTTCTACCGGCGTTATAGTGCCCGTTCCATCGGCGTCTTCTCGTTCGTCCTCACCACGGTCGCCCTGGTCTGGTTGGCGTTCGTGGTGAACAACAATTGGGAGACCGCCCCGACCATCCTCGGCCTCATCGTCTTCGGAATCGGACAGGGAGCGCTGGTGACCCTCGTGTTCAACGTGTTGGTGACATCGGCACCCAGGGAGCGCGCAGGCGACGTCGGATCCATTCGGGGAACAACACAGAACCTCGGATCTGCCGTGGGCACCGCCGTCGTCGGTGCGCTTTTGGTGACGATCCTCGGATTCACCGTTGGCCAGGCAGTGGTTGCCCACCCACTCATCCCCGAAGAGCTCGTCGAGCAGGTCGACCTCGACAACGTGAATTTCGTGAGCAACGACAGCCTCCGTGAGACCTTGGACGCCACCGATGCGACGCCCGAACAAGTAGAAGCGGCAGTCGAAATCAACGAGGACGTCCGCCTTCGCACACTGAAATTCGGGTTGCTGATCCTCGCCGCAGCCAGTGCCACCGCCATCGTCCCGGCCAGCCGATTGCCAGGCTATCACCGACACGAGATCCCCGATCCAACAGTGAAAGCCGAATGACGTGCAGCACGTCGCCCACCAGGTCGACACATCGTCGACCGACTTCGACACACTGATCGTCGGTGCGGGAACAGCCGGACTCACCGCGGCGCGGCTGCTTGCAGGTGCAGGCAGGCGGGTAGCAGTGCTGGAAGCCCGCGACCGCATCGGCGGCAGGCTCGTGACCTCGCGCGACAACGAAACGATTCTCGATCTCGGAGCTTCCTGGATTCACGGGGTGAGAAACAACCCGCTCGCCGATGCCGTCGCTGCGTTCGGGATGCGCACCACAGAATTCACCGTAGGCAGCTATCAGCCCGACGGACGGCCCATTGCGTACTACTCGCCGACCGGCGTCCGACTGACAGGGAGCGAGTCACGGCACTTCGCCTCGGACATACACTTTTTCGACGATCGACTGGCAGCGATTGTCGATAAGTCCGAGCCCGGTACATCGTTCGGCTACGCGGTCGAAGCAACCATGGCGCAGATGAACTGGGACCACGCCCGCGCCGAACGGGTTCGCGAGTTCCTGCGGCATCGAGCAGAAGAGCAGTTGGGGGTGTGGATCGACGATCTCGACGCCCACGGACTCGACGACGATGCGATCGACGGCGACGAAGTCGTGTTTCCGGACGGATACGACAACCTCGCCGTCAATCTCGCACACGGACTCGACATCCGCCTTTCCCACGTCGTCACTCGCATCGCATGGTCGGTCACGGGCGTCACCGTCGAGACCGAACTCGGCCGTTTCTCAGCAGCCTCGATCGTCGTCACCGTCCCCATCGGGGTGTTGAAATCACCGGGACTCGTCTTCGATCCGCCGCTTCCCGAACCTCTGGCCGGCGCAGTACAGCGGTTGGGGATGAACGCGTTCGAGAAAGTGTTTCTCCAGTTTCCGCAGCGTTTCTGGGATGACGACGTGTATGCCATACGCCGACAGGGTGACGCCGGACGGTGGTGGCATTCCTGGTACGACGTCAGTTCCTCTGCCGGAACCCCGACGCTGCTGACCTTCGCGGCCGGTCCCTGCGCGACCGAGACGCGGACGTGGTCGGATGCCAGAATCGCGGACTCGATTCTCGATGCACTCCGGGGTCTCTACGGCCATCGAGTGCCCTCGCCCGATCGAGTGGTCGTCACCCGCTGGCAGGACGATCCGTTTGCTCGTGGGTCCTACTCGTTCATGAGCGTTGGTTCGGCTCCGGCGGATCACGACGACCTCGCCACTCCGGTCGACGGGGTCCTCCACATCGCGGGCGAGGCAACCTGGACCGATGATCCATCCACGGTGACCGCAGCCTTCAGATCAGGACATCGTGCAGCGGAACGGGTACTGGGGCGCACTGTCGCATTCACGGAACTGTGGGACGGTGGCATGCCGCCGAGCGTTGACACTTAGACCTCTAACAGTTAGAGTTCTAATCATGACCGAGCCCGATATTGAATACACCACGAACCTCGACCTCCTCCGGTGGATCGGGTGGGCTCAGCAGCAGGCCGGTCTCGACTGGATTCGCGAACGCGACCTCAGTCACCAGCAAAGTTTCGTTCTCGGGTACCTGACAAAGACACCGGGCGCGATCCAGCGCGACATTGCCGACATGACGCGCACGACACCCGCGAGTGTGTCGAGCCTCCTCAATGGGCTCGAGCAACGCGGACTCGTCGAGCGTCGCACCGAAGCAGGCAACGAACGCAGCAAACGTGTGTACGCGACCGACGCAGGAGCCGAGCTCATCGCCGGTTTCGACGACGCCATGCGGGCCACCGAGGAATCGATTCTCGCCCCGCTCGATCAGCGCGAACGCGACGCTCTTCACTCGTTGCTGAGCAAGATCACCGCGGTCCTCCCTCGACCCACCAGGACCTGATCCAACGCGTGCTTTCGCACGCGAAAACCGTTCTCATCGCCGACATTCGACGGCGCGCCCCCAGCCATGCCCCCGGTCCCGACGACAAGAGGGGTTCGTTTCACCCTGCCCTGAAGGAGCAGCCATGAAGAACTCGACATCGACGGACGCCGTCGGCACCAACCGCTGGTACCTCTCGACCGCACCGATCATCCGAGCACTCGTCCATCTCTGCGTGCCGATGGCTGCCGCTCTGATCGTCAGCGCGGTCTACAACGTCGTCAACGCCGGATTCATCGGTTCGTTGCACGACGCAACCCTCTTGGCCGCAGTCACTCTGGGCTCCCCGATACTCGGACTGGTCATGGCAGTCGGGGGCGTGTTCGGTACCGGTGGCAGTGCGCTGATCTCACGGTTGCTCGGCGCGTCCGAGCGCGATCCGGAGAAAGCCGACGAGATCAAACACGTGGCGGCGTTCTCCGTCTGGGGCGCTGCCGTCGTCGGTGCAGTCCTCGGCGTGGTCGGCCTCGTCTTCTTACATCCCCTTGTCGGGTTGCTGGGCGCAGACGGCGAAACCGTCCCCGCCACAGTCCACTTCGTGGGGGTTCTGATTGCTTTCGTGCCCGTCCTCGCGTCATCGTTCTGTCTCGAACAACTCGTCCGCGCCGAGGGTGCCGCTCGCACCGTGATGATCGGACTGATTGCGTCGACCATCGCAAACGTGGTGTTCGACATTCTCTTCATCCTCGTTCTACATTTCGGGGTCGCGGGTGCTGCTCTGTCCGTCGGCCTCGCCAACGTGGTCACCGCGGTGTACTTCATCACCTGGCTCACCCGCAACAGTGAACACACCAGCCTTGCCTTGAAGCACGTACGGATTTCACCGTCGATCGTCAAGCCGGTGTTCGGAATCGGCGTCGGCGAACTACTCCAAGCCGGATTCCTGATCGTCACGTCACTCGTGCTCAACAACCTGGCCGCAGGCTATGGCGACGGCCCGCTGGCTGCGATGGGCGTCGCCGTTCGAATCGCCCAGGTCCCGGAGTTTCTCATCATGGGCGTCACCCTCGGCGTGCTGCCGTTGCTTGCCTACTCCTTCGGCAAAGGAGACGCGGACAGGTTGACTGCATCGATTCGAGGATCTGCAGTGACCGTCGGTGGTATCGCAATCCTGTTCGCCGGCATAGTATTCGCTTTTCGTGATCAGGTATTCGGAGCATTCGTCGCGGACCACTCGTTGCTCGCACTCGGTGCCACCATCATCACTGCGCAGCTCGTCTCGATGGTGTTCAACGGATTCGCCGGGCTCATCACGTCACTGTTCCAGGCCACCGGCCGCATACTTCCGGCCACGATCATGTCGATGACTCAGGGCATCCTCTTCATTCCGATCGTCGTCGTAGCCAACATCTGGTTCGGACTGAACGGCCTGATCTGGGCACTCACTGTCAGTGAGGGACTCGTGTTGATCGTCGGTGTCGTGATGTGGCTCGCCGCGCGAGGGGCGATTGCGCGCGGCCTCGCCGAGGGAAGTTCGGAACGTGCCGACGCGATTCTCGAAGGCGTCGAGGCCTGACATCGGCGTTGCCGGCCGCGGAGGACGTGCGTACTCGGATGCTGCATTACCATCGCTGAGATGGCGTTCCGCCGGCAACGCGGGGTGCATCGACCGACAGATCGGAACGACGGTGGACGAGATCGATCAAACATCGGGCAGCCGTGCGTGGCCTGCAAGTTCACTGGCTCGATACGACACGGCGATGGAGTTGGAGATCGCTACGATGCGCGACGACGGATCCCTCCGTCGATGGGTCCCGATCTGGGTGGTCACCGCCGACACCGAGGTGTATGTGCGGACCTGGCATCGACGGGATTCAGGCTGGTACGGCCAGGCGATACGCTCACCCCGAGCGCGCGTGCGCGTCCCTGGGTTCGAAGCCGCTGTGATCGTCGAAGATGTCGGGATGGAATCGCGTGCGAGCGTCGATGCTGCCTACCACTCGAAGTACGGCCGGCCCGGCGGCGGAGGCGTCAGCGGGATGGTGACCGACGACGCCGCCCGCTCGACCTTGCGACTGATACCCGCGTGACTCGGCGACCACCGGCGGCGCGAGATCACAGCAGGCGCCGAACAGCCTGCTCGAATCCGTCGACATGCGACAGTGTCAGTTTCGCGGCCATGTCGGCATCGCCGTCGACGATCGAGCGAAGAAGCGGTTCGTGCTCGCGGACGTGATGTGCCACGTTCGGCAGGCGATCGAGAAACAAGCACCAGATGCGCGTCGCGTGGGCATCGAGGCTGACCAAAATGTCTTCCAGATGCGTGTTGCCTGCCGCTTGATAGATCCGCTGATGAACCAGAACATCTTTTCGTAGAACATCTCTCGGCTCTTCGGCATCGCCGAGGGCGGCCACTTCGTCGGCCAATGCACTCAACGCTGCTCGGGTCTCGGCATTCGCAGAGCGCGCAGCACGGCTTGCGGCCAGTGGTTCCAATTGGCGTCGAATCTCCGAGATCGACGACAGCTCTGTCATGTCCACCGCTGTTGCGAAGGTCCCTCGGCGCGGAAAGGCGACGACCAACCGGTCGCGCTCGAGGCGCTTGAGCGCTTCCCTCACCGGCGTACGACCGTATCCGAGTTCGGCTCCGAGTTTGTCGTCGTTGAGAGGCTCTCCCGGTGCAATGTCGAGGAGAACCAGGCGTTCTCTGATCACGTCGTAGGCATGTTCGGCACTCGATTTCACAGTCGATCCGAGCACCTCCGAATTTGCCCTTGCCATCGCTGTCTCCACATCGAAATCTCGTGTCGTCTTGACCGTTGCCGGATCCGACAATACCCTACGAGAATATTGATATATCAGTTTCGTATCATCTCTTGCCAGGAAGGTCTCGATGAACACGGCCCCGCAACCTCCCGGCGCACATCTGCCCGAACATCCGGACTTCCTGTGGCGCAATCCCGAGCCGAAGAAGACTTACGACGTCGTGATCGTCGGCGGCGGTGGCCATGGGCTGGCAACCGCGCACTACCTTGCCAAGAACCACGGCATCACCGATGTCGCGGTGCTGGAGAAGGGATGGCTGGCAGGCGGAAACATGGCGCGCAACACCACTCTGATCCGCTCGAACTACCTCTGGGACGAGAGCGCCAACATCTACGAGCATTCCCTGAAACTCTGGGAAGGCCTCGAGGACGATCTCGAGTACCCGATTCTGTTCAGCCAGCGTGGCGTATTGAACCTCGCGCACAGTCTCCAAGACGTTCGCGACAGCGTCAGACGTGTCGAGGCCAACAAGCTCAACGGAATCGATGCCCAGTGGGTCGATCCCGACGAGGTCAAGAAGCTCTGCCCGCTCGTGAACATCGCCGACGACATTCGCTATCCGGTCCTCGGTGCCACTTATCAGCCCCGCGCCGGTATCGCGAAACACGACTATGTCGCATGGGGATTCGCGCGCCGTGCAAGCGAAGCCGGAATCGACATCATCCAGAATTGCGAAGTGACCGGATTCGTCAGGGACGGCAACAAGGTCATCGGAGTGAAGACGACGCGCGGCGATATCGGTGCCGGGCAGGTCGCACTGTGCGCCGCGGGCCACACAACAACTTTGACCGACATGCTCGGGTTCGGTACGCCGGTCCAATCGCACCCCCTGCAAGCGCTCGTGTCCGAACTTCTCGAACCAGTACACCCGACCGTGGTGATGTCCAACGCAATCCACGTCTACGTATCTCAAGCGCACAAGGGCGAATTGGTCATGGGGGCCGGTGTGGACTCCTACAACGGATACGGCCAGCGCGGCGCATTCCACATCATCGAGCGACAGATGGCGGCTGCCGTTGAACTCTTTCCGGTGTTCGCCCGCGCCCATCTGCTGCGAACGTGGGGCGGCATCGTCGACGTCTGCCCTGACGCCTCCCCCATCGTCGGACGCACACCCTACGACAACGTGTTCCTCAATTGCGGCTGGGGCACCGGCGGTTTCAAGGCAACTCCGGGTCTCGGCTGGTGCCTCGCAGACACTATCGCCCACGACGACCCACACCCCTTCGTCGCACCGTTCGGCCTGGATCGTTTCGTGACCGGTGCTCTCGTCGACGAACACGGCGCCGCCGCCGTCGCACACTGATTTCCAACAGGACCGAGCAGGAGATCTCATGCAACTCATCGAATGTCCCTGGTGCGGATCGCGCGAGGAGACCGAGTTCCACTACGGCGGTCAAGCGCACGTTGCCTATCCGGCCGACCCGGAAGCACTCTCCGACGAGGACTGGGCCCACTACGTGTTCTTTCGCAGCAACACCAAAGGCCTGTTCGCCGAACGGTGGTGCCACACCGCCGGGTGCAGGCGGTGGTTCAATGCTGTACGCGACACCGCGACGTATCGATTCCACAGTATCTACCGCGTGGGCGAGCCGAAGCCGGCGATATCATGACTGCGTCGTACCGCACTCCGCACGGCGGACGAATCGACCGTTCCTGCGCTCTGAACTTCACGTTCGCCGGGCGGGAACTCACCGGATACCGGGGTGACACCCTCGCGTCGGCGCTGCTCGCCAATGGAATTCATCAGGTGACCACCAGCATCAAGATCGGTCGGCCGCGCGGCATCACGGCAGCGTGGGCCGAAGACACCGGTGGCCTTGTGCAGATCGAGGAGCCGTTCCCCGAGCCCATGTTGCTCGCGTCGACGGTCGAACTCTTCGACGGCCTTGTCGCACGGGGCATTCCCGGCCAGGGTCGTCTCGCCGACATCGGCGACTCCGCCCGGTACGACGCATCCCACCAGCACACCGATGTCCTCGTGGTCGGCGCCGGACCAGCGGGACTGGCGGCCGCACTCACCGCTGCGCGTAGCGGTTCTCGCGTGGTGCTGCTCGACGAGCAATGCGAACCTGGTGGGTCGTTGCTCGGAACCACCGATCGCATCGACGACGCCCCCGCGACATCCTGGGTCTCCTCCGTCGTTGCCGAGCTCGCCTCCTACCCGGATGTTCTGCATGTGCAACGAACGACAGCTTTCGGCTCGTACGACGACGGTTTCGTCCTAGCGCTGGAACGACGAACCGATCACCTCGGGTTCGACGCTCCGGCCCACGTCTCGCGCCAACGCGTGTGGCGAATTCGAGCGAGGCAGATCATCATCGCCACCGGAGCACACGAACGGCCGATCGTGTTCACCGACAACGACCGTCCCGGAATCATGCTCGCCGGAGCCGCGCGAACATTCCTCCTACGCTACGGCGTCACGGTCGGCGACAAGGCGGTCGTCTTCACCACGAACGACAGCGCCTATGCCGCCGCTGTCGATCTGGCCGATGCGGGAGTAGACGTCACTGTGGTCGACGCTCGGTCGGTAGCCGCCGAAGAATGGGTCTCACAGTGCCGCACCCGCGGCATCGAGGTTGTGACGGGATCCGTCGTCACCGGTACGCGCGGCACCGACAGGGTCACCGACGCACTCGTTGCGTCGACCTCGAATGGCGATCTGGGTTCCTCGGTCCCGATTTCCTGCGACGTTCTACTGGTCAGTGGCGGCTGGAACCCGGCAGTTCACCTCTACAGCCAGTCTCGCGGAAAGCTCCGGTACGACGAGCGACTCGGCGCATTCGTGCCCGACGACGACGTGGAAGGGTTACGCGTCGCCGGGTCGGCAGACGGGATCTTCTCCCTCGGCGCCTGCATCGACTCCGGTCGAGATGTCTGTCTGAAAGCACTGGCGGCTCTGGGAGAATCCGCATGCGCCGAGTCCGCACCCGTGCACACCACCAGTTCGGATCGCGTATATCGGGATCCGATCGTACTGTGGCGGGTACCCGACAGCCGCGGCGAACACAACCAGTTCGTCGACGTGCAGCGCGACGCCACCGTCGCCGACATCGCCCGCGCAGTGGGCGCCGGCATGACGGCGATGGAACACATCAAGCGCTACACCACAATCGGCACTGCGCACGATCAGGGGAAAACGTCCGGAGTCATCGCATCGGGCATCACGGCAGAGCTGCTCGGCCGCCCCATCGAGACACTCGGCACCACCACGTTCCGTCCTCCCTATACCCCCGTTGCATTCGCCGCTCTCGCCGGGCGTTCACGCGGATCACTGTTCGATCCCGAACGCGTGACGGCACTGCACGACTGGCACGTCGGGCGAGGTGCCGTGTTCGAGGACGTCGGACAATGGAAACGGCCACGCTTCTACCCTCTCGCGGGCGAGGACATGGATAGCGCGGTGCTGCGCGAATGTACCGCTGTACGTTCCGGTGTCGGCATCCTCGACGGGTCGACACTCGGCAAGATCGACGTATCGGGACCGGACGCAGGCGTTCTACTCGATCGTCTCTACACCAACATGATGAGCACTCTGAAGGTCGGCATGGTCCGCTACGGAGTCATGTGCGGGGTCGACGGAATGGTGATCGACGACGGCACTGTCATGCGATTGGACGACGAGCGATTTCAAGTGTTCACCACCACCGGCGGTGCAGCGAAGATTCTGGAATGGATGGAGGAATGGCTGCAGACGGAATGGCCGGAACTCGTCGTCCGTCTCACGTCGGTGACCGAGCAATGGGCCACGTTCCCCGTCGTCGGGCCCAAGTCGAGAGCCGTGATCGGCGAGGTCTTTCCCGATGTGGACGTGACACAGGAATCGTTTCCCTTCATGGCGTGGCGTGACGCCTACCTCGGCGACGTACACGTCCGCGTGGCTCGAATCAGCTTCTCCGGCGAACTCGCCTACGAGGTGAACGTGGATGGCTGGCATGCGCCCGCGCTCTGGTCGCGCCTGTTGGCAGCGGGAGAGAAGTACGGGATCACGCCGTACGGCACCGAGACGATGCATGTGCTGCGCGCTGAAAAGGGATATCCGATCATCGGGCAGGACACCGACGGGACCGTCACCCCGCAGGATCTCGGCATGAGTTGGGCGATATCCAAGAAGAAGAAAGACTTCGTCGGCAAAAGGTCCTTCTCCCGGACGGAGAATCTCAATCCATTGCGGAAACAGTTCGTAGGCCTGCTCCCTCTCGACAACTCCACGGTGCTTCCCGAGGGCTCGCAGATCATCGACACGATAGACGACGGTATTCTTCCTCCTCCTCCCGTTCCGATGCTCGGCCACATCACTTCCAGCTATATGAGCGCCGAACTCGGCAGACCGTTCGCGCTCGCTCTGGTCAAGGGCGGCCACACCCGCATCGGGGACATCGTTCACGTGCCCGTCGGCGGCAATCTCGTCGCCGCCGAGATCACCGGATCCGTACTCGTCGACCCCGAAGGAGCACGCCGCGATGGCTGACACACTCGTACCCATGAGTCCGCTGCACAGTTTCGCCGAGCGCTTCGCCGAGCAGCCACCCTCGGTTTCGCTGACGGAAGAGCCTTTCACTGCCATGGTCGATCTGTGGGTGCAGCCGGGCGGTGACGGCGTCGTTGCCGTCGCAGAATCGATCGGCGTGGCCCTTCCGACGACGCCAGGCCGCGCAGTGGTCACCGACGGCGCTACGGCGATCTGGTTCGGCCCGGAGGAATGGCTCGTCACATCGCGAGCTCAGACGGGAGTAGCACTCGAATCGACTCTGCAGGCGGCGGTTCGGCGGTACGGCGGAGCTGCCACCGACGTCTCCGCGCAACGCACGTCCATTCGACTGTCCGGGGACGAGGCCCGTTTCGTCCTGTCCATGGGATGCTCCCTGGATCTGCATCCGAGCGTGTATTCGCCCGGCAGCGCCCATCAAACGATGCTCGGGCTGGCAGCTGTGGTGATAATCGCGCTCGACGACAATGGCCGCGACTATCGACTGCTGGTACGTACGTCGTTCGCCCGGTATCTGGCGGAGTGGTTGATCGACGCCTCGTCGGAGTTTCGCTCGACGCCTTGACACTCCCCCGCGTCCCGAGGTTCGACAGCGATGGGCTGCCGAACCGCGGGTACGACGATCACTTGAACACTACGGTTCGGTGTCCATGTAGAAGAACTCGATTCTCACAGTGCCAGCGGACTGCCCGCGACAGCGCAAGCGCTTCGGCATCCTGCCCCACCGTGGCGAGCCGCACCGGTCCGTAACTGTGGTCGATACGGATCACTTCTTGCTCGATGATGGGTCCCTCGTCCAGATCGGGAGTCACGTAGTGCGCGGTTGCGCCGACCTGCTTCACACCGCGATCGAACGCTTGGTGATATGGCTTCGCACCTTTGAAACCGGGAAGAAACGAGTGGTGGATGTTGATCGCCTTGCCATGCAACCGTCGGCACGCGTCGTCGGTCAATACCTGCATGTATCGAGCCAGGACGACGAGATCCGCATCGAACTCGTCCACGATCTCGAACAGTCGAGCTTCGGCGGCCGCTTTGGACAACGGAGTGACCGGTACATGAAGGAACGGAAGACCCGCGGCTTCGGCCATCGGCCTGAGGTCTTCGTGATTGGACACGACCGCAACGAGTTCGGCTCCCAGGATCTGTGCCCGCCAACGGAAGATCAGGTCGTTCAAGCAGTGGCCCATTTTGGACACCATGACGATGGATCGGGGTAGAGCGTCGCCGGCAAAATTGAACTCCATCGCGAATTTTCGGGCGATCGGCTCGAATTGCTCCACCAGCTCGGATATCTCGTCGCTGGCGGCGAACGACGTACGAAGAAAGAACTCACCACCGAGTGCATCGTCGAACTGCTGGTGTTCGTCGATGTCGCACGCATGCTCGAAAAGAAACGAACTGACGGCGTGCACGATCCCGGATCGCTGTGGGCAGCTCAGCGTCAGCGTATAGGTCCGGCTCATGATGATCTCCTCGGTTGCAGCCCGTCCGCGTCACCATCGATCAGAATTCGACCTCTGATATATCAATCAGATACTACATCGTCGCGAGGGCTTGGCAACATGGAACCGACACGCATCCCACCGAGAACGAAGGCGAGTCCCGTCAGACCATGGACGGTCGGTCGACAGGCGTGAGCGACCTGCTCACGATCAGCGCGGCGAACACGAGAAGGGAGAGTCCACCACCGAAGTCGGTCGAAATGGTCGCGAGAAAGAACGGCGGCACCTCGGGAACGCCACCGACGAAGTGTCCGATACTCGAGAAGCCCAGCATCGCGTAGGCGACGAACGCCGTCGACACGTAACGCATCTTCCCCGCTCGGTACCGCGCGAATCCCCACAACCCGAGGACGGTGAGCAACGGATAGAAAACAGCGATACCTACTTGGTACGCCAGCGAATTCGGGAAGAACGGCACGGGCGGATAGTCATCGGCCATGAGGAAATTGTGGGTGTAGTGAATCGTCGTCGACACAAGGTTGAAAGCAAGGACTGCCGCGAGGACTGTGACACTCTGCGGGGGTGGTCGTTGAGGCATATCGGGACTGTAGACAACCCGTGCTCTGATAACAAGAGCACGACATCGAAAGCGCTACAGTGAATTCACGGGGTGTACGACAGTGCCGATGCCGTTCCGACCGCGACAGCCATACCCACAGCCGCCACCACAGCCCGTCGACACGAGGTCGCGACGGAGCTCTCTCGACCGACCCATACCTGCCGCAGATGCCGTCCCACTGCAACGAGTGCAACGAGCACAACAACTTTCACGATGACAAGTGAGTATTAATTTCGAGACGGATCAGACGTGTCCCACCGCACCACCGTTCCGCCGAGCCCGCTGACACCGACTGCAACGACACACCAGAATGCCAGCCGTGAGTAACGAGGCAGGACTCGCGACCAGGAGTCCACGTCCCGGAGAATCGTTGCCGCTGCGACGAGAGTGCCCATCCACAGCGCCGCGGCGATGACGTGCACCGACACGATCACCCATCCGGCGTCCCCTAGCGACATGTGACCACTGACCGGCCCCGACACGAGGCCGACTGCCGCAATCGTGCCGACGATCGCCGGATGCCAACCCGATCCACCACGGGCGCTGTCGAGTGCGATGCCGCACAGAACGATCGGGCACACCAAAGCGACCACGCCCCATTGCCCCAGCGCGGTACTGTGCAACAGTTCCGCAAGATCGGCCGTCGACAGCCGGCGGAACGGCACCCCGACCACATTCGCGGCCGTCGCCATGAAGCTGCCGAGCGAGGCGAGGAACCACAGGGCCGCCCAGACGGCCAACGACCTCCACACCCGAGGGCGGTCGGCCTGCCGCAGCCACGACAGCAGGACGGCGTACCCGATGCAGAGTGAGCCCAATACCATCACCACCGATTCGATCGGAACGACGGCACTCCGGACGTCACTGCCCGTGAACAGTGCGGCGGCCACTGCCACGCCGACGGAACACGACAACACCAGCGCCACTGCACGCCGAGCCGAGTGCGGCGAGGCGTGGATTTCGCTGCCGTACAGCGGTTTTCTCGCGTGCATCATTCGGCGATGGTAGGTCGGCTTCGCTCTGTTTTCAAGAGCGGGCTACCGCGCCAACAATCACCACGGCCACGCTCTTGATTTCAGAGCAATACTCGGGTTGACTGCCTCACATGACCGAACCTACCTCCGGCCCCCTGTCGGATCCGACGAGTGCACGTCTGCTGATCTACGGAATCTACGGATACACCGGCACCCTGGTCGGCCGGGAAGCACTGCGACGCGGCCTCGACATCGTCGTCGCCGGACGCGACCGCGAGCGCACCGAATCCGTCGCACGCGCGTTGGGGGTCCCGTCACGAGTGTGTTCACTCGACGATGCACGTGCAGTGGACCAGGCGCTGATCGACATCGACATCGTTGCGCATTGCGCGGGGCCGTACGAACGAACGTCGGCGCCCATGGTCGACGCGTGCCTGCGCACCGGAACGCATTACCTCGACCTGACGGGTGAGGCAGAGGTATTCGAGTCCATATACGCGCGAGACGCACAGGCGCGCTCCGCCGGTATCGCCCTCGTTCCCGGTGTCGGTTTCGACGTCGTGCCGACCGATCACCTGACTGCCGTTGCGAAGCAAGCGCTTCCCGACGCACACAGCGCCGACATCGCCGTCATCAGCCGCGGCGGATTCAGTCGTGGAACATTGACCACCGCACTACTCGGCATGGCGGCCGGAAACAAGATCAGACTGGGTGGAAGACTCGTCGGCGTTGCGCACAGTCACCGCATTCTGACCGTCGAGCTTCCCGGATCGAGAAGAGCAACAGTAGGTTCGACGCCGTTGGGTGACATTGCGTCCGCCGCGCGCACCGCCGATCTGGTCGATGTGACAACGTTCACCGAGCTCCCCGGAGCGAGGGTGCTGCGGTGGTTGGACGGTCCGCTCCGTCGGGTCCTGCGGATACGCGCCGTGGCAGGCGCGCTGGAGAAATTGGTGGCGAAGGTTCCCGGACCATCCGAGTCGACTCGTGGCCGCAGCCGCAGCGCGGGATGGGTTCGGCTGACCGACGAACACGGACACAGCGTCGAACGATCCATCGAAGTGGACAACACCTACGCCTTCACTGCGAAGTCCATGGTGCACGCCGCGGTGACCCTCTCACACAATCCTGTCATCGGGGCGCTCACACCGTCCCAAGCCTTCGGAATCGACTTCATCGACACGATCCCGGGCGTGACCCTCAACCGCACCGGGACCGCAACGGTCTCCTGAACATCCGGCGACGGTGGAACACCCTAGAGTCGGTGTCATGACTACAGAGTCGATGTCGTGACTACGGACACCCCGAGGCCCGGGCAACCCGTCAGAGGCTCCACGTCGGGACGGCCGATCATGGCGGCGCTCGACTTGCTGGGACGCCGTGGTGCGTTGTCGATCCTGGTCGCACTCCAACCCGAGCCGTCGACCTTTCGTGCACTCCAGACAACTGCGGGCGACCTGTCCGCCAGTACTCTCAACACCCGCCTCCGTGAACTGCGCGCTGTCGGTTTGATCGCCAAGGGCGACAACGGCTACGAGCTCAGCGAGGACGGTGCAGCCCTGATCGAGGCAGGGCAGCCACTGTTGAACTGGGCCGCCGCATGGGCGGAACAGCTGACCGCGGTGGGCGGGGAGTACGAACTCAGCTGAGTCAGCCGAGCGCTGTCGTGTATTGATCACGCAACGTGCGTTTGAGGATCTTGCCGGCCCCCGAGATGGGCAGCGAGTCTACGAAGACCGCCGACCTGGGCAACTTGTAGTTGGCAATATATGCGCGGCAGAAGTCGCGTAGCTCCGACTCGGTCACCGACGTACCGGGCACGAGGACGACAACGGCGTGAACACGTTCGCCCCAGTCCGCGTCCGGAACGCCGATCACGGCCACCTGGGCCACCGCCGGATGCTTGGCGAGCACGTTCTCGACCTCGATCGAGTACACGTTCTCACCGCCGGTGATGACCATGTCCTTCAACCTGTCGGCGACGAACACGTATCCGTCGTCATCCATGTACCCGGCATCTCCGGTGTGCATCCAGCCACCGTGCAAGGCTGCCGCCGTTTCGGTCGGCTTGTTCCAGTAGCCGGTCATGACGTGATCACCGCGAACCACGATCTCGCCGACTTCCCCTCGGGGCAGTTCGGCATCGTCGATTCCGATGATGCGCACCTCGGACTGGGCAGCCGCTCGGCCGCAACTGCGCCTCAACCGAGGGTCGTCGTGGTCATCGGCGGTGAGAAGAGTTGCGACCGGCGCTAATTCGGTCATGCCGTATGCCTGCGTCAGACGTACGTCCGGAAACAGTTCTCTGGCACGCGCGAGTAGTGCCTCCGAGATGGGCGAGGCGCCGTACATGATCCGGGTCAGGCTCGACAGATCGGCGTTCTTCGCCCCGGGTGAGTCCACCAGCAACTGGATCATCGTCGGAACGAGCAGCGCATCGGTGACGCTGTGTCGGGCAATCGCGTCGACGACGCCATCAGGAGTGAACGACGGGACCATCACGTGGGTCGAACGCGTGAGGCAGCCGATACTCCACGCAGCGAGGTCGGCCAAGTGGAACATCGGAGCCGCATGCAGAAGAACACCGCCACGGTTGAGGATGTCGGTGGTCACCAACGACCCCATCGCCGAGGTCAGGCACGCGCGATGCGAGAGCATGACGCCCTTCGGTGTCCCGGTGGTGCCGCCGGTATAGAAGATTCCGTAGAGATCGTCGCCACCGCGTCGTGCGTCCTCGACGGGATCGGCGTCGCGAATCAGCTCTTCGTAGTCGAGCATCCCCGCAGGAGTGTCGTTCTCGCCGATGAAGATCACCGACGACAGCGTGGGCGAAAGCGCACGGAGTTCGGGAACCAAGCTCGCGAAAGCGTCGTCGACGAGCAAAATGTCAGTGTTGCTGTCGACGAGCGAGTACGCGATCTCGGCGGCGCTCCACCGGACGTTCACCGGTGTCACGACGCAGCCTGCCCACGGCGTCGCATACAGAAACTCGTGATAGCGGTCGCTGTTCAATGCCAGGATGCCGATCCTGTCGCCGGCTTCGGCGCCCAGTCCCCGTAGCGCTCCCGCGAACCTGGCGACGCGGTCGGCGACCTCGGCAGCCGTCCGCGAACGGTCGCGATACACCGTGACCGTGTGCCCGGGGGCAGCTTGAGCGGTCTGGATCAGCGATTGAGTGATGAGCACGTGGCCCTCCATTGTGAATATCCAACAGTGTGATGGTCGCTACATTTAATCAAACTATTGCATGCAGAGCCGTATGGGTGCAAGCTATGTGAATAACCAATCGTACGGAGACATGATGAGTCGAATTCTTGTGGCAGGCGTCGGAATGATTCCGTTCGCCACCCCACGCACCAGCGCGCCCTACGACGAGATGGCGCCGACAGCAATCCGTCGCGCCCTCGCCGACGCAGGCGTAGACCTCGACGATGTGCAGCAGGCCTACGCCGGCTACGTGTACGGCGACTCGACCAGCGGTCAGCGGGCCTTGTACCAGGTCGGGCGGATGGGCATCCCCATCATCAACGTCAACAACAACTGCTCGACCGGTTCCACGGCCTTGTTCCTGGCACGTCAAGCCATCGAATCCGGTGCCGTCGACTGCGTTCTGGCATTCGGGTTCGAGCAGATGGAACGCGGAGCTCTGACCATGAAGTGGCCGGACCGTCCAAGCCCCTTCGTCGACTTCATGGAGATCGCACAGCAGCAGAACGGGGTAAGTGATGCACCGTTCGCCGCGCAGCTGTTCGGCGGAGCTGGGGCCGAATACGCCGAACGATACGGAGTTTCCCCCGAAACGTTCGCGATGGTATCGGTGAAGTCGCGCAGACATGCAGCCCACAACCCGTATGCAGTGTTCCGCGACGCGGTGACCGTCGAAGAGGTGCTCGGGTCTCCGGCAGTCTTCGGCCCGCTCACCAGGTTGCAGTGTTGCCCTCCGACATGCGGTGCCGCTGCCGCTGTGCTCGTGAGCGAGAAGTTTGCTCGCGCGCACGGTCTGCGCAACACTGTCGCGATCAGTGCGCAAGCGATGACGACCGACCGTGACGACACGTTCGACGGCAACTTGGCCAACCTCGTGGGTGCAGGCATGAGCCGTCGCGCCGCCGACCAGGTGTACGAAAAGGCAGGAGTCGACCCGAAGGACATTCGTGTCGTCGAACTCCACGACTGCTTCACCGCCAACGAAATCCTCTCCTACGAGGCTTTGCGACTCACTCCGGACGGCACGGCCGAAAAGTTCATCCTGGAAGGTGAGAACACCTACGGCGGATCGGTCGTGACGAATCCGTCGGGTGGGTTGCTTTCCAAAGGCCATCCGCTCGGAGCAACCGGCCTTGCGCAGTGCGCCGAACTGTCCTGGCAACTTCGCGAGGAAGCCGGTCCACGCCAAGTCGAAGATGCAACGCTTGCCCTGGCACACAACATCGGCCTCGGTGGCGCAGCCGTGGTGACCCTCTACGAAAAGGTCGGCTGACATGTCGATCGATATCGACGCGGCGAAAGCGTATGTTTTCGAGGAGTTCTCGGTCCTCGTCGAGCGCGGGCGATTGAGGTCGTTCGCACGCGCGATCGGCGAGACCGACCCTGTGTACACGGACTTCGCCTGTGCCGAGGCAGCCGGTTACCGCGATATCCCTGCCCCTCCCACGTTCTTGTTCAGCCTCGGTCTCGAAGCACCGGAGCCATTCGGCTACTTGTCGGATCTGGGTATCGATCTTCGAAGAATCCTTCACGGCGAGCAGCGATTCGACTACCGAACACCGGTATGCGCCGGTGACGAGATCACGTTGCGAGAGACGATCGACGATGTGTACAGCAAACGCGGCGGTGCTCTCGAATTTCTGGTGAAGCGCACCGAATTCCTGCGTGACAACGATCTCGTCGGTACCGGAACGACGACGATCGTCGTTAGGCACCCGAAAGAGCAGGCGCGATGAATACACAGTTGTCGTCCGGTCCGGCAATCGGAGACGTGCTGCCCGAACTCGAGATCGGTGAGATCACGCGGACCACTCTCGCGCTGTTCGCGGGCGCCAGCGGTGACCACAACCCCATTCACATCGACCTCGACGTCGCTCGGTCGGCCGGGCTGGACGATGTCTTCGCCCACGGAATGCTGAGCATGGCCTACTTGGGCCGTCTGTTGACATGCTGGGTACCTGTCGACCGAATACGCACGTATGCAGTGCGTTTCGCGGCAATCACCCCACTCCACGCCGAGCCGACGTGCCGGGCAACGGTCGTGAGCGTCGATCCCGAGGGCAACACCGCAACACTCGACCTATCGGTATCCCTGCCCGACGGCACCGTGACACTCACGGGCTCAGCCGTCGTCGCCCTGATCTGATCCGACCCGATTACCACTCCCCGAGGAGAACACCCATGTCTGCACTGACCGGCAAGGTCGCCATCGTCACCGGTTCCGGCCGCGGAATCGGTCGCGAAATTGCACTCAAACTCGCGTCCGCAGGAGCGAAAGTAGTCGTCAACGATCTCGACGACGAACCTGCCTCGCGCACGGTCGCCGATATCGTCGCAGCGGGCGGGGCTGCAGTCGCCTGCACCGGCAGCGTCACCGAGGAAGAGTTCGCCGATCGATTCGTCTCGACCGCGATCGAGACATTCCACGGTCTGGACATAATCGTCAACAATGCCGGGTACACATGGGATTCGGTGATTCAGAAAATGTCCGACGAACAGTGGGACGCGATTCTCGACGTCCACCTGAAGGCGCCGTTCCGAATTCTGCGCGCCGCGCAGCCTGTGATCTCGTCGATGGTGAAGCGCGAGCGCGCGGAAGGTGTGCCCGTGCCGTGCCGAAAGGTAGTGAACATTTCGTCGATTGCCGGGCTCGGGGGCAATGTAGGCCAGGCCAACTACTCCGCAGCGAAAGCCGGCGTCACCGGGCTCACCAAGAGCATCGCCAAGGAATGGGGCCGGAACAACGTCACCGTCAATTCGGTTGCGTTCGGTCTCATCACGACCAGGCTCACGGAATCGCCTGCAGGTGCTGACGGCAGCATCGACATTGCCGGCCGCGACATCAAGGTCGGAGTCAACCCGCAACTGTTGGAGTCGATGGCCGCGCAGATCCCGCTCGGCCGTGCCGGAACTGCAGCGGAAGCCGCAGGTGCCGTCTATCTGCTGTGCCTACCCGAGTCCGACTACGTCAGCGCCCAGACACTCGTCTGCGGCGGCGGATACATCATCTGATCGGAAACCGACATGAAACGAACACTCTTCGACGCCGAACACGACGATTACCGCGCGAGCGTCCGCGAATTCGTTGCACGGAAGGTGCAACCCCATTACACCGACTGGGAGAACGACGGAATAGTGCCGCGAACCTTGTTCGCCGATTGTGCGGCGCTCGGAACGTTCGCGGCCGTCCCGGAGGAGTTCGGCGGCAGTGGTATCCGCGACTTTCGGTTCAATGCCGTACTCGCCGAGGAGGCTGCACATGCAGCCGTAGCACCGGCTCTCCTCGGCCCTGTTCTGCAAGCGGACGTCTGCATGCCGTATTTGTTGGACCTGACGAACGACGAGCAGAAGGCTCGATGGCTCCCCGGAATCGCGGAGGGCACGACCATCACTGCTGTTGCGATGACCGAGCCGGGTACCGGATCCGATCTGGCCGGCATCGCGACCACAGCGGTACGCGACGGTGACAACTACATCGTCAACGGCACCAAGACGTTCATCACCAACGGCATCAACTCGGACCTGGTGATCTGCGCCGTCCGCACCGGGCCCGATCCTCACCGGGGTATCAGTCTCCTGGTTCTCGAACGGGGCATGCCCGGGTTCACGCGTGGTCGTCGGCTGGAGAAAGTCGGTCTACACGCTCAGGACACGGCGGAATTGGTATTCGTCGATGTTGCTGTTCCCGCCGCGAATCTGCTGGGCGAGGAGGGCGGCGGATTCTTCGGGCTCACGGCCAACCTCCCGCAGGAGCGAGTGTCGTTGGCGGTAGCGGCGATAGCCGGTGCAGCGGCGGCAGTCGACTGGACCCTGCGGTACGTCCGAGAGCGACGCGCGTTCGGACATTCGATCGGTGCTTTTCAAAACACCAGGTTCACGCTCGCCGACCTCGTCACCGAAGTGGACATCACACAGTGCTACGTCGACCGCTGTGTCGAGGAACTGGTAGCCGGTCGGCTGTCACCGGTCGATGCGGCCAAGGCGAAACTCTGGGCAACCGAATTGCAGAGCAGGGTCGTCGACGCCTGCGTGCAGCTGCACGGCGGTTACGGATACATGGCCGAATACCCGATCGCGCGGGCATATGCGGACTCACGTATCGCGAGGATCTACGGTGGCACCAGCGAGATCATGAAGGAGATCATCGGCAAGTCGTTGAAGCTGAACAATTGAGACGACCTCCGATGCGGCGAGGAGACCGATGAGCACTGCACCGGCAGCACGGACGCGACCGTCCAACAGACGTGAGATGGTCGTCGGCGCCGCGACGGAACTCTTTGCGACGCGTGGCTACGAAAACGTCGGAATGAGCGATGTCGCCGACGGGGTCGGGGTGCGCCCGTCGGCGCTGTACCGGCATTTCGCCAACAAGGAATCACTGCTCGCCGAGGTGTTCGCGGCGTATGTCGGTAGCCTGTGCGACGCGCTCGACTCGGGAGCACAATCATCGGGACCACCGGACGCTGCCCTGCAAGCACTGATCGATGCAGTTCTGAAAGACCGCGTTGCGGGACGTCTGTGGATTCGTGAGTCCCGTTACCTACCGGCAGAGTATTCAGCCGAGGTACGGGAGACGCTGCTCGTCCGCCTCGACGTGATCGTGGGATCGCCCGACGACGGCCGACGAAGCCGCCCGCGGTCGGTGGCCGTGCTCGGGGTGGTGTTGAGCGTCGCGCTTCATGCGTCCGAATCGACGACACCGCCGATGCGCGACCTCCTCGCCACGCTCGTGCGGCGAGCAGCGTCGGGGCCGCTCTCTCCGACCGAGATCGAGCGGGCGGCCGCATCGCCCACAGGATTGCCTAGAGTGTCGAAACGGGAGCAAATACTCGCCGCGGCAGTCGATCTGTTCGCCGACAGAACATACAACGGAGTCGGAATGGAAGACATTGCGGCTGCTGTCGATCTGGCTTCGTCGAGCATTTACAACCACTTTTCAAGCAAGGGTGAGATCCTCGCGGTCGCGTTGCACCGCGGAAACGGATTCATCCAGGTCTCGCTCGACGATGCGCTCGCGGCGTCCGATTGTCAGGCCGATGCGTTACAGGCCGTGGTGGCCACCTATGCAGGCTTCGCTGTGCGACACCCGGGCATGGTTCAGGTGACAGTGTCGGAAGCCGGCGAACTGTCCGAGCACGACAGTGGTGTTCTGCGCGACGCTCAGCGCGGTTACATCGACGAGTGGGTCCATCTGTGCACCCATCTGAGCGAGGAGGATTCGGCCGCCAGACGCGTTACCGTGATGTCGACGGTTACTGCGATCAACGACCTTGCACGGTCGTCTCCCGATTCAGACGAGGCATTCGTTGCCACGTACGGCCGGCAGATCCTCGGTCTTCCCGTCTGAGTGCTGCGACGGTCACTTCTGGTTGAGTTCGACCGCGGCACGGATCAAGGCAGAAAATGCGTCCGCATCGACCGTCTCTTCCGCACGGATATCGACCGCCCGTCGCGTTCCGGCGTCGAGGCTCGCGTTGAATACCCCGGCTGGGTCGGGCAGCGACGCTCCCTTGGCAAAGGTCACCTTGACCTTGTCCTTGTACGTTTCGACGGTGCAGATGAGTCCGCCCAGCGTGAATGTCGGTACTCCGTCCGGATTCGATGCCTTCCGCCATTTTGCTTCCTCGGTCACCCCGGGCGCCGCGGCGACGATCAACGCGCGCACAACACCTACGGTCTCGACTCGCCAGTCTTCGGTCATGGTGCCGACTCTAGTGCGGCGTCGCGGGTCTTTCGACGCATCGCGACAAGTCCAATGCCCGAGCAGCGCCTTCGGCATGTGTGCAACCGACTCAGGTCTATGAGACACTGCGGTCCCCTGATCCGCATGGATGGAGCTGCACAACATGACCACCCCGATCCGAGTGCACATCGAGCACGACTTCGACTCCGACGCCGCAACAGTGTTCGAGGCGCTGTCCGAGCACGAGAATCTCGGGCCAGTCTTCAAGGCAACGATTCGGCGTGTGTGCGACGGACAAACTTCGCGAAACGGTGCCGGATCGACCAGGAGCTTGAAGATCGGGCCGCTGCCGACCTTCGAAGAGACCACCACTGTGTCACAACCGAATTCACTCATCGAATACAAGATCACCAAGGGCGGGCCCCTTCGTGGGCACTGGGGAGCGCAGCGACTCACGCCGAATGGCAGTGGAGGGACGCACCTCGATTACACGATCGGCTTCGACGCCCCGCTTCCCGGGATGGCCTTCGTGATCGGCAAAATTCTGACCGCAGCGATCACACGAGGTATCGCTTCCCTCGTACCGTGAGGCCCATCGTCGCGAATCCTCCTCTCGCAGCGGCGATTACGGGCTCGAACCGCGGTCCCACTGCAACGGTGCGATGGCCGCCACGTCCTGCTCTCACTGAAGGACTTGGTGTACCGCGTCGCGAACGCATAGAAATGGACCGTGCAGCTGACACCGCAAGAGGACATGAACCGGAGGATGCTCCGAGCGCGAGACGAGATGGACCGCAGCTTCGCCGCGGCCCTCGATGTGCCAACGCTCGCCGCCATCGCCCACCTCAGCGCCTCGCAGTTCGGGCGCGTCTTCAAACAGGTGTACGGCGAGACACCGCATCGCTACCTTCAGCGCCGCCGTGTCGAGCGAGCGATGACCCTCCTCCGCCAGACAGACCGCTCGGTAACCGACATCGCATGGGACGTGGGATTCGCCAGCCTCGGCACCTTCAGCCGCACGTTCACTACCGTGGTCGGTTACTCGCCGTCGACCTTCCGGTCACAACACCAACCGGTGCACGTACCAACCTGCTTCATCGCTGCGTGGACCCGTCCCCGCCGAGACGCGAACCCCGCCGAAAGTCGGGACGAATAGTCGTTTCGGATAAGCGGACCGAGCCGCCGAGTGACTAACGTCGTCGACATGACCACGAACCACATCACTTCCGTCCACATCAAGAGCGTCCCTGTACTGGACCAGGACGAAGCTCTGAAGTTCTACTCTCAGCACCTCGGATTCGAGGTGTGCGACGACATCGACCTCGGCTTCATGCGTTGGTTGACCGTGGCGCTGTCTGGCGGCGGCGTCCAGCTTCTACTCGAACTCGTCGGCGGACCTCAGCACGACGCCGAAACAGCAGCGCAGGTGCGCGAACTGGTGACCAAGGGCGCGCTCGGCGGATTGTTCCTCACCAGCAGTGACGTTCATGCCACGTTCGAGGCACTCCGAGACGCGGGTGTCGAGATCACTCAAGATCCAGTCGAGCAGCCCTACGGCGTCGACGTCGGCATCCGAGACCCCTTCGGCAACCACATCCGCATCAGTCAACCCAGCAACGCACCGTCCGGTGTCGCCGAGGCCGGTACCGCCTGAGTACCGAACCAGCCGTGGTGCGCTGCCTGAATCAGCGCACTACGGCGCCGCGGTAGCGTTCGTCGTTCGGCGCAAGGTCCTCGTGTCTGCCCTCGGCAACGATGAGTCGACCCACGAATCCAACGTGCGCGCCAGGTACCTGGGTAGGAGAAGCGAGCGCTGTGTGGCGGCCCAGAGACGGATGGCGTAGCCGTTCCAGTTGGGAAGACTGGGTCCAGGAGAGATCGGGGCCACGGTGATGTCCCGCCGTAACGAGGAGCATTGTGCACAAGCTATCCAGAAGACGCTTTTTGACAGGATTGGCCGCGACGCCGATCGTGGTGCTCGCCGGATGCAGCGAAAGCGAACCGGCACGACGCTCGACACTGCGACCATTGCCGATTCCCCCCGCGGCCGAGTCCAGTGTCGATGCGCACGGGACTCGCCATTTCGAACTCGTCGCAGCGGCGGGCACAGCGGAGATGCTGGCCGGGAAGACGACCGCCACGTGGGGATACAACGGTTCTGTTCTGGGGCCGACGTTGCGTGCTCGTCGCGGCGAAACCGTGGCTTTCACCGTCGAGAATTCTTTGCCCGAACCGACCAGTGTGCATTGGCACGGAATGCACGTACCGGCTCGTTTCGACGGCGGACCTCATCAGACGATCGAACCTGGTGGACGATGGGAACCGACGTGGACAGTCGACCAGCCGAGTGCGATGCTGTGGTATCACCCACATCCGCATGGTTCGTCGGAGAAGCACGTGTATCGGGGGCTCGCGGGGATATTTCTCGTCGACGATGACGTTTCCGATTCCCTTGGGCTGCCCGGAGATTACGGAGTGGACGATGTGCCGCTGATCATCCAGGATCGGAGATTCGAGTCGGACGGCGACCTGGACGAGTCGGAGTCCACCGACATCGGTCTGTTGGGCGACGTCATCGTCACAAACGGGCTCGCCGGGGCGTTCTTCTCTGCCGTCACCGAGCGCATACGCCTCCGCATTCTCAACGGATCTTCCGGACGGTTGTACAACCTCGGGTTCGACGATCTGCGCGAATTCCAGCTGGTTGCGACCGACGGCGGCCTGTTGGCAGAACCCCTGTCACTGAACAGGATTCAAATCAGTCCCGGTGAACGGGTCGAGGTGATCGTTTCCATCAGCGCGGGAGTCGATTCGATGCTCCGGTCCTTTCCGATCGCCGACCGTGGCGGTGTGGATCGAGAATCCGTCGACTCATTCGGCTTTGCGGATACTTTCGACATCCTCGAACTGCGCGGAGCGTCGCGACTCGAAGAGTCACCGCGAGTTCCTGCGATCCTCTCGGTGTTACCGCGACTTGAAGCCGGGAATCCCGCAGCAGAGCGAGATTTCGAGTTGCAGTGGTTCATGATCAACGGCGAGCGGATGGACATGGCCCGTATCGACTTTGCTTCCGTCGTGGATACGATCGAGGTGTGGAACGTGACGAATGTCGACAACTGGCCACACAATTTCCATGTACACGACGCACAATTTCAGATCATCGATATCGACGGATCGCCCCCTCCGCCCGAGCTCGCGGGATGGAAGGACACCGTGTACACGCCGCCAGGGCGGCGGATACGGCTGGCGCTGAGGTTGAGCAAGTACGCCGACTCGACGCAACCGTACATGTATCACTGTCATCTGCTCATGCACGAAGATCAGGGGATGATGGGGCAGTTCGTCGTGGTCGAGCCGGGCCGGCCGCCGGCGCAGATGTCAATCCCCTCCATGGCGGCACCGGGTATGGAAACGACACCCGATCACGTTGGCATGCACGGCTAGTCGGTGCTCTTGGCGAATATGGCAAGACGCACTCGGTTGTCGCATTCCGTTTTCTCCATCAGATTCGAGATATGCGATTTCACCGTGGTCACACCGATATGCAGTCGATCGCCGATCTCTTGATTGCTCAGACCGTCGCCGACAAGCTCCAGCACGTCGCGTTCGCGAGCGGTCAGAGGGACCGAGGGGACCGCCGTGTTGGGAACGCTCGGCGCGGCGGCGAGGGCGCGGTCGACGATTCGACGCATGAGCTGCGGTGAGAACAGGAAGTCGCCGTCGGCTGTGCGCCGAATAGCACTCAGCAAGTCGACCGGCGCAGTGTCCTTCACCAGGAATCCGGCGGCACCGGCGGCCAGCGCAGGGTACAGGTGTTCGTCGTCGTCGAAAGTCGTCAGCACGAGTACTTTCGACCCGGGGTGAGATGCGACGATCTGTCGCGTTGCTTCGATACCGCCGAGACCGGGCATTCCGAGATCCATCAGAATCACGTCGGGTGACAGTTCGGCGGCCAGCCGAATCGCCTCCACGCCGTTGGATCCTTCGCCTACAACGGTCAGATCCGGCGTCGACTCGCACAACATGCGCAAGCCGGCGCGGACCAGACGCTGATCGTCGACGATCGTCAGCCGAATCACTGGTCGAGCCCCGGCGCCGCAGCATGGACCTCGGCTCGGACCGGGATCCACGCGTCGAGTTGCCATCCGTCGATGGTTGCCGCTGCCGCCAGGTGCCCACCGACAAGGGCAATGCGTTCTTTCATCCCTACGATTCCGTATCCCTCACTCTTCGGCGCTGTGTACCGGACTCCGGTATTGGTGATTCGGACGGTGAACCCTGCGCCGCTGCGGATGATCGACACAGCCGCGGCCGACCCGCTCGACGCATGCTTCATCACATTGGTCAACGACTCCTGCACAACCCTCAGCAGGGAGAGTCTGCTGATCGCGTCGAGTTCGCTGATACCGGCATCGACTTGTGCTGTCACTACATATCCGCCGCGTCGGGTGCGTTCTATCGCCGCAAAGATCTCGGCTCCCACGGCTCCGGGGTCCACCAGCGGCACCTCGTTCAGAGACGGGTCGCGAAGCGCGGCGAGGAGTCGGCGGATGTCGGCCAGTGCGTCGGATGCTGTGAGGTGCACGTCGTCGAGAACTGCGTCCATCCTCGGATCAGCACCTCCCAAAACATGCCGTGCCACGCCTATCCGCAGCACGATCGAAGCCATGTGGTGCGCCACAAGATCATGTAATTCTCTTGCGACAGCGGTTCGTTCAGCTGAACGTGCACTGACTTCAGCGTTCGCCGTCCTGATTTCAGCATCTGCGGCTCGTTCCTGGAAGGTCGCTGCCAACTCGCGCTGAGACCGAATGTACAGGCCCAGTATCAGCGGAAACCCCACGAACAGCGCAGCGGACACGACCGTTGCCCAGCGCCAGAAGCTGTCGGGACGGTCGAGCCACGCCCCGAGGAGGAACGCACCCGCCCAGACCACGGACGCAAAAACCCTGGACACGCGGGACGAGCGCATCGCAACCTCGCCCAGCGATACGGCGCCCAGATAGGGGACCAAGCCCGAGACTCCCCAGGATTGCGCGGCGAACATCGGAACCGACAACGCCGACAACGTGATGGACGCAGCGAACGGCGCCCGATCCCCGACACAGAAAATTGCTGCCGACGCGCACGCGAGAAGCCAATAACTCAACGGCACCTGAAACTCGCCTGGAAAGTCGCTGGTGATCAACAGAATCGGCACCAGCACCGCAGGAGCAAAGCGGATTATCCTGCGTAGACGCATATCGATGATCACACCACTTTTACACTTGGTGGCGCAACGCGCTCACCCCTACTCGCTCAACCGTTCATGGCACTCCGACACCGGGTGTCGAGATCCGGTCGAACGGCCCTACTACGGCGATGTCGGCATCCGAGACCCCTTCGGCAACCACAACCGCAGCCACCCCCGACGATGCACCCACTCCCGGACCGAATCGGCAGTGCGGCGCTGCCTCGATCACCGCACCACGGCGTCGCGGTACCGTTCGTCGTTCCGCGCGAAGTCCTCGTGTTTGCCCTCGGCGACGACAGTGCCCCCGTCGAGTACGACGACCCGGTCGACGACGCTGAGCAACGACGGACTACTCGTGACGATGATGGTGGTGTGGCGGTGTTCGCCCTCGGTATCGGTCCTGCCGTGACGAAGCACTGCAATGCCCTCGGCGATCGCGTGCTCGGTGACGGCGTCGACTGCGGTGGTCGGATCGTGCAACACCAGAACCGGAGGCTCGGCAGCGAGAGCGCGCGCCAGGGCGAGTCTCTGACGCTGACCGCCGGACAGACTCGCTCCTCTGTCGGTGACGGTATGTTCCAAGCCCGCAGGGTTGGCTGCAACGACGTCGTCGGACGCCGAATGCTTCAAAGCGTGCTCGAGAACGGCTTCACGCCCCTCGGCCACACCGACGCCGACGTTGGTGCCGACGGTGCCGGCGAACAAATCGTGTCGGTGTGGCTCGACGAGAACAGCAGCGCGAGCACTTGCCAGATCGATGTCCTCGACGGGTACTCCGTCGAGCAACAGTTGGCCCCGGTACTCGGTCGGAGAGATCTGGCCGGACACGATGTCGACGAGCGCGTCGCTGTCCTGAGGCGAATAGGACACGACGCCGACCAGCTCACCGGGCGCTATCTCGAGGTCGAAATTCTTCAGACTGCGGTGCTCGATTCCGCGGAGGGAAACGGACGGGAGAGCGGAGACCTGTTCGGTACCGGACTCGACGAGCACGTCGGCTCCGAGCACCAGTGCGAGCCGATCGGCGGATCCGCGCGCCATGGCAAGCGTTTTCGGCGCAAGGGCGAGAGATCCGAGCGGCTCGATGATGAATTGAGACAGTCCGACAACTGCGATGAGCTCACCGATGGTGATGTCGCCGCGCAGTGCGAGCCATCCCGCACCGCCGGCGACAGCGACAGCGAGGAGTGCACTGATCATCGTCGAACCGGTCTGGTAGATCCCCATGACCTTCGCAACACGAAGAGTGTCCGACAACGCTTTTCGGCTCACTACGCGATATCGGTCGGAGGCGGCGTGCTCGGCGCCGACGCCTCGCAGCGGCCGGATTCCGCTGACCAGGTCCGTCGCCATGCCCGACGCCTTGGCGGTGGAGGCCTGTGCCGCTTCCACCTTCCGCGCGATCAGCGGCCCCGTCGTCTGCAGGACGACGAGGATGATCGGGGTGCCGACCAGAACTGCCAGCCCGAGCGGAATATCGATCACGAGCAAGGAAATCGCCGCGGTGGTGGTGGCTACGAGGGCGCCGACCACCCACGGCACGATTTCGAGCGAAACGGCTGCCTGATCGGCGTCGGAGGTGGACACGGTGAGAACTTCACCGGATCGCAGATCGGTTCGAATGCCGCCTGGATGGAGGACTTTCGCGACGGTCTCGACGCGGAGAAGATGCGCCTCCTGCAGCACCGAGGCTTCGATCAGCCGGGCGCCGTGGCGCCATCCGACAGTGATGACGACGAACACCGCCGCGAGGCCGAGCAGTGTCACCAGAAGCGAGTTGACGCTGCCGGTCGAGACTGCCCGGTCCACGACGACCCCGATCATCACCGGCACCATCGCCTCGGCAATCTGATAGCAGCCGTTGAGGGCGGTACCGGCGGCCAGCGTTCGGGAGTTCCGCCTCAGAGCGCGCCTGACGATGACGCTGCCTGTGCGTTTCGGACGAGACTTCCCGAACACTGTTCTCCTTTGAATCGGGGTAATGAATCTACTTGGTCAGTTGCTCGAGTAACGCGTCGGTAGCGTACGGCAGCGACAGTGCGGAGCTTGCTGTCAGTGCAGCACCGACGAACGGGGCCTGATCGTCGGCCACGAAGATGACGCGGTTGTTCTTGACGACATCCAGTGCCTGGAAGCCTGGCTGAGCCCTCACCGCTGCTTCGACATCGGGGTTGGCGATCACCACTAGGCGGTCGACGTCGAGCAGGTCGAGTCGCTCGCTGGAGATCTCGGCGTTGAACTCGCCGTTCATCAGGGCGTCGACCTCTTCGTCCGGCTTGAAACCGAGGCTGGCGAGGATGCGGCCACGAGTGTCCTCGGACGAGAAGGCGTAGTACTCCGGCGTCGCATCTGCCGTGATGATCAGTGCGGTCTCGTCGGCGAACTCGGGGTGAGCGGTCTTGGCGTCGGTGAATTTCTGCTCGATGTCCGCGACGATTTTCTTGCCCTCGTCTTCTTTACCGACTGCCTTGGCAGCTGTCTCGGTGGTGATCTGCCACGGGGTCGCGTAGTCGTCGTAATCGGCATTCTTGGCGACGGTGGGGGCGATCGCGGAGAGCTTGTCGTAGAACGACTGGTCGATGCTGGAGTACAGGCCGAGGATAAGGTCGGGCTTCAGTTCCGCGATCTTCTCGACGCTGATGGTGTCTTCGGGGTTGGATCCGACGACCGTGGGCTCGGTCCCGCCCCATGGTCCGGTCACCCAGGGCCAGCTGCGATTCACGTCGGGTTCGCCCGGGTACTGGTTGACCATGCCGACGGGCTTGATTCCCAGAGCGAGCAGGGCCTGCTCGTCGTTGTAACCCACCGTGACGATGCGCTCGGGCGCCGACTCGATGGTGGTGCTGCCGTAGGCGTGATCGATGGTCACCGGGAAGGCGCCGCCTCCCGCGGACGACGCCGAGGCGGAGTCCGCGTCGTCGTCTCCCGAACTGCACGCCACGAGGGCGATACTCGTCATCGCGACGATAGCAAGCGACGCCAGGCGTCGACCTCCAACGAACGACTTCATTTCAGTCTGCTTTCTGTTCGGCCACGACCGTGTCGGTCCTGGTGAAGATTTCGGTATCGCCGATCACGCCTACGAGGATCCGACGAGCGCCGACAATACAGGCAAGGCTAACCACAGTCCGCATCACCTGTCACGGCGCCGCCACGACTGCGTCGAGTGCCGTGAGCCACCGCGCTGCCAGCTCCTCGAGGGACGCGGCCGTCAGACCGTGAGGTCGCGACGTCACCGTCAGTTCCAACACGTGGCCGGCGTCGGAGGGCACCACGCGGGCTTCGGCAGCTGCCAGAACTCCATCGAGTCGGTCGGCCTCCCAGTCCGCGAAGATTCGTCCGTAAGCGGGATCCATCTGCCACTGCCGCAGTTCCGGTGCACCGAAGGTTCCGTGGTAGTTGAAGAAGATCTCCGGCTCCGATTGCCGGGCGAGCGCTCGCCCGGCAGCGCCGGAGAGATACTTCAACACTCCGTACGTCGCGCCATCGTGAGGCGTCTTCCTGATATCGGCCAGCGCCTGGGTCAGATTGTGCCCCAACAGGACCGGATAGTCCTCGGCGAACCACCCGACCGTTCGTGACACGTCGGTGCCCGCGGCGAGATGATCGTGGCGGCCGTGCCCCTGAAGAGAGATCGCATTCGGGACGACGGCATCCGAACCCGACCAGCTCGCGCGGCACTCCCCCAGGGCGACACCGAGCGCGGCAAGCACGATGTCGGCCGTGCTTGCCGCCGCCGTTCGGGGGGCCTCGGTGAGCAGCGATGTGGTTCGGGCCGAATCCATGTGCACCGCAGCATGTGCCCGCTCCGCGGAGTCGGAAGCAGCGCGCCCGACGCGCAGGGTCGGGCGCGCCTCGGTGACGTCGAACCAGTGCGGAAGATCCGCGAGAATCTTTCGTTGCGAGACGACGTCGTTCATGGCTCGAGAAAAATCCACATACCCGGTCGGTGGTTCCGGAAGGGTCACGGCCGCAGCAGAATCGATCCGTGCAAAGGCGTCGGCGAGATCTTCGGTGATGATCCGCCAGGACATACCGTCGACAGCCATGTGGTGAACGATCAGGAGCAATCGACCGTCCAGATCCCCGCGGTCGAACCACACTCCGCGAACGATGTCGCCGGTGTACGGATTCAGTTCCTGATTGATCGCTTCGGCTTCCACTCGAATCGAGTTCTCGAGATCGTCCACCTCACGAGCATCGACCGTGCGCACCGCCGCCGAGGCATCGTCGGCCACATGGATCGTCCAGTTCTCGCCCACGCGGATCAGGGAGGACCGGAGCATCTCGTGCCGCTGGACCACGGCGCGCAGCGCACGCTCTACCGTGTCCGCCGACGCCAGCGAGGGCACCACGAGCACCATCGGCGAACCGAAGGTCTCGATCCGCACTGCATTCTCGACCATCCACCGAAGAGCCGGCGTCAGCGGCACCACGCTCGGAACCTTTGCCGGCGCGTCGTAGTCGGGCGACTCGACGGTACCGACCGCCGACTGCGGTTCGACCAAGCGTGCGATCGATGCGGGAGTCCGGTGCTCGAACAACTGACGTGGCCCGACGGTCAGGCCCTTCTTACGTAACGCCGACGCGAGCCGCACGACGGAGATACTGTCGCCGCCGAGGGTGAAAAAGTCATCGTCTGGACCGATGGTCTCCACCCCGAGCACCGAGGAGAATGCCGAGCAGACTTCGATCTCGGATCGAGTAGTCGGTTCTCGCTGAACTGCATTGTCTTCCGATGCCGAACCACCGAGTTCGGGTACCGGCAGTTTCCGTCGATCCAGCTTGCCGTTTGCGGTCACCGGGAACTCGTCGAGCACGACGATCGCCGTGGGCACCATGTACTCCGGGACTTTCGAAGCCGTGGCTGCGATCAGATCCGCGGGAGTCGGCAAGTCGCTCGCCGCCGAGTCCAGTCGCACGTATCCGGCGAGATACTTCGACCCGGATGCATTGTCCAGTGCCAGAACGGCACTCTGGCGCACCGCCGGATGCGAAGCAAGCGCCACTTCGACGTCCTCGAGCTCGAGTCGCATACCGCGAATCTTCACCTGGTTGTCCGCGCGACCCATGAAATCGAGGGTCCCGTCGGCGTTCCAGCGTGCGAGGTCCCCGGTGCGGTACAGGCGCTCGGTGGTACCGAACGGATCGGCGACGAAGCGCCCGGCGGTAAGACCAGCAGCGTGTACGTAACCGCGTCCGAGCAGGAATCCGCCTGCATACAACTCGCCCGGCACCCCGATGGGTACGGGCTGTAACCGATTGTCCAACACGTACAACCGAGTATTGGGGTTCGGTCGACCGATGGACGTGCTCAGTCGCTCCGCCGGCTCCACGCTGCTCGTCGACCATTCCTCGGTGCCCCGATAGACGACGTGCGAGACCCCGATGGTCGCTTCGGCCGGCCCGTAGCCGTGGTACATCGTCGTGCCGAGTTGGCGACGGAATCGTTCGAACAGAGTCGGCGTCAGAACCTCGCCGCCGCACCACACGTGCTCCAGACCGGCGAGGCGCTCGGTTCCCTCGGCAAGTTCGAGCAGTACACCGAGCATCGACGACACCAGGTACACGAACGTCACACGCTCGCGATCGATGAGATCGAGTAGGTACAGAGCGTCGCGCTCACCGTCGGGTTCGGCGACCACGACTGCACCACCCGAGACCAAGGGCAGCAGGATCTCGTTGACGGAGATGTCGAATGCCAACGGCGCTTTGAACAGCGACGCGTCTCCTGCGCCGAATCTCAGGATTCGATCCCGCTGCCACGTGAGGCGCGAGCAGATCGCTTCGTGGCGGATCATGGCGCCCTTGGGTTTACCCGTCGAACCGGACGTGAAGATCACGTAGGCCAGCGATGCGCCGTGTATGTCGACTTCCGGTCGCTCGATGGACTCGTCGTCGTAGGCCCAGTCGCTCAGATCGACCGAAACCTCGGCGGCGGAGGCGGCCGCGGATGTCACCGACAGCGTCACCGCCGCATCGATCAGAACGCCGTCACGACGCTCCTTCGGCCATGCCGGATCGAGCGGCACGAATGCACCACCCGCCGTGAGGATCGCGAGCACGGCGACGACCATCTCCGCCGAACGCGGCAAGGAGACCGCCACCACATCTTCCGATCCGACTCCCCTACCACGGAGATGACGAGCCAGCTGATTCACGCGCGCACTCAGCTCGGAGTAACTGAGCCGAGTCTCCCCTGCCACCACCGCCGGTGCGTCCGGAGTGGCGGCAGCGGTCGCCGCGAACAGCGCAGGAACCGTGTCGTGCGTCTGCGGTTCGACGGTGTCGTTGAACTGCTCGAGGATCGACCGCCGTTCGGTCTCGCCGAGGACATCGATGGCACTGAGCCGTTGACGCGAATCGTCGGTGACTGCGGTAGCAACCGCGCGCAGTCGCCTTGCCAGCGTCTCGATGGTGGTCTCGTCGAACAGATCGCGGGCGAACTCGATCTCGCAGTCGATCGTGCGCCCGCGATCGATCAGGTTGATGCCGAGATCGAACTTCGATGCACCCGTCCCCATCGGCATGGTGGTCACGGTTGCTCCCGGCAGCTCGAATGCATCCGAGTTGTCCCCCGAGATGTAGACGAGCATCGTCTGGAACAACGGATGCCGGGCACGCGTACGTTGCGGGTCGACGGCATCGACGACGCGGTCGAACGGCAGTTCCTGATGGGCGAACGCCGCCAGATCGGTCTCGCGAACACGCTCGAGCAGCTCCGAGAACGTCGGATCCCCGGCGACGTCGGTGCGCAGCACGAGTGAGTTGAGGAACAGTCCCACCACACCGGAGAGACTCGCGTCGGAGCGTCCCGAGATCGGCGTGCCGATGACGATGTCCTCACCTGCGCCGACCTTCACGAGCAAGGTCGACACCAGTGCGTGCGCAAGGACGAACATCGTGACTCCGCCGTCCGAGGCGGTGCGGCGCAGACCGCCCGTTGTGGTGGCATCGAGCGTGAACTCGACGATTCCGCCCTCGCCGCTTGGGTGCTCGGCACGAGCACGGTCGACCGGAAGAGCCATCTCGACCGGGAGTTCAGTCAGAGTGCGGGTCCAATACTCACGCTCGAAGAATGCGCGAGATCCCGCTTCGCGGTCCGATCCGAGCTTCGCTCGCTGCCAGAGCGCGTAATCCTGATATTGCGGAGCAGGTGTCCCCCACTCGGGTTCGAGGCCTTCGCGGCGCGACCGATAGGCCAACGCCAGATCGGCGGTGATCGTCATCGTCGACCATTCGTCGATCGCGATGTGATGCACCAGAATCAACAACACCGCGCGACCCGGTCCGGTGCTCGCCAGATGCGAACGGACCGGCAGCTCGGAATCGAGTTCGAACCGGTAGCGCGCCGCCTCTTCGAGGTAACCGGTGACGTCGTCGACGCTCTCGACCACGGTGAGCCCCGAGATATCGGCTGCGTCGACGATCGATGCGATCGCCTCGCCGTCGACGTCGGGGTAGATCGTGCGCAGGGCTTCGTGTCGACGAACCACATCGTCGACGGCGGCGCTCAACGCTGCCGAATCGATGTCTCCCTCCAGTTGCCAGGCCAGCGGCACATTGTAAGTCTCCGAGGCGCCGTCGACGCGGTACATCGCCCACATACGGTGCTGCGCGTAGGAGAGCGGAAGAACCTTCGGCCGCGAGATATCGCCCAACCCGGCGGCCACGCCGTTCCGCGGTGCCGTATCGATGGTCGCCGCGAGCTCGCGCACCGTCGGATGATCGAAGAGTGCCCGCA
The DNA here is from genome assembly GCF_023264675.1 of Rhodococcus sp. (in: high G+C Gram-positive bacteria). Taxonomy (GTDB): domain Bacteria; phylum Actinomycetota; class Actinomycetes; order Mycobacteriales; family Mycobacteriaceae; genus Rhodococcoides. Next base: position 169,131 of record NZ_JAHFVG010000003.1, read on the forward strand.
TCTGCAGTTCGACACCCCAATGCGACTGCACGCCCGACAGTATCTGCATCGCCAGGAGCGAATGTCCGCCCAGGTGAAAGAAGTTGTCCTCGGTCCCGACACGGGAAAGCCCCAGAACGCGGGCGAACAATTCGGCCAGTACGGTCTCCGTCTCGGTGGCCGGCTCACTCTGCGTCACCCGAGAACCGAAGTCCGGCATCGGGAGTGCCCGACGATCGAGTTTTCCGTTGGTGGTCAGCGGCAGTACGTCGAGCGATACGAACGCCGACGGCACCTGATGCGACGGAAGTGACTGCTGCACGGCGACTTCCACTGCCGATTCCGGAGCCGAGCCGACAAAGTAGGCCACCAGACGGTCCTGGAGCAACACCACTGCGGCATGCCGCACCCCGTCGACCGCGAGAACCGCCGTCTCGATCTCGCCGAGCTCGATCCGGAAACCGCGCAGCTTGACCTGGTCGTCAGCACGGCCGAGGTAGTCGAGGACCAACCCTTCACCGTCTCGCACCCATCGAGCAAGATCACCGCTCCGGTACAGGCGGCCGCCGGGAATCGTCGGATCGGCCACGAATCTGGTGGAAGTCAGCGCGGCCTGTCCAAGGTACCCGCGAGCGAGTTGTTCACCCGCTATGTACATTTCGCCCGCTACGCCGCGAGGCACCGGGTTGAGGTACTTGTCGAGCACGGCCACATCGAGGCCGGGAAGAGCAGTGCCCACGATGCTGCCCTGGCCACTGTGGGCGGCTTCGGTGTCGATGACCTGGAACGAGACGTGCACACACGTTTCGGTGATGCCATACATGTTGACGAGCACCGGGCCACCGACGCCGTCGAGGCCGGTTCCGACCCGGGCGAACCATGGACGGAGCCGACGAACGTCGAGGGCTTCACCGCCGAAGACGATGTAGCGCAACGACTCCGCTGACAGCTCGATGTCGATCAGCGACAGGAATGCCGACGGTGTCTGACTGAGGACGGTGACACGCTCCCGTTTCACCAGGTCTGCCATTGCCGCCGGCGAACGACTCGTGTCGTGGTCGACGATCACCAGCGTCGCACCGTGCAGCAACGGGCCCCAGATCTCCCACACCGAGAAGTCGAACGCGAACGAGTGAAACATCGTCCACACGTCGGTCTCGTCGAACTCGAATCTCTGCGATGTTGCCTCGAACAGCGCCAGCACACTGCTGTGCGGGACGACGACCCCCTTGGGGTTTCCGGTGGATCCAGAGGTGTAGATGACATAGGCAGCGCCTTGGCTGGTCACCGCTGACGCACCGACACCGGCCTCGACGGCACGACTCTCGATCCCCGACTCGGTGACGACGGCGACGGCACCGCTGTCGGCGAGGATGTAGTCCTGTCTGGGCTGCGGGTACGTCACGTCCACCGGGACGTAGGCCGCGCTTGCCTTGACGACGGCCAGCATCGCGACGATCTGATCGCCCGATCGGGGAAGCGCGATGGCCACTCGATCCTCGGCCACGACACCCGCGTGCACGAGTTCGTCGGCCAGGACGTCGGATGCCGAGTCGAGCTCGGCGTATGTCCAGCGTCGCCCTCCGTCGACGAGTGCCGTTGCCGTGGAGCGGTGCCCGAGAACCTCACGGAACTTCTCGAGCAGAGTTCCACTCGACGTGGATCCCCGCGACCCTGCCGTGCTCACATCGAGTGCGGTCTCATCGAGCGCGGGTACGAGAATCGGCAGTGCCGACACCCTCGTCGCCGGATCGGCTGCGACGGCGCCGAGTACCTGACCGATACGCCGAGCGAGACCGTGGGCTGTGTCGGCGTCGAACAGATCGGTTGCGTATTCGAGGCTCAGCAGTAACGTCGAGTCCGCCTCCGCGGAGATGTCCACGAAGGAGAAGTGCAGGTCGAACTTTGCGGAGTTGTTGCTGCCGTCGAGCCACTCGGTGTCGAGCCCGAGGACGGTGCGGTCCGCATCGGTCCGATTGTGGTAACCGACGGCGACCTGGAACAACGGATTGAGACCGGCTGCTCGCTCGGGATTGAGGGCCTCGACCACCTGCTGAAACGGCAGCTCCTGGTGCTCGAATGCATCGAGATCTCCCGCCCGAGTCCGCTCGACCAGTTCGGCGAACGTGGGGTCGCCACCGAGATCGGTACGCAGCACGAGGGTATTGACGAAGAACCCGACAAGATCGTCGAGAGCGACGTCGTTCCTCCCGGAGATCGGTGAGCCGAGTACGACGTCGTCGCCTGCACCGAGTCGGTGGACCAGCGCGGCAACGGCGGCATGGACCACCATGAAGGCACTGGCACCGTGGTCGGCGGCGATGCTGCGCAGCCTCGCTGCCACGTCGGCGTCGATGGTGAGCCGAACTTGACCCGATGCGCCTACCCGCTCTGGCATACGCGGGCGATCGAGTGGCAGGGAAGTCTCCGTCGGGATGCCGGCCAAGGTCTGCGACCAATACGTACGAAGACGATCGACGTTGTCGACCAGAACCGCTCGTTGCCAGCGCGCATAGTCGGAGTACTGCACCGGTAGCGGTGTCCAGCTCGGGGTAGATCCCTGTATTCGTGCCCGGTAGGCATCGTCCAGATCATCGAAGAACGGACGGTCGGACCACTCGTCGGTGGCCATGTGGTGCAGTACCAGCACCAGTACGGAGTCCCCGTCGCTGACGCGAAGAACCGTTGCGCGCAAGGGAATCTCGAGGGACAGATCGAAGGGACGATCCACCTCGGTGCGCACGTCGGCGAGAATCCGATCCTCGGTGGTCTCGTGGATCGACACCGGCACGTTCGCCTCGAGAACGCGTTGCTTCGGAATCTCGCCCGAGTCGACGACGCTACGCAGCACCTCGTGGCGCTGCGCAACATCGTTCAGCGCCGCGGACAGGGCAACCGTGTCGAGGTGGCCCCGAAGCCTCACCACGAGCGGGTACGTGTACGCACTGGATCCATCGGCCAGGCGATCGACGAGCCACAGGCGCTCCTGCGCCGGTGAGATTGGAGTCGGGTCGCCCTGCGGGACGGCCTCCAGGAGAACCGCCGTCGTGTCTGCCGACGAGTCTTCCAATCGCGCCGCGATCATTGCGGGAGTGCGCAGTTCGAAAAGATCTCTGATGGACAGCGTCATCGAGAACTCACTGCGGATTCGCCCGATGAGGCGTATCGCGAGCATCGAATGTCCGCCGAGAACGAAGAAATCGTCCTCGGCGCCGATCGTACGATCGGCGTCTCGCTGATCGTTCAGGTCCAAAACGTCGGCGAACAGTTCGCCGACACGGTGCTCGAATTCGGTACTCGCCGCACGACCGGCCGACGACAGTGGAACTGCATCGGGCAGTGCCTTGACGTCGAGTTTGCCATTGACCGTCAGCGGCAGTTCGTCCACCAGGGCATACAACGCAGGCACCATGTAGTCCGGAAGGGCTTTCAGCAACGCCTCACGAATGCCCGCGAGGAAACCGTCGCCGGTGACCTCGGGACGCGCGAGTACATACGCCGCCAGCCTTTTGGCGCCGGGAGTGCTCGGATCGACCTGTGCGACGACGGCCGCGTGTGCCACACCGGACACTCCGGCGATCGCGGATTCCACTTCACCTGTCTCGACCCGATACCCGCGGATCTTGACCTGGTCGTCGCTGCGTCCGAGGAATTCGAACGCTCCGTCCGCTCCCCTCCGCACGAGATCACCGGTGCGATATATCCGCCCGGCCGACGGCGAATACGGATCGGAGACGAATCTCTCGGACGTCGTCGCATACCGCTCGAGGTAGCCGCGTCCGAGACCGGCACCTGCGATGTACAGCTCGCCGACGATGCCATCGGGAACCGGTCGCAGCCATGAATCGAGAACGTGCGCAGTGGTATTGAGAATCGGCCTGCCAACGGTAGGCACGTCGCTGTCCGAGGTGCCGCCGCCGAGCGTGTTGATCGTGTATTCCGTCGGCCCGTACAGGTTGTAACCCAACACGCCGTCCGCGGCCCGCAAACCTTGCCACACCGAATCCGAGACGGCTTCACCGCCGAGCAGCACCAGCGCCGGACGATGTTCACCAGCCAGCAGACCTTCCCCGATGAGATGGTGCGCGTACGTGGGTGTCACGTTGACGACGTCGATTCGGTGATCGTCACAGTACGAGACGAGAGCGGTGGCATCACGACGCAGTTCCTCGTCGCAGATGTGCACCTCGTGTCCCTCGACGAGCCACAGGAGCTCTTCCCACGACATGTCGAACGAGAACGAGACCGTGTGTGCGATCCGTAGGACCTCACGGCCCTCGCTGCGGGAGACGCTCTCGACTACAGGATCGAAAATCTCGCGCTGATGGTTGATCTGCATGTTCGTCAGACCTCGGTACGGCGTGAGAACACCCTTCGGCTTTCCGGTCGAGCCCGAGGTGTAGATCACGTACGCGATGTGGTCGAGACGGCCGTGCGCCGTGTGGGCGAAGCTTCCGAGTTGCTCGTCGGTCGGAGGCCTGACGTTCTGCAGCGCAAGCGATGCCGCCGTGGCCGGGTCGTCGAGAACGAGAGCGGGAACGGACGATCCGAACCGGCTGGCGATTGCACTCGTGGTGACGAGCAGCGACGGGGCTGCATCGGACAGAATCCCGAGGAGACGATCGTCGGGATAGTCGAGTTCGAGCGGCAGATAGGCAGCACCAGCACGAAGCACTGCGAACAATGCCACGACGGCGTCGATGGATCGCGGCAGCGCAAGGGCGACGATTCGCTCGGGTCCACAACCGTGATCGAGCAGACTGTGGGCAAGTCTGCTCACAGCGGAATCGAACTCGGCGAACGTCATTCGACTATCGCCGAAGACGAGCGCGGTGCGATCGGGAGTGCGATCGGTCTGGGCCGCAAGCAGATCCGCGATGGAGGAGTGACCGATATCGGCGAGAGACGCCGCCGTCGTCGATGCCCGGTGGTCGGCTTCAGCCGGCAGTTCGAGCTCGATCTCGGACAGCGAGGAATCGATATCGGCGGCGATCTGGTTCAGCGCGGCTTCGAACCGATCGAGCAGCGCGGACGCGATCTCCTCCGACACCAGATCCGGACGGAATTCGAGCTTGACGCCGAGTTGTGCGCCCGGCGTGACCACCCAGGTGAACGGGTAATGCGTGGAGTCCGATGCCTCCACCGAGGTGATCCCGTGTCGCTTTTCGAACTCCGTGAAGGTGTCGTCGTCCAAGAAGTTCTGCAGCACGAACAGCGAATCGAACAGTCTGGCATGGCCGCTCAGCCGTTGAATGTCACCGAGACCGAGGTGCTCGTACGGCATCGCATCGACCCGGTGCGTCTGAACTTCGCTCGCACAACCACGAACGGTCGCCGACGGAGACAGGTGCACGCGAACCGGGACCGTGTTGAGGAAGACACCGACGACGGACTCGATCCCGTCGATATCGGTGGGTCGACCCGACACCGTGGTGCCGAAGACGACGTCGTGCGATCCGGTCACGTATCCGAGGACCGAGGCGAGAGCCACTGTGAGAAGCGAATTCAAGGTGACTCCGCCGCCGCGGGCACAGTCCACCAGGTCGTCGGACAGTTGACGAGTCAGGGTACGAAGCAGCAACCGTGGCCGGGTCGGCGACGCTCCGACGGCGGCAACCGACGTGCCCGCCACCAGTGTGGGTTCGGCGATGCCGGACAGTTCGGTGGTCCAGAAGTTGGCTGCCGCTTTCTGATCCTGACGTGTCAGCCACGCCAGGTAGTCGTCGAATCCGGCGGTCGGACGAGTCAGGTCGGCTGTCTCGGACTCGTAGAGTGCGAAGAAGTCCGACAGAACCAGTTCGCGAGACCACCCGTCCCACAGCAGCAGGTGGTAGGTGAAGAGAAGGGTATCGTCGCCCTCCCTGCCGCGTACCACTGTCAGCCTCAGCAATGGCGGTGACGTCAGGTCGAATCCTGTGGTGCGATCGAGTTCGACGACTGCGGGGAGGTCCTCCGAGTCTTCGACGACGCGCACGGACACCGCCACGTTCGACGGAACGAACTGCACGGTGCTGGGGAGAGAATCACCGGTGAATCCGGCGGCGGCTGCGGGGTGGCGGCGGAGGACGGCGGCGGCAGCCCGTTCGAGCCGGGCCGCATCGAGTCGTCGATCGAAGGTCAGGACATTCTGCGCGGTGTAGACGTCGCCCGCGCCCGCGTACTGTGCTTGGAAGTACAGGCCCTCCTGTAGCGGCGACAGCGGCCAGATGTGCGCCGGTGCGGCGCCCGCCACGGCAGCAACCGTCTCGATGTCGGCAGTGTTCAGGCCTGAGAGCGACGCATCGACGGCTCCGAGGTGTACCAGCTCGGACAACACGCTTGTCCACGACGCGGCGATATCCTGCGCAGCGCGGATGCCGAGATCGTCGGTGTAGGCGAACGTCGCTACGAGAGAATTCCCGTCTGCAACGGTGATGCATTCGGCGTTCACCTCGAGCACGTAGGGCGTGCCCTGCTGCGGATCCGGGTCGGTCCGCAGCATTGCGGTTTCGGGGGCGCGTCCCCAGTGTGTGGCTGTGTCGGCGGTCCGGCCCATGTAGTTGAACAGCACCTGCGGACGGTTCTGTGCCGTGAGCACGGCGGAGGTCTGCGGGTCGAGGTAGCGCAGCAACCCGAAACCGATGCCGCCGTTGGGGATTGCCTTCGTCGCGGTCGTGACGCTGTGCAGCGAAACGAGCGGGTCGCAGTGGGCTTGCCCGCTCATCGGCGCGATGGCGGTGAACCATCCGACGGTCCGCGTCAGGTCGGTCCGATCGTTCAAGGACTGCCTGCCGTGACGCTCCAGATCGACCAGTATTTCGCGGGTGGAGATGCCATGCTCGCGATGCCAGCGACCGAACGCAGTCAGCAGCGCTGCCAGCAGCAGATCGGTGATGTCGGTGCGCAATGCCACTGGCGCGGTAGTCAACAGGGCTTCGGTGATCGCGGGCGATACCGCCGCGCGGTGCTCGAGGGTATCGGCGAGCGGGCGAACGGCAGCGACGACGTCGTCGACGAGAGGGCCTCCCGCGCCAAGGATTTCGGACCACAGCGCCAGCTCCGCCGTGCTCTCGTGGGCGTGAAGCACTGCGCCTCGGGCAAACTCGCGGACCGAGGTGATCACCGGATCGAGCACTGTCACCCGACCGGACTTCGCGTTCTCGAATGCCTGCGCAAGATCGCTGAGCAGAATGTGCCAGGACACCCCGTCCACGACGAGATGATGTGCCACGACGAGCAGCCGCCCCGGCCGCTGTCCCGCATCGAACCACACGACCTGCAGCATGATTCCGCGCGAGGGATCGAGTCGGTCGGCAGCAGAACTCGATTCGTCCGCAATCTCGTCGAACGAATCCGTGGGGACGACGGTCACGACATCTGCCGAGGACACCGATCCGCTGGGCGGAATCTCGAAGTGCCACAGGGATCCGGGGTCGACCGTGCCCATCCTCATCCGCAACGCATCGTGGCGGTCGAGGACCGCCTCCACTGCGGCAGCGACGTGGTCGGCGGTCGAGGCCGGTATGTGCACCAGCATCGATTGATTGAAGCGATCGATCGGCCCGCCGAGCTCACGCAGCCGGTGGACTATAGGAAGCATCGGGACGCGGCCGATGCCCGTCACCGATCCCGACCCCGACGCCACGCGCTCCTGAGGTACCCGGCGTGCCAGTAACCGAGGCGTCCGGTCGGAGAACACGTCCTTGGGTGTGAAGCGAATGCCCGCCTTCCTCGCACGATTGACCAGTGTGATCGCGATGATGCTGTCGCCGCCGAGTGCGAAGAAGTCGCTGTCGGCGCCGACATCCTCGACACCAAGGATGTCGGCGAACAGTGATGCAAGGACTCGTTCGTCGGTGCCGTCGGCTATCGACTCCATCGGAGCCGCGGCGACGGGGGCGGGCAGCGCTTTACGATCGAGCTTGCCGTTCACCGTCAACGGCATGGACTCGAGCTGGACGAAGGCGGACGGAATCATGTAGTCCGGCAGTGTTTCGGCCAGTGTCGACGACAGCGTCGATGTGTCGGCGCCCACCACGTAGGCCACGATCCTGCGAATCCCCGGTACGTCCTCGCGCACCATGACCGTCGTGTCCCGTACCCCCGGTGCGGCGAGAATTGCGGCTTCGATTTCGCCGAGTTCGATGCGATACCCGCGAATCTTGACCTGATCGTCGGCGCGGCCGACGAATTCGAGTTCACCGTTGCCGTTCCAGCGTCCGACGTCACCGGTGCGGTACAGCCGATTTCCCGAGCCGAAGGGATCGGCCACGAACCGCGCTGCGGTCAGGTCGACACGGCCGAGGTATCCCCGCGCCAATTGACCTCCGCTGACGTAGATTTCTCCCGCGAAGCCGGGAAGCGTCGGGCGCAACGACGCATCCAGAAGGTACATGTGCAGTCCGGCAATCGGCGCACCGATGGTGGACCCCGCGGCGCGCGAGACCAGTTCCGGATCGAGCGTCAGGTGGCTGACGTGCACCGTCGTCTCGGTAATCCCATACATGTTCACCAAGGTCGGCGTCACCGGATGACGCTCGTACCAGCGGGTGAGGCGCTTCAGATCCAGTGCCTCACCGCCGAACACGACGTACCGCAATGAATCTGTGCCGGGGCTGTCTCGGTCTGCTTCGATCAGTTGGTAGAAGGCCGACGGCGTCTGGTTGAGCACCGTGACGTTCTCGGTTCTGACCAGTTCGAGGAAGTGCTCGGGCGAACGAGTCACGTCCTGATCGACCACGACGAGCGCACTGCCGTGCAGCAGAGGTCCCCACAACTCCCACACCGAGAAGTCGAACGCGAACGAATGGAACATCGTCCACACGTCCGTCGGCCGGAAATCGAAAATCTTGGCCGTGTTGGCCAACAGTTCGATCACGGTGCGATGCGGAACCAGCACGCCCTTCGGCTTTCCGGTCGATCCCGAGGTGTAGATGACGTAGGCGGTGTTGTGCCAGCTGAGCTCGGAGGAAAGCGGATCGCCCGACTGCGCCTCACGCCGCGCGGTTGTCTCGTCCGAGTCGAGAACGAGCAGTTCGGCGGACGTGACGACCGTGCGGAGGGAGTCAGCCAGATCGGCGGTGGTCAGCACGCAGACGGGGGCCGAGTCTTCGGCGATATAGCTCAGGCGCTCCGCGGGGTGGTGCGTATCGAGCGGTACGTAGGCGCCGCCGGCTTTGAGCACGGCGAGTACAGCGGTAACCATCAGGGTGGATCGCCCGAGCGCAAGGCCGACGCGCGATTCGGGGCCGACGCCGAGGTCGAGAAGCACTCGCGCCAACCGGTTCGAGTCACGATCGAGTTCGGCGTAGTTCAGCTGATCGGCAGCATCGCTTCCGAAGGGTGTGAACCGGACCGCAACCGAATTCGGGTACCGCGCCGCATTGTCGGCGAACCTGTCGAGAATGGTCACCGGTGCCGGGTTCACGCCCGGCGTCCGCCTCAGCAGCACGTCTCGCTCGTTGGGATGCAGCAGATCGAGAGACTCGACCGATACATCGAACGAGGTACTCATGGTCGACAACAACGCCGTCAACCGCTCGAGAAGTGCCTCGGCTTCGCGTCTCTCGACGTGCTCGGAATCGAAGAGCAGCCGCATCGACAGCCGCTCACCCGGTTTCACGAGGAGCGTTATCGGGTAGTGCGGGGCTTCGACGGTAGCGACCGCCGACACCGGAAGCGACGTCCCCGCATACCGATTCAGGTCCAGTTCCGTCTCGAACACGACCAGGGTGTCGAACAGTCGATCGTGCCCGGCGAGACGCTGAACTCGTCCGAGACCGAGGTGCTGATGATCCAGTAGTTCTGCCTGCTCGTTCTGGTGCACCTCGAGCACATCACGCACAGCGACATCGCGATTCCACTGCATCCGAACAGGAACGGTGTTGACGAACAGGCCGATCATCTCGTCGATCCCCGCGAGATCTCCCCCACGGCCCGACACCGTGGACCCGAACACGACGTCGGCACGGCCGAGCAACCGTCCGAGCAACAGTGCCCAGGCGCCGTGGACGACGGTCCCGAGGGTCAGTCCGGCCTCGCGGGCCGCGGCGGTCAATGCATCGGAATCGAGTGCCGAGAGCTCCCCGGCAACCTCGTCGTGCAGTGTTACTGCTTCACTGTCGGATTCCGTGCCGAGAACTGTCCCGACCAGCAGGGTGCCATCCGATACATCGCCGACGGACCTGGCCCAAGCCTGCTCGGCTGCGGCGTCGTCGCGCTCGGCCAGCCAATCGACGTAGGTGCGAAACGGCGTGGGCGTATCGCGGACATCACCGTCGTACAGCGCCTTCAACTCCGCCAACATGAGCGGAACCGACCAACCGTCCGCCACGATGTGGTGCACCGTTTGCACGATCACCGTGCGACTCTCGGCGACGATCATCAGGTACCGCATCAGCGGCGGCGAATCGAGATCGAAACCGCGGGCACGTTCGACGGCGGCGATCTTGCCGATATCGGCGGTAGCCGCCGTGGTTTCCTTCCATTCCACCGGCGAATCGGTCGTCAGGACCGACACGACGCGCCCGTCGGCGAGGGCGAAGAACCCGGCACCGAGATTGGGATGGCGCTGCATCAGAGCATCGGCGGCCCGCCGAAACGCAACCGCATCGATGAGGCCGTCGATCTCGATGATCTGTTGCTCCACATACGAGCTGCGTGAGCCTTCGTCGTACGTCGAGTGGAAGTAGAGGCCCTCCTGCAACGGAGTGAGAGGCAGGAGATCGACCAGTCGGCCGTCGTCGAACCCATCGATCTGGGCCTGAGTCAGCGAGAGTGCACCGAAGTCCGACGGGGTCCGCCCGCCCCGATCGGCGATGGTCGACAGCGCGGTCAACGCGTCGAGCCAGTAGCCGGTCAACGCCTCGATCGTCGAGTTCTCGAACACACCGGCCGGCCAGGAGAACGTCGCGGACAGCTGCGGTCCGGTCGCCGAATCGGACGTTACCGCGTTGATCTCGAGAGCACGCGGGAGGCGCATACCCGGATCGCGTTGTTCGCCGAGGGTCCCGACATCTGCTGCCGGAGTCCAGATCTCACCGGAGGGGGCGTCGAATCGACCGAGGTAGTTGAACAACACCTGCGGTGCCGCAGTGCCTGCGAGTCGATCGGCCACCGCGGAGTCCGCGAGGTAGCGCAATGCACCCCAGGACAATCCCTTGTCGGGAACTGCGCGAAGCGTTTCCTTCACAGCCTTCAGAGCCTGTGCCAGATACTCGGGATCGAACGCGGATCGGATCGGAGTTCCCGGGTCCACGACGACAGGGAACAGTGTGGTGAACCACCCGACCGTTCGTGCGAGGTCGACGTCGGGAAGACCTGTCGCGGAGACCGACTCGCCCTCACGCCCGTGGCCTTCGAGCTCGATCGGTGCATGGGTCTGCGCGGTACCGCCATCACGGCGAAGCTGCATCAGAGCTACTGCCAGCGCGGTGAGCAATACATCGTTCACTCCAGCACCGAAGGCGGCCGGAACTGTGGTCAGCAGCGGGGCAGTGACATTTTCGGGGGCAGTGACGATCGTTGCTTTCTCGAGCGCGACGATGTCCGCCGCCTCCAGCTCACGAGTGCCGAGCAGCGCGTCCGGCGTGCTGAGCGTGTCGATCCATGCCTCGATACCAGCGTCGAATACGCCTCCAGCGGTGACGCGCTCGAGACGTGCCGACCACCGCCTGAACGAGGTTCCCGCGTCCGGAAGCGAAACCGGCTCTCCCACGGTGATACTTGCCCAGGCGTCGGCCAGATCGTCGAAGATCACGCGCCAGGAGACACCGTCGATCACCAGGTGATGAATGCACAGCACCAGCAGACCGGTGGTGTCCGAGCCCGCATCGAGATGAACGGCAGCCATCATGAGACCCGCATCGGGGTCGAGTCTCGTCGCGGCATCCGCGCTCTCGCGGTCCAGCCGGTCGACTCCCTCGACCACTCGAATCAGATCGTCGAGTTCCGGCAGGTCCTCCGGAACGTACAGCGACCACGGAGTCGTTCGATCCAATCGGCTGCGCAGCATGGGGTGCCGCTCCAGCAGCGCGCCGATCATGTCTCGCAGGTTCGAATAGGTCACTCCGGCCGGTGTCACCAGGACGGTCGACTGGACGAAGCCGTCCACTGCACCACCGACGTCGCCCATCCACCGCACGATCGGAGTCCCCAGCACGTGCCCGACTCCGATGTCTTCGGGATCGGCCGCTGCGTCGGTACCTGCGACCACGGGCGCCAGCGCTGCCGGTGTCCTGAGCCGAAATACATCCCCCGGCCTCAGACCGAGGCCGGCGCGTCGCGCCTTGCTGACCAGTGAAATCGCGACGATACTGTCGCCGCCCATCGCGAAGAAATCGTCGTCGACGCCGATGTCATCGCTACCGAGCACCTCGGCGAACAGCGAGCACAATGCTCGTTCGGTGTCGGATTGCGGAGCCCGCGACGAGCTGGAAGCGAAGACCGGCAGCGGCAATGCGCGGCGATCGAGCTTGCCGTTCGGTGTCACCGGAAATTCGTCGAGCACCACTACTGCGGCCGGGACCATGTACTCGGGCAATGCTCCGGTTGCCCACTCGCGCAACAACTCAGGGGTAACGTCGGTCGCCGAGGAATGAGGGACGGCGTATCCGATGAGGTACTTGGTTCCGTTGGTGTGTTCACCGACGATCACGCAGGTCTGACGAACGCCGGGGTGTGACGCGAGTCCGTTCTCGACGTCCTCCAGTTCGAGTCGCATGCCGCGGATCTTGACCTGGTTGTCGGCTCGGCCCAGGAAGTCGAGCGATCCGTCGGGCGCCCACCGGGCGAGGTCACCGGTTCGGTACAGCCTGGATCCGCTGTCGCCGAACGGGTTCGCGACAAATCGGCCTGCGGTCAGACCCGGCGCTCCGACGTAGCCCCTGCCGAGGAGAAAGCCCGCTGCGTAGAGTTCGCCACCTTCGCCGATACCGACGGGCCGCAGCGCGTCGTCGAGTACATACAGCTGCGTGTTCGGATTGGGTCGGCCGATGGACGTGGCAATTCGATCGGCGCCGTCACGGTAGATCACGTGCGAGACGCCGATGGTGGCCTCGGCAGGACCGTACCCGTGATAGAGCGTCGTCGTCAGTGCCGATCGGAAGCGGTCGAACAGCTCGGGAGTGAGCACTTCGCCGCCGCACCAGACATGCGTCAGCCCGTTCAGAAGTTCGGTCCCGCTGGACAGTTCGAGCAGGACGTCGAGCATCGAGGACACCAAGTACACGAACGTGACGCGCTCGGTGGCGATGAGGTCGAGGAGATACTGCGGGTCGCGTTCGCCTCCAGGCTTCGCAACCACTACCCGTCCACCGGATACCAGGGGCAGCAGGATCTCGTTGACCGAGATGTCGAACGACAACGGCGCCTTGAACATCGATGCATCATCGGGTCCGAAGTGCAGAATTTCTTCGACCTGCCAGCGCAACCGTGCCGCGATCGCTTCGTGGCGGATCATCGCGCCCTTCGGGCGGCCCGTCGAACCGGAGGTGAAGATGACGTAGGCAAGTCGAGTGCCGCTCGCACAGGGGTACCGGGAGACCGCGATGCCGTCGTACTCCCAGGCGTCGAGATCGACGACGCTGCTGGGGAAGTCATCGACGGCAGCGTCCGATCGAAGGATCCGCACCGCACCGGAATCTGCCAACACACCGGCCCGACGATCCGCAGGCCACTGCGGATCGAGTGGAACGAAAGCGCCACCCGCGCTGAGAATCGCAAGAATCGACACCACCATCTCGGCGCTGCGCGGCATCCCGACCGCGACGACTGCCTCGTCGGCCACGCCGTTGTCACGAAGATGGGTCGCGAGCTGGCCGACGAGCCGGTTCAGATCGGCATAGCTGATCCTGCGAGGTCCGTCGACGACGGCAATCGCCTCCGGCCGCAGCTCCACCTGGTCCGCGAAGAACTCCATCACCGAACGCGTTTCGATCGGAGCGAGCGTGTCGTTCCAGTCGGCCAACTGCTCCAACCGAACGGCGATGTCCTTGGGGTCAGCCTGCGTGGGTCGCCCTGTGGGCATGTGAGGTCACATTCCTTGCACGTAGAGGGAGCGTGCGAGCGGCGCGCTACTCAGGAGTGCGGAGCGTGGCGTCCCTGCCACGCGTTCCACAGCTCTGCGTAACGTCCGCCCGACGCGATCAGATCGAGATGGGGTCCGTCTTCGACGATGCGGCCGTGCTCGAGCACGACCACCCGGTCCGCCGAGGCGGCCTGAGTAAGCCTGTGTGCGACAACGAGAGACGTCCGTCCCTGCATCGCGGCACGGGCAGAACGCTCGAGGTCGCGTGCCCCCGCACTGCCCGCTTCCGCGGTGGCCTCGTCGAGAATCACCACCGGCGGGTCGGCGAGCACGAGCCTCGCCAGCGCCAGTTGCTGACTCTGCGCGGCGGTCAGAGACACTCCGCCCTCACCGATGACTGTGTCGAGACCGTCCGGCAGCAGACCGACCCAGTCCTGGGCACCGACGACGGTCAGCGCAGTCATGGCGTCGTCCGCAGTGGACTGCGGTCGAGCGAGCCGGACGTCGTCGAGCAAGGTACCGGCAAACACGTGAACTTCCTGCGTCACGATGGCGATGTGCCGGCGCAGACTGGTCTCGTCGAGCGCAGTCACGTCGTGGGAACCCACTGTCACCCGCCCGGTGTCCGGACGGATCGAGCCCGCCGCGATTGCTGCGAGGGTGGACTTTCCGGCACCCGTCGAACCGACGAGAGCCACCGTGTGTCCACTTTCGATATGCAAGTCGATGTCCACGAGCACGGGGGTGACACCGTCGTAGCTGTGGCCGACTCCGTGAAGGGTCATCGAGTGGCCCCCGGTTGCCACCGGTACCGGCGCCGAATCCTCGGAATCACTGCTCATCGAGACCACGCCCACCAGGCGAGCCAACGAGGCGCCCGCTGACTGAACTTCGTCGAACGTGAACAGAATCGACCCCAGCGGGTTGAACAGTCGGTGAAAGAGCAGCGCAGCGGCGGTCGTGGCGCCGACGGTTACGATGTCGCCGCGAACCAAGGTGAAACCCACGGCGAGAATCAATGCGAGACCGAAGAATTCGGCACGATTCTCGCGGCCGACGAATCGGGTGAACAGCGTGAACACCGTCAGTCCGAGGTCTCGGGCGCGAGCCGACGCGGCGTCGATCTCGCTGACATGGCGGGATTCGAGTCGGTAGGCGCGCACCGTGCGAGATCCGTGCAGACTGCTGATCAAGGATTCGGCACGCTGTCCCATCGCCACTCGCTGCTCGGCATAGAGCGGAGCGGACCGCGGCAGGTACCAGCGCAACGCCACGACGTACAGCGGCAGAGCAACGAGGCCGGTGAGGCCGAGACGCCAGTCGAGGCCGCCCATCGCGAACAGACTCAACACGACGAGGATCAGAGCGGAGACGATCTGCGGAACAACGTCACTGACCGCCTTCGAGATGACCTCGACGTCGTCGCCGACTCGGGACAGTAGATCGCCCTTGCCCACCTTCTCGAGCTTCGCGGTAGGCAGCAACAGTGCGCGGCGCACCGTGCGTTCGCGAAGATCGGCAAGGATAGTTTCACCGAGCCGTGAGATCAGAACGGTGGAGATTCCGGTGAAGACCGCGCCGATCACCGCCGCCGACGTGATCAGCGTGATCACCCACACGATGGTCGATGTCGGAGCACCGTCCATCACCCGATCTACGAGGGTGCCGAGAACGTAGATGGGCACCAACGCCATCGCGCCACTGACGATGGCAGCAAGAACTGTCAGGAGTGTCGCGCTCTTGCGCGAACTCAGTTCCGCTCGCAACCATCGCCAGGTATGCGATGCGTCGGCGATGGGCAGTATCTCGGGCTTGGTTGTCGACGCTGCTGGCAAATTCACGGTGCTCACTCTAGATAGCGATCGGTTCCTGCGAAGTACTCGCGGGCACCGACGTCGCTGCCGTCCTCGAGACGGACTCGTTCGACGACTATCGCGCGGTTGCGTCCGCGCCACGCGTCGGGGCCACACACCACCGCGATGCCGTCGCCGTCGTCGATGGTGATTCGGCCCGGCGTGCCGCCGTAGCGCGTGTTCGACACCGACGCCTGCACTATGCGCAGACGCTGTCCGTCGTGCATCACGAACGCATTCGGGTACGGATCGGACTGCGCGCGAATCAACCGCTCGATCGCGTCGGCGGGCCACGAGAAATCGATGTGACTCTCGTCGTCCGAGCGCTTGTGGAAGTACGTGGCCTGCGACGGATCCTGCTCGATCTCGACGACCGATCCGGAGGAGATCAGGTCGAGAGCGTGCAGAACAAGCGGCTCGATGAGATCCACGGTGCGATGGAACAGGTCTGCTGTGGTGTCCTTCGCGCCGACCGATACTGCTTGTTGCGCGACGATGGGGCCGGTGTCGAGCGAGTCGTCCATCAGATGGGCGGTGACGCCGACATGTGTTTCGCCGTTGATGAGAGCCCAGATCAGCGGTGAGAAGCCCGCGTACTTCGGCAGCAACGAGTCGTGGATGTTGAGTGTCCCGAAACGCGGTGCGTCGTAGATCTCCTTGGGGAGCCACGTCCGCCAGTTGTTGGCGACGATGATGTCGGCATCTGCCTCGCGCACCGCGTCGACAAGGGCTTGATCCGGCTTCTTGGCAAGAACGACGGGAATTCCGTTGTCACGAGCCAGGTCTTCGACGGAGTCGCTCCACATCTGTTCGTACGGATGGTCGCTCGGCGGGTGGGTCACGGCCAGCACTACTTCGTGCTTGCCGCCGAGGAGGGCCGAAAGGGTGCGGTGTCCCCAGGTCTGGTAACCGAATGTGATGATGCGCAAAGAAATGTCCTCTTGTATCGAAGGGCTGCCGGGCGGTTCAGTTCGTCAGAACCGAGTCGGCCATCTTGTGCGTGTACAGCGAATCGACCAGTTCACCCGATCGAACGGCGATGTTGGACAGCAGCGAAGACGTCAGACCGTGTGAGTGTTCGGTGCCGCCTTGGAGGTAGACGCCGCCGCGGACATCGCCGGTGGTGCGCAGGCGGTAGTCGCGTTCGACCTCGGGGGTGCCGTCGCCGTGGAAGCTGAACTCCTGCGCGAGCGGTCCGAGGATCGCCGGCAGATCGAGCGTGCGGAAGCCGGTCGCGAAGACCACGGCGTCACAGTTGATGTCTTCGATCTTGCCGGTGGGGCGATGAAGGATGGAAACCTCGACGCCGCTTGCCGTTTCGACAAGTCCGCTGATCTCGGATGCACCATGGACGAACAGCCTGCGCTTGCCGGTCACCCGCTCACTGTATTCACGCGCGTAGAGTTCCTCGATCAACGGCAGGTCGACGGCCGAGTAGTTGGTCGCGCGATGGTATTTGATCAGCTGGTCCCGGAGTTCGGGAGTCGACTGGTAGAAATCGTCGACAGCCTCGGGATCGAACACTCGGTTCGCGTACGGGCTGTCGTCGGCCGGGCTGTATCCGTACTTGCCGAACACTGCGTGCACGTCGGAATCGGGGAACTGCTCGTGCAGGTGCGCCACGACTTCCGCCGCGCTCTGTCCGGCCCCGACAACCGCGAACGAGCGTTGCTGAATCTCGGGCAGTTCGGCGAGATGCTCGAGCACCCGGTGATTGTGGAACAGCCGCTTGCTCGCCTCGACTCCGTCGGGAAGCTTCGCGGTGAGGCCGCCCGCGAGCACCACATTGCGAGCGCGCAGAACATCTCCGTTGTCGGTGGTGACCTCGAACGTTTCACCGTTCCAGATGACCTCGTTCGCGCGTGTGCCGTACAGGACGTCCGCGCCCACCTTGTCGGCCGCCCATTCGAGGTAGTCGTGAAACTCGAGCCGCGACGGGAAGAAGCTCTGCAGATTGATGAAGTGCGTGAGGCGTCCGCGGTGCGAGAGGTAGTTCAGGAAGGTGTACTCGCTCGCCGTATTGCGCTGCGTTGCCAAGTCCTTGAGAAACGAGATCTGCATCGTGGTTCCCGGAAGGAGCATTCCAGGGTGCCATCGGAATTCGGACTGCTTTTCGATGAATCGTGCTGTCAGACGCTCGGACGGCGAGACCGTTCGATTGTGCTCTTCGAGTGCAATCGCAAGGCCGAGATTGGATGGCCCGAATCCGACGCCTACGATGTCGGTTTCTTCGTCGATAGTCCTGGACATTGCCCACCTTGATCGTCATCGGTTGAGTTAAGACAGCCTTAGTTGTTGGCAACCTTAGGGCATGCATACCTAATAGCCAACAGCTTCGACCCAACAGCACGCCGGACTCGAGCCACGAATTGGCATACCGCGCAGTTCGCTTCGAAGAAATCGGACGGCCATCGCGGCCCCTGGAGCCTTCGGCTCGCAAGCCCCGAACCGCAGGTCACAACGTCGGAAAATCACCGACTACTCGGGCATCGTTGCAGTCGACAGCGTCCGTTCCCGAAGGTCGGTTGCGTTGCTCAGCGAACCGATATCCGTCACGAATGCGAGAAATGTCCGCTTTTCCGAAAGGATATGAATTTTCGACGGTGCCATCCCGAGCCGACCCGAACCGTGAACACTGGCCGGCATGGCCGGCCGAACGCGCCAGGCGTCACTTCATTCCAGATCGGCCGGACTCGCCGACGACTCCGGCGCCGACGGGACCCACGGCTTCAGCGGCTGAACGACATCACGATAGAACGCATCGACGCCGTCGGTGACGCTGCCGATGAACCCCGCAGCCGACCCCGACCGCTTACTTCCCATTTTCGACGGCGAAGTCAGTGTGAACCGTCGGAGTTCGCTGATACGCCCCGACGTCAAAGACTTCGTATCGGCGCGAACCGTCGCCAAGTTCTCACACGAAACTTCACTGACATCGGCAAATACAGCCTCGACAAGGATGTCCGCTGGAGCGTCCTTGAGCTGTCGAAGCAACCAGGATGCGCGCCGGAAGGCGGTGCCGTCGGTGGGCGCGTCGATGGTCGTGCTGCATTGAATCTTGTTGGTGCGCAAATCCGCCTCTACGCTGACATCACCGGCCGCATCCGGTATGCGCAGCGATGCGGCAAGGCATCCAGTCGCAGCGAGCTGCTCGACGATGTGCTCGTTTCGCGCCTGAGGATCATTGATCAGTTTCCTCGGGAGGTGATGCTTCACGGTCACCCCGAGGTCAGCCGTCATACGCAATGCCAGGTGTCGCGACAACGATGCCCATGTATTCGCTACCGACAACGCCTTGACATCGCTTGCTCTGAGAGTCCCAGCGGTCACCGAATCTCGCACCGCGACCCAATGCCGACCCATGTCCACGAACTCGGTCGCGCCGGACTTCGGATGTGTCAAATATCTGACGAACTCACTCAATATCCATACCTGCAGTGAGTCTGTGAGAGCACCGTGCGACAACACCATCCGAGCCTCGTGAATTATCTCGGACCACGAAATGTGCCGCAGGGAAACCTTGTTCAGTTTGGTTTTGTTCACCTGAACCGGGAGCTCACCCACTGATGCCGGAATATCGTTGGACACACTCAGCACAACCTCGTACCTGTGCCGCTTGGCGACGTCGAGGTAATTCTCGAGTTGCTCCTTCGTCAACTTCCCGGACCCGGTTTTGACTTCCAGTAGCGCCGTCCACACGTTGCCCGCGCGTGATACCCGAAACACGCCGTCAGGGATGACCTTCCCCTCGCCTTTGACGAACGGTACTTCGAGGTAGCCCTCGAACGGGCCCGACGGTGCCCCGGCACGTGAGCAGATTGCTCGCGCGAACGGACGCACCGCTTGCATCGTCGCAATCAACGCCGATGTAGCCCGCTTCTCCTGTTCCTCACCCGAACCGACACCAGAAACCGAGAACAACCGAGCAGTGTGCCACCCCTCGCCGCCGGCAAGAGTGAACTGAGGCGGTTTCCACCTTTCTTGCGACCGGCTTTCTCGTGCGCACGCCCCGCTTAGGTGGATCGATATCGACGACGGAAACGTCGACGATCTCACCGGTGGCCGTCGTCGCCTGCGCGTGCGAGTCTGCAACTTCCACCACGACAACGTCATCGAGACGATCGTCCTGAGCACTGTCGTCGACGTCGACACCGTAATCCTGAGCCAAGCCTGCGAGGCCTGATTCCCACCCTTGTCCGACCGCACGCAGCTTCCACGCGCCGTCGCGTCGGTACACCTCACCGAAGACGAGCGCGCGTTCCCATGTCGCGTCGGCGGTGAAGAACTCCCCCAGCACCGAACCCGACTGATCGCGCACCTGAAGAGCTAATTTACCGAAGTTGCCCAACACGTGATCATCGGAACTTCCTGCGATGACTACCTTTTCGACGTCGGCGGGAAGTGAGTTCAGATGAATCGACACTCGCTCCTGTTTACCTTCGTCGGTGCTGCTGCTGCCGAGGTATCGCACTGCGGCGTTCGGAGACTCGGGTTGATTGTAGAAGACGAAATCCGCGTCCGACCTGACCCGGCTGCCCTCGTCCACCAGCAGCGCCGAGGCATCGAGATCACGCTCGGGGTCGACCCAGGACACGATCACGTCCAACTCGGTTACCTCGACCGGGAGCGAGATGTTCTGGCCCTTGGTCAGGATTGGTGAGCTCACCGGTGCACGCTCCTGTCGGACATAACGGACTGCAAGGCTCCAGACTATGCATCACAGAAAATCGTCGCTCGATCTCGAGCAACTTTCATTCGTTTGAATGACTAAACACATAGGCTGTTCGATGCGTGAGTTCGCCAGTACAGTGCCGGCACATGAACTATCGACGGTGGGAACGTGCAACGGAATGGCCTCTCGCCGCAGCAGCGTTGACATTTCTCGCGATCTATAGCTGGACGGTGCTGAACCAGCCGACTGGCACCGGCGAACGACTCGCCGAGCGTGCCGTACTCGCTATATGGGTGCTGTTCGGACTCGACTACGCCGTCCGGCTCGCTCTCGCAGAACAACGAACTCGTTGGTTCGCGCTGCACCTCCACGAACTCGCAATCGTCCTGCTGCCCGCGCTCCGACCGCTCCGGCTACTGCGCCTTCTCACCCTCGTCAGCTTTTTACAACGTTCGGTGGGCGGCGCACTTCGGGGGCGCGTCGTCGCCTACGCCGTGACCGGCACGCTCTTACTGGTCTTCGTGGCATCGCTTGCCATGCTCGACGCCGAACGGGCCGCGCCTGCAGGAAACATAAAGACATTTCCCGATGCCCTCTGGTGGGCAACCGCTACCGTCACCACGGTCGGATACGGCGACTACACACCCACCACCGGCACGGGTCGATGCATCGCGGTCGGTCTCATGATCGCCGGGATCGCCCTGCTGGGGGTCGTCACCGCGACGTTGGCGTCGTGGCTCGTCCAGAAAGTCGCCGAACAGGACGACGTGAACCAAGCCGTCACCCAGCAGCAGATCGCCGAACTCACAATCCAGATTGCTGCCCTTCGTTCTGAACTCGCAGCGCCGTACGAAGCCGACAACCCACAGCCGTAGACCTCGAATCGTTGCGCGACACGTTTACGCTCGTGAGGCCGGGGGCGACTTGGACAAATCGATCAACCTAAGACGCCTGATCGCCACCATCGGCACCACGCTGGGCGCGAATGACGACGATCTCCTCCATTCGACGTCCCCGATCGAGGATTCCGCGCATTTCGAGCCATCGTGCCCGCGATCGCATGACCGGGCCGAACGGAATGGTCTTTCGTTTGACCACCGTTGCAGTCAATCCCGCGTTGCGCAATTGGCGCAGAGAGGTTGTGATCCCGGCAAATTCGGAGTGCACGATCAAAGCGATCCCGCCTGGAGTCAACAACGAAGCCATGTTCGCGCACAACGGTTCGAGTACACGTCGGCCGTCCCTCCCGGCATTCCACGCTGAGGACAACGAATCCTTCTGTACCTCATGGTCACTGGACGGTACGTAAGGCGGGTTGCAGAGTACGACGTCGAACGGGGCCAGAGCCAAAGCGTCGACGAGCCCACCGTGCACCACCTCGATCGCCAATCCGGCGTCCGCGGCAGCTGCTTTCGCACACCGAACTGCAGCAGGTTCGATATCGACTGCGATCACCTCCCGTGCACCACAGGTAGCGGCATTCATGGCCACGACTCCGCTACCGGTGCACAGATCGAGGACCCTTGACCCCGAGGTAATCCGGGCCTTGTCCATGGCCGACAGCAAAAGATACGAGTCCGCTTGCGGTGTATAGACATCAGCATCCACACCCATCGGCGTGTTGCATCGCTGCACGGTTGTCATCTCGTCCCCCTCGGTTTCCGGTAACAGCAGCTGCGCGTACCCCATCCCGGTCGGTCCTCGAACCGGGAATCAACGCATCCACATGTAGTGTAGTGCTACTTGCCGTGTAGTAGTTTGAGTCGTAGTGCTCGAGAAGACGGCCGGAGAGGGGGTGGAACGTGTCCGATTCAGGAGTGCTGCCGATGACGTCAGCGCAAGAAGCGATCTGGTTGGCGCAGCACCTCTCGCCCGAGGTTCCGTTCACCATCGCGTACTACGTCGATCTGGTCGGCGAGATCGATGTGGACCTGCTCAGCGCGTGCGCACACCGCGCCCACGTCGAATTCGGCTCGACCACCGTGCGTTTCGAGGACGATGACGGCCCGGTCCAGCGCGTCGGCCGTGGGGATCTGCCTGTGACGGTCGTCGATTTCCGAACTGCCACACATCCGAGCGCCGATGCCCGAACGTGGATGGACGAACACTGTGAATCGCCGCTGCCGATCACCTCGGAATGCTTGGTCACTGCCGCGATCCTGCGCATCGGCGACGATCGATGCTGGTGGTACACCCGATCACACCACATCGTGCTCGATGGTTACGCCTCGACCATGGTGCTCAGACGAATCGCCGAGCTCTTCCTGGCTGCCGGAAACGGCACGGAGCCGAGTCCCGTCGGGGCGCTCGACCCCACCGAAGCAGCAACCGTCGACACCGACTACACCACCTCGGCGCGCTACCACCGAGACAAGCACTACTGGTCAACGATCACCAGTGAACTCGGCCCACAAAGCTCCCTCGCCGGACGATCCGCGGCCCCGTCGCCGCGGCCGCTTCGGGTGAGCGGATCCACGACCAACCTTCGAACGTCCGAATCCCACCGCTGGTCCGACCGCGGCACACAGTCGTCCACGGTTCTCGTCGCAGCGTTCGCGGCACTGCATGCCCGGCTCACCGACTCGGTCGACACCGTCCTTTCCCTGCCTCTCGCGGGGCGGCCCACGGCCCGGTTGCGACGCTCCGGCGGCACGTATTCGAACGTTGTGCCCCTTCGCCTTCCCGGTATCGGCGCCACAACGGTCGATGGAGCAGTGAAGCTCACCGAACTCGCTGTGACGTCTGCCCTTCGGCATCAACTGTTTCCGGCCGCCGGGTCTTCCGACGGCCGCTCCCCCGGGCCCGTGGTCAACCTGATGCTCTTCGACGATCGGATCCCGCTGGGCACAGTCGACGGCACGATGCACATCTTGTCCACCGGCCCGATCGCCGACATCGCGCTCGATGTCCACCCTGGACGATCAGATGCGCAGTGGGGCTGGGAGTTCGAGGCCAACCCCGTTCTCTATACCCACGCCGACGTAAAACTCGTCTCCCAGCGATTCCTGCACTTCCTCGAGCAGTTCCTCGATCCCGAGAACCGCGACCGCAACATCGCTGACCTCGGCATCACCTCCCCCGACGAGGAAGACACAACTCTTACGCTGTCAGGACGCGCAGCGCCCGCCACCGCCACGCTCGGCGCTCTGCTCACTCGGTTCGCGACCACCCACGTCGACTCACCGGCGGTGTGCGGCGATGGTACCGAGATCAGCTACCGCGAGCTGGACCGGCGATCGACAACGCTTGCAGCGGCGCTGCACAGCAACGGGATCGGGCACGGCGACGTGGTAGCGGTCATGGTGCCGCGCTCCATCGATTCCGTCGTCGCGGTCTGGGCAGTCCAACGAGCGGGCGCCACGTATCTTCCTCTGGACACCAGGCATCCCCGCAGTCGGATCGCGTACATGCTCGCCGACTCCGCGGCGGCCATCGTCGTGTGCACCGATTCGACGGGTGCCTCGGTGCCACCGGGGATGGCCCGGCTCGATATCGCCAGTGCAGGAGACGCTCTCAACCGTGTCGTCGATCTCCCCTCTCCCCTCCCGTCCAGTGCCGCGTACATCATCTACACCTCCGGTACCAGCGGTACGCCCAAAGGGGTGGTGGTCACCCATGCAGGCCTCGGACCTCTCCATGCCCAGATCGACGACGCATACCGGCTCGGCACGAACTCCCGCGTACTACATCTCGCGTCCCCCGGCTTCGACACCTCTCTGGTGGAGATCTTGGCTGCAGCGTCAGCCGGTTGCACCCTCGTCCTCCCTCCCCCCGATGTCATCGGTGGACCAGAACTGACCGAGGTGATGGCCGAACAGCACGTCACTCATGTATTCACCACGCCATCGGTTCTCGCCACTCTCGAGCCGCAGTCGCTGGCAGAACTCGAGGTCGTGATCACCGGCGGCGAGGGGTGCCCTCAACAGTTGGCGGACACGCTGAGCGCTCAGGTGACGTTGTTCAATGCCTATGGTCCCACCGAAGCCACCTGCAGCGTCACGATGACCGACGCACTCTCGCCCGGTAATCCGGTCACGATCGGTACACCGATGCGCGGCGTCGAACTCGAAGTATTGGATCGCGACCTCAGACCGAGACCTGCCGGTACGCTCGGCGAGCTCTACATTTGCGGCCCGGCAGTTGCGCGCGGTTACGTCGGCCGTTCCGCGGAGACTGCATCTCGATTCGTTGCAGCACCGTTCGGTGAGGCAGGACAACGGATGTACCGGACCGGCGACATCGTCCGACAACTTCCCGACGGCTCGATCGACTACATCGGGCGCGCGGACGCTCAGATCGAGCTTCACGGCATTCGGATCGAGCCCGCCGAAATCGATGCGGCTGTGTGCACGCTGCCCGCTGTGCACCGGTCGGTCACGGTGCTGGCCGATATGGGTGATGGCCACCCGATACTTGCCACGTACGTCGTCGCGGCGCCCAACGAGACGGTGGATCCTGTCGCTGCACGGACATATCTCGCCGGACGACTACCCGCAGTCATGGTTCCGGGCGTCGTGATCGTCCTCGATTCGATGCCCCTGACCACAAACCGCAAGGTGGATGTTCGGTCGTTGCCCGCCCCGACCCCTTCGACCACTGTGGGCGGGTCGACGGCCCCGCGCGGGGACGTGGAAAGTGCTCTGGCAGAGATATTCTGCGCAGTACTCTCCGTCGATTCGGTCGATGCCGACGCCTCGTTCTTCGACCTGGGTGGCACCTCGTTGGCCGCCACCCGCATCGTGAGCCGAATACGGTCGAGCATGAAGGTCACTGTCGGGGTGCGCGATCTGGTAGCCAACCCGTCTGTTCGCTCACTCGCGACAACGTTGGTCGGTGCAGAGGTCGTGAGCATCGGACCGATTCCGGGGAGGTCCGACAGCGTCGCCGTGATCCCGCTTGCTCCTGCGCAAGCGCACATCGACCGCAGCACCGATGAACCCCTCTACAACCTTCCGTTCACCATCGAGGTTCGAAGCGCGCTGAACACGGCGGCCCTCGAAGCAGCAGTCCGCGACATCGTCGAGCGTCACCGAACACTGCGCACGGTGTATCAGGATTCTGCTTGGGGTCCGCGCCAAATCGTGGTTCCGCTGCACGAAGCGCACATTCCGCTTCACGCCTGCGATTCCGAGGAATCGCTCATTTCTTTGTTGCACAGGGGCTTCGACGTCGGCAGCGAGCTGCCGATCCGCTTCGGATATCACCGCCGAGCCGACAACACCTACAGCATCGGCTGCGTAATTCACCACATCGCAGCAGACGGGTGGTCCCTCGCAGTGTTGGCTCGCGAGATGCTGCTTGCCTACGGTCGACGAGAGAACGATGCGGCGCCGTTGTGGCCCGAGCTCCCCCTCCACTATTCCGATTACGCGTTGTGGGCGCAGACGCCTGCCGACGTCGACGAGGTCGACTACTGGCGCAGCGAGCTCGCCGACCTGCCCGACGAACTCCAACTTCCATTCGATCGCCCGCGTCCACACGTCGCCAGCCTTCGCGCGGGCCGGGTGAGTACAGTCCTCGATGCACGCGCGGTGGCCCGGTTGACATCGCTGGCCGCCGGCGAAGGCGCGGGCCTGTTCACCGCGCTCCGGGCTGCAGTGCTGGTCACTCTCGCCCGGGTGTCGGGAAGTACCGACATCGTCATCGGAACACCGACAGCCGGACGGACCGATCCGATACTCGACGATGTAGTCGGAATGTTCGTCAACACCCTCGCTCTGAGAACCGACATCGCCGGTGCACAGTCGATCTCGGATGTACTACGTCTGTGTCATGACACCGAGGTTCGTGCACTCGATCACACCGGAGTGCAATTCGAGGACCTCGTCCGGATCCTGGCG
Organism: Rhodococcus sp. (in: high G+C Gram-positive bacteria); assembly: GCF_023264675.1. Classification (GTDB taxonomy): domain Bacteria; phylum Actinomycetota; class Actinomycetes; order Mycobacteriales; family Mycobacteriaceae; genus Rhodococcoides. Next base: position 195,480 of record NZ_JAHFVG010000003.1, read on the forward strand.
CCCTCGCAGCATTGTTGGATTCACCCGTTCTTTCAGGTGGCGCTTTCGTTCGACAGCTTCGTCTCGATGTCTCTCGACACGGAGTACTTGGACGCCGACATCATCCCGAGGCCGGTCGACATCGCACGGTGCGACCTGCACATCCATATCGCGGCCGAGCCGTCCGACACAGGCACGCCCACGCCGTTGACACTCGATATCGTCTACGCGCGGGACCTCTTCGACGAACACACGGTAGTGGCGTTGTCCAGCAGCCTGATCACCGTCATCACCGACATCGTCACCGATCCCACTACCCACTGGTCCATCCCCCGAACTACCAGGAGTAACTGATGACCACCCTCGGCGGTCTCCCCGCACACATCCTGCTCATACACGCCATCGTCGTGTTGGCACCGCTGACCGCGCTCCTGGAAATCATCAGTGCCGTGTGGCGTCCCGCTCGCAGGCGATTGGTCTGGCTGATCCTTTCCCTTGCCGTGATCACCATGGTCCTGACGCCCATCACCACCGATGCAGGTGAATGGCTCGAGCGACATACCCCGCCGAGTGAGGCGATCCGCGCTCATACCGAGCTCGGCGACTGGATGATCTATTTCTCGGGCGGCCTCCTGATCGTCGCCGTTCTCCTCGCTGCACTCCAACTGGCCGAATCCCGATCGGATGCTCGACGCCCGGCCGCGACGATCGCTGTCGCGCTCGTGGCCATCGTGATCGGGGTTGGCTCGACCATCGGGGTGTACCGCATCGGCGAGTCCGGCGCGACCGCGGTGTGGGGAGACACCGAGTACGTTCAGCAGGCTCCCGAAAAGTAAAGAGTTACCGGAACATCGACGTCGGGGCCTCCCCTTGTTCGGGAGCAATGACGTCCTGGACGACATCGAACAATCCGATCGTGAGCACACTGAGAACAACCACGACTGCCGCTATGGACACCACGACCGGCCGCTTCTGCGGCGGTGGAACCGGGCCTGCCAGCGCGCGAACACGTTCGACGATGTCGCCGCCGGAACCAGCAGGAGGTTCTGCGGATGATTTCCGGCGCTGCGACGTATGCAGCAGCGCAACGCGAGCGATGGCTTCGAGAAGGATGCGCCTGTCGTCCAACGCCGCGAACTCGTCGGCCTGCCGCTCGGCCGCTGTCCGCACGATCCCCGCGAGCGAACGCAACATGGGATTGATCGCAGCCGACACCTCGGCAGATTGGATCCACAGATGGTGCCGGTAACGCAGATGTGCCCTCTCGTGGGCAACCACCGCCGCTACCTGTCGCTCGTCGAGCGCCTCCACCAGCGCCGATGTCACCATCACGACTCCGCCGCCGGACGGTGACGCGAACGCATCCGGTACGTCGTCCTCCACGACCACCACGTCGCCGGCCTGCGATCGCATATGGGTGAACGCCGAGGCGGCGCGAACGCTTGACCACACCCGCGCACCGTGGATCGCCACCAAGCACAGTCTCCATCCGAGCAACGCCAGCACCGCGACGCCGGTGATTCGCATCCACAGAACAGATTGCGCAACCATCACTGCGCCGATCGCTGCCGCGGAGGCGCAGACCGACAACGCGGCACTCAACGTCAGCACCGGGACCACGAATACCGTTGCGGCAGGGCTTAGTACGCGGTCGATCATCGGTCGTAGAAGCCACAAACCGAGGGACAGAAGCCACGGTGCCACCGCGACGACGAGGAATGCAGTCACGATGGGTCCTTCGACTCCGAGGCCGCCAAAAGCGACCGGAGCGTCTCCTCGTCCCGGGAATCGAGGGTGGCAACGAAGTTCGCCAGAATTTCCGCCCGAGCAGCCTTGCTGTCGAGCGCGGTGTGCATACGCAACGCTGCCTTCAACGCCGGAATGGTCTCCGCCGGAGCAGCGAGCTCGTACACGTACGAACGGCCACGACGCGCTCGCGTGAGCAGACCCTTCTTCGACAAGCGCACCAAACCGGTCATGACCGTTGTGTGCGCCAATCCCTGATCCAACTCGGCGCGAACCTCGGAGACCGCCATCGCCCCGTGCACACCGAGAACGGCAAGGATCGCACCTTCGAGCTCTCCCGCTGCACGACGCACCTGGTTCTCCGCTCGATCTCGTACCCGACTCGCAGCGGCATTGTCCGCCTCGACTCTGATACTACGGCTGATGTAGCAGGACGCCGTGCCCGGCACGACGCATTTCACAGTGGGAGCGTTCTGGCCGACGGGAGACCCGGACAGCAACTGTGAGGTGGCGAGGAAGCCGGCGCACATGGCGGCGCGGACTGTCGTTCAGGACGACGGCGCATCCGACGTGCCCGAAGGACCCGCGCGGCCGCCCCTAACCGGACGTAACGTCCTGACGCGCACCAGCGAAGGAATGTTCATGAGAAGCAAAATTGTTGCAGCAGCACAAGTTAGCGCGGTCATATCCGGTCTGGCCGTCGCGTCGATCGTCGGTTCCGGCGTTGCCTCCGCCGGCCCTCAGGACTGCACCGTCGCGCACGATTCTTTCAGCGCATCGGTAACCTGCCACGACACTGGCGCTCAGCCCCGAAGAGAGTACTTCCTCAGCATCGAGTGCTGGGGTCTTCACGGCATCCCCGACCGGTTCCCGTTCTACGCGGTCGGTCCGTACAACGCATCGACCAGCTCGTTCGGGCCGACAGGTCAGGCATCAGGTACGTGCAGCTCAGGGTGGGGTGCACTCGTGCCGAATGTCGGCGTGGTCACCGGTGCCCACGTGGAGACCTACGTCGAGTAAGGCTCCGTCGCGTGTGAAGTAGCCGCCTGCCCTCTCACTGCGCCACTCGCGTCCTGATGTTCCGCACTCTGGTCCTTCGGGGTGTGCGCCTCGCACCGTCACCGAATCGTAACTATCGGTTTGTTAATGCGATCGCGGTACCGGTCGATACACAGCAGGAAGCGGCCGTGAAGTTGTCCCCGCAATCGACAGCACTACATCACACACGATTCGGCCGTCCACGCCCCCCACCGAAAGGGCCAAGCGATGCAACAAACCGTTTCCGTCTGCACGCCCGCTCACGCACAGCAGAACCGTAGACGCCGCGGATGGTCGGCGGTGATGATGATGATCGCCCTGGCAGTTACTGCGATCCTGTCCACCAGCTGTGGGGATCAACCGAAGGCTGACACTGTTTCGACGCCGTCGGCAACGACCACGACCACGACGAACACCACGCCGGTGCAGTCGACCACGGCCATCGCCGACGACGCGCTATCGCTACCACCTAGCAGCGCCCCGACACCACAAGACGTTCCCGCCGCACCCGCACCCGCACCACCCAACGATGCGCCACAAGACCCGCCCGCCGTCCAAGCCCCGACTTCGGACGAACGATGCACCAATCAGATCAACTACGCCGGCGACCCCCGATCGAACGCAGAAATCAACTCCATCGGTGAACAAACCGGGCAGTGCCCCGCGCCGATCACCGGCTGAGTTCACGATCGATGTCGAAACATCGTGCAGTGAACCCACTTCAACCCCGACCCCTGTTGTGAGGGATGTAATGAGTGCGCGAGACCGATCCGGGGTCCGCGTAACCGTCGCGACGCCGATCATCGTTGTTCGCTGCAAGCAGTACATATTCAGTGCCGACGGGCAGAGCCGCGGCAATCATGCCGGAAGGCTTTCCGATGACCATCTCGCCGGAAGGCCGCCAAGAGCTCTCGCCTGGTCTGGACAAGGATCTGCTGGGGCTCATTCAGGCCACCGCCGAAGTGGAGCTCGCGACGGCCAACGACCCGAAGGTCAAGTAGAGCAACAGAGTGTCCGGGTACGGCGACAGCCCAGACGGTTCGCCGTACCCGCAATGTGGGGTTCAGGGGGCGTCGACAGAGTGATCTGAGACGAACGCCGTGGAGCCCGCGGCGTCCAAACTCCAATTGCGACGCGGATCCGCTCGAGATTTCCCTTCCTCTGCGGTGGGCGTCTTCGCCGCGACGGCGAGCCGCGCGATGTCGAGTGCGTTCATGACGGGTGACTCGACCCGAGCGCGAGGAGGCGCCGGGGCGAGGCGTTGAGGAAGCGTGAGTCCGTCTGCGCCGCCCCCATACTGGCTTGCCCTGCGCACTCGACGCAAAGCAGCGTCGAAAGCGCGCTGAGCGGAGAACCGCAAACGGATGCCTGCTAGTTATACGTCTGGGCGCTCGTAAGGGGCAAAGGTTACGAGTGGCCAGACCTACAGCCCCGCTGGGCTAAGTGCGATTGGACGTATCCAATGGATCGCCCGAGCCGATTGCTCGCACCAGATCGAACTTCGTCGCGTCCTCGGTACCCGGCGCCGCGGTGTACGTCACGATTCGCAGATCGGTACCGACCACGGTGAACACGTCACAGTCGACAGTGATGGCACCGACCACTGGATGCAAGAAACTCTTGACATCCGCGCGGTGATCGACGACGGGGCGCTCGGCCCACAGCCGGCTGAACCGGTCGCTGATCGAATGAAGCTGCTCGATCAGGCGAGCCACGGACTGGTCCTCGGGAAATCGGACCGACACAGCACGCAGGTCGGAGACAAGCGCCCGTTCGAAATGCTCGGCGTGAGCGTCATCCCACAGCACCGGCGGCGCCGTCCCGGTGAACACTTGAACAATGAGATTGCGCTCCTCCTTCATCGGCCCGAGGAGCGCGCTCCACGCCGCGTTGACCGTCAGCAGTGTCCAGGTTGCACTGTAAACCGAGACCGCCACGTCGGGCAGACGCGCCAGCAGCCTTTGCACGCTTGCCGGAACATGGACGGGAACAGCCGAGGGCAGCGGCGCAGCCAACCCGGCAGCCAAGTAGAACTGGTCTCGCTCGAGATCGGACAGCTGAAGTACCCGGGCGAGCGACTCGACGACCCGCTCGGACGGGCGAGCCGCTCTCCCCTGCTCCAGACGCACCACATAATCGACGGACAGTCCGGCCAACATGGCGACCTCCTCCCGTCGCAACCCGGCCGTCTTGCGCTGCCCCACCGGCAAACCCACCGCCGACGGATGCACCCGATCACGCCACGAAGACATCAACGACGCGAATTCACCTTTGGTCACCATTGCTTCAGTGTGACCCCTCGGCACCCCGGCACGGTAGGAACGACAGTCATACCGAACAACCGTCCTACCGCGCTCCGCATTTTCGGTGGCACAGTCGCTTCCATGACAACAACAACATTGATCACCGGCGGCAACAAGGGACTCGGATACGAAAGTGCGCGACGACTCGCCGCCAACGGACACCGTGTCCTCCTCGGCGTACGTGACCCCGTCCGCGGAGCCGAAGCAGCACAGCGGTTGGGAGTCGAATGGACATCGATCGACGTTTCCTCCGATGAATCCGTCGCGGCCGCAGCACATGACGTCGAGATGCGTTTCGGTGGACTGGACGTGCTGATCAACAATGCAGGCATCTCCGGTCCCATCACCGAGATGGACAAGTTCGACGGCCCGGCCGTGCTGACGGTGCTCGACACCAACGCCGCAGGCATCGTCCGAACGACTCACGCATTTCTGCCGCTGCTCAAACAATCCCCTTCGCCGGTGATCGTCAATGTCTCGTCCGGCCTCGGTTCGTTCGACGTGCGCGCCGACCCCGCCCGCATCGAACACAACGTTCCCTCACTCGGATACTCCGCCAGTAAAGCCGCGGTGAACATGCTCACCACCATCTACGCGCAGTTCCTCCCCGGCATCCGTGTCAACGCTGTCGACCCCGGCTACACCGCAACGGATTTCAATGGCAACTCCGGTACACAGACCGTGACCGAGGGCACCGACGCCATCGTCGCCATGGCCTCCATCGATGCGGACGGACCTACCGGAACCTTCTCCGACCGACTCGGCGGCGTCCGATGGTGAAATAGCCGTTCCACGATGAGCTCGCTGCGGAGCGCCGGCAAGGATCGACGTCCCCGATACCGCCGTCAGTCTCGTCGTTCCCCGCCGTCGCCTCGCCGGACTCCTCGATGTTTGGCGCATCCGCTCTGAGCTTTTGCCTCGGCGAGACAAGGCGCTGCGCGGGCATTCGGCTCGTTTGCTTTACAGCTCCGCGGTGCGCACGTGCGCTTTCTCTGGCAACAACAATGTGCACACCGCGGTGACTACCAGGGTCGCCGCGACGTAAGCCGCCACTGTCGGCCATCCACCCCCACTCGCGATGAAGGCTGTCGCGATGATCGGTGCTGTACCACCGCCGACGGCTGCACCGACTTGATAGCCTGTTGACATTGCGCTGTAACGGATTTCGACGGGGAACTGTTCGCCGAGGAAGGCAGGGAGCGGTCCCAGTAGAGCCGAGCTCAGAAGTCCGATCAAACCGAAGAATGCGAGCAGCGAGCCGATGTTTCCCAGTCCGACGAGGGGGAATCCGACGAAGAAGAACGCAGCGCACACGATGGCGCCTCCCACGATGACCGGGCGTCGACCTCGTCGGTCCGAAATGATTGCGAAGCCGGCTGCGGTCACCACGAATACCAGTGCATACACAGCTTGGCCCAGCAGCGACTCCGTGCGGCCGTATCCCAACTTGGCAACGTACGACAGCATCCAGGTGAACGCGACGAAATTCAGCGTATTTACGCCGAAGCTGACTCCGAACGTCATCGCGACAGTGCGGCCGTGAGAGCTGAACACCTGGAGGATGGGCAGCTTGGGCGTCGCCCCCTCCGTGCGAGAGCGCTTGAAGTCGGAAGTGTCTTCCATACGCGATCGCGCCGCGATTCCCACGATCGCGATCAGTCCGCCGACGAAGAATGGAATGCGCCAGCCCCACGTCAGTAGTGCATCGCCGGTCGTGCGCGCTACCAGCGTGAACACCAGTGCTGCAATCAAGCCGCCGACGCCGATTCCGATCGTCGTGAAGCTGCCGAACAGCCCACGCTTTCCGTGCGGGGCTGATTCGATTCCGAACAACGCAGCACCGCCCCACTCGCCGCCGGCGGCGAGACCTTGGACTATCCGCAGAAGCACGAGACCCACTGGAGCCAGAACTCCGATACTGTCGTACGTCGGCAGCAGACCGATCGCTACCGTCGCGACGCCCATCATGATGAGCGTGATTCGCAAAGCCAGCTTGCGTCCTAGTCGATCACCGAAGTGCCCGAAGATGACCCCTCCCAGAGGCCGGGCGAGGAATCCGACACCAAAAGTGGCGAACGACAGAAGAGTGCCCGTCATCGGATCCTCGGACGGAAAGTACAACACACCGAATACCAGCGCGGACGCCGTCGCATAGATGAAGAAGTCGTAGTACTCGAGCGCAGTGCCGGTCATCGCCAGCCAGAACACTTTTCGCGATGACGTGGAGGTGCGGGCAGCGGTATCAGGTTTGGAAAGCGTCATCGAAGACCTCCATTGTGGACTGACTGACTTAGGCTCGAACGAATTGTTCGTCGAATATTCGTACCTTACAGCAGCACAAAGGTCCGTCAAATGGAACGGATAAATCACATGCAGATCCAATTACGAGGTGTTTCGAATGCGTTTCTTAAAGAAACAAAGTATCTATTTCGAGTTCTTGATTCTGCCGGACACCCGTGGATCCGATGCCGGGTGTCATCACCGATCGGCAATTATTGCGTTGCAGCACTGAGAGTTCGGAGATGCAGCAGGCGGATCTGGTCCAGCGCCCCGAGTGAGAACTCAGAAGCCCTCTAGGGCTTTGCCGATCCGTTCTGCCGCGTCAACCGCGGAGTCACCCCAGAATTCCACCCGGTCGAGATCGAAACGAGACGACGGAATCGACACTGCCACTGCAGCAATAGGTCTACCCGCGAGGCCCGGCACAGCTGCGGCCACAGCGCTGACCTCCTTACGCCACCACGAATTCGCCCTGGCCGCGTATCCGCGCTCTTTCGTGGCCTCGACCTCGCGAAGAATCTGACGGCGTGTCACCGCGGTTCGTGAGCGCTCGTTGTCCAGGACTGCGTCGATGAGAGCGTCCACCGTCTCTTCCGGCAGGTGCGCCAGCATTGCAATCCCGCTGGAGGTGTAGATCGGCGCCTTCGCGCCGACGTCGACGTAGGTGCGCACGGGAAGAGTCGAATCGCACCGCGCCAAGATGATAAGCCCGTCGCCGTCACGGACAGAAAGGTGAATGGTTTCATCGGTTCTGTCACGCAACTCCTCGAGATACGGCTTCGCCGCCTCGCGCAAACCTTGCTCGCCTGCGGCACGTAGGCCGATCCCGAGTGGCTTGGTTGTCACGCCCCACCTCGCACGTTCGGGATCGACCACTCGGAGCCATCCGGCGTGGTTGAGGGTAACCAGGCAGCGCTGGACCGTACTCTTCGGCATACCGGTGTTGCGCGCGATCTCGGATACCCCGACCGGTTGCCGTTGCGCGACTTCTTCGAGGACTTTGAACGTGCTCAGTACCGCAGCGATCGGTCGACTCGACTCACTCTGTGGCACTGTGGCTCCTCCTGGATCGCGCATCAAGGTTCGGCCCGTCAGGTTCGAACCGCCGTTCCTCTGCGTGGAACACAATACCAGCCGCGACGAGGCCTGCGGTGAATCCACCGGATTTACCTCTTCGGCACACTGTGTACCGATCACACCCGATCGGATCTGGTGCGATGCCCAGGTCGACCGCCGACCCCGAGAGCAAGAGCCACAACGATCTCGTCGTCGTGTGGAGCGTCGGCAATCGTTATCTCCGCGGCGTCGAAACGATCAAACGTCCAGATGTCCTCCCTGTCGGCCAACGGCACCAGCAGCGTCGCCCCGGGGGGTCCGGCCTTCTTCGCGCTGGACATGATCGCCTTCCCCGGGCTGAGTACGCGACGCACGGGGCCGCCGAAGCCTGGGTGAAGGATGGCGGCAGCATGCTCCAGGGAGCCTTTCGTGCCCACCACGGCACCCTTCCCATAGCTGGTGACCTCCTCGGTACGCACTCCAAGGGCATCGACTCCGCGCTCGACCAGCAACGCGCCCAATTCACCGCCTGCTGTGACGAGTTCCGTAAGGTCTTCGGCGTCCGAGTCCGCATACGGATTCGAGATCACCGCGGCAACAACCACAGTGCGAGTGGATGTCCCGAGAACTCGTCCGCCGTCCGCGAACGTTTCCTCGACGTGACTGACCACTTTACGAATGTGCACGGGTACCTCCGATACAGGAAACCGGACCTCGTTCGGATTCGCCGCGCGTCGGTGTGTGAGTCACGACAGGACTACTCGAGGAACAGTTTGTGCGATCCATCGAGCGATGGCGGTGACCGCGGCGTCCGATCCTGGACGCCCCATCACCTGCAACCCCATCGGCAGATGGTTCACCGATAGTAGAGGCACCGTCACCACCGGCGATCCCAACAGTGAACTCGGCGTGTTGAAAACGGGATCGCCGGTAGGCCAGGGATCGTGTGGGAAGCCTGCGTCATCGGTCATGACGGGCGCCGGCCCCAGCGACGAGGGCGCGATCGACACCTCGGCGACCGCGGCTAGGTTGCGATGTGCAGATCTCACGACTTCTGCCCGCCTCAGCAGGTCGCGGTATCCCGCGGCGCCCAAGGCATCGGCCACCGCGAGGGTTTCCTTGCTTCGGGCACTCACCCCGTGCGGACTTCGTTCGATCAGCGCTCGCATGGTCCACTGGGTTTCCCACGCAGTGATGGTGGTGGTCATGTCTCTGACACCGACGAGTGCGTGCTCGAAAAGTTCGAGCAGTGGATCGGTTTCGCGCCGGAGCACTTTGACATGTTGTCGTTCGATTGCACCGACGGCCGTCTCGAATGCCTGGCGGCTCGCGTCGTCCAGGAGTTCCCAGCCTTCGGTCTGCATCACGGCGACGACGCTCGGCCGACGTGGGGGCGGGGGATTTTTCGGGCCGGACAGGGCCTCGCGGCCAGGATCGCCTCCAGTTCGATCGGCGATCTCGATCGCGGTGTGCCACATGTCTGCAACGCTGCCGGCGTGGACACCGTGCGTGCTCAGGCTCGTGGCTTGACGCTCACCGCGGTTGATTGCTCCCTGGGAAGGTTTCAGTGCCCAATTTCCGCAATAGCTGGCGGGTCTGATGATCGAGCCGCCGACCTGGGTACCGATCGCCGCCGGAATCATTCCGGCGGCGACTGCTGCCGCGGACCCCGATGAGGAACCGCCGGGCGAGCGAGTCGAATCGAACGGGTTGGTAGTTGGGCCTGCCTGCGATCCGCCGAGTTCGGCGGTAACGGTCTTTCCGAGGACAATTGCGCCTGCCTGTCGCAGCGCCCATATTGCCGCATTGTCGCGTTTGGGAAAGTTGCCGGTGAATGCCTCGCACCCCATCTGAGTTGGCATGTCCTTGGTCTCGAGAAGATCTTTTACGCCGATGGGCATCCCGTCGATCGGTGAGAGCGGACTACCTGCCAGCCATCGACGTGTACTTGCGTCGGCCTGCTCGCGTGCCGAGCTTTCGTTCAGTACGACCCATGCTCGTACGGAAGGTTCGCGTTCCGAGATGACGCTCAGACAACGTTCCAGGAACGCACGCGGACTGTCCTCACCCGAGGCGAACATCTCGGTCGACGACGTATACGGCGTCGGTTCAAGGGTGTCCCCGTAGTACGCGTTCGGTGCGGTTGCGTTGTCGGACATCGTTCACTCCGTTCTGTGGAGACGATCGCTCGTCGGCTCCGGTGTTGCACTCGCTGACAACGATATTGCCCGAGTCGGGTTGTCCCACTGATACTCTCGCACTTCTGCCTTCACTCGATGCTGTCCGGATAGCTGGTCCAGATGCTTGGTTCCAGGTGCAGAGTCGAGCTTGCAGGGTATGTGGTGGACCAGTAGTCAGCGCAGTCTCGTGCCGTTGCGTTCCACAGGGCAGGCAGGGTGGCGGCGTGCGACAGCACTCGATCGAACATCTGCATTCGGTTCGGCCAGGCAATCGATCGTGGGTGCACGGTCATGTTGAACGACAATCCTCGACGGTACTGTGCCGCCAACTCCGCCAGCCAGTTCCGTTCGAGCGCATCTCCGTTTTCGAGGCCGGTCCCGCGCGCCGGAAACATCAGGAAGAATTGGTCGTCGAAGTGGTAGTAGTAGGGCATCGCCAGGATCGACCGGCTCGTGTCCGGATCCGAGACCCAGTAGTGGGGTCGATCGTCGGCCGGGCTGTTCCCCAAATAGTTGTACCCCTCGTTCAGCAGCAGGTCGACGGTGTTGGGGCTGATCGCTCCGACCGCGAACTTGTCGCCGGGTCGGGACAGGGAGAACCACCCCGTCGGTCGCTCTCCCGCGGCCTCGGCAACGAGCGCAGTGGTCTGTTGCAGTCGAGAGAGTTCGTCGTCGTAACTCAGTGTGCTGACGTCTTCGTGCGCCAATCCGTGGGCGGCGATTTCGTGTCCCTCGTCGCGCAGCGACGCGATCACATCGGGGTACAGCGCCGCGATGTAACCGGGTACCGCGATGGTCGCGCGCAGGCGATGCTTCTGCAGTATCGACCGTACAGCGTCGAGGCCGCTGTGCATTTGATAATAGCTGGCTGACGATTTCAGGTCCTCGGGTGTGATTCCCCCAGGGCCGCTGGCCGGAGCCAGATCGACGGTCACTCCGAAGTAGCATCGGGCACCCTTCGGCCATCGGACGTCGTCGTCACTCATGGCTTGCTCGTCGGAGATCGTGTAACCGGTTTTCCAAGGCACGGCTTATCGCTCCTGACTCGAATAGTGTGCTGCCACTTCGGCGCAGCTGGGAAACCAGACTCCTGGAAGCGTCTTCATCCGGTTGATCAGACGGTCGAGCATGTCGACTCGCAGCGCTCGACCGGAAGATTCGGGATGGAGGCAAATGTTCATGTATCCGCCCTCCTGATACTGCTGCCAAAAGCCGTCCCACCACACGTCGAAGACGCGGTCCGGATCGGTGATGCGCTGAGCGGAATTCTCGCTGTTGAAGAAGGCGAAGTTGTAATACATCGAATCGTTGTTCACATGATGAAAGGGCAGCTCGAGCAGTCGAGCGCCGGAGGCAGACGTGGTCGTGTACGGGCGATGATCCGCGGCCTCCACCGAGTTGTAGACGTATCCCAATTCATGCAGCAAGTCGGGAGAATGATAGCTGCGGGTTCCCACCGGTCGAATGCCCGTCAACCGTTCCAACGCAGCCGTAGCGCGTTCCAGGTGCGCGCGCTCGACCACGGGATCGTCCGGCACCCGGTGTTCCCACATGTGGTCTCCGATCTCGTGACCACTGTCGGCCGCGGCCTTCAAAGCTTTCGGATACAACTCGCAGATTCGGCCCGGGGCGAAAACGGTCCCCTTCACCTGATGGCTGTCGAACAATTCGATCAAGCGCCAAATGCCCACTCGGCCACCGTATTCACCCTTGGCTCGTTGCATCGCCGGCTCGTCGAGCACCCGACGCAGAAGCATGGCGTCGAAGTCGACGGTGAAGTTCACTGCCATGCGTACATCATCGGGCCATGGGACGTCTCTGCGCAGAGCATGCCGACGATCTTGTTCTCGAGCAACATCATGCAGCCCCGCCAGTTCGTCGAGACGACTTCGCTCCGGGTCGGACTCTCGTCCGCCGGTTGCGTCGGCGGGCGCTCGCGACGAGTCGGCGGCCCATGGCTCCCGGGATTTGATGGACAACGAATCTCCTAGCGGTAATGGTGCCGACCCACCGGGATGTTCTTGGCGGGCATATTGGCGTACTTTACGCCAGTACAGCGTTCCGTCAAGAGGAACGATCGGTGACGACAGGGTGGTCAGTCCACCGTGGCGCCGGGGTTTCGTAGGCAGATGCGAGCCGAATACGTAACAGGATGTAGGAATGCCCATCTCGATCGGACCTCTCGACGGAGTCCGAGTGGTCGATGTAACCGGGATAGAGGGCGCCTATGTCGGCCGATTGCTGTCCGATCTGGGTGCCTCAGTCGTGCGTGTTCGACATTCTGTCGATGGACTCGACTCCTGGCCAGAGCATGTTCGCTTGTTCATGGAGGCAGGGAAGACCGAAGTTGCAGTCGAACTGCAGTCATCGGCGTTCCACCGCAGGCTCGGCTCCGCCGACGTCTTGGTCACCGCAGGTGGGCCCGACCGGCTTCGGGCCGTCGGCATTCACCCCGAACTGACTACCGCCGACCGGCCGTCTCTGGTGCACACCAACATCAGCGCATACGGTCTGACCGGGCCGTTCGCCGACCGTCCGCACTCGGACCTGACGCGGCTTGCGGCCGGCGGATTGCTGTACCTGGCAGGAGATCCCGATCGTGAGCCCGTGCGACCGTTCCCGGAGCAGAGTTCGATGGCTGCGAGCCTGCACGCCACGGTTGCAACCCTGATGGCCGTGCGTCGCGCAGACCGGACCGGAGCGGGAGACGTTGTCGACGTGTCCGTGCAGGAAGCCGTCGCGCATTCGGTCGAGAACGCGGTTCAAACTCTCGATCTGGAAGGCCGAACGCGCACCAGGGTCGGCGCAGGGCCTGTGGAAGCAGGCACCGGGTTGTTTCGCTGCTCGGACGGTTGGGTGTACCTGGTCACAAGCATCGGAGGCAAGCGTCTGCGTTGGGACGAACTGGTCGAGTGGATGTGTGCGGACGAGGCGGTGGGCGCCGCAGGTCTCGCGTCGGACATCTGGACCGATCCTGATTTCGTTCGGTCCGCCGAGGGCGTCGATGCGTTCAGGGACGTCGCCGAAACGTTCATGCGAGACCGCACGAAACGCGAACTGTACGAGGAGGGCCAACGGCGGGGCATCAGTATCGCGCCCGTTTCTTCGGCCGCCGACTTGCTCGAGAACCCGCAGCTTGCGGCCATGGAGTTCTTCTCGACACGCGTCGCCGCCGACGGAGCGTCCTATGAGTTTCCCGGTGCGCCGTACCGCTTCTCCGGAACCTCGGTAGGTCCTCGCACAGCCGACGGCGTCGCGTCGTGACCGAACCCGCGATTCTGGACGGCATCCGCATCGTCGATTTCACCTGGGTCGGCGCCGGCCCGTTTCTGACGAAACCGTTGGCCGATCAGGGCGCCGACGTCATCAAAATCGAATCTCGAAACCGCACGGATCCCATTCGTTTCATGTCACCCTTCGCCGACGGCATCCGCGGCGTCGACCGAAGCGGCTACTTCGCCAACAGGAATTCGAGCAAGAAGTCGATCTGTCTCGACCTGAAGAATCCCGCCGGCCAGGAGATCGCGATGTCGCTGATCGAGACGTCCGACGTCGTCGCCAACAACTACACGCCCGCAACGCTCGACCGACTCGGTCTCGGATACGCGGACGCGCGCAAGCGCCGAAAAGACATCATCTACATCGAGATGCCCATGAACGGTTCGGTGGGTCCGTACAGCTCGCACCGCGGCTACGGATTGACGATCGCCGCGGCAGGCGGTTTCCTCGAATCGTCTGGATATCCGGACAGACCCCCGGTCGGCACCGGAACGAATTACCCCGACCACGTTCCCAATCCCCTGCACGGCGCCATCGCAGTGCTTGCCGCGCTGCGACATCGAGATCGAACAGGGGTGGGCCAACACATCGAGCTCGCCCAGCTGGCGTCGACGGCCAACATCGTCGGCCCTGCCGTGGTCGCCGCCGCGCTGGGACGTCCGGTAAGTCGGGTAGGCAACGACGATGCCTCGACGCTGTGGCAGGGAGTGGTGCGGACGCAGGGGCCCGACCGATGGTGTGCACTGACATTGCGCGACGAGGCCGACGTCGAAGCCGCCTCGTCGGTGCTGGCGTCGTCGACTCTGAGTGGTCTGCGCGGTCGCATCGAGATTGGAGAAGAGATCGCTGCGTGTGTACGAGAACGGGATGCCGAAGATCTGGCCGAGCAGTTGTGCAATGCCGGAATCGCTGCAAGTCCTGTCAACGACGCTCGCGATCTGCTGTGCGACCCGCAATTGGTGAGCCGCGAACACTGGGTCACCCTCGACCACCCGGAGATGGGCCCGTGCGTCTACGACGCGCCCCCCTACCGCTCGGCCACCACATCACCGCGCCTGCGGACACCGGCCCCGCTGCTCGGAGCAGACACCCGCCTGGTGTGCGAAACCATTCTCGGAATCAGTTCTACCGAGTTCGACCTATTGGAATCCGAAGGAGCTTTTGGATGACCGCCGTACACATCGAAACGCACGGAACGACTTTGGTCATTCGAATCGATCGACCCGAAGCGCTGAACGCTCTCGATTTCGACGCCATGAAGGCCGTTCGTGAGGGCCTGACTCGTCTCGACAGCGACGACAACCTGCGCGTGGGTGTTCTCACCGGTACGGGGTCGCGTGCCTTCTGTGTCGGAGCTGACCTGAAGAAGACATCACCACCCGCCACTCCATACGCGGGCGCCTATTTCCGAAATCACAACAGCAGCGTGGCCGACGGACTGTACATCCGTGCGATCGCGCTGGACAGTTTGCATCTGACCAAACCTCTCATCGCGGCGGTGAACGGACACTGCCTCGGTGGCGGAATGGAGATGGCGCTTGCCTGCGACATTCGAATAGGTAGCCAATGGGCGACCTTTGGCCTGCCGGAAGCGAAAATCGGCAGTGTCCCCGCAATCGGCGGCACATCGCTTCTGCTGCGGGCCGTGCCTACTGCAATCGCCAACAAGATGCTGTTGACCGGTGATCGTGTCGATGCGGCGGAGGCCTATCGGGTCGGGCTGATCAGTGACCTCGTCGAGCACGAGGAACTGATGACTCGCGCGTTCGAGATCGCCGATCGAATCAGCTCGAACGGGCCCCTCGCGGTCAGAGCAATCAAGTCGATCGCGCGACACAGTGCCGACTTGTCACTTACCCAGTCCATTCGGCAGGAAGAACTCTTCTGGGGGATGCTGCGCGACACAGCCGATCGTATCGAGGGTCGTGCTGCATTCGCCGAGAAGCGCGCACCACGGTGGACCGAAGCATGAGCTCTATCGCTGGGGGAATGATCGTCGGTGTCGGGGACACGGACTACGCGCGTGATTGGGAGCGGCATCGTACCGAGGGAGCACAGACCGATGCCTACGGATACGCAGCGATCGCCCTGCAACGCGCACTGCACGATGCGGGCTTGGCCAAAGCGGACATCGATGGAATCTTTGTGGGAAGTCCACTTGCATACGAACGGTGCGCCGAAGTTCTCGGGCTGAACGTATCTTGGGCGTCGTCCGGCGATTCCGCGCAAGCTCTTCAAGACGCGATGGCTGCGATCGCCATGGGGTGGACCGACTGCGTCGCGCTGGTGTACGGCAACGATCAGCGCAGTGCCGGCACGGCCTACGGCGGACCCGATGCGTCGTACGGCGACCAGTTTCTGTCGTACGTCTACTACGAGCCGTGGGGCTTCACCTCACAAGGCGCTCTGTATGCGTTGCTCGCTCGGCGCTACCTGGCCGTGCACGACCTCGACGAGCGCGTTCTGGGCGAGGTGGCCGTGGCGCAACGAATGCATGCCCGGCGCAATCCAAACGCCGTCATGCAATCTGCGCTCACAATCGAGGACTATCTGGCGTCGAGAACCATCGTCGATCCGCTCCGTTTGTATGACTACACGATCGTGAACGACGGCGGGGTCGTTCTGCTGGTCGTGTCCGACGAATTCGCGCGCACAAGAGGACTCTTGGATCGCGCCGTGCAGTTGAAGGGGATGGGACGGTCGGATCTCAATGTCGACGCCACCAGTCTGGCGCCGCGCCTGGTGGACTTCTACCACTCAGCCCACAGTAGGGCGGCCCACAGTCTCTACCAGACAGCCTCTCTCGGCCCCGAGGACATCGATGTGCTTCAGATCTACGACAGCTTCTCGATACATGTTCCGGTCATGCTCGCGGGGCTCGGTTTCACCGACGACTTCGGAGTCGGAGATTTCGTTCTCTCGGGTGCGTTGCGTCCCGGCGGTCGACTGCCGACCAACACCTCGGGTGGACATCTGTCGGAGAGCTACATGCAGGGTTGGGGCCATCTCGTCGAGTGTGTGCGGCAGGTTCGAGGAGAGGCCGGCGACAGGCAGATACCCGGCGTCCGGCACGCGCAATACGGGTCCGACGTCGCGGGGAAAGTATTCACCACCATCTTCGGAAAGCCGGCGCACTGACATGCCTGTTCGTCCGCGCCCTCGCCGTGGTCTGTTCGACGACATCTTCTGGGGTCACGTCGCACAGCGCCGACTCCACCTTCAGCGCTGCGCGGCGTGCGGGTCATGGCAGTATCCGCCCGTCCCGTCCTGCCCGTCTTGTTCCTCGCGCGATCTACGGTGGACACCGTCGTGCAGCAATGCGACTTTGCTGAGCTGGGTCACGTTCGAGAAGACGTACTTCGACTCGATTCCCGCGCCGTACACAGTGGCCGCCTGCCGATTGGACGAAGGTCCGGTCCTGCTGGCCGATACAGCGGAAGCGGTAGCGGATCTGGCGATCGACGACCGGATGATGCTGCAGTACTACGACGCCGAAGACCAGTTCGGTGCACCGTTCAAGTTGTACAGGTGGGCAAGGGTCGAGTGACCCCCGCTCTACTCGGGGGCGGGGTCCGCATCGATTGCGGCGAACAGGGGATGTAGCGCCACCGGTTCGACGTGAGTGGTGATGTACGGCCAGATCGGCAGACTCTGCACCGCGTCATTGAGTTCTTCTGCGTCGGCCGCGGACCACAGACCGATGTTGCCCTTCTGAGCCGGCAGTTGCCAGAGTCGGCGCAAGATCCCCTTGGCATGTAGTTCTCGACCACGGACCCATTCACGTTCGAGCAGCTCTCGCTTCTGCTCGGCCGGTAGTGCGTGCAGAGCGCTGCTGTCGATTCTGACGAAGTAATCGGGCATTCTTGTCTCCATTTATCTACATGCGAATGCGACCCGTTCTCGAGCCACACGTTACGAAAAGAGAAGCGCTGTTCTCGGATTCGCAAGAATTGACCCAGTGCGCGCAAGGACGTGCGAACCCAGCTCTCCATCCACCAGTCGATGGTCGAACGACATCGCCAGCTGAGTGACTTTCCGGATCTCGATTCGGCCGTCCACCACCCACGGCTGGTCACGGATTGCTCCGAACGCCAAAATGGCCGACTCACCGGGATTGAGAATAGGAGTTCCGGCGTCCACGCCAAGTGCTCCGATATTGGTGATGGTCACCGTTCCGTGCGCCATGTCCGAAGGTGGTGTTTTGCCGCTGCGTGCGACCGACACCAGATCTGAGAGGGCTTGTGCCAGTTGGCGTGTGTCGAGAGTGTGCGCGTTCTTGATGTTCGGAACGATGAGTCCGCGAGGGGTTGCGGCGGCAATGCCGAGGTTTACGTAGTGCTTGACAACAATGTCGTTGTTGACCTCGTCCCACGTCGCGTTGATGTCGGGATAGGCACGGATGGCGAGGAGGAACGCCTTCGCCACGAAGACGAGCGGGTTGACCCGAACTCCGTCCCAAGAGCGGTCCGCCTTCACGCTCGCCAACAGCTCCATGGTCGGTGTCACATCGACGGTCAACCACTCCGTAACGTGAGGCGCGGTGAAGGCGGATCGAGTCATTGCGTCGGCCACGAGCTTTCGGACACCCTTGATCGGCGTACGGCTCTCACGAGTGTCCGGTGACGAGGAGCTCGATCCGGGTGTAGCGCGCTCGTTGACGCCGGCAACTCGCTGCACGTCGTTGCGAGTGATGATGCCTTCGGTGGTGTGCGCCAATTCCTCCAGATCCACGCGCTGCTGCTGAGCGAACAGGCGGACGACCGGCGTGGTTCTCGCGACGTTTCTGTCCGACCTCGCCCCCGGCGGTGCAGCCACCGGCACGACGTCGGCCGTCTGCGGAGCCAACCGTCGTCGTCTCACGGCTGCCTCCTTCGGACCAGGCCCGACCAGCACCTGTGGCTTCTCATCGTCGGAGGAACCGTCGTCCCCACCCTGTTGGTCCGCTGCCGGTCGATCCACTGTCGGTTGGACCACCGCCGGTTGTGGGTCAGCAAGCCCGGCACCGATGACGATGATCGGGGTTCCGACCGGAACCTCCGATCCCTCCTCGACGAGGATCTGCTCCACCACACCCGCATAGGGCGAGGGCAGTTCGACAGCGGACTTGGCAGTTTCGATCTCGACCAGCACATCGTTGATGGCGACGGTATCGCCCACCGCGACGTGCCAGGACGAAATTTCCGCCTCGGTCAGACCTTCACCGACATCGGGCAGTGTGAACTGGTGTGACTGACTCATGTGTTGGACCTCAGTATCTCAGCGACGCGTCGATTGCATCGAGTATGCGATCGACGTCGGGAAGGAATTCGTCCTCGATCTTCGCCGGGGGGTACGGCAGGTTGTAGGCTCCGACCCTCAGGACGGGAGCTTTCAGTGCGTAGAAGCACGATTCGGTCACCGCAGCTGCAATTTCGGCCCCGATTCCGAGGAACGTCGTTGCCTCGTGCACCACGATCAGGCGGCCGGTCGATTCGGCGCAGCGGCGCAGCGTGTCCACATCCAGCGGCGACAGTGTCCGCAGATCGACTACGCCTACCGAATACCCGTCTTCTGCAGCAGCTTCCGCAGCTGCCGATGCTGTCTTCACGGTGGGTCCGTGCGCCACGAGGGTAAGGTCGGTTCCGGTGCGCACGACGCGAGCACGGTCGAGTGACGCAGGGGTCGCGTCGAGATCGACCTCACCCTTGTCCCAGTATCGACGTTTCGGTTCGTAGAAAATCACCGGATCGTCACTCGCGATGGCAGCGCGCAGCATGCGGTACGCATCGGCCGGGTTCGAGCACGACACGACGCGTAGACCTGCGGTGTGAGCAAAGTAGGCCTCGTTCGATTCGCTGTGATGCTCGACAGCACCGATACCTCCGCCGACCGGAATCCGGATCACGACGGGAACGGTGACGCGGCCGCCCGACCGAGACCGCATTTTGGCGAGCTGGCTCACGATTTGATCGAAGGCCGGATAGACGAAACCGTCGAACTGGATCTCGCAGACAGGACGATACCCTCTGAGCGCCAGTCCGATTGCGGTCCCGACTATGGCGGACTCGGCGAGTGGTGTATCGATGACCCGCTCGTCGCCGAACTCTTTTCGTAGCCCTTCGGTGACTCGGAAAACTCCCCCGAGGGTCCCGATGTCCTCGCCGAGTAGGACTACCGAGGGATCGTCGCGCATGGAGCGACGCAGCCCGGCGTTGAGTGCCTTGCCGATAGTCATCGACGCGACACCCGTCTGGACTCCGGTGTCGACCTTCGTCTTCGTCGCGACACCACTTCGAGTTCCGGTCATCGTCACACTCCTACCCTCATGGACTCGACGAATATGCGGTGGGACAATCGTTCCTTGTCCACCAGTACATGTGGCTGTACGTACGCGTCGGCGAAAGACCGGTCCAAGTCGGGTGGTTCGATGGCCCTGCAGGCGGCACGTACTTCCACGGCGAGCGCCTCGGCTTCGTCGTCGAGTTCGGTGAAGAAAGAGTTCGGCGTTCCCAGGGTCACGAGTACATGCCGCAAGCGCAGCAGGGGGTCTCGTAGCTGCCAGGCATCCAACTCGGCGGGGTCACGATATTTTCCAGGGTCGTCAGAGGTGGAGTGGCCGGCCATGCGGAAGGTGACGGCCTCGACCAAGGCAGGTCCTCCACCGTCGCGGATCGACTGCGCCGCAACCCGGGTCACTTCGTGCACGGCCAAGGCGTCGTTTCCGTCGACGTAGAAGCTGCGCAGGCCGAACCCCGCGGCACGCTGGTAGACGGGCGCTCGATACTGCAGTTCAGGTGGAGTCGAGATCGCCCACTGATTGTTCTGGCAGAAGAACAGCACCGGCAGGCTACGCGCGGCGGCCCAGTTGAAGGCCTCGCTGACGTCACCCTGACTGGCTGCGCCATCCCCGAAGTAGGTAGCCACCACTGTATCTCCCCCATCGAGGCGGCAGCCCATCGCGTATCCGGTGGCGTGCAGCGTCTGCGTCCCCAGCACCAACGAGTAGAAGTGGAACCGGTAGTCGGCAGGATCCCATCCGGCATGTGTGGCGCCTCGCCATTGAGTGAGCAGTTGCGTCGGTGTGACACCGCGAACCATCGCAGCTGCATGTTCTCGGTACGAAGGAAATACGAAGTCGTCGGAGTCGAGTGCGTGCATCGAGCCGACCTGTGCCGCTTCTTGTCCCCACGATTGAAGCCAGAGGCCGAGTTCGCCCTGTCGTTGCAGCGACAGTGCTTCGCGGTCCAGCCGTCGCGCTCGGAACATGTCGCGGTACAGAGTCCGAGCCAACTGTGGGTCGATATCGTAACGACGCCCGGCCTCGGTCAATTCGCCATCGGGCGCGACGAACTGAATCGGCGTCGTCCGGTCGAGCGTCCACGAGACTTCGAAGTGCTCTGCAGTGTGTCGTTGATCGATGGTCATCGGTGTCCTCCGGCCGGTAGGCGGGTACGTGGTCGCGCTGGGCGCCCCGAGCATGGGTTACTCCACTCGGGAGCTACATCGTTGATGTGCGCTAACTGTCGTTCCATTGTGTAGAACGTCGTACCGAATGTAAACCAGATGTGGCGCCTTTGCAACGAACCAATTGCGTGCGACATCAATGCTTGACATGTTTTGGATGACACCTCACTATCAAAGTGACGTTCCACACTACAAACTACTGTGCCATACAGTGGTACACATTCGAGGAGATCGACATTGGCTGACTCTAAATCCGAAGTCGCAGACTCGGCAGACCTCCTTCGGGTGATCGCCTCCGAAGCTGAACTACGCACGATGGCAGCCCGATTGGGGCATACACTCGAACCGAACCAGCTCGCAGATTTACGCATCGCACTGCTACGTGCCGAACCCGCAGCCGCTGCGTTACGTAGGGATTTGCCCAGCCACCGCGAGAGTGACCCACTGATCGGCGATCTTCTTCTGACGGAAGCAGCACAGTTCGAGACACAGAGCAGGCTGCCCGATCGATCGTCGGTGCAACTTCCAGAGAACGTGACAGCCGTCGATGCAGTTGCCGGAGCATTGAAGCGGCTACGGCAGTCCAACAGGGACTTTCGTTGCACAGTGACTTTTCTCGACGACCGTGCGCTCGAGATGGCGGAGGAGTCGGACAGAAGAATCGAGGCCGGCTACGGCCGTTTGCTTGAAGGGATCCCCTTCACCGTCAAGGACGTGATCGATGTCGAAGGTGTTCCGACCACCGGTGGCTCGCGGTGTGGGAATGTGGGACCGGCCCTGCGCTCCGCGACGGCCATCGCACGCCTCGAACAGCAGGGCGCGATCCCGATCTCGAAAGACGCGACCACGGAGTTCGCCTGCGGTGGTCCGAATTCACCGCTCACCGGTGTATGTCTGAACCCTTGGGATACCTCACGCTGGGCAGGCGGATCCTCCAGCGGTACGTCGGTCGCCGTGGCCACCCGTGCGGTGTCGTTCGGAATAGGGACCGACGTCGGGGGGTCCATCAGGCTGCCGTCAGCGTGGTGCGGTGTCACCGGCCTGAAACCAACGACGGGAAGGGTGTCGAGAACGGGCGTCGTCCCGATGTCCTGGACGGCCGAGACCGTCGGTCCGATAGCGCAAGATGCCCGGACCATCGCGGCGGTCATGTCGGTCCTGGCTGGACACGACACCGAGGACATCAGAACCACCGAGCGTTCGGAGTTCCGTCATCACGACCTCGACATGAATTCGGTGCGGATCGCAGTACCGCGGGACGATGTCTTTCAGGACTGTGACAGTGAGGTCTTGGCCGGACTCGCGCGTATGACCGATGTGCTGCAGCAATTCGGGGCCACGTTTACCGACGCCAGCGTGCCCTCGGCGCATCTGGCGAACAAGATCGGCTACCAAGTCGTCTTCACCGAAGCAGCATCCGTTCACCGAGGCGAGTTCGCCGGCGATCGGTGGAAGCAGTACGACCCGGCCACCGTCCGGCGCATAAGCGCTGGAATCGCAACACCCGCAGCCGATTACATTCGGGCCCTACAGTTTCGATCTCGACTGCAGGCAGAGATCATGAAACTGTTCGAACATGCGGATCTGATTCTCATGCCCACCGTCCCCGCAACCGCACCGGCTCTACCGGGTGTCACGTTGTCCGTGAACGGAGTGAAGTTTCCGGCTTACGAAATTCAGTCGAACTTCACCATGATGTGCAACCTCACCGGTTTGCCCGCGGTTGCCGTTCCCACCGGTCTGTCCGCAGATGGATGCCCGGTGTCCGCGATGCTCGTAGCCGCACCTTTCCGGGAAAGCGTGGCTCTGCGTGTGGCGGAGATGTTCCAAGACCAGACGAGCTTTCACCTGCAGGCCCCGCCGTTCCTGGCTCGGCCTGGAACTACTTCGAACTAGGACCGGTACACAGTGATGAAAGATGAAGAAATCAGCGAGAACGACCTCGGCAGAGCGGTTCCTCGAAAGATAGCCGCGAGAATCTTGCCCGTCGTGATCGTGCTGTACATGACCAACTACATGGATCGCGCCAATATCGGATTCGCACAAGCCGGGATGGCCAGAGACATCGGCATCACGACAGCGGTGTTCGGGTTCGCGTCATCGATATTCTTCGCCGCGTACGTCGTCTTCGAGATACCGAGCAACATCATCTTGAAGAAGGTGGGGGCCAAGTTGTGGTTCGCACGAATCGCCATCACATGGGGGATTGTGGCCGTCGCGACCGGAATGGTCACCACTTCCGGCCAACTGGTGGGTGCACGGGTGATCCTCGGCATCGCGGAGGCGGGGTTGTTTCCGGGCGTACTGTTCTACCTCACGTTGTGGTTTCGGCGGCGCGAACGAGTCCGCGCCATTGCCGCTCTCGCCGTAGCTCAACCACTCGCACTCATCCTCGGCAGCCTCACCGGCGGCGTCATCTTGGACAACGTCCACTGGTTCGGCGTACAGAGTTGGCGGTGGGTCTTCGTTCTTCAGGGGCTGCCGGCCATCGCGATTGGAATTGTGGTGCTTTTCGTACTCCCCAGCACCCCCGACAAAGCACGGTTCCTGAATCGGCGTGAGATGTCCTGGCTCACCGACGAGCTCGCCAAAGAGACACCGGACGAGGGGCACGACGGGTTTCGGGCCCAGCTGGGGGCCATACGCAACAGACGCGTTCTCCAGCTCGCGGCGGCCCAGATGTTCATCGCGTGCGGACTCTACGGATTGGCATTCTTCCTCCCCCTGATAGTCAAGCAGCTGAACCCGTCGTACAGTTCGACCAACATCGGGGTACTCGGTGCGATTCCTTACGTCGTAGGCGGCGTGGGAATGCTGGTCATCAGCCGACACTCGGATAGAACCGGGGATCGCAAATTCCACGTAATCGCCTGCGTACTTCTTGCCGCTGTGGGTCTCTTCGGTGCAATTCAACTGAAGCACTATGTTGTGCCGTCGCTGATGTGTCTGACAATCACCGCTATAGGCGTGCTCGGTTACATCGCACCCTTCTTCGCCATGGCATCGGAAATGCTCCCTCGAAAGTCGGTAGCCGTCGGCCTGGCATTCGTGAACTCGATCGCAGCGATCGGCGGATTCGCCGGGCCGTTCATGATCGGAATCTTCGCAACTGACGACGACGTGACTGTAGGCCTCTATTTTCCGGTCGGCGCACTACTCGTCGCGTCTGTTCTGGTAGCGCTGCTGCCAGAACGCACCACATCACGTTCCCCGCAGCCCCGGGATCGGACGGCGGCGAGAAACTCCCCCGCCCTCATCGTTCCGGAACTTCCCTCGGACTGAAACCACGCCGAACGCAGTCGAAAGGCCGCACCGTCGAATACGTTCGACGATGCGGCCTTTCCAGGTGTCTACCTGCTGCTGCGAGCAACCAGCTTCGCGACGCGAGGAATTCGTGCGTGTACGCGCCGCCACAGCAGAACATCGTCCACCGACACCAGGGGCATCCGATGTTCGGCGGCGAACCAGCCAAGCTCCGGCCACTCGGCCATCCGTCGCTCATCGAGTTCGCTCACAATCTGCCCCATCGCAGCGGCGGGGCGCAATCCGCTCGCTCGCACCAGGTCCACAGAGGCCTCGGCAGATCCGCGATGAGCAAGAAGTCCGGCTTCGTCGACGCGCATCGGCACGACATGTCCGGGCCGGGTGAACTCGGACGGTTCGCCGGAAGACCGAGCGAGCAGGCAGATGGTCGCCGCCCGATCGGACGCCGATATTCCGGTACCTGTTCCGCTGGCGGCGTCGACGCTTACCCCGTAGACGGCACTGTGGTCGGCTCGGCCACCGTTCGGCTCCGGGCCCTCCATCCACATGGGTGGGATTCCCAATCGAGTGCACTCGCGTGCGAGCATGGGTACACAGAGAAATCCCGACGTGTACCGGATCATGAACGCCGTCGACGCCGCCGTCGCTTTCTCCGCGGCAACGACCACGTGTCCTGCGGATCCATGGCGATCGACGCTCGCAAGTAAAACGGGCCTGCCCGATCGAACAGCGGCTGTTGCCAGTGCCACGTCGGCGAGTCGCTGTCTCACTCCGGTCGTCATGGGGCCACAGAGGCAATCTCGTGGAAGCTGCTTCGATGAAAAATTATCGGGTCTTCCATGTCCACCGATGACACGGCGTGCACGGTAAGCAACACCACCCAGTGATCACCCGCATCCACGGTTCGATGCACGGAAGTGTCGAAGTGAGCGAGAGCGCCTTCGATGAAGATAGCTCCGAGCTTCGACGTTTCGGTCTGCGTTCCCTCGAACCGATCGCCGTGGCGAGACGACAGCCTCCGCGCGGCTGCCGCGTGGGAACTGGCCAGCACACTGAGTCCGATGTTCCGCCGCGAACCAAGGTGCGGCCACGTCGTGGACGATCGCTGGACACAGATCGCAACCAGCGGAGGGTCGATCGAGACGGGCACAAAAGTACTGACAACCATCCCGATCCTCGCCCCGCTATGGTCTCGAGCGCACACCGCCACCACACCGGACGGGCACAAACCGAACGTGGTCCGTAACGATGCCGAGTCCAATCCATCCGTGAGGGTCATCGGCCCGTCCTCGCCGCAAGCGTCATGGAGGTCACGGTCGGCGCCCACAGGGTCCCATAGTCCTCGATCCGCCCGTCCGTGGCGTAGGTCTTGTCCGAAAGATGAAGCCCAGGAAATGCAGTGGTGGAACCTAATTCGGTGAGCACTGGTCTCAGCAGCAGGTCCGGCGCCATCGCGTGGTTGGGCCCCGCGCCCAACATCACGGGCACAGCCAGAACGCCGCGGAGTCCATCCGGCACGACCTGGTCGAGAAAGAGCTTCAACAGTCCGGTATACGACCCCTTGTACGTCGGACTGGCAAAAATCACAAGATGCGACGCCGCGGTGAGATCGAGGGCGCGAGAGACGCCGTCGTCATCCCACTGCAACAACCCGTGACCGAGCGTCGCCAGGTCGATCTCGGCGACGTCGTCGGACCCACTCAGGACCGTGGCCACCCGGCGGGCGGCGTCCAAAGTCCTCGAGTTGGGCTTCGGGTTGCCCACAACGACAGTAGTTCTCATCGGTTCGTCCTTTCGATCTCGGATTCCATCGAACTAGGTGAAGTGACTTCGGCCTGTCCGTCCGTCAAGCGAGACAGCATGCGGATGACGTCGGGTCGCCGATCACGTGCGAGCGCGAACCCCGCGCGGGAGGACAGGACGCGGGCGATGTCCATGGCGGCGTCGATGACCTCCCCGGCAGTATTGCTCGGGGCTTGGGTCACTATCTCACCCGAAGGATCCACCACCACGGAGTCCCCGAAGTAGCAGACCGTGTCACCGTCGAGGACCTCGTCGCCACCGCGATTGGCTGCGGCCACCCACATTTGTGATTCCATTGCACGCGTGCGTAACTCAGCGGTGAACATGTGCTGGCGAGAACCCAACGAACTGACCGGTACCAGCATCACCTGCGCGCCGAGAGCCCGCGCAATCAACCAGTTCTCGGGAAACGACCGGTCGTAGCAAATCGCGCACCCGAACCGAACCCCGAACAGATCGAACACCGCCGATTCCGCTCCGGGCGTGAAGAACCGTTTCTCGTCGATTTCGACGCCCCCCATACTCACAGACGGTAGCGCCAGTTTGCGATAGGCGGTGAACGATCCCCCGGTGGCCGACGTCCACGGCACGAGCTTGCCCGTGCGGTCGATCACGAGAAACGAGTTGTACATCGCACCGCTGGCAACGCATTCGAAGAATCCGAAAGCAATGGCGCAGTGTAATTCTCGTGATGCAGCCCTGAAGGTTCGAACCGTCGGACCGTCGATGTCCTCGGCCCAGTACGAACGGTCTCGGCTCGTGCTCGCACCAAAGTACGGCGTCGTGGACAACTCCGGGAGAACGAGCAGGTCCACGTCGTCGCCCCGCAGGCGTATTTCCGTTACCGCTGCGCGCCCCAGGTCCACGATCGCAGCGACGTTCGCGGCGATGTCGTCGGACATGCCACCTGTCTGCACCACCGCCACGGACACAATCGGGGTGCCCACGGTCAGAACCCCACGCGAGAAGTCATCAGCGGTTGGATGAACTTGCCGAAGTCTTCGATTCCCCGCAGGAAGTCGTCGAAGACCAGCATGATTCCCTTGGTGCCGTCGATGTCGGCGATCGCGTCCAGTTGTTTGGCCACCGATTCGTACGACCCCACCAGTGTGCCCATATTGAAGTTGACCGCGCCTTCGGGGAGGACCATGGTCTTGGAGGTCGATGCCGAGTCGGACGTCGTATCAGCGCTGGACTGATCCGCCATCCATGCAAGTGCCGTGCGGTCGGCGTTGTCGCTGTAGTTCTGCCACTTGGCCAGGGCCGACTCGTCGGTCTCGTCGGCGATCACCATGAACAAGGGCAGCGCTCCTACGTCGCGATTCGCCAGACGTACCGCCTCGTTGAGCCTCTCGATGGTGGGCGCCACCGCGGTGGGGGTATTGACACCGGTGCCGGTGACGAAGTTGTAGTCGGCATACTGCGCCGCGAATTTCATGCCCGTCCCGCTTTGACCGGCAGCCACGATGTCGATGTGTCCGTTGGTCGGCCGCGGTGAGAGTACGCAGTCATCGGTCGTGTAGAACTCACCGTTCAGGGTCGACGACCCGGTAGACCACAGTTCCCGCATGATCTGCACGTATTCCTCCGCGCGGCGGTACCGGCTACCGAAGTGATCGTCGCCCGGCCACAGGCCCATCTGGGTGTATTCCGCTGCTGCCCAACCAGTCACGATGTTCACACCAAACCGACCGGGCGCGATGGAGTCGATCGTCGCGGCCATGCGTGCCACCATGGCGGGGTGCAGGGCCAGAATGGGCGTCGACGCGAAGAGTTTGATTCTTTCGGTCACCGACGCCAGGCCCGCCATCAAGGTGAACGACTCCAGGTTGTGATCCCAGAACTCGGTGTCCCCACCGAATCCTCTCAGCTTGATCATGGACAGCGCGAAGTCGAACCCCGTTCGTTCCGCTGCTTGGACGATCTGCTTGTTCAGCTCGAACGTCGGCATGTACTGCGGGGAGGTCTTGGAGATGAGCCAGCCATTGTTTCCGATGGGGATGAAAATTCCAATATCCATGGGGTGCTCCAGTTCTGGATATGTCGGCGTTCTCGGCTGTCGAGTGAACAGGAGTGTGCCAACGAACGGTATGATGTTCCGTGTGTCCGGGATCTCACTGTTCGCCGCTCCAGCTGCAATGTCAAGACCAGCACAACGGCATGACGCCCGACGTTGACAGGAAGTCCAGGATCAGTCCATGATGAGTAAATGGAACAGCATACCGACAGGCGGCACGACTGGGATATGGCAATTGCCCCGTTGTTCGTACCCGGTGACCGGCCGGATCGCATTCAGAAAGCGGCGTCACGCGGCGCGCGCCATGTGGTGATAGACCTCGAGGACGCAGTCGCCGCCGGGGAGAAGCCACGCGCACGCAAATCGGCGGTGGAGGCACTGTCGAATCGGTGGCCTGGCACTCGATACATGATCCGCGTCAACGCGTTGGACTCCGAATCGATACTCGTCGAAGATCTTCGCGCGCTCGAACCCGTGCTGAGGTACGTCGACGGCTTGATCTTGCCCAAGATCGCCTGCGCCGACGGCGTGCGGGAGATCGAAAATCTACTCGCAGGTCTGTCGGATGTGGCACCCGCGCTCGTGCCCACCATCGAGACCCCGGAGGGCGTGTATCACGCCCGGGACATCGCACGATCGTCGAAGTCTGTCGCCACGTTGCTGTTCGGGCCGGTCGACTTGTCGGCACAGCTCGGAATCGATCTCTGCGCAGAAACGCCGGGACTTGTTCATGCGCGGTCCGCCGTCGTGTTGGCTTGTTCCAGTGCTGGGCTCGTCTCACCGCTCGACGGACCGTGGACGAACCTCGATGACGTAGGTGGACTCGAGCAGTCGTCTGCGCACGCTCGAAGCCTCGGTTTCGGTGGAAAGATCGCCATTCATCCCGACCAGGTCGGTACGATCGAAAAGTTCTTTGTCCCCACGGATGCCCAAACGAATTGGGCGAAAGATGTACTCGCCCAATTCGACCACGCCGTGGTGGCGGGTAGCGGTGTCGCTCGGTTGCCCGACGGCACGTTCATCGATCAACCGGTCGCAGCGCGCGCTCGGCACATCCTCCAGCTAGCTGGGCGGACTCGCGCATGACGGGCGCTGCGCAGCAATCGGTCACGGAACAGTTGCTGGCCGTCGTGGGCGACCATTCGCCGGTACCGACGGCGTGGACAAAGTTGGCGGGACAAGCGTTCGCAGACACTGCTGCGGTTCTGGTGGCAGGTTCTTCGGACCCCGCCGTGGAAGCAGTCGTCGCCACGGTCGAGGAATCGACCGGAACGTCGAGGTCGATTGCGACAGGTGCCTCGATGCCCGCCCGCTCGGCATCACTCGTCGACGGAACCAGCGCTCACGCTCTCGACTACGACGACGTGGACGATTCCGTGATCGCTCATCTCAGCGCGGTACTCGTTCCAGCCCTGCTGTCAGCCGGGGTGGGCCCGGACGTGAGCGGTGCCGCATTGGTCGAGTCGTACCGATGCGGCGTGGTCGTCGATCGAAAGCTCGCGGCAGAGTTGGGTATTCGAAACCACTACGACGCCGGCTGGCACTCGAGTTCGACCATAGGAACGATCGGGGCGGCCGCGGCCGTATCTCGACTGTGGCGGCTTCCGGCGGATCGCTCACGTCATGCCCTCGGCATCGCAGCATCGTTGGCGGCAGGAACTCGTCAGAACTTCGGCAGCATGACGAAGCCGCTGCACGCCGGCCTTGCCGCCAGTAACGGTGTCTTCGCCGCTCAGCTCGCGCGAAGTGGCTTGACCAGTGACAGCGATGCGCTCGGTGGCACTCTGGGGTTCGTAGCGCTCCATCGCGGTGACGACGTGGACGCGGACACACTCTCGGCGCCCACGAATGCGGCAGCGCTGAACGTCAAACGCTTCCCCTGCTGCTACTACACCCATTCTGCGATCGAGGCCGCGCTCGAAGTGTTCGCCCGAGGTCAAGATGCCGGTCGGATAGACAGCGTGTCGATCGCAGTACAACCAGGGTGCCTGGCGCCTCTAGTTCACCCGCGGCCCAATGACGGGTCGCAAGCGAAGTTCAGCATGCCCTACGTGATCGCTGCAGCGCTCCTCGACGGACACATCGACCTCGACTCGTTCACCGACGGCAGTGTTCGTCGCACCGGTGTAAAGCAGCTCATGACCAAAGTGTCGGTCCGAGAATCGGAATCACCGCCGCTGGGGGCGCCGGCGACAGGTGGGCCCTTCGCTGTGGTGAGTGTCCGCTACCGAGACGGATCCTGCATCGCCAGACGGGTCGATCGCCCTGCAGGCCACGCATCCCGTCCACTCACGGACGATCAGCTTTTCGACAAATTTGTCGATTGCACGTCATCCGCCGATCCCGGTTCTGCGCGACAGACCTATCTCGCACTCCGCGATCTAGCAAATCAACCGTCCACCCGGCAGCTGGTCGACCGATTGTGCCTGCTCTCATCGCCTCGATCGAAGGAACTGACATGACCGAACTACCCCTGGCCGGAATCGTCGTGGTTGCAGTCGAGCAGGCAGTCGCCGTTCCGTTCGCCACCCGCCAGCTCGCGGATCTCGGTGCCCGCGTCATCAAGATCGAGCGTCCAGGGACCGGGGACTTTGCACGAGGATACGACGACAAGGTGAGCGGTATCTCCAGTGCTTTCGTGTGGCTCAACCGTGGCAAGGAGTCGATCGAGCTCGACATCAAGTCTCGGTCCGGCCGGGCGGTACTGGACGCGCTACTGGGCAGGGCCGACATTTTTTTGCACAACATCTCTCCGTCGGCGGCACGACGTCAGGGATTGGATTCGGCGACCCTCGCGGCACTTCATCCCACACTCATCTGCGGATCGGTGTCCGGATACGGCTCGGGGGGACCCTTGTCAGACGCGAAGGCGTACGACTTGTTGATTCAAGGCGAAGCAGGCTTGATGTCGCTCAACGGCGACAAGGACAACTTCGCGAAGGTAGGTATCTCGGTCGCCGACATCGCTGCGGGAATGTACGTGTACTCGAGCGCACTCGCTGCGCTGTTCCATCGTTCCCGCACGAACGAGGCGCTCCCCATCGACGTCTCGCTCTTCGATTCGCTGGCCGAATGGCTCAGTTACCCGATGTATTACACGAAGCACGGCGGGACTGCGCCCGAACGGATGGGTACTTCCCATGCCACGATCGCGCCTTACGGTGGGTTCGAGACGGCCGACGGTCAGCGCATTCTGCTTGCGGTCCAAAATGATCGGGAGTGGCGCAGGTTCTGCGACGCGGTGATGGAACGAGCGGAATTTGCCATCGATCCACGTTTCGGTTCGCATGCTGCCCGGGTGGACAATCGTCTAGCTCTCGATGACGAGATTGCCAGGACTCTTCGGGAGATCGACTACGCCTCGTTGGTGAAGCGGCTCGACGCCGCCGACATCGCGTACGCACGAATGAACACGATCGATCAACTGGCCACGCACGAGCAACTCGACAGTCGCGGACGGTGGACGCCCACCGGTAGCGAGGTCGGTGACATCGACACGCTCCTCCCACCGTGGTTTCCCGAGAATCATGTTCCTCGGTTCGGCAGCATTCCGTCTTTGGGCGAGCACACCGAACAGGTACTCGACTGGATCGCCGACGACCTCGAACTCCCACCCCCGACGACGGCTACCCAGGAAAGGGCAATGAAGCCATGACAATTCACGCCGGATACCACGGCCGGTACTTCGAAGACTTCGTCGTCGACGACGTCTTCGAACACTCCATCGGTAGGACCTTGTCCGAGACGGACAACACCTGGTTCACGTTGCTGACGCAGAACACAGCACCCATCCATTTCGACCACGAATACGCAAAGACGACCGAATTCGGACAGCCCCTGGTCGTTGCGACTCTGACGCTTGCCCTCGTGGCAGGGCAGAGCGTGATGGACGTATCGCAGAACGTGTTCGCCAACGTCGGCTGGGACAAAATCGTGCTGCCACATCCTGTTTTCGCCGGCGACACCATCCGTTCGCGCAGCACCGTGATGGCGGTGCGTGAATCACGATCTCGACCTCAGCTCGGACTGGTCACCGTGCACACCGAAGGATACAACCAGCATAAGCAGGTCGTGGTGTCCTACGACCGAACCGTCCTGGTCTACAAACGCGGGTTCGGCCCCCGGTACCTCACAGCAGAGAGCGACGCCCAACTATGACGATAGATTTGTTCGAATCCGACCTCCGCAAAGACCTCCGCAGCGCGGTGGATCGTATCTGTGCCGATTATCCGGACGACTACTGGCGCAGCATCGACAGAGACCGCCTCTATCCCGAAAAGTTCGTCGAAGCGCTCACAGAGACAGGATGTCTCGGCGCGCTGGTACCGGAAGAGTTCGGTGGACTCGGTCTCGGAATGGGCGACGCTTCGGTCATTCTGGAACAGATCAACGCGAACGGGGCCAATGCGGGACCGGTGCACGCGCAGCTGTACACAATGGGTGCTTTGCTGCGGCACGGCACCGATGAACAAAAGCGCAAGTATCTTCCCGATATCGCTTCGGGAGATATTCGTCTGCAGGCGTTTGCCATCACCGAACCGACAGCCGGGTCGGACACGACGAACATCTCAACGCGCGCTGTCCGTGACGGCGACTCGTACGTCATCAACGGCCAGAAGGTGTTCATCTCGCGAGTTCAGCACAGCGATCTGATGTTGGTGCTCGCACGCACGACGCCAAAAGAGGAAGTCAAGAAAAAGTCGGACGGTCTGTCGGTGTTCCTACTCGATATGCGCGAACTCGAGGGCATCACGGCACGTCCGATCCGGACGATGGTCAACCACGAAACCAATGAGCTTTTCTTCGACAACGTTCGCGTGCCCGCGTCGTCTCTCGTCGGCGAGGAGGGGCAGGGGTTCAAACACGTCCTGGACGGCATGAATGCCGAGCGTATTCTCGTTGCGGCGGAGTGCATCGGCGATGGACGCTGGTTCATCGACAGAACCACGAAGTATGTCCGCGAGCGAGTCGTGTTCGGCCGTCCCATCGGCGCAAATCAGGGTGTGCAATTTCCCATCGCGCGAGCTCACATCAACCTCGAGTCCGCTGACCTCATGCGTTGGCGTGCGAGTGACCTGTTCGACGCAGGTCTCCCGTGTGGCGCCGAAGCCAACATGGCCAAGTTGCTTGCGTCGGAGGCGTCGTGGGAGGCCGCAAACGCGGCGCTGCAGTTCCACGGCGGTTACGGAATGACGGAGGAGTACGACATCGAACGAAAGTTCCGCGAAACTCGGCTCTATCAAATCGCTCCGATCTCAACGAACATGATCTTGTCGTATGTCGGCCAACATGTGCTCGAAATGCCCCGATCGTTCTGAGCGGGTGAGGGACTCAGGAGAGGATGGAACCGGACATGCCTGGTGCGACGACTTCGTGTTTCCGAATGGGAGCCACCATGCGCGCGGACGAACCGGTCGACGCGTTGATGCGTTTGGTGAGTATTCTCCATTCGCTCCGGTTGCCGATCACCGAACTGAACTTGACCACCGGTGCGGACGAACGCCTCGAAGTCCAAGTCGAATTCGGTTGCGAGGACAGCAGTGATGCGTCACGGATCGAGAGGCGACTGGCGCGGTCGATATATATCGAGAGGGTCGAACTGGTGACGCGGGGATAGTCGATCGACGGCCGCGATACCGGCCGTCGACCCGTCGTCACCGCTGTGACCGAACCCGGGGATACGCGTGCTTACCTCATGGCCGAGAACGACCAGCATCCGTCGATGCGCCGTCTGCAATGGAGAAACGTTTCAGGACAGGGATACCGGGTTCAGTTTCCTCGCCCCGGACCGAGCCGAGCTCAAATCAAGCACCGCTGTCACGATCACATCGAGAATCATGAGGACGTGGTGAGCAAAGTCCGAGTCGACCATTCTTGTCGAGTGAATTCGGACGAACTCGAGCGGAGGCGTATGTCACGCAGCCCACGGTAGCTACCCGCACTAGCGAGATCCCACGGGCACGATGGGGATTCGAGGGACTCACCTATTCGATTGCCGTCCCCCAGCGGCAGGCCGCGTAAGCCTTGGTCTGCAAGAACAGTGAACTTCATTCTCAGCGCAGTGGGCGAAGCGATCACGGTGCAATGGTCCGCCTTGCGTTTCGTTCCCGCCCGGCCAGGACGGTGAAGAGCGCGAGAACGGGCACCATGAAGACCGCCGCATTCAGCATCATGTACGACCAACTGGTCGCGTCGACACTGAAACCCAGCAGTGTGGGCCCCGCCGCACCTCCCGCTGCGTAGGCCACGGCATACAGCCCCGGGTAGAGGCCGGTGAGGTGTGGAGCGTCTGCGGTGTCCACACGGCGATGATCGCGTTGACCGCGAAGGCTGCGTATCCGATTGCGCTGATAGTCAGTCCGACGAGTGTCAGTGCGACCGTGTGGAACTAGGCCGACGAGGTCGAATCAGGTGACATCGTGGTCGCCGGAAAGAACTTCGGGGTGGGAAGCTCCCGCCCGGTCGCCGCGCTGTTCAACGAACTCGGCGTGGCCATGCTCGTTTCCGAGGAGTTCAATTCGCTGTTCTTCCGAAACGCCGTCAACGCTGGCCTCCCCGCCATGACGCTGCCCAACGCAACGGAACTCTTCAGCGACGGTGATACCGATACTTTCGATCTCGGATCCGGCTCGTGGTCCAACGACACCACCGGCGTCGACGGCAGCATTCCGACGCTCCCGGGTCTTCTCTTCGATATCATCGGCAGCGGAGGCGTACTTCCGCGCCTCGCCGAGCGGGGATACATAGCCGCCGAACTGGCGGCATCGTCAGATCGAGTGCAGTACAGATGAAATCGTCAGGGAGCGGAGCATGATCGGCAAACTGCTACGAAACGTCAGAGCCGGCGACACCCACAGCGTCCGGCACCAACTCGAGCATGCGCAGACGATCGACGTCACCAGCGACGCGTTCGCCGACGGACAGCCCATGCCTGCCACGTCCGCCGGGACCGGCGCCGGCCCCAATATCTCGCCGCCTCTGCAGTGGTCGGGCTTGCCTCCTGCAACTCGGCAGTTGGTCCTGGCGATCGAAGATGTGGACGTCCCGTTGCCACGCCCAATCCTGCACACCGTTGCACTGATCGATCCCGACGTGACCGGTCTTGCCGAAAACGGTCTGACGGAAAGCACTCTCGGAGTCCGATTCGTCCCGGCGTCGTTCAAACGACTCGGCTATCACGGTCCGCGCCCCGTTCCCGGGCACGGACCACACCGCTACGCGTTCCACCTCGCGGCCCTCGACTGCGTACTGGACGCCGAGACGACGAAGGGAACGAAGTTGGGCCCTCTCGTCAGTGGCCACGTCATCGGTTACGGATCGGTGACTGGAACCTACGAACGCCCCTGAACTGTGGAGAGTCTTAGCGACGCGATGCACTCAAAGGCGCTGTCCCACACAGTGTCACGCATGTTCCGCGAGGGACGCCAGAGCGCGTAATTTGTCGTGGCTGTCGCTGCCCTGGTCGGCGTAGTACAGCACGAGAACGACGCCCTCGACGGGAAGTTTGTCCCGATGCAATCGCAGCTCGCCGACGACGGGGTGGTCGACGACGAGCGATCCACCCGTCAGTTCACGGACGTCATGTCGTGCCCACAACTCGCGGAAGCGTCCACTGGCGACCGACAGCTCGCCGACCAACTCCACCGCGTGGGCGTCGCCGGACAGTTCGTCGATCGACTTGCGAAACGCTCCCACGAAGGAAGTGGTCGCCGTTTCCCAATCGCGATGGAACTCACGTTCCTCCGGGTCGAGCATGAGAGAACGTAGTCGGTTCTCCCCCGGTCGCAACCTCGGCGAGAAGGCCGACGCCAGTGCGTTGGCTGCGAGCACGTCGTACGTCCGCCCTTCGATGAACGCTGGAACGTCGACGGCGATCAGCAACTGGTGAAGCCGAGCGGGGACCCGCTCGGTACGCCTCCGAAGCGGTGTCCGTGGTCGCGGCTTGACGAAGTCCAGGAGGTACTTCTCCTCGACGTCGTCGAGGCGCAACACCCGGGCAATAGCGGTCAGCACCTGAAACGACGGGTTCGCATCGCGTCCGCGTTCGAGGCGCAGGTAGTAGTCGGAGCTGATGCCGGCCAGCATCGCGACCTCCTCGCGACGCAGTCCGGGAACACGCCTGCGGGCGCCACCTGGAAACCCGGCTTGTTCCGGTGTGACCAGCGCCCGGCGCGCCTGAAGATAGTCACCCAACCCACTGGTGCCTTCGGCAGTGCTCAT
The DNA here is from genome assembly GCF_023264675.1 of Rhodococcus sp. (in: high G+C Gram-positive bacteria). Taxonomy (GTDB): domain Bacteria; phylum Actinomycetota; class Actinomycetes; order Mycobacteriales; family Mycobacteriaceae; genus Rhodococcoides. The sequence continues at coordinate 232,088 of NZ_JAHFVG010000003.1, forward strand.
ACGGCCACATTAGTCTCCCCGAATGGTGTGAGACGGGGTCCTGCCACTCCCCTGATCGACAGGGCATCGTGTGTTGTCGGCGAACAATCGGACTATGGACAAGTACCGATCCACCGAGAGGAAGTAGAGAATAATGGATACTGCGAACCGCACCGTATTGATCGTCGGAGGAACATCCGGCATTGGACTCGGGCTGGCACAACGCTTCGCATCAGCAGGCAGCACCATCGTTGTCGGTGGGCGTTCCGCGAAGCACATCGAGGAGTTCGAGACCGTTGAAATCGATGTCACCGAACCCAATTCGATTCAGCAGGCCCGGGACCGTGTCCTGTCCGAGCACCCGGATCTCGACGTCGTCGTGACGATGGCCGGAGTCATGATTCCCGAAGACCTCCGCGATCCGGCGCACCTGGCAAGTGCGGAGACCACTATTCTGGTCAATCTGCTGGGCACCATTCGGGTTGTCGACGCCTTCCTTCCCCACCTGATCTCCCGCGCAGATGGTGACATCATCACCGTGTCGTCGGGTATCGGATTCTTGCCGTTCCCGCTGATGCCGACGTACGGTGCCTCCAAGGCAGCCGTTCATTCGTACACCGAATCGCTGCGCGCTCATCTGAACGGCACCGGCGTCCGGGTCACTGAACTTGTCCCACCCGCAGTCGCAACTGCCGGACAGGAAAAGCTGAATCCCGCGGCGCTGCCCCTGGACGATTTCCTGGACGAGGTAATGGCAATTTTCGTCTCGAACCCGAACACGAACGAGGTGGTCGTCCAGGCTGCCGAGCGGCTGCGCTGGGCCGAACGCGATGGGACCTACCCCGAGTTGTTACAGCAGCGGTCCCGGTCTCTCGAGACCCTCCCCGGGCGATAGAAGTTCTCGAACTCGGCCCGGGAGGGCCGAGTCAGCGGTGTTCGACTCCGTCGATGAAAGCTCTGCATCTGTTCCGGGCGTAAATTTGCGGGCTCCAGTTCCTCGAGTCGACGTGGAGAAACATCTTCGGTAGCTCGTCACGGAACGGCCCCGGTCGACTCCCTTGTCTGCGAGCGAGTACAGCGGGAATGTCCAGTTACCGCACCGTCTGGCTGTATCGACGTCACCGGTGCCGTGGCCGCCGGGCCAAGGGCGACAAACTTTTATTATTGGCAATGAAGTGTGACGAATTTTTCTACGCGTTGACTCGTCGCTGATGCGAATTCAGCCGTTGACTCGCGATCCGCCACATGCGCCTGGCCCGACGCCGGTCGATTCTTCTCATCGAGTTGGCGGATTTCTGATCACGCTGCGCCTCTTGGCCTGTCAACTACACCTTCGATAGATAGTCTGCATATCGCGAATGCTTCAGCCCGACACGACCAGATCCGGACATCATGATGTCATTGACCGAACCGACACCCGACGACGTGGTGTACGCAGCCCAAGCGCTGAATGCGCTCACCGCGATACCCGATATCTCGACGCAGTGGTCCAACACTGCAGATCCCACGCACTGGACTGCACTCCACACCATCGAGCACATCAGCGATGCGTTGCTCTTCTACAGCAGTCAAGTCGCGAGACGAGCCAAGGTCCGACTACCGGTCCTGCGCAACGGTCGTGAAGCACTCGCATCCGAACATCTCGACAACGTGCTTTCGGCTGCACACGTACTCGCCGCACTGCTCCGCGACCTCGGAGATCAACGTGCGTTCCACCCAAGCGGAACAGCCGACGCTGCAGGTTGGGCAGGCATGGCTGTCACTGAAATACTGGTGCACAGCACCGATGCCGCACGAGCAGTGGGAGTGCAGCTGGATCTTCCCGAAAATAGCTGCGCTAGAACAGTTTCACGTGTATTTCCGGGGATCGACACGACCTTGTCCAGCCCGTCCGAGCTACTGCTTGCTGTCACCGGCAGAACGGTAGTCGACGGCGTTCCCTCGGATCCAGATTGGTGGTGGCAATCGGCCCCACTCACAGAATGGAACGGACTTCCAGCGCGGCGGGACGTCAAGCCGGGCTGGAGCTGAGGTCTTCCGCGCACAGCGCGCCGAGCATACTTGTTAGTAGTTAGTAACTACTAACAAGTATGCTCGTGAAGGTGAGTACGAACAACGGCAAGCGAATGACCGCCGAGCAGAGACGTGAACAGCTGCTGACACTGGCCGCCGAGGAGTTCGCTGCCGCAGGGCTCCAGGGGGCATCGACCGAGCTTCTCGCTCAACGTGCAGAAATTTCCCAGGCCTACATTTTCCGGCTGTTCGGTACCAAGAAGAACCTGTTCTTGCAGGTGGTGGACAGGTCATTCAGTCGATTGATCGACGGTATGGACCAGACAGCGGAGCTCACCCGCGGTGCGCAGTCCCTTGCCGTCATGGGCGAGTACTACAACACACGGGCACTGACCGAACACACCGATTTGCTGGTCCAACTGCAGGCGTTCGCGGCGTGCGGCGACCCCGAGGTACGTGATGTCGTGCGCGAGCACATGGCCCGAATGTGGTCGTCCACCGCCGACCGCACCGGCCTGTCACCTGTTGGGGTCAAGAGCTTCGTCGCCTACGGAATGCTGCTCAATATCGCAGCAGCCCTCGACATCGACGAGGTCGATGCCGACTGGGCACGCGGATTACGCACTCGCATCAACACCGGACTCTTCGATCACCTGACCGCAGAGAACAACCAATGAACGCTTCACAGTCCTCGCACACTGACCGCACCGATACCGCACACGAGCGATCCAGCACGGTTCTAATCGCCGCACTGATCTTCATAGCGTTGGTGGTCGCTGCTGTCGGCAGCCTGGGGGCACCGTTGATCACCTCGGTCGCGGCGAATTACGGTGTGTCGGCTGCGACGGCGCAGTGGACGTTGACGATCACGTTGCTCACCGGTGCCGTTGCCACTCCCCTGCTCGGCCGTTTGGGTACGGACCACCGACGACGAACGATCGTTCTGATCACGTTGACCGTTGTGACTCTCGGGAGTGTGGCTACCGTTGTACCTGCCCCGTTCGCGGTCCTTCTGGCAGGACGGGCCGCGCAAGGGGTCGGACTCGGACTGACAGCGCTGATGATGGCCACCGCGCGTCAGCATCTCGGCGATCGCGCCCCGACTACGATCGCGATGCTCTCGGTGGCCTCGACCGTCGGCATCGGGGTCGGCTACCCCATCGCAAGTCTGCTCGTTCAGTTCAGCGGCGTACGCGCCGCGTGCTCTCTCGGGGTCGTCGTGTCCGTCGCAGCATTGATCGCTGCATCCATCGCGCTCCCCCATCCGACGTCACCCACACCAGCAGAGAATGCGGCGGTGGACTGGACAGGAGCACTGCTTCTGTCGGCTGGCTTGGTCGCGGTCCTGGTGGTGGCCAGTCAGATTCACTGGTGGTCGAGCCGCCCGCTGGTGGTTGCGTCGACACTGGTTGCCGGCGTCGCTGCACTGGCTGTGTGGGTTGTGGTGGAGCGGAAGGTGTCAAACCCCCTGGTAGATCTGACAGCTCTGCGGCACCGCGCTGTGGCGGGTGCGAATCTCGTCATGTTCATTGCCGGCGTGGCCATGTATCTGCTCTTCACGCTTGTCACCCGTTTCGTGCAGACCCCACCGGAAGCCGGCTACGGTTATGGTCTCGACGAAGTTCAAGCAGGGTTGGTGCTGGTCCCCTTCTCGGTACTGGGATTCATTGCAGGAAGGGTGATTCCAAAGTCCAAGGACAGAATCGGCCCGTTCATTCTGCTCGTCATCAATGGCGTGGTCATCGCAGTTGCCTGTGTCCTGTTCGCCACCCTGCGAGAAGTAAACGTGGTGTGGCCCATCGCAGCCATGAGCGTCCTCGGATTCGGCGTTGGCGGCTTCTCGGCGGTCATGCCCCAGGCAATCCTGGCAGTCACACCGCCGGATGACACTGCCGCAGCCATGAGCGTCAACCAAGTCGTCCGCTCGGTCGGGTTCTCCATTGGTAGCGCCGTCAGCGGTCTGATCCTCGCCGCACACACCACAACCGACGCCTTCGCCCCTACCGGTATCGGGTACTCCGTCGCAGCGTGGATCGCCGCGGCGTTAGCGGTAGTGACGATCGGTCTCTCTGCCGGCGTACAGGTCACCCTTAGCGGCCAACGATCCATCGACTCGAGCCAGAGATAACAGCAGCCGAGCGTGTGCATTTGACGCCGACGCTGGTGGCCACGGTCTATCGAGACGGCACCGTAGGGCCTGTTGTAGACGGTTTTTGCACCGTCAGGCGGTATCGCGTCGGCCACTGTCATGGTCTCGGCGGGCAGGGCGACGGACGGTAGATTATCGGCAATTCAGAGCTTCAGTGCGGTTTGCGCCGATTCGTGGTGACGAAACGTGTGGTCGATGCGGACCCGGCTGCCGTACTCACCGCGTTCGTACTGCCATGGTTCATCGCCAGCTCGCTACCCGTCGAGGTCGACTTTACGGGCGAAAAGTGGACGGGCTGCGATGCCAGCTCGTTTCAACCGGCGGGTCACGTTGCTGTAGAAGCTCGGTCGTAGAAGTTGGTTGATCATGAACCCGACCACGGTGCCCGGCACCACGACATAGTTCGCGACGACGAATGGTGCGCCCGCCTCGAACTCGAGAAGGGTCGAATTCGTCACTCCGAGAACGGAGTTGTACCACTCGCTGATCGCCTTCCACGCGTCTATCGCGCCCTGGGGAGTTGCCTCCCCGACGAAGTGATTGAGCAGAACCGGGCCTTCGGTACGGTCCGTATCGCCGAACCTGGCCGCGTTCGCGGCCCCGGCGACGTCGATCGGAGCCTGCACCCCATGTCGTGCGCGGGCGTGATCGAGCGCCTCACGGACATCCCCCTCTGCGTCCACCAGGAGGACGACGTCGAATCGGGGGGCGTTTGGTAGTGGCGGAATAAATGTCGACTCGAAGAGCCGCACGCGGCGAACAGCGCTCGCATCGTTCAGCTCTCGGGCGAGCGCTTGTAGCTGACCGAGCGCTGTGGTCCGAGACTTACTGCTTCTGACGAAAGGCCCCACCGTGTGCAGGTCGATGTTCCACGCGACGTAGGTGAACGCAGTCGGGATGGTCTCGACAAAGTGCATCAGCGTGTCCGTTCGTCAGTCGAATCCGGGTCCGGGTCCGGGTCCGGGTCCGGGTGAGAATGCTGCCTGTCCTCTACGGCAGCACCCATATTGTGAACCTCTGCAGAGAGCGTTCTGAGGGAATCCAAAACGGCCGTACGATCTTTCGGCCGGATGTCGTCGAACACACGATGGACGGGACCTCCCGCCTGTTGAAAGAGTGCGCGCACCTCTTCGAACCGCCGGGTCGAGCTCACGCGCGCCGAGCGTGCGTCCTCTGGGTTGACTTCTCGGGATATCCACCCGTTGTTTGCGAGTCTGGCCAGAACACCTGTCAGCGTGGCCGCTGCAATTCCCGTTCTTTGGGTCAAATGCTTTGGCGTACAGTCTCCTTCGCGATCAATAACGTCAAGCACGTCGAGGTCACGTGGTTTGATTCCTGCCACCGCCGCAATTCGCTCATCGGCAGCACGAAGCTCGATTCTCAGGACACGAAAGGCGTCTATGAGATCACGGGTCACCAGATGGGCATTCGCTTTCTGGGTGCCCCGTGCGACCTGCGGCATGCGCGGGTCCTCAACAGCAGGCTGATCGCGACCTATCGTCATCATACCTACACGATAGTACGAGAGTCGTACTAATTCAATTGTAAGTTGAGATGGGGGCGGCTTAGCCAACCGTTCGTTCGAGGAAATACCCTCGCGTAATTGCTGTTCTGGTCTAAGCCCCAGACGTCACCGCTTCGACCGTGAGCATCTGCAACTGCGTTCGCTGCCGTTGCGGCCGCGAAAAAGGGTCCTGTGGGCGACTCGAATGACTCCTCGACCACGTCTAACGAACGGCAGTGGCAACCGGCTCGAGGAGGAACAGGCACTGCTTCTCCACGTAGCGATCGACCTCCGCCGTGACGCCCAGGTTCGTCCCGACGCCGATCGTGTCCGGTACCGAGCCGACAAAGTGCAGATCGGAAACGGTGTTCTCATCACGAAACTGAAAACTAGGCCCGGGCTGCGAGAACGTTTCGCTGAAATCGCCCACGTTGATGAGGATGTCGTATCTGGTCTCCGCGCCGTCATGGGGTCCCATCGCGACGATGCTGCCCGGGAACGAGATTGTCTGACGACGATGAGCCGCAGCGAACGCTGCGATGTCAGGCGAGCAGGTATCAGTCAATGCGAGCACGGCCGCGAACTCCGGACTGTTCTCAGGCGTGAGAACAACGTCATCAGACGCCGTCGAAAGGCTCGGCGCCGTTCCTGTCGCTTCCGGGGACGGTTGCTCGCTCGGTGCCGCTGCCTCACTCGACGTGGGACTCGCGGCCTCTGCTGGGGCATCGTTCTTTTCGGCGATGATCCCGATGGCGAAGATGGTCGCCAACGCAAGCGCGAACACGCTACCGCCAGCGATCCAGAGAAGTCTGCGAGACCTGGGCGCTGGGCGTCGGAACGTGATTTCCGTCCGGATCTTTCCGGGCGCTCGAGATACAACCTCCCAGCCTTCGCCTTCCCACTTTTCGATGGTCCGCGACTCCATGCCGCGCACCGCGCGGACTGTCCTGGTCTCGAACGCGATTTCAGTGTCCGTTGTCATGTCCACAGCTCCCAGATTCGTGCCGGAACGTGACCGGACTCGCAGGATCCTACCGACCGACAACAGCCCTGCGGCCAGGGGTGCTTGCAGTGGTGATCGTCCAGTGCCCGCGGAGCAACCGGTGGCAATTCACGTCTGCGCATCTGCAACGAACGCCAGATCGGCGTCGGTGGGGCGTGCTTCGTTGCTGCGATATGGCAACGTCATTCCTCCGGTCAGGGCTCAGCGCTGCGCGCTATCGGAGCGAACCAGTCGAGAGGTGAACTTTTGCAACGTGAATGCACGAGCGGCGTCTTGTGACCCCATTTCCGTGTACCTCCCGACTCGGCGCAACCGGTCGAGCAATGCCTTCCGGAAGTCCGCCGGCGTGGCGTAGTGCGGCATGGGGCATCGACCGGTTCACGGCACCACGACAACAGCGGGCGTTGGCGGTATCGAAGTACTCGCGCACGTGGTGAATCTGGCGGTCGTGACTACAACCAAACGCACACAACTCACCGACAACTTGGAACAGATCATTCCGCTCAAAACTGTGTACCCCGCCGGCCATCACTCCGCCCGCAGAACAACTCGTATTCTGAGCACAGGTCGTCAACAGAAGATCCAAGCATGAGGAGTACACGGTGAGTTTCGGATTCCGAGTCGGGGTTCCCGGAATGAGGGTCCGCGTGTCCACCCGCGGTGTCCGCACTTCCCTCGGCCCCAGGGCTGCCCGCATCAACGTCGGATCGGGACGAACCACAGTCTCCTCAGGACTAGGGCCGTTCTTCGCCTCGACCTCACTGTCGAGCGGACGCCGCCGAACCACAACCAGACGCACAACCCGGCGAAACTACGGTCCCTCCCCCGCTCAGCTCGCGCGAGCCGAGCGTGCCGCCGCCCGCGCACAACAAGATGCCCAACGCGACGCTGCCATCGCCGACCTCCACGAACTCCGCCGCTCCTCGACCAGCGTTCATCTCGAAACTTTCCCCACCGCAGCACATCCCGCCATACCCCCACCGCCCAACCTGAACATCGCGCAGGCAGTCGCACAGGCGAACGCATTCCACCTGAGCGGCATCGGACTTCTCGCACGCACCGAACGCAAACGCGCCAAAGAACGGGCCCACGCCGATGCGCAGTACTACCTCGCCGCCGAACAACAACGTCTCCTGCAGATGCACGAGCACCTCCAGCACCAGGCAGATCAGTGGTGGAACGCATTGATCAACAATCACGAGCCGACCGTCTGCGACGCCATCAACGCCGCGTTCGCCGACAACCCGGCCGCCGGATGTGCCCTCGGAGTCACCGGAGCTCGAGTATCGCTCATCTTGCGCCAACAAGACATCGACTCCCTCCCCACCAAGACCCCGTCCTTCACCTCAGCTGGGCGACCAACGCTCAAAACTCTGAACAAGCGTGACCGCATCGCATGGTGGCTGACCATCATGGGGTCCAACGTCATCGCCACCTGCAAAGAAGCCTTCGCAGTCGCACCCGGCATCACCGACATCGACCTCGCAGTGATCACCCGGCTGCCCGATACTCAGAGACTCGGCATCGTCACCTACGGCTCATGGTCCCGACGCGCAATCGAATCCACACCCTGGCGCACAGCCGACGATTCCCTCCGATTCCTCGACGTCGGAACGGACGTCGCGTGCAGCGTCCGCACCACCGCCAGCGGTAACCTCTCGACATCGGTCACACCACTCGACGTCCGACGCATCCCAGGCCTCGCAGAGCTCCTCAGCACCTCCATCGACGACGAGCACGTCGATCCCATCGCCGAACTCGACACCGCACTCACCTCGACTACCGAGCCGGCCGACACACCCAGATACAGCGATCCGTACGCCGTGGCCCCCTTCAGCCATTGGATCCACCACGCTACAACTCCGAACTCGACGTCATCGGCTCGTCAAGTAGCGTCACCAACACCCGCTCCCACACGCACTGTCACAACGACACTGCTTTCCCCCGGGCAGACGCTCGCGCTTCCCGACGACGCCATCCACCAACTCGAACTGGCCTTCCAATGCCGCGGCGGCTATGCCGACATGACCCTCCTGCTGCTCGAACAATCAGGCTTGGTCGGCAACGATGAAGACTTCGTTTTCTACAACCAACCAACCGGGTGCGGTGGTGCAATCCGAATACACGACAAGGAGTCCGAGGGACCGACACAGACCGAACGAGCGACGCTGCACCTGTCGGCGCTACCGGACCGCATCACCACCGTCGTCGTCTCGATCAATATGGACGTCGAATCCGGACGCACCTGCGCAGAACTCGCCGGCGCACAGATGACCATCTCGACCCCTGAAAACTCCTGGACGTTCACCCCGCCACCCGATCCGAACATTCGCGCCATGACCGCCACCCAGATCTACCGCCACACCGCACCCGACGGCACACCCATCTGGAAACTCCGCGCACTCGGCCAAGGATGGGCAGACGGTCTCGACGGACTCGCACGCGCACACGGAGTCGAGATCGACTGAGTCAGCAGCCCAACCTTGTCGAATTCAGCTATTCCGTTGCCGGAGCGCATGCCCGAACCAGCGCGCCGACGACGTCGGGACGACGTGAATTTCGGGCGCAGTGAGCCATTCAGCCCTCATCCGTGTCCCATGCGGGGCCAGCGAACGCCTTCACCTGCGGGAGCGGTACGACTGACTTCGACCGGTAGCCGGATGAAATCCGGCTACCGCATCCGGGTCCACCACCCTCCCTCGCGACGACACTGAGCCGTAGGGGCCTCAGAGAGAGCCTTCAGAAGTTCGACGTCACAGGCGATTATCTTCACCGAGCACAACATCGGGCGTCGATGAGCCGAATTTCTCACGCACTGGGCTGGAGGGAACCAAGCTCGAATGGGGGGGGATGCGTCGACAGCGATGTCGTGAAGTCGACAACCGAACTCCGAGCAGGGCCATCCTCCTGGATTCGCCTATGCAGTCAGTGGTGCGGAAGCTCCTGTCTCCACTTCCTGCCGCAAACCCCGAAGCTGCGCGGTAATCGACCCCGGGGACGTCCCGAGAATCTCATCGGTGCGCGGTGTTGACAGGCTGGTGTCGAACGGCATCGGTGCCGGAATTCGTGCCCCGTCGGGTACAGCGCCGTACTTGACCAACTTCGGGTCCAGATCGAATACAGCGCACGCCTTCTCTGCCAGTTCTCGACGCGTGACGGCATCGGCACCGACGAGGTGGAGGATGCCGTCTGCCTTTTTCTCGATGGCACGCAGCAACAAGGCCCCGATCTCGGCGGCGATGATGGGGCTCGCGACACCATTGATGTCATCCGCCTGCCACACCGTGAACTCTCGGCCTGCCGACAGTGCGTCGACGAGTGAGAGCACGAAATAGCCGAACCCGCAGTCCTGTTCCCGCGGCGACGAAGGCCGAGTCAGATGGCGCCCTTGCACTCCTCCGACACGAGCGACGAATCCTGCATCGGCGCGGTCGAGTACCGTCTGCTCCGACAGTGCTTTGAACAATCCGTAGAGGTTGACCGGACTCACCGGTAGGTCCTCCGGAACCATGTGCGACGTGCCGTCGTGCACCCAGTCCGTCGACAGATATCCCACCCGTGCACCGGCTCGATTCGCAGCATCGACGATGCGCCGAGTCATGCCCACGTACGCATCGAAACCCGCGCGACGATCGCTGTACAAGCCAATCAGATCGTTGTCGATCGCCAGGTGCAGAACCGAATTCGCGGAATGTTCCGTCATCGCTGCATCGATGTCGACGGGATCGGAGAGATCCGTGAGCCGCCAGGTCCAGGGAAAGTCGGGACCCGGATCTCGACGAACCGCACACAGCACGTCAGCGCCCCGAGCGGTGAGCACTTCCGCGACGTTACCGCCGACGAACCCCGTTCCTCCGGTGATCAGAACACGTTCCATCAGAGCACCTCGGCGATCGTGACCGGACGGCCTTCACGGAGCGACCGAGTCGCCGCTATGCCGATCAGCACGGGGGCTCGCCCCGATTCGATATCGACCGGAGACGGGCCCCCACCTCGAACGTACGCCGCGAACGCCGCCCATTCGAGGCGATAGGACTCCAGATACCGATCCAGGAAGAAGTGCGGAAGCGGTTGCGAACGAGTATGTTCCGTGCCGATCACGTAGCCCGCATGGCGCGCGGGGTTGCCCGATACTGCGGCGCCTGCGCTCCCGAATGCCTCGATTCGTTGGTCGAATCCGTAGACGGCCTGGCGGCTGTTCTCGATCGTCGTCAGAGTGCCGTCCGCGTGGGTGAGGATCGTTACCGCGGTGTCCACGTCGCCAGCCTCCCCGATGCGCGGGTCGATGCGTACCGCACCTCGTGCGAATACCTCCACCACCTCCGATCCGACGACATGGCGAGCCATGTCGAAGTCGTGGATCGTCATGTCGAGGAAGATGCCGCCGCTGACCGCTACGTATTCCGGGGGCGGCGGCGCCGGGTCACGGCTGGTGATGTGCACGGTGTGAAGATCGCCGACGTCGCCGCGGCGAACGGCCTCGTACACCGATGCGTGACCTGGGTCGAAACGGCGATTGAATCCCACCATGAACGGCACACCCGCCTGCTCGACGGCGGCCAACGCCCGATCCACCTGCGCGATGTCGAGGCTGATCGGTTTCTCGCAGAAGATTGCTTTACCGGCCTGTGCTGCCGCGACGATGAGGTCGACGTGGGTGTCGGTGCTCGTGCAGATTGCGACGGCATCGACATCCGAAGATCCCAGAACGCTCTCGATGGACGCCGAGGGAACACCCAGTCCCTCCCCCACATGTGCAGCGACACTTGCATTGACATCACTGACGACAGCGATCGCTGTCCCTGGTACTTCTCGTGCGAGCAGACCTGCATGCATTCGGCCGATACGGCCGGTACCGAGTATGCCCATTCGCACCGGTGGCGACGATTCCACCTCCGCTACAGCGAAGCCCGCGTCTCGTGTGTTGATCGACATGTCATTCTCCGATTCTGGTGCTGTGAATTTCCGTGCTGTGGATTCGCATTGTCAGCGAGTGCCGTTGCGCGCATAGTCCGCGATGGCATCGACATTGGAGGAGTCGATGAAGGCCGGCCCGGTCAGCACCGCCTGCCCTCCGCCGATGGTGTTGCCGTTGTTCAGGTACAGCCACAGCGCATCAACGGCGAGATATCCCTGCAGAAATGGCTGTTGGTCGATCGCCCAGGCAACGTCGCCGGATTCGATGGCATCGACAAGCGCAGCGTTGGTGTCGAAGGTAACGATCGTTGCCGAACTACCTGCCGTCGCTTTCGCCTGTACCGCGGTCAGCGCGATCGACGCATCGAGCGCCACGACGTGGTCGATGGAGGGGTCCTGCTGAAGCTTGGCGGTGACCGCTGCATCCACCGACGTCATGTCCGCGCTGTTGACGTTGAGCGTGTCCACGCGGCCTCCCGGAAAGCCCTCGGCCACCCCGGCGCAGCGATTCTCGAGTGAGACGTTCCCTTGCTCGTGGACGATGCACAGGACGTTTTCTGCGTTCTCCTCCGCGAGCCGCTCACCGGCTCCCCTGCCGGACAAGCGTTCGTCCTGGCCGAAGTATTGGGCGATGCCCTGCTCTTTCCACACGTCGTAGCCGGCGTTGAGGCCGGTGACCGGGATATCGGCGTCGAGCGCCGCTCGGACGGTGGGAGCCATCGCGTCCGGCTTGGCGAGGGTGACCGCTATTCCGTCGACGCCGCTGTCGATCGCGGCCTGGACCAGGTTTGCTTGCGTTGGAGCGTCGGGGTCCGAGGAGTATCTCAGTTCGATGTTGTCTTTCGCTGCGGCAGCCTCAGCGCCCTTGCGGACCAGATCCCAGAATGCATTACCGGGAACTCCGTGCGTGACCATGGCGACGGTGGCACGAGGAGTGTCGGCTGTGCCGGCGGACAGACCGTCGCCGGCCGACTCGGGTGCGCCACCAGTGCTCGAACACCCTGCTAAGAACGACGCTGCCGCAAGGGCAACGATCAGACGAGACGCGCGGTGTCGATGCCGAAGCAAGACGGACATGGTGAGCCTTTCGGGAGGATTGCGGAACAATTTTGGAACGTTCCATAATCTGACTGTAATCTCACTCACATATCGAAGTCAACGGAGTTGCGAAGTTTTCATTCCTTCAGGTGCAACACTGTGATCGTGAGCACCGAGCCTGTTGGAACGTTCCCGTGACCCGCGGCACTGGGCGCCCCACGATCCTGGACGTCGCGGCCCGCGCAGGTGTGTCCAAATCGTTGGTCTCGATGGTTCTACGCGGCGAGGAGGGAGTCAGCGAGCCTCGCCGGGACGCTGTCATGCGAGCCATGACCGAATTGGGATACCGCCCCAATGCCGCCGCGCGGTCACTGGTGCAGCAACGCACGAACACGATCGGCGCAGTGCTGAGCAACTTGGCGAACCCGTGGTTCATCGACCTGCTCGGCGCGATGCGTACGTCGCTGACCCACAACGGATTCAATCTGTTTCTCGCCGAAGGCGATGACCTTGCCTCCGACTCGTCGATCCTCGACGCCTTCGTCGAAGCTCGCGTCGACGGATTACTCTGCGTCGGAACACTTCCGGTGACCGACCAACTCGTGGCCCTGACAAGCTCAGTCCCCACTGTCGTGGCATCCGCCCGAGAACCAGACCTCCCCTACGTCGACGTGGTGACGGGTGACGACAGACTCGGCGCCTCCGCCGCCACCGGACATCTGATCGAACTCGGGCACAAGCGGATTGCCCAGCTTGCCGGCACCGGGCGGGTGGCCGAGCTGCGAGCAGCCGGCTACGAAGACGAGATGGTGCGGCGCGGCCTCCGCGAGTTTCTGCGCACCGAAGTCAGTGACCGGAGCGAGAACGGCGATGCCACTGCAGCGGAGAATCTCCTGGGCGGTTCGCACGACCGCCCGACCGCGGTGCTCGCCAACAATGACTATGCCGCCCTGATCGTCATGTCGACCGCCCGCGCGCATGGACTGACGGTGCCGAACGATCTCAGCGTCGTCGGTTACGACAACACGCGCTTGGCCAGGACGGACTACATCAGTTTGACGACAGTCGACAACAGCTACTCCGAGATGGGTGCGCTTGCGGTAGAGCGCCTGCTCGCGCGGATCCGCGAGCCTCGTGCTGCACGCACCGTCACCCTCCTCGATCCGCACCTGAGAATCCGAAACACGACCATGCCGATGCTCAGCAACTGATCTGTTACTCGACGCTCGAAACCCTTGCCCGAGTAGTCGGCTTGACTGGCTACATGATGCAAGGGCTCCGCGAGAAGATCGGCAAGCCCTAGGAACTCCGTCACATGCCGGGCCGCCATATGCCGGGCCGACAGGCTGCCTCCCAATCGGTCGAAGGTGCTCGAATTGCGTCGACGAGCCTGGTCCGCCCACGACTGCAACCCGCTAGGCAAGAGTGCAGCAAACATGCGAACCGATAGGTCTGCGATAGGTGCCGAGGATGGTGTCCACTTCGACTGTGCCCAGTGGGCTGATCGGCCGTTTGCGTTCATCGCTTCTGCCTGGTCGGAACCGCACGAACTTGCCGTTAACGAGTCGCCGTGAGCAGGCGTTTGGCCGCTGGTTCAGTTAGCTTCCCTGAGCTCGAGCAAGTCGTATTTCGAAGCAGCCACGGACTTTCCCGCGGCGAGGCGTACCACGGCGGCAACTTCTGAACGAGCCCATACTCGTTCGCCCTGGAAACACTAGAACAAAGCGGGTCTGGGACGCGACACCTTGTCGGTCGACCGGTTGCGATGGGCTAACAACGATCCTTGGCGACGACCCGCAATCCAACGAACAGCTCAACGATCGACTCGTGGTTGTGGATCGAGGGTTTCGTTCAGACTGTCCGCTCTTAATCGGCGTCGCTCACGTGCTCGAGCCATGTCGTGGTCGTGGCGGGATCGGCCGCGTTGTCCAGCATGGCCAGATGCTCCATGAACGAGTCCGGCGACGCACCGTGCCAATGTTCTTCGTTCGGTGGGCAGTACACCGTCTGGCCGGGTGTCGCCTCGATTTTGTCACCGTTACGGGTACCGATCCATGCGATTCCCTGGGTGATGTGCAACGTCTGGCCGAGCGCGTGCGAGTGCCAGGCCGTGCGTGATCCAGGTGCGAAGCGCACCTTGGCGACGATCATGGTCTGACCGTCCTCCCGTGGGAACGCGATGGGGTCCAACCAGACGTCCCCGGCAAACTGCTCGGGCGGATTCTTGGTTGTCGGTTTGTTCGAATCGAGTTGCATATCAAGCCTTTCAAGCTTCTGGGATGTCGCGACCGAAGTTTTCGCGGGTGACGTTTTCAGGCTCGGGTCCGCCCCGAACCCCGGTATCGAGTTCGTCGATCGCGGTCACCTGTTCGGCAGTGAGCTCGAAATCGAACACATCGAAGTTTTCTTCGATACGCGAGGGCGTGACCGACTTGGGGATGACCTGGCGTCCCTCCTGCAAATGCCAACGCAACATGACTTGTGCGGCAGTCTTGCCGTGTGCTTTCGCAATGTCGAGAATCACCGAATCTTCGAGGGTCGAACCCTTCGAACCGTCCCGGTAGAAGGTGATTCCGCCGATCGGAGACCACGCTTGCGAGATAATTCCGCGTTCGCGGTCCGCGGCGAGAAGTTCCTTCTGCTGGAAGTAGGGATGAACCTCGATCTGATTCACCGCGGGCACGATGGACGACGCCTCAGCTAGCCGTGCGAGATGCTCGGGCATGAAATTGCTGACGCCGATGGCCCGAACCTTGCCGTCTGCAAGCAGGGTCCCAGCGCGCGATACGCATCGATCGTCAGCTGAAACTCGCCGGGCAACGCTTGGTGAAGGATCAGGAGGTCGATCTGCTCCACGCCCAGTTTGCCTGCGCTCTTGTCGAACGAGTGCAACGTCTCGTCGTAGCCGTAGTCGCTGATCCAAATCTTCGTCTCGATGAAGACGTCCGAGCGGTCGAGGCCGGATCGCGCGATCGCCTCCCCCACACCCCGCTCGTTGCCGTATGCGGCAGCGGTATCGATGTGGCGGTAGCCGACTCGCAACGCTGTGTCGACCGCTGTGGCCGTCTCCTCGGGCGGTGTCTGAAATACACCGAACCCGAGAGCCGGGATCCGGACACCGCTGTTCAGTGTTAGTTCGGGAATGCTCATATCATCACCGTAAGCGTGTCCGGTGCCGTCTGGGAGGGTCTGCAGTGCCAGGTACTGCCGGTGCCCCTCACTGAAGTCCTGTTCTCTGCAGCCAGGACGTCAGTTCGTCTTCGGCGTCGCGAACGTCTTCCCCCTGTACCGCAAGTCCTGCTCCGACGATGGCGCCCTCGCAGCTCTCGCGGTACACAGCCGGCACACCGCTCAATCCGCTGACAGCGTGTGTAGTGGCTGGGTAGAGCGTCTTCCCAGCGAAGTCCAACCGCTCGGTGAAGGTCCTCATCACCATGGGGGCGGAACTGTTCCAGACCGGGCAGGCCAGAATCACGGTGTCGTAGTCGTCCAACGACACGACCGGATCCACCAGGGTGGGGCGCGAGCCGTTGCGCTGTTCGGCACGGTTTCGTTCCACGGTCGCTTCGTACTCGAACGGGTAGGCCTCCAATGGCTCGATCCGATGCACGTCGCAGGCGATGCGTTCGGTGATCATGCCCACCAGCACCTCAGTGTTGCCGACGTCGAGAACGGTGCGATCACCGTAGTAGTAATTCTCGCCCGGCCGCGAGAAGAAGGCGAGCAGAACGCGGCTGACACTCCCCTGCCGCGGCGCGACGGCCGACGTGGGCTGCGAATCGGAAGCTTGGGGCGCATCGGGCTTCGCAGGTTCCGCGTTCGAACAACCCGCCACCGCGGCGCTTACACCCGTGGTACCGAGAGCCAGAACCCCACGAAGAACGGCTCTTCTCGTTCCCACTCGGGGCCACTGCCGGGTCATCGCGCGCCAACCTGCACGGCGCTGCGCGTGGCACGTTCCGCCGGCACGATGACGGCGAGAACGACGATCAGGGCGAGAGCGAGGATGACACTTCCGCCGGTCAATGCGGCGCTCGCACGCTCGGCTGCCGCCGCCGCACCGGAACCGCCGGCACCGGCATCAGCCGAGATCGCCACGAGAATCCCCAACCCGAGTGCCATACCGAGTTGATGGGCAGTGTTCAACAGTCCCGACGCCGCGCCCGCGTCGGCAGCTTCGACATCCGCGATACCTGCGTTGGTGAGCGGCCCGAAAGCGAATCCCTGGCCTGCACCGATCAGCATCATCGGGAGCGCCACGGCGACGAGGTAACTATCCCCGATCCCGACGTCGCTCAGCCACACCATACCGATCAGAGCAACGACCACACCGGTCGTCAGCAGCGACCCATTGGACAACCGCGCATTCATCCTCGGGACAGCGATCGCGACGATGAAGTTCACGACAGTCATCGGTAGAAATCCCAGACCGGCCTGGAACGGGGTGAAGCCGAGAGCATCCTGCATGTACTGCGTAGTGAAAAAGAAAAATCCGATCATCGCACCCAAGAACAACAGCCGAGTCCCGTACGCTCCGCTTCGGATCCGGCTAGCGAACAATCTCAGCGGCATGATCGGCTGATCCACCCGCGATTCGTTGAACACCAATCCTGCCAACAGAGCGAAACCGAACACCAAAGACACGATCACTCTTGTACTGCCCCAACCGGTTTCACCCGATTCGATGATCCCGAACACCAGAGCGCCGACCCCGAAAGTCGCCGCCAAGGCGCCGACCACGTCGAAACGTCCCTTCTGTCCCTGAGTATGGTCCAGCACCGCGCGTGCAGCAACGATCATCGCTATCGCGATCGGAACGTTGACCAAGAACCCTGCTCGCCAGGAAACCCACTCGGTGAGTGCGCCGCCCACCAACAGTCCAAGACTCGCGCCGACACCAGCCGAGGCCGCATACCAGGCAACCGCACGCTTGCGCGCTTCGCCCTCGAAGTACGTCGTGATAAGCGCCAGCGAAGTCGGCGCGACGATGGCAGCCCCGACCCCCTGCACCGCACGGCCCGCGATCATCCACGGCCCCGACGGCGCCAGACCGATCAGCAACGACGCCGATCCAAAGACAGCGAGACCGACTATGAAGAGGCGACGACGCCCGACGACATCGCCTACCCGGGCGGCAAGCAGGAGCAGACCACCGAAGACGAGCGTGTATGCGTCCTGAACCCACGACAACGCCGTCGGCGACAAGTCGAGGCCGGCCCTGATACTGGGCAATCCCGTGAAGATGACGGAGTTGTCCATCAAGACCATGAAGTAGCTGATCAAGACGATCGCCAGAATCGCGACCGGCTTGGTGGTGGTGGCTGGTGCAGTAGTTGTCGTCATGTCCCCTCGGACCCGTCGATACGAATGTGTGAAGACAGTTGACGTCGATCCCCGCCTCCAGGGGAGTCACTGTCGTTCCAGGTACTGTCAGTGCCTCCCCACATCGCACTTTCACTTCTATCGTGGAGTCATGAGCAGCACCGACCTTCGCACGGAAATTCGCGACTTCCTCAGCTCCAGACGAGCGCGCATCACACCTGAGGAAGCCGGTTTGCCCGCGTATGGCGGGAACAGGCGCGTCACAGGCCTGAGACGCGAAGAAGTTGCCATGCTCGCGGGCGTCTCCGTCGACTACTACATCCGAATGGAACGCGGGAGTCTCACCGGCGCCTCGGACAGCGTCCTCGACTCACTGGCCGGCGCCCTCAAACTCGCCGACGCCGAACGGAATCACCTCTTCGCGCTAGCGCATCAATCGCACAGCACACCCACCAGACGGAAGCGGTCGACGGCCAATACGGTGCGTCCAGTTCTGCAGCAGGTGCTCGACGCCGTCGTCGATGCGCCGGCGTGGATCCGCAACGGACGCCACGATATTTTGGCCATGAACCCGCTGGCGCGCGCCTTGTACTCCCCCGTCCTGGCCACCCCCCGGCGACCGGCCAACACGACACGGTTCGTCTACCTCGAACCCGAAGCAGCACAAGAGTTTTTCGTCGACTACGACCAAATCACCCGCGACGCAGCAGCAATGCTTCGTCTCGAAGCAGGCAAAAGCCCGCACGACAAGGCACTCATCGAACTCGTCGGCGAGTTGTCCACGCAGAGCGAACTGTTCCGCAAGCACTGGGCTTCGCAAGACGTCCGCTTCCATCGCAGCGGACGCAAACGCCTGCGTCACCCGATTGTCGGGCAGCTCGACCTCGACTTCGACTTCGAGGCGATGGAATTGCCGTCCGAACCAGGTTTGCAACTCAACATCTACACCGCCGCTGCCGGGACCCCCACGGCCGACGCAATCAAGATGCTCGCATCATGGGCAGCAAGTCAAAAGCTACTCCCCACCGAGCAGAAGACCGCGGACGAATCCCGCTGACTGTCTCCGACTGGTGCAGAGATCCGCTTCGAGTAACCGGAAGGCAAAACAGGCGCCGAAAGCTGTCTTCGTCCGGCCGAAGAGGTACCGCCATTACCTGGATGAGCAGACTTTCCCTCGAGCGTCGAATGAAACGTTCAATGGGTTTCAACGGCGCGACGACGAGTAGTTGTTCGATACGTGCCGCACCAATTACAGATATTTCGAAGGGACCCAACGTTATGCGAGCAGTGTTCATGTACGGCGCAGGAGACGTCCGCGTCGAAGCCGTGCCGGACCCAACGCTCCAGTCGAGCACCGACGCTCTGGTACGGGTAGTGCGTGCTTGCGTCTGTGGCTCGGACCTGCACCCGTACCACAACATGGAATCTTCATCCCAGGGCACACCGATGGGTCACGAATTCATCGGCGTGGTCGAGGATATCGGCAAGGACGTCGTTACTCTGAAGAAGGGTGACTTCGTCATCGCACCGTTCGCGTGGTCCGACGGTACGTGCCAGTTCTGCCGTGAAGGTCTGCAAACGTCGTGCGAGCACGGTGGATTCTGGGCCGCGGGCGGGATCGGCGGCGGACAGGCAGAGGCAGTTCGCGTTCCGTTCGCCGACGGAACACTTGTCAAGGCTCCAGTAGGCGAAGATTCCGCTCTTCTCGCGTCACTGCTGACCCTGTCCGACGTCTTCGGCACCGGCTACCACGCCGCCGTCAAGGCGAAGGTGAATGCACACACTACGGTGACTGTCATCGGGGACGGTGCGGTCGGCCTGTCGGCAGTTCTGTCTGCCAAGCGCCTCGGTGCGCAGCAGATCATCCTCATGGGACGCCACAAGGCACGCACCGATCTCGGCATCGAATTCGGTGCCACCGACGTCGTCGCCGAGCGCGGCGACGAGGGTATCGCCAAGGTCCTCGACCTCACCGGCGGTAGAGGCACGCATACCGTCCTCGAAGCTGTGGGCCACATGCCCGCGTACGAGCAGGCTGTGCGCGTCGTCCGACCAGGCGGCGTCATCAGCCGTGTCGGCGTGCCCCAGTACGAGGAAGCAGGTGTCGGCTTCGGCAGCCTGTTCGGACCCAATATCACCTTGACCGGCGGACCTGCACCCGTTCGCGCCTACATCGAGGAGCTTCTCCCCGACGTACTCGACGGGAAAATCGAGCCCGGCAAGGTGTTCGACCGGACAGTGTCACTCGACGACACCGCTGAGGGATACCGCGCCATGGACGACCGCGAAGCACTCAAGGTGCTCGTCCATCCGTGACCGAGTCGAACTTTGTCGTACAGCTTCGCCGCCGGTGCCGGGGATCGTGAAGGATCACGACCCCCTCCACCGGCGGGACGATAACGCAGGACCAGGACCAGGACCAGGACCAGGACCAGGGCCCGGACGCGCGACTGCGCTACTTTTTGCAGCAGTGATCCTACTGTTGGCGCTATTGACTTATCTGGATTCACAAGGGATCTGAGAGGTGTGGACACATGACCGAATGGAATTCCGCCGAACTGGACGCTGTCGGACGTGCAGGCGAACTGCGCATCGCCGGCCGCCGCACAGATGGGACGCTGCGCAAGCTGATCATCATCTGGGCCGTTCGCGTCAACCGTTGCCTCTACGTCCGGTCGGCGAACGGCCCCGACGCCGCATGGTTCCGCGGTACGCAGAGTGTCGGTGCAGGTCGAATCGAGTCGGGCGGCGTCGTCAAGGACGTCACGTTCACGCGTGACGACTCGGTCGATGAGGAAATCGACGCTGCCTACCGGCGTAAATGCGGATCGGACTCAGCCGTGCGGGCGATCACCAGCGACCTCGCCATCAGCACGACGTTGCGCGTGGATCCGACATGACGGTGTACGTCGAAGCTGAACTGTTGAGCGCGTATCGCTCGACGTACCAGGGAATGGTCGAGCGCGATACCGATCTCCTCGACGATCTCCTGGCCGACGACTACACGCTGACCCACATGACCGGATACACCCAATCGAAGACGGAATGGCTGGCACAGATCGCATCGGGCGAGAGGCCTAGGAACCAGAACCGAGCCGATGCCTAACAGTTAGATGACATCGCTGACCTAGACGATGCTGACCGAGGGGTCGTTCTGAACGATGACCACCACGGGACCGATTGACATCAAAGCGGCCTCAGCGCCCCACAAACCAAACACAGCATGCCTGGGCACCACGCCTTCCAAAACGCATTCCCATCGAACGGCCGCGCACCCATGTACGAGGAAGCAACCACCATTGCATCCATATCGAACAATCCTCACTCGGACCGGCGAACCTGCAGTATTCGAAAAGTGCGTTGTTCCTGTGCAGTCTTGACCTTTTCCAGTTCGGGGCACCTAGTGGGTGAGCGCGTTCCTCAGATCGATGTTGACCAGGCGGCTTGCTTGTTCGCGCAGTTGGTTTATCGTCGCGATAGAGGGTGCTGGTGTGCGAGTGAGAAGCGTCCAGCGGAGGACAGTTCCGCCTTCATCGTCGTCGGAAAGATCGAACTGGATGTAAAGCCCCGGAGCCTGGCACCACGGCGAACTCCAAACGACGCGGTCTTCTGCTGCGCTTTCCACGATTCGGGGTAGCTGTTCGCCTTCGAGCGTCAATGGCCAAGGAAACCCAGAATTGCGAGGGTGCCCACTGGGATGAAGGAGGGCCTCTCGCACGAACCGAATAGGCGGCGAGAGTGGCGTGCTTCTGCTTTCCAGGACCAGCATTGAGAAAGTCTAGTCGTTGTGCACTGCGGCGTGGCGTTGGGCGACTACGGCTTTGTGGGCTTCTAAGGGGCGTTCGGCGGGTTCGCATCCCGTTCGATGATTGCCACCGCGGCCCGGGAGATGTGCACCATAGAAGGCGACTCGGGCTCGTATGAATAATGCAGGGAATAAGCAGATCTTCTGCCGAAGGAGCACAACAGGAAAGGCGCTGTGGTCGATCGACCACAGCGCCGCCATAATCGAGACATGGTCGAACTGGCAAGTGGGTACCGGTGGACGGTGGTGTTCGATGCTGGCCGTTTCAGCGAATTCTTCGATGGCAGCGGCATGACCGAGCGCGACACTGTGTCGGCTGCCCTACGGCAGGCACGGTTTGTCCGGGCCGCGCGTCAAGCCGAACTTGCTCCTTACCTCACGATCAAAGTGGGGACCGGGCCGGGTGTCATGCGCGGACTGACCATGCCAATGACCGATCTGGATCTCGACGACGATGCGTTGATCGACCAGATCGTCGCGGGCGCAGCCGATGAATTGGCTCGCCAACAGGCGTTGAACGATGCCATGGAAGCCGCCAAAGACCGCGGACCAACCAGATCGGCCACGCCTTCGAGTTCCGTTCTCGATGAGATGAATCGATTTCGGCGTGCAATAAACGCAATCGACATCGCGAGTGTGTCGCCCACGGTGAATGCAAACGCGATCGCCGCGGCTCGGCTGTCTGACAACTATGAGTGGCCGGACGAGCTCGCAGAGTTCTTCTCCGTGGACAAGCCGTCCGGCCGAGTCACCCCGTATGGCGCACTGTACGAAGTCCACGAGATGATCACAACGAGAGGACAACTGATCGAAACGCGGATCGAGGTGCAAGAGATGTTGGGCCACCCCGAACCTATACTTCTGACCCAGTGGTCTCGTGAACCGGCAGGGTCACCAGTCGATGCTTTCCTCGATGCATTCGTTCCCATTGCCGGTGATGACAAAGAGTTCGTGATCGTCGACT
>NZ_JAHFVG010000078.1 GCF_023264675.1 Rhodococcus sp. (in: high G+C Gram-positive bacteria)
CGCTCTCGGCGGCGCAGCAGCGGATGTGGTTCATCAATCAGTTCGACACCAGCTCGGCTGCCTACAACATTCCTCTCGCCGTGTCGCTGACCGGCGAGCTCGACGTGCAGGCACTCGGCCAGGCCGTCTCCGACGTGGTGGGACGCCACGAAAGCTTGCGCACGACGTTCCCGACGCTGGGGGAGTTGCCGTTCCAGCTGATCCATCCGGCCGACGCCGACAGCGTGTCGTTCGACGTCGTCGAGGTAGCGGAGGCCGAGGTGTCGACGCGTATTCTGGCCGACGCCTCGCGCGGATTCGACGTGACAACCGACAGGCCTTTCCGGGCGTCGTTGTATCGCATCGCGGCGTCGCCCAGCACGTCCGATACGCACTCGGTCGGCGAGATCCACACCGTCGAACGCCACGTGTTGGCAATCGTCGTGCATCACATCGCCGCCGATGGTGCATCGATGGCGCCGCTGGCGGCCGACGTGATGATCGCGTACTCCTCTCGCGTGGCGGGAAACGCTCCGGAGTGGGCGCCGCTAGCGGTCCAGTACGCGGATTTCACTCTGTGGCAACGGTCGTTGCTCGGTAGCGCCGACGACGCAGATTCGCTGACGTCGAAGCAGCTGGCTTTCTGGACGCAAACGTTGGCCGATGTGCCCGACGTGTTGTCGTTGCCGACCGACCGTCCCCGCCCTGCCCAGCCGTCGATGCGGGGCGCATCGGTTCCGTTCGAGATATCGGCCGACACTCACGCCGAGCTCGTAGGCATTTCTCGGCACTCGTCGTCGACGATGTTCATGACCGTGCATGCGTTGTGGTCGATGTTGATGGCACGCCTCAGCGCAACCGAGGACATCGCGATCGGAACCCCGATCGCGGGGCGGGGTGAGGCCGGTCTGGACAACCTCGTCGGTATGTTCGTCGGCACGCTGGTGCTCCGTACCGAAGTGTCACCACACATGAGTTTCACCGATGTGCTCGCTGCGACGCGCGCTGCCGATCTGGCTGCGTTCGACAACACGGACATTCCGTTCGAGAAGCTCGTCGATACTCTGGCTCCCACCAGATCGACCGACCATTCGCCACTGTTCCAGGTGCTGCTCGAGTTCCAGAACAACCAGACTGCACAGCTCGAACTGCCAGGCCTGCACGTCGAGGGACTCGAGTTCGACGCCGGTGTCGCGAAGTTCGATCTGCAGCTCACGGTGTCGGAGAAGTACGAAGAGGACGGCACTCCTGCCGGAATCACCGCAGCGATCACCTATGCTGTCGACCTGTTCGACGCCTCGACGGTGCACGAGTTCGTCGATCGACTGCTGGCGCTGGTCCACGGAGTGATCTCGGCTCCCGGCGCTGCTGTCGGCGACCTCGACATCGTCACCCCGCGTGAGCTGAACTCGATGGTGTCCGAGTGGAATCACCCCGGTACCGCATCGGTCACGAGTACCTTGGTCAGCCGCTTCGATTCTGCGGCAGCGAGATTCCCTGACGGCACGGCTGTGGTCTTCGGCGCCGAGAGGCTGACCTACGCCGAGCTCGACGCTCGGTCCAATCAGCTTGCGCGTCAACTGGTTTCAGTGGGTGTCGTTCCAGAATCCCTGGTGGCGGTGGCGATGCCGCGCAACGCGGATCTCATCGTGGCACTGCTGGCGGTCCTCAAAGCGGGCGGCGGATACCTACCGGTCGACGTGACCTATCCCGCTGATCGACTGGCATTCATGCTCGCCGACGCAAGCCCGGTGTGCGTGCTCTCGACCGTGGCAGATATCGAGTCGGTGCCGACGGGCAGTCTGCAGCAAGTGTTGGTCGACGACATCGAGACCGCGCGCGTGATCGGCGCGCTCTCGACCGGGACCTTGACGGCTCGGGATCGTATCGGCGAGCCGAGTGCGGAATCCATCGCCTACGTCATCTACACATCGGGAAGTACCGGCCGACCGAAGGGCGTTCAGGTCACCCATTCGACGGTGGGAACTCTGTTCGCGAACACGATCGACATGTTCGGGTTCGACGAGACCGATGTCTGGACGATGTTCCACTCCTACGCATTCGATTTCTCGGTGTGGGAGCTGTGGGGCCCGCTTCTGTACGGCGGAACCCTCGTCGTCGTCGATTACTACACGGCGCGATCACCCGAACTCTTCCGCGATCTTCTCGTGGCCGAAAAGGTGACCGTGCTCAACCAGACTCCGACGGCGTTCTATCAGTTCGCCGAAGCCGACCGCTCGGCGCCGACGGACTCCGGACGACTGTCGCTTCGCTACGTCGTCTTCGGCGGTGAAGCGCTCGACCTCGGACAGCTGGGACGGTGGTACGCACGCCACTCGGAGACAGCCCCGACGCTGGTGAACATGTATGGGATCACCGAAACCACCGTCCACGTGAGTTACCTCGAACTCACCGAAGAGTTCGCTGCGTCGGCGTCGGCGAGTGTCATCGGTCAGGCAATCCCCGGACTGACGGTCTCGGTTCGTGACCATCGGCTACGGCTGGTGCCTCCAGGCGTCACCGGTGAAATGTACGTCTCGGGAGCGCAACTATCCCGCGGCTACCTCGGCCGTACCGCTCTGACGTCCACCCGATTCGTCGCGGACCCCGATTCGGGAACGGGCACAAGGATGTACCGGACCGGTGACACTGCCCGGTGGAACCGTGACGGTCGACTGGAATACCTCGGGCGCAGCGACATGCAGGTCCAGCTTCACGGGTTCCGGATCGAGCTGGGGGAGATCGAATCAGCGCTGCTCGCGTGCGACGGCGTCGCTCAGTCGGTCGTGTCGGTTCGCGACGACGGCGCAGGCGATCGTCTTGTCGGGTATGTGGTTCCCGAAGCCGATCGAACGCTGGACACGACGGCGATACTCGATCGGATCGGCGCGTCGCTGACGTCGTACATGGTTCCTGCCGCACTGGTCGTGCTTGCCGAACTTCCGCTGACTGCGAACGGCAAACTGGATCGCAAAGCTCTTCCGGCGCCGGACTTCTCGGTCCGGGTGACTCAGAGCCGCGCCCCGGCAACACCGGTGGAAGAAGGCCTCGCGGCATTGTTCGCCGAGGTTCTCGGCTTGGAATCCGTCGGCGTCGACGACTCTTTCTTCGCGCTCGGCGGGGACAGCATCATGTCGATCCAGCTGGTGTCACGCGCCAAAGCCGCAGGTCTGATCATCGCGCCTCGCGACGTCTTCGAGAGGAAGACGGTGGCGGGTCTCGCCGATGTCGTTGCGCTCGCGG
This sequence comes from Rhodococcus sp. (in: high G+C Gram-positive bacteria), assembly GCF_023264675.1. Classification (GTDB taxonomy): domain Bacteria; phylum Actinomycetota; class Actinomycetes; order Mycobacteriales; family Mycobacteriaceae; genus Rhodococcoides. The sequence goes on from NZ_JAHFVG010000078.1 coordinate 3,223, forward strand.
TGGACACACCGGCGATCGTGCTGGAGGAGCTTCCCGGCGGTGGCGTCGGCGACATGCCGCTGACCCCTATCGTGCAGTGGATGCTCGAGCGTAGCGAGCAGTTCGGTCGCTACACGCAGACGGCGTTGCTCCAGCTCCCTCCAGCCATCGAGAAGGCCGTGCTCGAGGAGACCGTTCAGGCGGTTCTCGATACGCACGACATGCTCAGGGCACAGCTGTCCGTCGATGCGGACGGCACCTGGACCGAACGAGTGCTACCCGTCGGAACCGTGACTGCCGCAAACGTTCTGCGGCACGTCGAGGTCGACGCGGTGTCCGGTAGCGCGTTCTCACAGCAGGCCGCGGCCGAGCTGGACGACGCCGCCGACCGCCTCGATCCGTCCTCGGGCCGGATGATCCAGATGATCTGGTTCGAAGCGCCCTCCGGCGCAGGTCGACTGCTGGTGGTTGCCCATCACCTCGTCATCGACGGTGTGTCGTGGCGAATTCTGGTTCCTGACTTGGCTACTGCGTGGTCCCAGATCGTCTCGGGTCAGCCACCGGTTCTGGCCGAGACGGGCACCTCCATGCGACGCTGGGCTACCGGCTTGGTCGACGTTGCTGCGACTCGTGTGAGCGAGCTCCCGCTCTGGACGGCTATGTTGGCCGGCAGCGATCCGCTGATCGGCACGCGCGCACTCGATCCGACGGTCGATGTGGACTCCACCGTCGAACGCATCAAGACCTCGCTACCTGTCGCCGTCACCGAGCGGTTGCTGACCACCGTGCCGGAAGCCTTCCACGGCAACGTCAACGACGGGCTGCTCACAGGTCTGGCGCTGGCACTGATCGCGTGGCGGCAGGAACGCGGCACGACCGTCGACGACGCCCTCGTCAGCCTCGAGGGCCACGGCCGCGAAGACGGCGTGGTGCCCGGCGCCGATCTCTCGAGAACGCTCGGCTGGTTCACCACCATCTTCCCGGTTCGTCTGAGGCTGGACGGCATCGACATCGACGACGCCATGGCAGGAGGCAGGTCGGCAGGCGAGGCGATCAAGGCGGTCAAGGAGCAATTGCTGGCGATCGCCGACCACGGAATCGGATACGGCATGTCGCGGTATCTGACCGATGCCGGCCGCGACGCACTCAGCGAATTCGCTCGGCCTCAGGTCAGCTTCAACTACCTGGGTCGATTCGCGACGGCGTCATCCGAGGGTATGGACGACGTCGGGTGGATTCCGGTGTCGGACAGCACGCTCGGTGACGCACAGAATCCGAACATGCCGGTCCCGGCTCTGTTGGACATCAATGCCGTCACGAACACGACGCCGGACGGACCGGTTCTCGACGCAACCTTCGCGTTTCCGGCCGGTGTGTTGTCGGCGCCGGAGGTCGATCGACTCGTCGAACTGTGGGTTGCGGCGCTCACCGCGCTGACCACTCACGTCGAAGACCCGACGTCCGGTGGTTACACCCCGTCGGATCTGGATCTCGTCGACCTCGATCAACGGGCCATCTCGGCCCTCGAAGACCGGTTCCCCGGTCTGGACGACGTGTGGTCCATGTCGCCGCTGCAATCGGGTCTTCTGTTCCACGCACGCTTGGCGGGCGAGGTCGACGAGCACGTCGACCTCGGGGTCGATGCGTACATGGTTCAACTCGGACTCGAGCTGCGAGGTGTCGTCGACGGTAAGCGGATGAAGGCTGCCGCTCAGACTCTGCTCGACCGCCATGCAAACCTGCGCACGGCGTTCGTGCACGGCTCGAACGGCGAGTCGATACAGGTCGTGCAGACCGGCATCGATGTTCCGTGGACGGAGGTCGATCTACGCGGTGCGCCCGACATCGACGGTGCCCTGCAGACCGTCCTCGACAAGGACCGCGCCGTGCGATTCGCGCTGGATACAGCACCATTGCTGCGCTTCACCTTGATCACGAAGGCCGACGGTGAATGGCGACTGTTGCTCACCAATCACCACATTCTTCTCGACGGATGGTCGACGCCTCTACTCATCAAGGAGCTCCTGACGCTGTATGCGACGGCGGGCGACGATTCGATGCTGCCGAGAGTTCCTGCCTACCGCGATTACCTCAGCTGGATGCACAAGAGAAACGCCGAGACGTCACGGGCCGAGTGGATCAGAGCTCTTTCGGGTGTCGAGGAACCGACGTTGTTGGCCGATGCGGACCGTGGGCGTCAGTTGTCCACGACCTCGGTCGAGACCACACAGTCGCTCTCGCGTGAAGCTACGGCGGCACTGCGGGATCTGGCAGCTCATCGTGGATCGACACTGAACACGATTGTTCAAAGTGCGTGGGGCGTTGTGCTCGCGGCACTCACCGGCCGCGACGATGTCGTCTTCGGTGCTACCGTCTCCGGTCGCCCGCCGGAGATCCCCGGTATCGAATCGATGATCGGTCTCTTCATCAACACGCTTCCGGTGCGAGTCAGTCTCGATCCGGCCGAGGCGATCGGCGATCTGGTCGATCGAATCCAGGTAGAGCAAGCATCGCTGTTGGACCACCACTACCTCGGGCTCACCGACATTCAGCGTGCCGCCGGAAGTGGCGTGTCGTTCGATACCTTGACGGTGTTCGAGTCGTACCCGGTCGATCGCGCCGGGCTCTCCGAGGACACGGACATCGCCGGACTCAAGGTCGCCGATGTACTCGGAACCGATGCCGCGCATTACCCGCTGACTCTGGTCGCATCCGTCGACGATCGCTTGCACCTCAAGGCGAAATATCTTCCGGATCTGTTCTCGGAGCAGAACGTTCAGCGCATCATCGCTCGTGTCGAACGCGTACTCGACGCCGTCGTCTCCGATGATCGGATGCCGTTGGCTCGGGTGGAATTGCTGAGTGAGTCCGAGCATTCCGATCTGGCGCCGGTGCGCGGACCAGGCGGCGGATCCACGGTCCTGCTCCCACACATCTTCGAGCGTGCCGCATCGATCTCTCGCGATCGCACTGCATTGCGTTTCGGTGATCTGACGGTGAGTTACGGCGAACTCGATCGGCGGTCGAGTTCGTTGGCTCGAATGCTGCTGAGCCGCGGCGTATCAGCGGAGTCGTTCGTTGCTCTCGGTCTTGCGCGTTCGATCGAGTCGGTCGTGTCGGTGTGGGCCGTCGCGAAGACCGGAGCTGCGTTCGTTCCGGTCGACCCGGGCTACCCTCGTGACCGCATCGAACACATGGTCACGGATTCGGGAGCTGCCTTCGGCATCACCGTCCGAGATCATGCCGATTCACTTCCCGCGCTCGCCGGTGATGGTTCCTGGATCGTGTTGGACGACGATTCGGTGGCGGCAGAGCTGACCGAGTTCTCGGAGCTGCCTCTCCGCGAGAGTGAACGCGTCCGCGGCCTCGATCTGTCGAGCACTGCGTATGCCATCTACACCTCCGGTTCGACCGGACTGCCGAAGGGCGTCGTCGTGACGCACTCGGGCTTGGAGAACTTCGCGAACGAGCAGGCCGAGCGTTACGACATCACACCCGACGCCCGAACTCTGCATGTGTCGTCACCGAGCTTCGACGCGTCCGTCCTCGAGTATCTGCTGGCCTTCGGGTCCGGCGCGACGATGATCATCGTCCCGCCGACGGTCTACGGTGGCGAGGAGTTGCACGACATACTGGCCGGCGAGAAGGTCACTCACGCGTTCATCACGCCGTCGGCGCTTGCGTCGGTCGATCCGAGCGGACTCGAAACCTTCCAGCACGTCGTCGTCGGTGGTGAAGCAGTTCCTGCCGAACTGGTCTCCAAGTGGGCGACGGGTCGCAGTCTCTACAACGGTTACGGTCCGACCGAGGCGACGATCATGTCGAACATCAGCGATCCCCTCGAGGTCGGCTCCTCGTTGACCATCGGCGGACCGATCCGGGCAGTCCATCAAGTTGTGCTCGACGGACGTTTGTGCCCTGTTCCTGTCGGTGTTCGAGGTGAGCTGTATTTGGCCGGGGCGGGTCTCGCCCGTGGCTATCACGATCGACCGGGCCTGACTGCCGAGCGATTCGTCGCCGACCCGTTCGGTGCGCCCGGTTCGCGGATGTATCGCACCGGCGACGTGGTGCGCTGGACTCCCGAATTGACCGTCGAGTATGTCGGTCGAAGTGATTTCCAGGTCAAGGTGCGCGGCTTCCGCATCGAACTCGGTGAGATCGACGCCGTTCTGGCCTCGCATCCCGACGTGGATTTCGTCGCCACGATCGGAACCGAATCGCCGCTGGGAGCAACAGTTCTGGTTGCCTATGTGCGTGCGACCGTGGTGGACCGCGAGCTCGACCACGCCGATTTGACGGCGCATGCGGCTGCCAGGCTGCCGGGGCACATGGTGCCTTCGATCATCGTTCAACTGAACACGATCCCGCTGACTCCTGTCGGAAAGCTCGATCGCCGGGCGCTGCCTACGCCCGAGTTCACCTCCGCCGCAAGTGAATACATTGCTCCGCGTTCCGCGGTCGAGACCACCGTGGCCGATGTCTTCGCCGACACTCTCGGCGTGGACCGGATCGGTGCTCTCGACAACTTTTTCGATCGCGGTGGCGACTCACTCTCGGCCACCCGAGTCATCGCACGGGTGAATGCTGCGCTCGGGACAACTCTCGGAGTGCGGGCCATATTCGAGTCGCCCACAGTCGCAGCCCTGGCGGCGCTGGCCTCCGGAAGTGCGGCAGGATCGCGGCGACCGGTTTTGCAGGCGGTCGAACGGCCCGAGACCATTCCGCTCTCACTCGCTCAGCAGCGGATGTGGTTCATCAACAGGTTCGATCCGTCGTCGCCTGCCTACAACGTCCCACTGGTGGTCAAGCTGACCGGAACTCTCGACGTCGCAGCACTCAGGGCGGCGGTGGCAGATCTGCTTGCCCGTCACGAGTCGCTGCGAACGACGTTCCCGTCGATCGGCGACGCACCGGAGCAGCTGATCCACCCGGCGATGGACGTACTGCCCGAATTCGACATCACGGTGGTCGAAGAAAGCTCGTTGCCGGATTCGATCGGGTCCTTTGCCGGCCGAGGCTTCGACGTCACGTCCGAGATTCCGATTCGCCTCGCTGTGTACCGGATCGAATCGCAGCCCGAGACGACCCATGTTCTCGCGGTGGTCGTTCACCACATCGCAGCGGACGGCGCCTCGATGGCGCCGCTGGCGCGTGATGTGATGGTCGCCTACTCCGCGCGGACCAACCAGGACGCGCCGGCGTGGGAACCTCTTGCAGTCCAGTACGCCGACTACACGCTGTGGCAACGAGATGTGTTGGGCGAGGAAAGCGATCCTTCCAGTGTCGCGGGCACGCAGCTGGAGTACTGGCGCACCGCGCTGCGGGGAGTCCCGGATCTCCTGCCGCTTCCGACCGACCGTCAGCGCCCGACGGCGCAGAATTTCCACGGCGGCCGGATCACCTTCGATATCGGCGCAGATCTCCACGGGCGCATCGCCGATTTCGCCCGGACGTCGCGCGCCACCATGTTCATGGTCGTGCACGGTGCATTCGCCGCTACCCTGGCACGACTCAGCGGCACCGATGACATTGCGATCAGCACACCGATCGCCGGTCGCGGCGACGCCGCGCTGGACGACCTGATCGGTATGTTCGTCAACACACTGGTGTTGCGGACGGTGATCGACGGCGCCGAATCGTTCGACTCGTTGCTCGCGCGTGTTGCCGAGGAAGATCTGAAAGCGTTCGAGCACAACGAAATTCCCTTCGAAAGAGTCGTCGAGGTGCTCAACCCGGTTCGATCCACCTCGTATTCACCGCTGTCGCAGGTGGCTCTGTCGTTCCAGAACAACGCCGACGCTCGGCTGGAACTGCCCGGTCTCACCGTCGAGGGTTACGACTTCGACGTTCCCGTCGCCAAGCAGGACCTGCAATTGTTGTTGTCGGAGAACTTCGGCGCGACCGGCGAACCGTCGGGAATCTCCGGAGCGGTCGATTACGCAACATCGCTGTTCGACGCAGCGACCGTGCAGTCGTTCGCGGATCGGTTCGTGCGGATACTCGACGCCGTGGTGTCCGACCCGACATCACCGGTCGGCGACATCGATATCCTCGGAGTTGCCGAGCGGCCCATGCTGGCCCCGTCTCGCGGGATCGACGGACGCCAGCCGCGTACCTGGCCGGAGATACTGCACCACGCTGCAGCTGCCAACCCGGACGGGACAGCCGTCGAGTACGGCGACATCGCATTGACATACCGCGATCTCGACGAGTGGTCCACTCGCATCGCACGTCTGCTGATCGACTTCGGTGTCGGACCGGAAACGTTCGTAGCACTGGCACTTCCGCGTTCGGTCGAGTCGATACTCTCGATCTGGGCCGTGGCAAAGACCGGTGCAGCGTTCCTCCCGGTGGATCCGAACTACCCTTCCGATCGCATCGCCCACATGCTCGACGATTCGCAGGCGCCCATCGGCCTGACCATCGCGGCTCACCGGGAAGCTCTGCCCGACACGGTGACCTGGCTTGTCGTCGACGACCCGGAGTTCGCGTCGGACATCATGCGGTATCCGACGCGAGCGGTGACCAACGCGGATCGGACTGCCGATCTGCACTTGGACAATCCTGCCTACCTCATCTACACGTCAGGTTCGACAGGTAGGCCCAAGGGCGTCGCCGTGCGTCATCGTGGGTTGTCGAATCTGGAGGACGAGGTCACCCTTCGATTCCATCCGCGGATCGATTCGAGGATCTCGCACATCGCGTCCCCTAGTTTCGATGCCTCGGTCTACGAGCTGACCATGGCATTCGGAGTCGGTGCCACGGTGGTCGTCGTACCTCCAGGTATCTTCGGCGGCGACGAACTCGCAGATCTCCTCGAGCGCGCCCATGTCACGCACGCGTTCCTGACCCCGGCTGCGCTGTCGTCCATCGACGGTGATCGTCTGCAGGACGTCGAGGTCCTCGCCGTCGGCGGTGAAGCCTGCACGCCGGAACTCGTCGCGCGGTGGGCCAAGGGCCGCATGATGTTCAACGGATACGGTCCGACGGAGACCACGATTCAGGCCAGCGTCGGCGGTCCACTGCTGCCGGGCAAGATCATCGACGTCGGAAGTCCCGCAATCGGATTCCGCTTCCTGGTACTCGATTCCAGGCTTCGTCCGGTGCCGGCCGGAGTACCGGGCGAGTTGTACATTGCAGGCCCGGGCACGGCGCGGGGCTACGTGGATCGGTTCGGCCTCACCGCCGAGCGATTCGTCGCGGACCCACTCGGTGAGCCAGGTGAGCGTATGTACCGCACCGGAGACGTCGTGCGGTGGACGCCCGATCGGACGATCGAGTTCGTCGGGCGCAGCGACTTCCAGGTGAAGGTGCGCGGCTTCCGCATCGAGCTCGGCGAGATCGACTCCGTTCTCACCGAACACCCGGCTCTGAATTTCGCTGCGACGATAGGTCATCTCGCACCGTCGGGAGATACGGTGCTCGTGTCGTACGTACGTGTCGGCGAGGGATACTCGGTCAGCACGAGCGAACTGACCGATCATGTCGCGACGGTACTTCCGCGGCACATGGTGCCCACCTCGATCGTCGTGCTCGACGAGATTCCCCTGACCCCGGTCGGCAAGCTCGATCGTCGAGCGCTGCCGGTGCCCGAGCTCACGGTCAGCACGGTTCCGTACCGCGCGCCGGCGAGCGCAACCGAGCATGCCGTGGTGGGTGTGTTCGCCGAGATTCTCGGAGTCGAACGGATCGGACTGGACGACAATTTCTTCGAACTCGGCGGTACGTCGCTGGTGGCAACGCGAGTTGTGCCGGCCCTGGAGGCAGCGACAGGCGTCCGTGTGCCGCTCCAGTCTCTGTTCCTCGACCCGACTGCCGGTGGACTCGCGGCGCGAATCGAGGGCGGACCCGCCGAAGCCGCCGCCGGCTTGGACAGCGCATTCGGCGTCGTGATTCCGCTGCGCGCACAGGGAACCGGAACTCCGTTGTTCTGCATCCACCCGGGAATCGGGCTGTCGTGGGGGTACGCGGGAATCGTTCGTCACCTCGCAGACGAGCGCCCCGTGTACGGCCTTCAGCTGCCGACCATCTCCGAGGGCGGGTCGTTCGACTCGATTCGATCGCTGGCATATCGGTATGCGACCGAGATCCGCCGGGTCCAGCCCGACGGGCCGTACAACCTGCTCGGATGGTCTCTGGGCGGAGCGATCGCCCATGCCGTCGCAGTCGAACTGCGCCGTGGAGGTGCAGGAGTCGAGTCGGTCACGATCATGGACAGCTACGTCGAGGGCGACGGATCGGCTCCCGATGGCAGGCTCAGCGTGGAGGAATTGCTCGCCGGCTTGGGTATCGAGGTCGCACGAGAGGAATCGGACTCGCCACTCACCTACGAAGGAGCCGTCGAATTGTTGAATCAGTCCTTCGGCCAGGAAACCGGTTTGACGCCGGCACACCTCGAACGCATCAATGACGGGTTTGCGAATTCGACCTCGATCATGAGCAGTTTCGAACCGGAAATGTACGACGGCGACGTCCTCTTCTTCGCCGCCGAGCAGGGAGCGGGCGATGGAGTCGAGCGCGACCCGAGGCAATGGAACGCATTTGTTACCGGAAAAGTCGATGTGAGAACTATCGACTGCGCTCACAATCAAATGATCGAACCCGAGGTGCTGATGGAAATCGGTACAGCCTTGGAAGAGTATCTGGGTAATTGATCACGCCTACGTCTACTGAAATCGGTGTGGGAGTAATACCATCAACACGCGAATAGTTCGTCCGACAACGGTCTGGGGATGCCTGTGAAGAAAATGAAGTCAGTGACGACAATGGCGGTTTCGGTGTTGGCTGCCACTTCGGTGACGATTGCGGTGGGGGCCGGTACCGCACATGCGGACCCGACCGAGTCGATCGGCTACGAAACGGCTGTCACCACCGAAGGTGCCGTCAGCACAGTGCTCGACGCGGGTGCCTTCCGTATCGAGAGCGCGACCGACACGGTGAGTGTCGTGGGGGATTCCGGAACGGTCCTGGCGAGCCTGCCGCTGACGTATTCCGTCAATGGCGCGACGTATTCCATTGCACCGGTGCTCCAAGGTGACCGCCAGTTGTTGCTGACGCCTCAGCCCGCGGCTCTGGTCAACGAGGTAGCAGGACCGGTCAGCAAGCAGGCCGCGTTCGACAACATGATCAATCAGATCGTCATCGGGTACACCAGCGGCGGCGCGGTAGGCACTGCAGTAGGAGCCGGGCTCGGGTTTGCCATCGGCTGTGTGTCGATTTTCCCCAATTTCATCGCCGGCTGCATAATCGGTACCGCAATCGGAGTAGTGGCAGGCACGATCATCGGTACGGTCAACGCCAATCCAAATGTTCAGCCTGCAGTATTCGAGTACTTCACCACTCCCTGACAATCACCCAGGTTCGCAAGTAAGGGCGGGAAGACGCAGTGCGTCTTCCCGCCCTTACTTGTCGGCGTCGCCGCCTACCGCGTCAAGATGTGGGGCGTGCCAGCGCTCTCCTCATGGAGACCGCTTTGACCATGGTTTCCTCGAACTCTTCTTCGGGGTCCGACAGCGCGACGATCGCGCCCCCGACTCCGAAGGTGACGTCGTGTTCGGTCGAGACAATGGTGCGAATGACGATCGAGAAGTCTGCCGTACCGGTGAGCGAGAAATATCCGATCGCCCCTGAATAGACCCCACGAGGACCGTCTTCGAGCTTGTCGATGATGGCCATCGTCCGGATTTTCGGAGCACCGGTCATGGAACCCCCGGGAAACGCAGCACTGACGCAGTCCACAGCCGATGCGTCGTCGCGAAGTCTGCCTCGAACGGTCGAGACCAGTTGATGCACTGGAGCATAGGTCTCGACGTCGAACAACTTGGGCACATGTATCGAACCGGGTACACAGACGCGGGCCAGATCGTTTCGCACGAGATCCACGATCATCAGATTTTCGGCTTTGTCCTTCTCGTTTCCGACCAGATCCGCGCGCAACATCGCGTCTTCTTCGTCTGTCTTGCCACGCGGTCGGGTTCCTTTGATCGGCTTCGACTCAACTATTCGGTCGGCGTCGATTCGGAGGAACCTCTCGGGCGACGCGCTCGAGACCGACAGATCGTCGAAATCGAGAAACGCACTGTACGGGGTCGGATTGATCTCTCGCAGATAGGAATACGTTGCCAACGCGTCGATCGGCCCGGGGAAGGTGGCAGTGTTGGTCAGGCAGACCTCGTACGTCTCCCCGGATCGGATCTCGGCCAGACATTGCTCGATCAGGTAAAGATATTTCTCGCGATCGTGACGCAGCGGCGGGGCATCCTCGAATTTAGGGGCCACCAAGGGACGTTGGACGGCTCGGGACGTGTGAGACCCTTCCGCCAGAGTCGCGAGAACGGCGAACGTCGAGTCGAACCAGTCCGCCGTTGCTCGATCGGCGTGGTCGAGCACGAGAGCCATCGCGTAGACAGTGTCGGCTTCGTGATCGAACACCAGCGCGCGATCGGTGAACACCATCGATGCATCAGGAGTCGGCGCGGTGTGCACCAACTGTCCGCCGACATCTGCCTTCAACTCGTAGCCGAGATACCCCACATAGCCGAGCGCGAATGCGAACGGAAGGTCGTGGCGCGGGGGAGTGGCCCGTACCTTCAGTTCACGATCGAGATAGTCGAAGAACGTCGAATCGACCGAGTCGATTGTTCCATCGGATCGACGTACGTCCACGCGGTGTTCGGCGACGCGGTAGGTGACGTACTCCGCCAACGGTCCCGAGCAATCACCCATGATGGTGAAACGGGAATTCGGCTCCACCGCTGCCGTACCGTCGAGCCAAAAGCTGTTCGGGCCGGAGGCGAACAACGCGTCGAAGACCTGCGCGGTGTCGAATTTCCCTTCCATCGACCGTGTTTCGATGGAATACGGGGATCGCGCTGGAGTAGCAGTGGAGGCGCCGACGGCCGCGGTCAGGTCACGAAAGTTGGCCAGAAGTTCGCGGCCGTACTCGGTGCTGATCGACTCAGGATGGAACTGCACCCCCCACATGGGTCTGCTGCGATGACGGACGGCCATGACGAGACCGTCGTCCGTCCACGCGCACGGCTCCAACTCGTCGGGCAGTGCAATCGCGGTGAGTGAGTGATAGCGAACCACGGAGTACGGAGAAGGAATTCCGGCGAACAGGTCGACCCCGGTGTGCTCGATCTCGGAGATACGACCGTGCATCGGGACCGGAGCAAGATCCACTGTGCCACCGAGCAGTTGGCACAGTGCCTGGTGGCCGAGGCACACCCCCAGAATCGGTAGGTCCGTATCGGTGATCGCGCGCGCACTGATTCCCAGATCGTGGGGCGTCGTGGGCCGTCCAGGGCCCGGTGAGACCACGATATTGTCGAACGCTCGCAGATCCAACGAGTCCCAGTCGACGTCGTTCCTGACAACAACGGGCTCGATGCCATTGACTTCGGTCAACAGGCTGTAGAGGTTGTAGGTGAACGAGTCGTAGTTGTCGATCAGCAATGTACGTACAGCCATGGTCGGTCTCCTACCTGCGATCGCCGACGGCGGAATCGGAATCGATGATGAGATCCTCGACGCGGCACGCCTCAGCGATGAGCAGGTCATAGATGCCGGTCAGAAAGTCTTCGGAAAGTCCGTGCGCGCGTGCAAATTCACGTGCCCGCTCCTGAACGAGGCCTACTCGGCCTGGTTGCATCATCGGAATGTCGAATTCGCGCTTCACGAGGGCGACGCGAGAACACACATCGATCCGGTCGCGAACCGCCTCGCGTAAACGCCCGTCGATTTCGTCGAGTTCCCGGCGCAGCGGAGTCAAACGAGCGTCCGATTCTTCGGTCACGTGTAGATGCCCCCTCGTCTCGCAGTCGGATGCTGCGTCGATGCCCGTCGATGCTTGAAGATAAATCGCATCTCCGGCACTTTGTGTTACCTCATAGATCGATCGAACCAGTTCACAATAATTGCATTTTGCTCTCCGGGTGGCACCCCGAAAGCTGGGTAGGAATGCATTTGTTTCCGGATCGAAGCCGCACTTCGCTCGAAACAAACCGGTGATTTATCGAATGCATAAAAAACTGCGCCTGGCGATTGTTTTGCAATCACCAGGCGCAGTTGCGAGTCCGTCGGCCGATCAAGCGCCCCGGCGCTTGACCTTCAACAAATCCATCCGCTCTTTGAGCAGTTCCTCTAGTTCCTCCACCGAACGACGCTCCAGCAGCATGTCCCAGTGGGTGCGAGGAGGCTTGACCTTCTTCGCCTCGGGAGCTGTGCCCTCGATGAGCGAACCCTCCAGCCCGTTGCGGCACGCCCAGGTGCCGGGGATTTCGGCGTCGTCCGCGAACGGAATGTCGAACTCTTCACCGTTGTCGCAGCGGTAACGCGCGACTCGGCGAGGCGCCAAATCGTGGTCGCGATCGGTTTCGTAGCTGACGGCACCGAGTCGGCTGCCCCGTAGTACGCGATCTGCCATTGTGAAATCCTCTCCCTCGATAGTGCATATTCGTGCGCGGCCAGGGGGTCACCCCTCGAGTTCCGCTACCGTGCGGCGCGCACACATCTCACGCGAGCTGCACTCGACTCACTCGCCTCACAGCTGACTCAACGCTTGTTCGGGTCGAATCGTTCCCGTTTCGACCCGGCGACACGGATCGCTCCGCGCACACGCTCGTCGCATTCTACCGTGACGCCGACGTAGGCTCGGAACCATGTCAGTGAAGTCGCGTCGAGTCCACGCCTGCGCATGGTGCGGACGTGAGGTCGCCGACTCCGGGATGGGTCGACGTCGTCGCTACTGCCGACAATCCTGCAGGCAGCGGGCCTACGAGCACCGGAGCGCGGTCAAAGGCACCTCGATTCCCGAGGACGCGATCGTGCTGTCGTCGGAAGAGGCGTCCGCACTCATCGATCGAACGTTCGAGGTGCGGTGCGCTGCCGAAGACGTGGCGACGGCCGTGACCGAAGGCGCCGATGCCGATGAGCTCGCCCGGTTGTGCGCTGATCTGGTCTCCCGCGCCAAAGATGCCGAGAGGCTTCGCTGACGGTTCGGGTTGCCCAGATCCGGTTGCCCTGACCCGGCAGCATCCGTCAGAGGGGCGGTACCGTCCAGGACTCGCCTGGCTCGAGCACCTTCGCGTCCTGGCCGATCGCGCTGCACTCGGCCAGAAATTCTCTTCCGGGCTCGTGAAACAGTGCAGGCCGAACTCGACTCGCGCCGCGTGGCCACAGTGTTCCGTAATGAATCGGAACCGACCAGCGAGCCTTCACCGCTACGGCAGCGATCGCGGCGTCGTGAGGCGTCATGTGTCCTTCGCCGAGCGTGGGTCCCCAGCCTCCGACGGGTAGGAGGGCGACATCGCACGAGGGCACGCATGCGCTCATCGCATCGAACAGTGCTGTGTCGCCGGCGAAGTAGACCGACGAGGACGGAACGCCCTCGGCCGGGAGCGGTGCGGCGAGGACATAGCCCACTGCGGGCACCGACGCTCGGCCGAATCGCCACCGGCGGCCGTCGTGCTCGGCCGGGACCGCGGTGACGGTGAGCCCCGCAACGGACATCGTCTCGCCCGGCGCGATCTCCACCAGCGGGTTGGGGAGGCGCCGAAGTCCACTCAGCTCCCGTGGGGCTCCCAGGGGAAGGACAATCGGCACGGCGCGATCCAGCAAGGCCAGCGACGGTAGGTGAGTGTGGTCGGCATGAAGGTGTGAGAGCACGACCGCATCGGGCGACCGAGCGGCGATGGACGGGGCCGCGCCGCGTCTGCGGACGAGGTGACCTACTGCTGCGGTCAGGATGGGGTCGGTGAGGACGGTGCGTCCTCCAAGATGGATCCCCACGGTGGCATGACCCCACCACGTCACCGACGTCGGGGAGCATGAGGTGTGGATGCGTGGGGGAGCGGACTTCGCGCTGGGTTCACTTCGGCCGGGGGCCACGCGGTCTACCATTCCAGAAATCGTGCACTTCTCCGGTGCGAACGCTCCGAGTAGTGCGGCGTGCTCGGTCGCACCGCGTCGGCGAGGCAAGAAGGATGTACCGAGCAGATCGTTGTCTCGACTGGGAGTCGGCATGACAGGGGAGTCGGCGTGACAGGGGAGTTGGCATGACAGGGGAGTTGGCATGACAGGGGAGTTGGCATGAGAGTGCGGTCGGGGATCGACTACGTCGTTCTCACTCTGATCTCAGCCGTTGTCCTCGTACTTGCCGATCTGATTCTGCCGGGGTTTCGGCTCACTCGGATCGACTCCGCAACATTTCTGGGGAATATTCCCAGCGCCTTGATCCTGGCTGTCGTGTTCGGCGCACTCAATGCGGTGCTCTGGCCCCTGTTTCTACGAGCGATGATGTGGGTGGGCCCAGCACTGCTGTTCGTCGGGGTGTTCTTCGCGAGTTGGCTCCTGATGCTGCTCAGTGTCACCCTCGTTCCGGTCGCACAGTTCGACGGCCCGCTCGACACCACGATTTTGGCACTGATTCTCTCGACCACCACATCCGTGGTGTCAGGCGCACTGGCTGCGCGCCGCGACAGCACGTATCGCACGATGGTTGTCCGACGACATCGGAATGCTCGTGGGCACGCGGCCGCACAATTCGATTCACCGGGACTGGTATGTATCCAGCTCGACGGCCTGGGCCACGACGTCCTCGTGCGTGCCATGGCGTCGGGAGTCGCCCCGACGCTCGCCGGTCTCATCCATTCGGGCAATCACACGATAGTTCCCTGGCGCACCGACTGGAGCAGTCAGACCGGCGCCAGTCAGCTGGGAATCCTGTACGGAAGCAATCACAACGTTCCTGCGTTTCGCTGGTTGGACAAGTCGACCGGCACCGTGGCCGTCTTCAGTGATCCCGCGTCCAACGCCGAGCGCGAACGCGAACGCTCGCATCTCCCCGGGTTGCTTTCCGACGACGGTGCGAGCCGCGGGAACCTGTTCACCGGCGGCGCGGCCGACAATGTGCTTGTCGTCAGTCGGATGAACGGTGCGAGACTCGGAGGCGGTGGCACCGGGTACTCCGCATACTTCATCGATCCCGCCAACACGATCCGCACCACGGTGCGGTTCGTGGCCGAGATCGTTCGAGAAGTGCGGCAGTCGATCGGTACTCGGCTCCGAGGTTTCGAGCCGAGAGTGCCGCGGGGCGGGATATACCCAGTGATCAGAGGCTTCACTACCGTCGTCGAGACCGACGTCGTCGTGGCGTCGGTGATCGGGGACATGGTGCACGGACGATCCATCGTCTACGCGGATCTCGTCGGCTACGACGAGGTCTCTCATCATTCAGGGATAGAACGCGCCGAAACTCTCGCGGTACTACGGAAATTGGACGCAGAAATCGCCATGATCGATGCGGTCGCTCGCAGTTGCGAACGCCACTACGAGTTGGTGGTGCTCTCCGATCACGGTCAGAGTCAGGGTGCGACGTTCAGTCGACGCTACGGCGAATCGTTGGAGGCGCTCGTGCTGCGCGGATGTGGTGCACGACGGGAAGGTCTGCAGGACAAGCCCATGCACGGCGGCGGAGCCGAAGGCAGCGGATACGCGGCGGCAAGCATCGGGATCGT
>NZ_JAHFVG010000030.1 GCF_023264675.1 Rhodococcus sp. (in: high G+C Gram-positive bacteria)
ATCGCCACTCCTATGGCTGTCCCACCTGTGACATAGACGCTATTAGATAACCATGAGGGACAGGGCGACCGACACGCCGTGCCTACCGTGCCTTCATCC
Organism: Rhodococcus sp. (in: high G+C Gram-positive bacteria); assembly: GCF_023264675.1. Taxonomy (GTDB): domain Bacteria; phylum Actinomycetota; class Actinomycetes; order Mycobacteriales; family Mycobacteriaceae; genus Rhodococcoides. Next base: position 100 of record NZ_JAHFVG010000030.1, read on the forward strand.
TGATGCGGCGCTAGAGATAACCCGAAACGACATTCTCACAGCGAATCTCGTGAATGTGGTGTACAAAACCGGCACGAGAGACTGCGTGGTCCTCTCCGGTACCCTGACTGATCCGTACACCGGATCGACCATCGATTTCGTTCGTGGACAACAGACTTCGAGCGCCGTTCAGATCGACCACATCGTCGCTCTGTCGGACGCATGGCAGAAAGGCGCACAACAACTGTCCCCGGACGAGCGGCGCAACTTGGCCAACGACCCGCGGAACCTCGTGCCCGTCGACGGCCCTACCAATTCGGCCAAAGGAGACGGCGACGCTGCGACATGGTTGCCGCCCAACCGCGGCTATTGGTGCGAGTACGTCAGCCGCCAGATCGAGGTGAAAGCCGCTTACCGGCTGTGGGTCACTGCGGCAGAGAAGGACGCGATGAACCGCGTTCTGGGTTCCTGCCCGGCATCCTGACGTCCGTTACTGCTGCGTCGAGTCACCGTAGATGGCCTCGACGGCGAACTGAGCTGCAACGTCGAACGAATCGACGGCCTTCACGAGGTGGTCGAGGGTGCCGGGGTCGAAGTCGTAGCCGAACTCTTCGACACTGTCGAGGAGGTCGGCCTTGTCCTGCTTGCCCATTCCGGCGGCGAGCAGTCGCATCCCGGAGTACTTCGCCAGGCCGTCGTCATAGTCGATCCGTGACGGATTACGCGCGGGCAGATAAGTCCGGTCGTAGTTGGCCAGATCGATAACCGCAATGTCAGAGCCCTCGTAGTACCCGCCGACGACCTTCTGTGATGTCGAATTCTCCACGACACCAACCCCGGATGCGCCGGACCCGACGTAGTTGTGGTCGACGACAAAAGTCAGACGGGCATCGGAGTCGAGAACGGGAATCGACGTCGGGCTGAAGTCGATCATCGGCGACTTTCCGGTCTCGTCGAACGTAGGTGCCCACCTGAGTCGATCCTGGGTGAGGCGCACGAAACCAGAGGTCGGTGCCGAATACCAGTAGATGCAGGTGGCCCGGTCACCGAGTATCCAAAAGATCGGCGACACGACGTTGGCGTTGATCCACACCTTCGAGTTGTCGTCGATCACGCCTTTGCGATACAGCTTCACCACACGCCTGAGTTGCTCAGGCAAATTGGTCGCGTAACCCTTGGGTTTGGATATGTACACCCGCATGCGCAACAGCGTATCGGAAAACATCTGAAACACCGCATGTTATGCCACGGAAACAACATCGTTCAGCGCCGTCTGCCGTGCAGGAAACACCCGGTATGTCTGTGCCCTCGCTTGCGCTCATCGCGGAGGACGCGCTGGAGGGCATGAACAATGCACGGATGCCCTGGATCGGAGCCCAGGTCATCGGGGTTTCGCGCCAGCTCGCGGCGTCCCGAAATGCGTGAATGCCCAGCTCTCGGAGCTCCAGGCGAAGGCAGCGCTGGAGGTGGCGAGCAGTGCACCGAGGAGGGGCTATCGGGTTCCAGTTGGAGGTCGCGCACGGGCGCGTTCCGCGAGTTCGAGGCGGTGGGCTGTGACGGGTTTTTCCACAACCTGTCTCTACACAGAACTATTAGCCTCTCAATACCGCGTATTACTATCGGTTATCGCCTCGCCCAAAAGACCGTTATGGTGCTAGTCTCATCGCTGTGTTCAACGGATCGGAAACCAGCCAACCGGCAGATATGCCGTTCCGCGGTAACGGCGTCGCGATGGACGGAAGACGATGACCGATATCACCTGGGTTACGACGGCGATACTTCTCATAAGCTCGGCGGTATCGGCATGGGCCATCGCTGCGTCCAAGCTGCTCGCCGGTCGACGGAGAGTGGTGCGGTTGGGTATCGACCCACGCGTGGCGGGCAACGCCGGAGCAGCAGGTGCCACTTCGCTCCTCCTGTCGGCGATCGCAGCAGCACTCCTCGGTGCGGAGTACGCCCGTCAGACGGCCTCGACCGCAACAACACCCGCATTTCTGATCCTCGCTGTACTCACGTCGACGCTCAGCGTCGTCTCGGCGTACTGGTACGCGGGCACGTGCACGTCCGTCGTCCGACAACTGAGGGAGTTGGGATGAGGGCTCAGGCGTACCAGATGACACCGGGCTGTACCGGCATGACGCAGGGCACGCCTGACCGCCGCCGCAGATATGCCGCGGTCAGGCGCTCGCACACTTCCACGACACGACGACCACGAACGAACTCGACACGCGTCACAGCGAGCCAGACCGAGAGGAACGAACACAGATGAACACCAACGACGGAGGATCCGCCCTAGGGCAACTGTCGACCGCAATCGTGGTGCTTTTGGTCGCTTTCGGCAGCGTGCTGGCGGCGTATCAGCTCTTTCAGGTCTTCAAGAGGAGTGGAAGCGATGCCAAATCCGCCGACACCGAACAGAGTTCCAAGGACTACCTCAACGTCTTGATGAATTACGGCATCTTCGTCGGACTCCTTGCCGTGTATCAGTTCTTCGGCTCGTGGATCGGCGACATCATCAAGTCGGTCTTCTCGAGCCTCAGATCCTGAGCGCTGCCGTTGCAAAAGGAAAGTGCGAGAAAGTAAATGCAGAAATTTCGCGTCTTCAACCACGTCAGTCGGGTCGGAGTCGAGTGGCGCATCGGCGACACCCGCTTTCAAATACCGAGCATGACAGCGCTGATGGTGGTCTTCCTGGTGACGATCACACTCGCCGCACTCGCAGGGAACATCGGGGGAGTGTTCATGACAGTCGTTGCGGTGACCATCGTGATCACCGGACTGATCGCGTTCGGGCTCATCCTCAAGACGGTTCTGCAGATGAACAACATGGGACGGCTGCGCGAGACGACACAGATACGGCTCCTGTTCGGTTCCGCGAAATCGCCTCTCTACACCAACTTCTCGACACCCGACCAGGCCAGTGGGCCCGTGTACCGCAACACCTGAACGGCAGATCAGCAACACATCGTCCGGACATCATCGACACACGACGCGCAACAGATTGACGGGGAACGACATGGGCAACTACTTGATTCCACTGGCCGCTGCCGAGCACAACATCGTTGTCGCGACGGACGGATCGGTCTGGGCGAATTACGTGCTGCGCGGAATCAACGTCAATCCGTACGACACGTCGACGATCGCGGCAGGGCAGAAGCAGAACGAGATGCTCTTTCAGGCACTGTCGGAAGTGGATACCAACGATGTACTGATCACCGGGGTGAAGGTTCGCGTCCATCCTGATGAGATCGCGTCGCGAATCTTCCAGGGAATCAAGAAGGTCACCCCAGAGCAGTACCCGAAGCTATTCGCTCACGTGTCGGCGTTTCACCAGAAGCGGCTTCACGGTCATCAGGAGTACCGGCGTGTGTATGTCATGTCGGTGAAGCTGCCGACCGGAGGGGTCACGCCCGGCAAGGGCGCACTGTCGAAGGCTGGAGGACTGGACCCACTGAAGGGTCTGGACTGGAACGACATTCGCAAACGCGATGCCGAGATCGTAGGGCGGATCCCCGCGTCGTTCGAGCCTGTGCGCACCACCCCGGACCACCTGTCCTGGCTGCACGACCGGATGCGATTGCGGGGTCTGGAGGTGCCGTGCATGCCGAAGGGCCCGCAGCGGAGGTCGTTCAACGCCAAGGGGTTCTCCGCGGTCATGATCAACAAGACCGCCGACGCCGACATCGTCGTCGACCAGTTTCTCGACGCGGTCGAGAACGGCGATGTACCCAAGGTTCGCGCGAGCAGGCTCGGCCAGTTCCGAGCGAACTACCGATCCTTGAAGTTCGGCCAGGCGCTGGCCGTGTACTCGCCCGAGCAGCGAACCGACACCCTTCCCGATGGTCCGGCCGCATACCAGACCCTCATGGGAATCGAGGAGTACCCGGTCAAGGACACCGACACGATCAACACCTTCACCTATCTGGTGGACCAGGATCTCGGGGTGGACGCAGATTTCGCTCTGCGCCTGAGCTTCACACAGAAAGAACTCGCGCCCGCACACGCGAAGAGCTTCAAAAAGGTACTGGGCCAGGAAAAGACCGCGAACTCGCAGGACGAATTCGACGACGAAGGGTACGACGATCGTCACGCAGAGCTCGGCGCTCTGCGATCGGCAGTCCGTAAGGAGGCGGGGCCGAGAGGAATGAAGGTCGCAGCGATCTTCGCCTTCGCCGACGCGAACCCCAAAGTTCTCCGGACGGCCATCGACGCAATCCGAAACAAGTTCGAGAGCAACGAATTCAAAGTCACCTTCCCTGTAGGTGGACAGTTCGATCTGCTCGAGCAGATGATGCCCGGCTCGACCCGGTCCAGACTGGCAGAGGACCTACAACAGCTGACCACCGTCCGAAGCTTCTCGGCATGCATGCCTGTGCGACGCACCGAAATCGGAGACGCGGTCGGGATCCCGATTGCCATCAACAAAGAGAACGCACTCGGGCAGATCGTGCACCAGGACTTCCTCAACGCGACCGAGGACGGCAACGGTTCCATGGCGATCACCGGAGCGCAGGGCGGAGGAAAGTCCTACATCATCAAGGTCCTACTCGAGTGGTTCAGCGACCTCCAGTGCCCGACGACGATCATCGATCATTCGCCGCACGGAGAGTACGAAGTGTTCGCCACGCAGCTGGCCGGAGCCCAGGTCCTGCGGATCAAGGAACCGATTAGGTCGCTGTGCCCGCTGAAAGTGTTCAGCGACGATCTGACGACGGCGCACCAGGTCTACCTCGAGACCATGTGCAACCTGTTCGGCATCCGCCACGACGACCCGATGACGAATGTGCTCTCAGAAATCACGTCACCGAAGTCACGCGAGCTGCGCGGTATCAACTCCTCTCGCGACGTCATGGCATACCTGGCGGACAAGCCAGGTGAGGTCATGGACAACTTGCGAAGCAAAATGCAGTACTGGGCTGGTCAACGGTATGCACGCGCGCTGTTCGATCCCGTGAACAATGCCGGAACCGTCGACGTGTTGCCCGCCTTCGTCCGCTCGCAGGAGGTGCGGTCCGTGATCTTCCGGACGAACGGACTGCAACTGCACCGCGGCGAACTGACAGAAGACCTCTCGCCGGAGAAGCGGTACGCCCAGGTGATCTACACCCTGATTGCCCGAATCACTGCCTACGACTACGCGCGGATCCGGGGCCTGTGCGTTTTCGCGGGAGACGAGATGAGCTTCACCAAGGGATCGAGAGTGGTGGAGGATCTTGTCAGGGCTCCAGGGGTCAGCGGCCGCAAGGAAGGCAACATCGGCCTGTTCGGATCCCAGGCAGCGAGCCACTTCGACGACGAGAACTACGGCCTCATCAATCGAAAACTCGTACTCAAGCAGCAAACACAGCACAACATCGTCGAGGCCTTCGGGTGGGCCGACATACCTCCGACTCCGGGGCTGATCCGGAGGATGCGGACCGACACGTCACCGTCTCTGCCCGACGAACGCGGCACGATTCCAGGTCGTGAGGGCGAGGGTTGGTACAACGACGGCAAAGCGATCGCCCGCATCCAGACCCTGCCGTTCACTTCCGCAACGACCGCCAAGTTCGCAGACACCCGCGCATCGAAGATGATTCGCGCCGAGGAGCTGTCAGCAGCTCAGACCACCGGAATAGGGGGCTGAGGCCGTGAGCAATCCCTTGATCGACTTCATCGACATCACCGACCGCTACGGGACGCGACTAGTCGATCTGACGGCGGATGTGACCTCGTCGGCCTTCTCGCCGATGTCGGTTCCGTTCGCGGCAGGGACCTCACTGATCATCGTCGCATTCATGGTCGTCATCAGTTACGGACTTCTCCTGCTGGACATGGTGATCCGCCAGACGCTGTTCATCGGCATGGTCGGCGATGTATACGACTCAGCGCTGCAATGGATCTACCAATACGTCAATCCATGGATGATCGCCTCGATCGCAGTGCTCGTCCTCATCGGTCGAATGTGGATCGGAGACAAGCTCAAAACCGTCTCGGGCCCGGACAAGTCGAAGCGAATCGTCGGACTCCAGTTCGAGACGCGCACTCTGTCTACAGATTTCAACGCGAAAGACTCGTTCGCGAAGCAAGTCCTCGGTCAGCTCGGGAACACCACACTCCTGCTGGGAGTGATAGCGCTGTTGATGGCCAACCCCTTCGCCATCATCGGCTGGCTGATGAATTTCGCATCGACGTTCGCAGGACAACTGACCTCGGCAGGCGGCACCAGCGACTCCACCAGAAGCGTCGCGGTCGACGGCGTGGTCGCACCGGTCCTGCAGATGGTGAACTACGGATCGGCGCTGGGCCAGAGCTGCTCCGAACAATGGTCGCGCACATTGGCTATCGGCGGAGACGTCAGCGAACTGAGCTGCCTCACCGCCGAGCAGCAAGCCTCCGCCGAAGGCTCCGCCGGAATGCTCATCACAGCAATCGTCGGGTTCGTAATGATCGGCGCGTTGGCCTACTTCGCCTGGCAGGTATTCAAACCGGCGACGCTCTACCTGGTCCTGACCACCTGGCATGTCGCGAAAGTGCCATGGCAGGCCGCCTGGATGATCGCGAATCCTGGGCAGGAACGGGAGAAGATCGACAACATCCGCGGCGCGTTCGGTCAGGCCATTGCATCCACCCTCTGGCTGATGGGTGCGATCGCCATCGCAACGGGAGGCCCCAGTCTGATCATGGTCGTGGCGCGGGCAGTCACCGAGCGCGGCTTCCCCGCATTCCTGGCCCTGGTCGCAGTGGCCGCCGCATACGGCTTCGCTGGATGGGCGATGAAGGAGAAATACGGTAAGCCGATCCGGCTCACCAAAGACAACAAGCCACAGTTCGTGGACGGCGGAACACGAACCTGGAGTGAGTTGTGGTCCAACAATTCGTGGGTGCAGAACGTTCGTGATGCCAACCGTGAGACCGGCCCGTGGACAACTGGCCCCGCCGCCGACGCGCCGACGTCCACTGCACCGGCGACCCAACAGGACTCGGCCAGAGAGAAGGTCTCGGTGAACCCAGAGGACGAAGCGGTCATCGACCAGGCCACGGAGACAATGACGACGCCGGTGCCCACTCAGTTCGTCAAAGTCTCCGTGAATCCGACGGCAGTCGTGCACGGAGTAGCGACGACGTCGATCATGGGCGCACGCGATGCACTCCACGGCGCACCCGAGAACCAGAGTTCGACCCCAGCGGGCGTCCGGTCCGGAGAGCCGGTCGAATCCCGGAACGGCGGTAAAGACGAACTGGACGCAGAGGGACTGAACCCGCGCGACCCTGCGGCCGACCACACCGATGCGCGCCAACGGCCCACCACGCCCCTTGCAGTGCAGGCCTCGCACGCAGGCGGTAGGCATGCAGCCCCCGACGCGTCCGCAGCGGCGCGCCAGCTCTTGCGTCCGGTGGGAACCCCTGTATGGCAGTCGGACCCGATAGATGGGGTAGGCGAGACCAAGCAGCACGCCGACGGCACCTGGACAGGGCAGGTCTTCGGCCCAGCGGTCGGTGTCGGCCCCATGCCAGGCTTGATCGAGCGCGGAGAGCAACTGGCGGCGAGCTACCGCGACGCGGTACGGCGAATCAATCAGGACGAGCAGGACGGCGACGAATTCGACGGCGGAATCGTCGCGCGGAACGTCTCGCCCCTGTCGACCATGGACGACATCGTCTCCGGTGCACTGCGCCGACACCAGGCCGACATCGACGCAGGCTCGGCCGAACTCGCATCACGTGCGGTCAAGGACGGCCTGGGCGTCGACGGCGCGGTATCGCCGCCGACGGGGGAGTACCTCGCCGAGATCCGGCAGCTTGTCGAGCTGCACAATACGGCGCTGCTTGCCCGAATTCTCGGTATGCGTCCCGACATACACGCTCCGGACACCGGCGTGGCGATCACGGTCGACGAGGTGCGTGACGACGGAACGGTGCGGCTGAGATTCGGAACGAAAAGGGGCTTCGGTGACGACATCTGACAACCAGTATCACTGTGATAATATCGCGCTAAATCGATTGGCGAGAAGCGAGGACGATCGTGGCTGAATTCAACTCCGAGGACGACTTTCGGCGGGCAGCATCGGACAGGTTTCCTGACGGAATGCCCACAGGAATGCCCGGAGCGTCGACGCCTCCACCCGGTGCGGCACCCGCGTCCCCCGGCATCGGCGACGGCCAGTCGCTGAACCAGCCGTGGACGCCCAGTAGCCCCTTACAGCCGCGACCCGTGAGTGGTGATCCCGACGACGAAGCCGACGCACCCCACGACTTCGACAGCGGCGGATACGCCGCCACCGGATACGGCGCAGCGCCCGGACGCCACAGCCCCCAGCAGCACAGCGCGGGGCCGATCGGTGGGAACCCCGCGGACTCGATGGGCGACGACGAGCTGCTGAAACTCCTCAGGCAAGTGGTCGGAGCAAAGCCCGAGCTACTGGCGCGACTGACCGCCGACCCGCAGCCGGTGGCAGAGATTGCCGCCCGTTACTCCATCCCGCCAGCCGGTGCGCCGATTCCACAGGCACCGGAACCCGTGGCCAAACAGCGGGTAGTCGAGCTCCCCGAGGTCGCCAAGATGGGTTGGCGCGGATGGGTCGCACGCACGTTCAACATCGCGATGACCAAGAGCAAGAACGAAGTGCGGCAGGACATCTTGACCCACGCTCGCGACATCGTCAACACCCCGTTCGAGGACTCGATCGTCATCGGGGTCACTTCCTTCAAAGGTGGGTGCGGTAAAACGCCCGTCACGGTTCTCCTCGGCGGAATCATCGCTGAGACCCGCAATCAGCCTGTTCTGGCCATCGACGCCGACCTCCACGGGACCCTGCTCGGGCGCGGCACAGACCCAGCGCAGTGGACACCCGATTCCGGCCACGCCACACTTCTGGCGTCGAGACTGCAGAGTTACGGGTCGGAGCAGAACCGGCTCGAAGACTACGTACATCATGGCGAGGGATCGCTGGACATATTGTCCGGCAATACTTTCGGAAAGAAGTCGCTGCTCACCCGCGAGCAGTACCGCGCGGTGGTGGACAAGGCGCGCGAGGACTACCAGATCATTCTCGTCGACATGTCGCAGGTGAAAGAAGCAGACCTCTACGACGAGGTCATGAAGAGTCTCGACGCACTCGTCATGCTGACCACACCCACCGAGACGGCGTTGGTGTTCCAGGAGAACATGGCGACGTTCCTCCGCGGCCACGGCGTCGACGCCAAACTGGGGTTGCAGCGCATCACGATGATCAACCACATCTATTCCAAGGACAACGCAGACATCGCCACCCTCGCCGAAGGCCTGCGGCTGGCCGACCGCGCACCCGACGACCCGGACCGGCGAGTAGAGGTCTGCGAGTTGCCGTTCGACCGCCACATCGCCCAGAACACCCAGATCCATCTCGACCAGATTGCACAAAGCACCCGTGAGGAACTGACTCTCGCAGCGGGCGCACTGTTCGACGCCACCCTCAACGCCAACCCGAAGGAGCAGTCATACCGATGAGCGACTACGACACCGACACCATCGACCAGCACACGGACTCACCCGATCCGGCGTCTACACAGGACATTCCGAGTGTGGACGACATTGCTCAGAAGATCCAGACGGGCCTTCAGCGCATGGTCGACGCACGCACCGTGGTCGAAGCCGCGGAAGCCAAACTGGCCACGGCGCGAGAGGAAGAGGAGAAGGCGCGCGCCGCTGCGAAGAAGATCGTCGACGAGGCACACGCCGCGGTCGCCGAGACGGAGAAGAAGTACGCCGAAGAGCTCGATGCAGTACTCGCCGACGGATACGTCACTTCCGCAGTACTCGCCAGCCAAGGCCTCGCGGTGAAGAAGCGGCGCGGCGGACGAAGCAAGGGAGCCGGTTCGGGCCAAGGAACCTCGGTCAACGTCTGAGTGCACGCGCAGGGAGGGGCGGCCGGTCACACTCCCGATAGACCACAACGACCGGCCGAAAAGGGAAGGCGCACAATCTAATGGGTTCAGCGACGGAGACCTGCAATGCCACTGTCTGATACGCACACCACCATCTCGGTGCAAGTGCCGGGCCATCGGATCGACATGAATCTCGCCAGAGACATGCCGGTCAGTGAGCTGACACGCTCGATCGTGGTGTTCCTCCAAGACGTGCTCAAGGGCGACGAGCGGTACGAGGAGGTTCTGACGTGGCTACGCGACGCCTACGCGGTCTGGCAACTGACCACCCCCCTCGGAGTGATCTATCCCGGAAATCAGACAGTGACCGAGACGGGCATCGTCGATGGGCACACGGTGGTGCTCGCCAAGAGCAAGCAACGCGAGAACTACGCGCCCCTGATGGACGACACCGCCGAAGCGATCGCACATTACGAGCGACTTCACTTCGGGCAATGGGTGTCGAGCCACGCGCGCACCCTCGCAGGCACATTGGTCCCACTGTCGGCGCTGTTCGTCAGCGCGGTTCTGGTCTACGGCGTCGCGCGTGGCGCAATCGGCACCATCGGGCAATACATCGGTGCCGGGACACTGGGGTTCGCGGCGGCCGTGGCCATCGTGGGGGCAGTGAACAGCTCGGACACCTTCACCTCGCACCGCATCTCGAGCGAAGACATCGACAAGATCGCCGCCGGTGTCATCACCGCGGGTTACATCATGGCCAGCGCCGCAGGGATGTTGTTGGTACTCGGTGGTTTCGGAGCCCTGAGCCTGCTCCTCGGCGGCGGCATCCTCGCGGGGACAGCACTCGTCGTCACCACCTCGATTCGATTCCCGGAAAACATCAACTTCGCAGCGCTCGCCCTCGGAGTCCTCGTAGCCCTCGGAACCGGAATAGGCTCCGCGGTCGACGCCACGAGCTTTCAGATCGCGGTCTCCCTCGCCGCGGGATCGACCCTGTTCTTCCTCATGGCACCACGACTGTCGCTGATCCTGGCCCGCGTACCGATGCCCTACGTGCCCGCACAGGGCGAATCGTTCGTTCGTGACGACGACGAAGACCTGACCCGAATCGACCCGGACCGGCGCAATTCGGTGATTGCAGCCATCGTGAACCAGGAACGGCAGGTCATCACTGCCCGACAGAGCCTGGTCGGGCTGGTTTGGGGTGCGCTGATCACCATCGTCGGCACCGCGGTCGTCGCGGGATCGATCATCGAAACTCGACCGGCCATGACATTCGCCTTCTACGGGTCGATCGTCCTGGCGATGGTGTATCGAGGCATTTCTTTCGACGACGCTCGAATCCACCGCTCGTGGTTGATCGCCGCCTTCGTCACGCCCATTGCACTCGCCGGAGCCGCGGCGGCCACAGGTAAGAGCTACGACCTCGTCGTCGGAACCGCCGTCGTCGTCGCAGTGGCGGTCCTGATCGGGTGCTACGCCTCGATCAAAGTCAAAGTGGTCAACTCTCCGGTGGTGCAGAAAATGCTCGAGATACTCGAAACGATCTGCTACGCAACACCGATCGTACTGTTGGTCTTCATCCTCGACCTCTACGCGCAGGTCCGCGGACGGTGATCATGAGAGGTGCACGACCACTGTGTGTCGCAGCCGTTGCAGTCGTGGCGATGATGACCACTCCTGGAACGGCCGCCGCAGCGGACCCGCCGGACATCGACAGCATCCGGGTCATCGCTCCCGAAGATCCACCCCCGGCTCCGGCGTCGCCCATGGAGCAGAGAACGGCGTGTGCGGTATCGGCAATGTTGGCCGACAGCGCGATCGCTCGACCTGCGCCAGCCAATGTTGCCTTCGACGTCGCCACATTGCATGAATTCGCCACCGGCAAAGGGATCACAGTTGCCGTCATCGACTCCGGTGTCGCCCCGAACGACAGATTGCCCCGTCTGATCGGCGGCGGAGACTACATCGGTGCCGCCAACGGCCTCGAAGACTGTGACCACCATGGAACATTGGTCGCGGGCATCATCGGAGCCCAGCCCTCGTCTACGGACGGATTCGTCGGGGTCGCACCGGATTCGACGCTGATCGCCATCCGCCAGACATCGAGCGCGTACGAGCCTGTCGACCGCGACGCCGCCAACGCGGCTGGTTCGTCGACCCTGTCGACCCTCGCCCGCGCGGTCGTTCACGCAGCGAACATGAACGCCCAGGTCATCAATCTGTCCGTCACCGCGTGCTTTCCGGACTCCTCGGTCGTCGACACCGCCGAGCTCGGCGAAGCGCTGCGATACGCCGTCGACGTCAAGGATGCGGTGGTGGTGACGTCGGCTGGAAACACCAACGACGCGACCTGCAAAGCCAATCCCGGCTACGATCCATCCAACGCGGCCGACGCTCGCAACTGGGCCAACACCCACACAGTCTCCATGCCGTCCTACTACTCACCGCTCGTACTGAGCGTCGGAGGGGCCGACCTGACCGGTGCGGTGTACCCCGGAACCATGGCAGGGCCCTGGGTGGGCGTGGCTGCACCCGCAGTCGACATCGTCTCCCTCGATCCGACCAAGCCCTCCGGCGGCCTGACCAATGCATCGGTGGGGCAGAACGGACCACAGACCATCGCCGGAACCTCCTTCGCATCCGCATACATCGCGGGTCTGGCAGCCCTGCTTCGGGAGCGGTACCCCGAGCTGAACGCGAAAGAGATACGCGAACGCATCGTCGACACTGCCCACACCCCTGCAAACACCCAGATCGGAGCCTTCGGAGCCGGTCTGGCAGATCCGGTCGCCGCACTCACCTCCGGTGCGCGCCCGATGCCCCGCACCGATGCCGTGCAGTCACGCAGCTGGTCCTCCACGAAGGACGTCCCCCATTGGCAGTGGGTCCCAGCCGCAGTCGCCGTCGGCGGCGTCGCTCTGGTCACGGTTCTGGTGCTGCTCGCAGTCGGTGGCCACCGACTGCGCAAGGCTGCCGACAGGGCACGCAGCGACATCGGTGAGGATCGCCTGTGACCGTTGGTGCTCGAACTCGACGAGCCGCGGCGTTGGCAGCCGCGGGGGCAGTGGTGGCGCTCGCAGTGACTGCGCCCCTCGTCGTATTCGGTGCGGTCCTCGCCGCCGCCGTCTTGGGCATGATCGCCGCCCTCGCTCCAGCGGGGGCGCTGCAGTCACTGGGGATGCGGGTCCGGATGCCGAGCCCCGCGCAGATCGATGTCGAACACGGCGGTGAACGTTTCGCGGAGGACGCACTCCAGAACGACGAATCCGACTGTGCAGCTACCGAACCGGGGAGAACCAAATGAAGAACGTCCACAGCCGAACTCAGCTGGTCACCATCACGGCACTGTCGGCCACGCTGGCGGCGGCGGCAGTGGGCAGCGACGTCGCATGGATGGTCGCTGCCTCGACAGTGTTGATGATCGCGCTGCTCGTGTTCGTCGCCCCAGGAGGTCTGACGGCCTCACAGCGGATCCGCCGCAGGCTCCGGCGTCCGGTGCGGCATCGAAACCTCCGGTATTCGACCTCCGACATCGGAACGGTGTGGGATGGAAACGCGGTGTCGATGTACGTCGCATTCCTTCCGAGCCCGTTCCAGATCTCGGTCACCGACGTGCCGGACCCCATCCTGGCACCCCCGCACGTTCCACTGGATCTGATACGAAACCATCTGGTGCAAGGCGACATTCGGTTGGCCGAGATCAACGTCCTGAGCCACTCGTACCGACGGTTCAAGCGTGGCCCGTACAACGACGCCTACCAGCGAATGGTGGGAGAGACTCCGCTCCCCACCCAGATCACCACCGTGATCGAGGTGAAAGTCGATCTGTCGCGCTCCCACGAGTCCGTCAAAGCCCGTGCCACAGACGGGAGCACACCGGCCGCGCTGGGACGGACCGCACACATCGTCGCCGCGCGACTCGAACGCAAGCTCAACATCGAAGGCTACGAGTCGCGACTTCTGCGGCGCGCCGAGATCGACCGGTTCCACATCTCGGTCCTGGCAAATCTCAACTCAGGGCTACAGAACGAGAAGTGGACCTATCTCGGGGGTGACCAGCCTTCGGTCATCACGCGTCCGGCGGAGTGGACGGCGCGAGCAGCCGGGAAGTGGTACTCGGTCCAGGCTGCAGACCGGATGGCCAGTGCCATTCGCATCCAGCCCGGCAGATTCGGGGCCGCGACAGTGTCCGGGGCGATCGGCTACACGTACTCGCAAGCGCCGAGCTTGCCGGAGAAGTCGCAGATGCTTCGCCGCGCCGCAGGAGAGCAGGGTGACACCGCCTCGCTTCTTCTGCCGCTCGCGAAAACCGTCGAACCATCACACACCTACGGCTCTCTGACCCTGGCCGAGGGTGACCGTTTTCCGATCGCCATTCCTGGCGCAGGCCTGGGCATCCTCCTCGGCTCCGCTGTCGGGGGAGGTCGGTGCTTCCTCAACCTGCAGACCGGCGGTGAATCCCTGTACGTCCACGGCCCCATGGAATTCGTCGCATGCCTACTGGCCCGAGCATCGGCAGTCGGGGCAACGGTCGGCATTCATGTCGACGGACCGATATGGGAGCAACTGGCGGCGGTCAATCCCGACCTGATCGAGTTCAAGCCCGCCAAAGCCCGAGCCATCGAACTGTACAGAGACCGCGCACCACGCAGCCCGGAACGACAGACAGCCGTTGTCGCGTGGTGCCCGCGAGGGGTCCCGGACAACGCCATCTATTCGATCCGAGTCGGCGTGGACGGAGCGGCGACGATCTCCACCCCCGACGGTGATGTCGACTTCGACTGGTCGGTCAGCGCAGACGAGGCCCGATACCTGCCTCAGCCAGTTGCGGCGTATTGAGAAGACACCGTGGTGAACTGGTGTTTGCCGATCGGTGTACAGAGCTGCAGTGCGGTGCGTCTGCCTGGTAAAACGTCTAATCCGGGACGCTGTGCACGCCGTTATCGGGGGTTATCGGACCCATGAATACCTATGGTGAGGGAGTGTATTGGCGTTGATCACGGTGAAGGCAACACCTGCCTGTTAGGCTGTGTCATAGAGCTTGAATACCCGCATGATAGAAACTGACGAAGGAGACGGAACCATGGGTGTAGTGGGCATCGCGGAAACCGGATTTCAGGACGCAACGAACGCTGCCATCGGAACACTGACCGCGCAGATGGAAGGCGTGCACACCGCGACCGAAGTGGTCACCGGCGCACTGTTCCCTCCCACCAACGATGGAGCATCGGCCCGCGCGACGGTTCAGGAACTGGGCAACACGGCCGCGTTCAGTGCGCAACTGCGCGCCGGACTGGCGCAGATGGCGCAGCAGGGCGCGCTGATCGGTGCCAATACCCGTGCTCAGGAGGCGGCCGACTTCACCACTGCCGCTGCTGCATCCGCGATCTGACCACATCGGTCGTGGTTCGTCTGGCCTTACTGGATTGGTGAGGTCGTGTCGGGTTCGCGTTGTATCCGTCTGTTGATATCGAGTGGGGTGAACTGATTCAGTGCCGACCGAAGTCTGGGGTATGTATCCACCCGAGATCAATGCGGGTCGTTACGAGAGCGGCGTCGGAGCGCCGTCCTGGGTAGCGTCGGCGCTGAAATGGTCGATGTTCGCGGGCGTCGCGATCGAGAACAATGTCGCACTCGGTGCGCAGGTCGGGGCGCTCACCGGTAACTGGCAAGGCGGTGCGTCGGCGGCTTTTACGGGCCGTTCGGCACCGTTTGCCGCCTGGCTCGCCGAGATGCAGTCCATTGCGGTGGGCAATGCGCAGACGGCGCTGTCGGTCCTGCAGGCGTATTCGATCGGGAACGCCAGCATGATTCCGCTGCCTCTCGTCGTCGCGAACCGAGTCGCTGCTCGGACTGCGCAACTGGCTGGTGTGTTGGGAGCGCCGAACACCGAAATGGTCCGACTCGAGCTCGAATATGCGGGTTTCTGGTCCCATAATGCGGCGGTTATGAACGGCTACGACACGGCGGTGAACACCGCGACTATGTACCGCCAGATACCGTCGCCTCCACCCTTGGTGTTGGACGGCGGATTCGGCGGTGTGGAAGCGGCTCAGGGTGCGGTCCAGAATGCAGCCCAGTCGTTTGGCCAAAGCGCTCAATCCGTGCCGTCGTCGGTGGGCAATGGACTGGGTCAGGCAGGGCAGAGCATGTTCGGTGGGCAGTCGTTCGCCGGACCGTCCACGTCGGAGTCGACCATGTGGTCCAACCTCATCGGTGGCGGCGCGGGTGGAGATGCAGGAGGTGGCTTGTCCGCCTTCGGTGGCGGTGGTTCAGGGGGAAGTGCCGGGATATCGGGGTCGGGCGGCGGAATGGGTGTCGGGTTGATGCCGTCGTCGTCTCCGTTGGCATCGATGGCCAAGCCGGGACCTGTAACGGCCGGTGGATCGAGTGCTGGCTTCGGTGGGGTCTCGAACGCGCCGACGTCGTCGCGTCCGGCGTCGCCGATGATGCCGCCCATGCACGGTGCCAACAAGAGCGGCGATAAGAAAGATGAACAGCGGGATAACCCGTATATCGTTGCAGTTGATCAAGCGTTCCCGATAGCCGACAACACACGGGTATCGATACCGGATGAACAGGACTCCGAAAACAAGGTTAGTAGGGTATAGTCGCGACAAGGTTCGGTGATGTGTTCATTGCCGTCACCTGTCCGATACGAACATCGTTCACAGGAGGAACACACGCAATGAGCGCACCAATCAAGCTGACACCGGACAACGTTCGGGCCATCGCTGGCCAGATCGACACGGGCCTTTCGGATGTATCGGCTCGCTTCAACAGCATCGCCGGACAGTTCACCGATCTCGGAACCACCGGCTTCAAGGGTGGCGCAGGATCGGCGGCCATCGCCAAGGGCGAGGAATTCAAGTCGAAGGCCACCAAGATCGTGACCAACGGCCAGGAGAAGGCGCAGGCGCTCCGCGACTTCGCCAACCAGCAGGAGTCCCTCGACAACGAGAAGAACGCAGCCATCAACGCCATCTAGTGGCTGCCGAGCGTTTCACACCCTTCTACCCCGCCCCCGAAAGGACCTGTCAGCCATGACCGAACTCGTCAACGACCCGGCCGCCGTCGAAGCGGCCCTCGCATCCATCACCAACCAGCTCAAGGGAGCCGAAGATGCCGCGAACGGCGTCCTCTCCCAGTACAAGTCGCTGAGCGACGCTGGATCCGGTGCCGCCACCGAGGCAGCAGCAGAATTCTCTCGTCTGATCAACACGCAGCTCGCCGAGGGCCGCGCCGCGGTCGACCAGCTCAACGCGGTCGTCCGCACGGGCAGCGACAACGGTGTCCAGATCGACAGGGCAGCAGCAGCCGCTCAGGGTGCCTGATCCACGCAGGCATCCTGAGCGGTTTTGAGACGACATCCGCTCGCGCTGTGCGACCCACATCCCCTGGGGTGACCACAGAGCTACCGTGACTTCGTCTCAGAACGATCGACCGTGTGACCCATCGGAGATTCTTTCCGGTGGGTCACACGTCGTTGCAGGCACGTTCGGTTCGACAGGACCTGCACGCCCGTCTGCACGAAGGCACCTTGGAGCTGCACCGCACAGATGCTCGCCCTCGTGTACTTACCTGGGGCGTCGATCCTTTCGGTCCTGCGGCGCACTCCCCGTGCAGACGTAAGCCGTCGTCGCGATCAGGACCGATCGCGTAGCTGGGGCGGCAGCACATCCGGGTCGATACCGAGTTCGCGGATGATGTCCTCCGGTGCGCGATGCCCGACGACACCGGCCCCAACAGGCTCGCGGGCCGCACCCGGCAGTCCGGCCAGGACATCGAGTGCCTGACCGACAGCCTCGACGGTGGCCGACTGAATCACTTTCCAGTACGAGCCGTCAGCCACGCGGCGTGGATGGGACACCGCCACTCCCTGACCGTGGAAATAGTCGATGGACGCACCGTGGTCGGGGGTCAGCTGCCGAGGGCCCCTCGAGTACAGGACCTGGGTCGAGGCGACGTGATCGTAGGACAGCAATTTCGACAGAGCGGCCAGTGATCGCGAGTCCAGTTCGCGGCGGTCCGATCGCAATGTCGCAATGTACTGCGCAGTCCCTCGTCGATGCATCCCGTGTTCGTGCGCAGAGCCGTCGGCTTCGGGCCGCCGCGGTGGTGCCGATGCAAGGGTGTCGTACGGAATCGACATCACTGGAGTGCGAAGTGGCCGCCACTGACTTTGAGGGTCACCGAGGTTGAGTAGCAATCGACCGGTCGCGGCCGCGAAGCCGTCCGCCGTCACCGAGGACTGCGTGATTTCGACACTGTCGTGATTGCGGACTGCAAAGGTGGCGACACCGTCGCGGTACGCGCAGAGGAAATACACGCGGGGAGTGTCGGCGTGTACGAACGTCTCTTTGAGGTGCTCCGCCCACCGGTCGTCGACCTCGAATCGCACTGGTTGGCGTTGATTGTGGAGCAGAGTCATCCCCCAGTACGCCTCCGAGTACGCGTTCAACGGCCCGAGAAGCGACTCCGCGAGCGGAGTGAGACGAGTGCCGCCGGTGTCGACGAGCCCAGCCTCGAGCAAATGGTCAATCGCCACGGAACGGACGTCATCGGGCAGATCCACCGGCGCCGGACCCAGTTCGAGGATCGGCGCAGGTAGTAGCGAATTGAGATGGACCAGGTGGGCCAACTGCAGTGCGGCGGTGCTCATACGAGGCAGCCTTCCCGTTGAGGGTTCGGTACGAGGGGGGCTCGGAGTGGTTCCGAGTGGTCGACCAGGGTGGCGAGTACGTCCGAAGCGTTCAGCCCGTGGACTTCCGGGGGGTCGCGCCGCAGCGATCGGCGACCTCCGCCGACATCGACGAGGTGAGGGCCTCATCCATGGAAATGGTTCCGCGATAGGATAATTCGAGAACCGAGACCATCGCCGCGGTGGCGAACGGTCCGAAGTCGGTTGCCGGGTCAAGGGCGGTGAGCTCGACGGGCACCGCATCGATTCTGTCGCCACCTGATGGGGCCCGGTCGGTCGACGACGCCAGGGTCGACCACCGGTCGGCAAACACGGTGAAGGTCATCGTTGCGGCCGCGTCCGACGTTTCGACGGGCACGGTGCTCTCCGTCGGAGAGTCGAGCACTGTCGTATCGGGGTGGGCGAGTGCCTGGAGGATCCATGCGCGAGCGAGTTCTGGATCGGTAGTGGCCGGAACGGATCTGATGATGGCTTCGAGGACCGCGGAATCGGTACCCAGGCATGTGCGCAGATCGTCCGTGTCCCCCGGATTCGGATTCGTAGCCGTCTCGGTCGAGGATCCGAACAGCCACCGAATCGGCTCCTTGATGACCTGCGCCGGTAGCGCCGCGGCCGAGAAGAACACAGACATGGTTACGATGGCGATCAGCAGTACTGCACCTGCCGAGCCGAGGACGGCGATCAGCTTGCCTTTGACGGCGCGCTCGGCCAAGGCGCGGACCTTGCTGCGACCGGGCCTCGTGTGGGGCACGCCGTTGCACCAGCCTTTCTTGCACGCTTTGCGGACCGTACGATAATGTCACAGAGTGTAGATCTGGGCAACGACTGTGGAGAGGTGCGGGAGGCGATGAACGAGCAACGGAAGTACCCGTTGCGGCGCATCGTGCTCGTACTGGTAGCCGCCGCCGCGACGGTGGCCGTTGCCGTGGGCGTCGGGGCTTTCGCCAGCGCGATCGGCGGTAGCAACGAACAGTACGGAACCGCGACGGTTGTCCAAACCTCCTCTGCTGCAGTGCCATCCGGTTCAGCAATGTCCGGTCCGGATCTGACCTCGCGCATCCTGACGCTGCCGACTGCGGCCACCGTTCTCGACAATCACGAGCGAGCGAAGGAAACCCAGGACGCGGCGTTGTTCACCGCTTCGACCTGCGCCAGTTTCATCGCGGCCGACGAGGAGCAGCGAGGACTCGGATCTGTGCCCGACCTTCTCGGCGCGTACGAGCGCGCGAAAAAGTATGTGCCCGTTCAGTTCGTAGAGGACATGCGAGCCCTCGACGCCAGCGGCGCGGGGATGACAGGATCGATCACTATTTCGGCGAAGATCACCGACAACCGCTTCGTACCACCGACTGTGGAAACTCGGTCGGTGAAGATTGCGATGAACTACGAAGAAGGGCGGTGGAAGCTGTGCCCGACACTCGATCCTCTGTGACCGAAGGACACCTCCATGGCCACCTCTGACGAAGCGATACTCGACGCCATCCGGCGCGTAGCCAAACACGTCAACAGTGATCGGATTTCGGTCGCGATGTACAACCGCTACTGCGAGGACGGGGACCCGTCGCCGATCACCGCGATCAGGCGTTTCGAGACGTGGGGAAATGCGTGTAGCGCAGCGGGTTTGGTGGCCAACCCTTTCAACAAAGAGGGTGGGCGACGAGTCTCCGACGAGGATGCGTTCACTGCGCTGCGGCGCGCAGGAAACGACTTCGCACTCAAGACCGGTCTCGCGCCGTATTCGATGACGCTCGAGTTCTACAACGACTGGCGGCTACGGCAGGTGGTCGTCGATGACATCCTCGGGATGGCGGTCCTTCACAAGCGTTACGGCAAGTGGAAGGACCTCAAGACCCGTGTAGGGCTGAGCAAGAAGAATGTGAAGGGTTCAGCGGAGCTGGCCAGGCTCGATGCGGTGGCGCGGGCTGCGCGGAGCTACGACGATGCCGGGCATGGTCCAGCGCCGCGGCTGACCCAGGCTTTCTACGACCAGTGGCACAGCAGTCAGCCTGACTGCGAGCTACTTCCGACCTCAGCTGTCTTGAAGGAGAAGTACGGCGGCTGGGGCAAAGTGAAAGAAGCAGCCGCGATCGGCTGATCCGCTGTTGGACGGTGCCGGATCCTTCGGGTGGAGGTGCACACGTCCGAACGCTGAAGCTCGGTCAGATGTTGACGTGTCCGTGTCGGACGATCTTCTTCGCGGCCTGATCGACAATCTCGGCCTCCGGCGGCGGCGTGGTGTCACGCTCGGTCGACGACGGCTGGCCCGCGAACGGATCTGCCCATTCCGGTGCACTCGTCGACGGAGCCGGTTCAGGGAGGTCCGACTCGTCGTCGGAACGATCCTCGGCTCGGCCGCCCCCGAACTGATGGTCGACGCCGAAATCGTCGCGATCGTCGTAGCCATAGCCGTCGCTGTCGTCGTCGGTGCTGTGGCGGGAGGGGTGCGGCGGTGCGGCAGGAACGAAGTTGAACGTCGTGCCGGTGGCGAGCTCGCTGAGGTCGGGCAACGGCGGCCTGGATGCTCCCGCTTCTTCGTTGCCGAGGTAATCCTCGTGCAGGGGGTCGTAGATGAACGCCTCGGGATCGGGCGCACCTCGCGCGCCGTCGAGCAGGACAGGGGCGAGCGCGTACAGCTCATCGATGTCGGTGCCGTACTCGGGATCCTCGACCTTCCACCACACGCGCGGATACAACTTCGGGATGCGATCGGAGACTCGTGCCCGGAAGGCCGCCCATGCGTCGACGAGTGGCGGCGGTGGCGGCTTCGACTCGCCGGGTGAGTATCCGTAGAACGATTGGAACTCGACAGCCTTGTTCACTCCCGCGGTTTCATCGGTGAGCAGCGCGATGCCCCGCCCGCGATCGTTGGAGGAGATCGTTCCACCGATGCGGGTGGCCTCCGTACGAAGCTGGTCGGGGAAAGCCTCTCGGATCGTCTTGTCCGCCGGTACACCGAGCGAGATCCGCAGGCCGATGTTTCCGAGGAGCTGTCCGTCGATCGTTTCGCGATAGACCTCCTGGGTGGCGATCACGACATGGATCTTGAATTCGCGGCCGACGCGGGTCAGCTCCTTGAGGTCTTCGACGAACTTCCTCAGCCCGTCCTTGCCGTAGGTCGATTCGACATGCGAACGCATCGTTGCGAACTCGTCGAGCAGCAGCATCATCGGGGGGCGCTGGAACGGGTCCGCGAGCCGCTGTCGCTTACGCGTCTTTGCGTCGAGCTGGCGGGCATGCAGTTCGTCGACGAACAGACGCGCGAGTCGCACGTGATCGGCAGCCGACTGCGACACCGCGATGATGTTGTTCTCGCCGTTCATGCTCTCGTAGTCGGTGGTCTTGCCGTCGCCCAGACCGATCTGCCAGCCTGCCGCTCGGGCGAGCTCGATGATCACTCCACGAATGAACACCGACTTGCCCGAACCCGTGCCGCCCACGATCAAGGTGTGCGGGAACTTCGACGGATCGATCTCGAGGACTTCCCCCAGCGCATCGACGCCGAGCCGCACTCGATAGCTGGGGTAGATGTCGAGGGCATCGGCTTTGCTCTGCGCCACCCTGTCCGGGATCGGGGGAGCGATGGCACCGGGGAAGCGGGCCTTGCGGTTGAACTGGAGCATGTCGCGTTCGGTGAGAACCTTCAGCGACCATTTTCCACCGACGGACTTGGTGACCTTCTCGTAGATGAACTCCTGCATGCGTGCGGTCGCGAATTCGCCCGGAGTCGTGGTCTGCAACACGAATTGTTGGCATTCGTCCGCGGAGTCGATATCCAAGCCGGTGTTGGGAACGACCACGGTCTCGGGCAAGACAGATCTCACGCGCGCCAGGAACGGGTGATCGGGGGCTTCGACGATCGCCGTGGGTGCAGGGTAGGTGGGGGAGCCGTTGTCGTGCGAGGGGCCTTCTGGAGCCGGAACCGGTTGCTTCGACAGCGACACCGGCACAGTGCTGCGCCGAATGAGGGCCGAGCGCCACCACATGCACACTGCGGCAGCGCCGACCAGGCCGCCGTACCAGAGGGCGAGTGTCATCGTCGAATACGCCGTCACAGGCAATGGATTGACGATTCGCGACAGAAGCGAGCCCGCCGAGATCAAGGCAAGGCCCGTGGCCAGCCATGGCAGCAGTCTGATGTACACCTCACGTCGTGCAGGCGACATTCCACGCGTCGTCGATTCGGTCACCGGGATCTCACTTTCCGTCGTGCACCGCGATGGGGGCGGCAGAGTAAATCTCAGGACCCGCTCGACTGGCGAGGATCGGGGATGAACCGCCACGCCGAGTGGGGGAACTCGGCCGCAAGAGGAAGGCTGTCCATCGCGGCTGCAACAACCTGGGGCTGCGCCTCGAACGGGGATACATCCTCGAACGGAATCATCAGAGACAAATGGCAGTACGTCTCGTGCACGGTCGGCATCTCGCCGTCTGCATTCGGAACGTAGTAGTCCGCCGTGTCATAGGTGTTGGGAATCAAATGCGGCTGGTCGTCACGGTAGAGAACCGGAGCTGCGGACTCCGCGAGGCTGTCGCGAACAATCGTTCTGAACCGCCTCTGACGAGCCTCGAGCTCACCGGGGCCCATAGTGTGAAAATTGGCCATAAGACCGATGACTTCCGTGAAGATCATCCTGTGTTTCCCCTTCGATATTCAGTCCTTATGCGAACACCGAATCTACCATGCCTACACGAGTTTATTCGGCCGTCTTACCACCTATCGGCGATACTATGCGGCGCTGTTCCCGCGACCACATTGGCGAAGGCAAACCCGTGTTCAGAAGCCCGCTTGAGCACGGGGTATCAGCAGGACAGTGTCGCCGAGTCCTATCGGATAAGCGACTATCCGGGTACTGTTACCTGCACGCCATCATCGACGGCATACACCGATATATGCGAGTATCGAAAAGCTGAGATACCGACGCTGTATGGTGACGAATCGAGAGAACACCGACCAGTCACGGCACGGTGTTCTACGAGCGGAACGAATGGAGCGAATGTGGCGGACATCCTGTGTCATCCCTGCGCGGTGGCGATCGCCAACGCCGACAGCAGCGGCCTGAGCGCCGAGCAGGACGCGGCGCTGACTGCCTGGAGTGAGTCCGTCGGGCACATCGTCGTCGAAGTCGACACCGACCACCAAGGGGCATGGTTCGACTGCGCAGGGTGCGGAAGTGCCGACACGGAGGGTCACACGGTGTCACCGATCCAGGCGGCCCGTTAGACGCCCAAACCCCCTGGCGCATCACCGCAGCACCACCACAGAGCCGCTACCGCTGCGTCCGAACGCAGCGACACCGAAAGGACACCCATTGAGCTACAACACGATCGACGACATCAAAGACGCAAACACCGCGCTGGGCCACAGCTGGTTCGACGCCGAGACCGCTCGCTACCACGGATCGTCCGTGGAGTCGGAGATCATCGGCGGCTGCTACTTCGTCGAATCCAGCTACCGCGAACTCGGAGACTCCGACAGCGGCAAGGTATTCCGCGCCGTCGGTGCCAGTCCGGACGGCAACGTCCAGTACGTCAGTGGCGGAGACACCTTCGACACGGCCGACGCTGCCCGCGAGTACATCGACGGCATCCTCTCGCACCGATAGCCGAACTGCCGAGCCGGACGCCACCTCCTCGAAGCCAAAGCGACACAGCGACACAGCGAAAGAACGGACCGACACATGGGAACGACATTCGGCACCATCGCGGGATACACCTACCAAGCAGAGAACTACCGACCCGACGACCTCATCGAACTCCTCATCTCCGCAGGAGACGCCGCTCCCGGAGCCAGGGGAATGACACCGGAAGAAGTGCTCGACCAGATCGCCGGTGAACGCGGCATCGATCGACTCGACGAACGGACCTTCGACTCGGGCGAATTCCCGAAAGTGATTCTCGAGGAACAGGTCACCGACGACGACCGAGCAACCTGGTACGGCCAGGACAATTGAGCGGAAGCCACCGCACGCCCGTGTACACATGGACCGACGGCTCGCGACGCCTCCCGCACGCGACGGCGGTCCTCTCGGTGCTCGCCCTGATCGGCTCGACCTCGCTCGCAGGATGCGCAGCATCTGGGGTCGACGGCTCGGCCCGCGCCTCCGCGGTCTGCACTACCGACGCGATCGACGACGAACCGACCTACGCTGCTCAGAAAGTGTCCGAACGCGAGGGCCTGACCTACCGCATCAGCGACCGCGGTTCATACGACCGATGCGTGGCACTGAGCTGGTCCCTCGCTACCGCAGACGGAACCACCGACCTCGATGTACCCGCTCACGTCCTGATGTTCCACGACGGCCAGTTCGTCGCACTCGGACTTCCCTGTGCACTACCGGTGACCGCCATCGACTCACCCGACCCACGCACCGTCACCGCCAGCTACCACTCCCCAGACGCACCGGAAGCCGAAATGCGCTACCAGTGGAACGCCCCGCTCGAGACAGTCGACCGCATCGGCCAGCCGCCCCTCTGCTGAACCCCCAACGACAAGGACAACCCATGACAACCCTCACCGGCCAACCGCTCGCGACCCTGACCGGATCGCACCTGAGCCACATCGAGCTGGGCCTCGACGATCCGCGATTCACCGTCGTCGTCGCCGACCGCGGTGACGACACGGTGTACATCGAGTTCGTCGAACCGACCGCCTTCCACAGAGACCGCGAACCGGCGCTGTGGTCGACACTCGTCGATCATGACGGCGAGCTGACCGCACCGTCGGAATCTCGGCTGGTCGAGCATCTCGGGAACCTCGTCCGCACCCGCATCTCCGACCCGAACTTCTCCGTCGACAGCGAACCGAGCCTGGGCGGAGACGAGCAAGAGGTTCTCGGTGTGAGCTACTCCGCGGCCTACACAGCAGGGGAAACTTTCGACCAATGGTGGGAACGGATCGGATGGCCGATCATCGCCGAAACCATCAACGTCACAGACCCCGGAACATTCAACGCCCCCTACCTCCTGACCGACTTCACACGCTGACGCCTCCTCGCCTGAGCGAGGGAACCCGAAAGCTGCCGATTACAAGGGAAACTCACGCGCCCTGCACGGTGTACGCCCGCCCGCAACTACGAAAGAAGTGCCGACATGGCGACCATCAACTACACGGTCGAGAACGTTGTGGACAACGCCCACAGCGCAGCGATAATCGATGCCATCAACGAGATTGCCTACGTTTCAAACGTTTCCGTCGTAGCTGAATAGCCATAGGGGCTCTTACCGTCAACGCCGCGGAACCGTGTACTCGGAAGGCTACGCAGCATTCTCCGCGCCAGCAGGCCCGTCACCCACAGACAAGGACAGTTCGTGCACACAGAGATCACAGGGCAGGCTGGAAACGAAACCTACTGCGTCAGCGCAGACGCAGGTGCAGATTCGACTCTGACGGAAGTGTCGGTGTTCCGAGGAAACGACGGAGCGCTCGTGGTTCAGATCGATACCAACGACGACACCGGCAGGATCCGCGTCAACGTCAACGACGGAGCGGTCTTCGACGGTGACTGCGAGAGCGGAGAACGATTCGACTTGCGGTGAGCCGTCAGTTGCCGAACTCGCAGTCCCGGTGGTGGCCCATCGTCGGAGGGTGCCACTCGCACACCATGCACCGACGAAACTGCTTGCGCTCGGACTCCGAGAGCACCGACCTCCAACCGGACCCCAACTTGGCGCGAGCGGCCGCGACGACCGCGGGGTTGTCCCGATCGCGCTGCCGACCCTCACCTGCCATAGTATGTGATAATACCACGGAGAAAACATCCTGGCTCGGCGTGAAGGTCAGCCAGGATGGTCTGCCCGACATCGACCGACGAAACCCCACAATGACGCGCCGCCCCGAACGCCCATCGACCCCAGGAGATCAGCTGTGAGCGCACCGAGCTCTGCCTACCCCGACCCACGAACAGCGGTCGAGGACTACACCGATATCCGCGAGGGCGACCTCCTGCGCTATGCGCCGCTCAACGGTCGCAGCCAATCCGACCATGACTTCCTGGTGACCCACATCGACACCGAGCCCCGAGACAGGGTCGAGGGGACCCCGCTCCTACCCGGCTTCCATCGTCTCCACGTAGTTGCCGTCAGACCACCCGACGCGTCCGCCAGCACGCGCACCATCGACGACGCGTCAGCCGAATACGACACCACCCGGATCATCAACGCCGACGACACTCTCCTGCGCGCCGACCGCCGCGCCGTGCGCGCGCTCGCGGACTACATCGATTCGCTCGACGCGTCGGAACGGGCGAGCCTGTGAGCGCCCGTTCCGACGCAGTCGGCTCCATAGGCGCAACGCTCGACACGATTGTCGAACTACTGAGCAGCATCGGAGGGCCCAGCCCCACGGAGGCGGGCCAATCGATTCGGATCGACACCGAGGTCGGGACAGCAAACGTGTGGGAGTCCGGCAACGATCCGGGTTGGAAATGGTCCTGGGGTAGCTGACCACGCCCGGCATCGCCACTGCCCCGAAGGCCCGAATTCGACTGCGCTACCCATGATCCGCCCGATTCGCAGGCCCCGACGACTACGTCGGCCTCGGCTAACGGATCCGACGTCAATATCCTGCGGGATATGGTTCACCCCACCCCACCGAAAGTAGGGAACATGATCACCGAGACCATCGCCGACGCGACCATCACCGTCGAACACGACGGCAACCATTGGCACACGGACGACCGCGGCAACCGCCAGCGGTACCGCTACGTGATCTCCACCCCGCAGTGGAAACACAGCGGGAACGACATCAACTCGGGGGTCGACGCTGAACCCGACGAGCGCTCCGCACTGGTGACGCTGGCGTCCTTTCTCTCCGCGTGCGCGGAATCGCGAAGCTACGGCGGAGGGGAGAATGCGGACTTGTTTCCCGACCACGTAGGGCAATGGGCGGAGGCCAACAGCGACGAGCTCGCACTGTTGTCCATGGACGACGAAGGCTGACGCGCGGGTCCATAGTCGGCAGCGCCCGCCGACATCATCGAGCACGAAACCACCGACGCAACCGCAGCCCAATCGGCCGCCACAATCGACGACTCCACGGCGTACGCAGATTCGATCTCGAGGGTGGGTGTCGGGACATTCCGATATCGTCTGGCCATGACCGCCCAATTCGTATGCCCCACCGACGTTCCACCCACCCTCGGCCCGGACGAGTCAATCATCCTCGGTTGCGGTAATGCGTTCACCGGTGAACCCGACGACGAGGGTCTCGTCGACTGCCCGCACTGCGGTATATGGTTCGATCCCACCGTCGAGCGCACTGGCGCGTCATCGAGCGCGACGGCATGAGCAACGGAAAGTCATTCCGGAACGCAAACGACCGGATCGAGACATTGCGTACGAAACCGGGGATCGCCGAATTGGTGCGCGAATTCGCAGCCGAACGCAAAGACGAGAACAGCGTGCACGACGACACAGCTCAGTCACCACGTCGCGTTACGGACGCCGACCAGCCCTGACCGTCGCACAACGACTACAACGCCTGTCGGCAAGCAGCGTCAGCAGAGCATCACGGGATCCGCACCCCTCGAGGTCCAGAAAACGGAGAGCGCAGCAGATGAGAAATTGGATACTGGGAATCGCGGCTGTCGGCATGCTCGCGGGCTGCAGCAGTGACACGGGAAGTGAACCGCAACCGGCGCCCGACACCACAGTGCGGGCCGCACCCAGTGCCGAGGCACCGACAACAACTCAATCGTCGACGCCCATCGCCGCTCCCACCGTCGCCCCGCAGGGGCGTAGCGCCACCGAAGTCGGCTGCAGCGACGCCGACCAGAGCCTGATCGACGCGATCACCGCTGACATCACGGAAGGCCGCGTGCTGCGGGACATCGCAGCGGTCACCACCGTGGTCGACGGCGACGAACGAACCTACCTGTCGGCGAACGTGTTCCGTGCAGACGGCGACCGGTCGGTGTCGGCCGCCGTCTGGTTCTCGCCCGGTGACGGTGTGTACAACCTCTCCGGCAACTCCCGCGACGTCACCCCCAGCTTCGCCTTCGCGCGCGGTGAATTCGGCGGCGTCAATGCCGGTGACGAGTTCGGCCAGCAGGCGCAGGATTGCGTGAGCGCGATCGCCCAAGGCCGGTAGTCCCGCGATGACCACTACGACACAGGACAACTTCATCGAACTGGCTTTCGCCGACGGCACCGCCGCGCGATGGGCAGTCACGCTCGGCGACCTCACGCGCGCGGCCGACCTCATCGAAGCCGAACTCGACACTCCCGGACTGGCGACAACCACGTCCTCGCCGCGCCCCGAATCCACCAGGGACGCGGGCTACGTCGAACTGACCAACGCCGATCGCAGTGTCCGGCATTGGGCAGTCACCGAGGACGAAGCCGACCATCTTGCCGAGGCGCTCGAAAGCTGTGTCGGGGTCGCGGACACCCTCATGTGCTGACGCGCCATCACTTGACGCTACGCATAAACCGAAGATAACATCGGCTTATGCGTAGCGAAGCGCCGACGCTGTTACCGATATTCCGGTCACAGAACCAGATGCAGATCCTCGGGCACGTGCTGTTGAACCCCGACTCCGAATACACGCTCACCGACATCGCGTCGAGCCTCGGCATCGCCCTGTCCACGGTCAGCGACGAGGTCCGTCGGCTGGCAGAGTCCTCCCTTTTCGAGACGCGCTCGATCGGACGCGCGCGGGTGGTGCGGGCCAATCGCGCCAACCCTGCCACCGGCCATCTCGCAAAGCTGCTCGAAACCACAGTCGGCGTGCCCGCTGTCATCGCCCAAGAATTCGCCGACC
This sequence comes from Rhodococcus sp. (in: high G+C Gram-positive bacteria), assembly GCF_023264675.1. Taxonomy (GTDB): domain Bacteria; phylum Actinomycetota; class Actinomycetes; order Mycobacteriales; family Mycobacteriaceae; genus Rhodococcoides. Next base: position 29,392 of record NZ_JAHFVG010000030.1, read on the forward strand.
TCTCCGACGTCGACGATGTCGTCCTGTTCGGGTCGTGGGCCGCCCGTAACGCGGGGAAGCCCGGTCCGCCGCCAGCCGACATCGATGTCATGGTCGTCGGCCCGAAGTCGACACGTGTGCCCGCCTACCGCTGCGCCCAGCGCGCCCAGGAACGACTCGGAATCCCCGTCAACGTCACCGTCCGCTCTCCAGCGTCATGGCACAGTGCCGCACACGATCCGATGCTCTCGGATGTTCGCGCCAACCCGTACCTCGTGGTTCGCGGTAGCGACTCCGTCGATACCCCTGCGGGGCAGTAAAGTTGGCTGACATGCTGAAGCCATGGAGCCAAGGTCGGCAGACCATCGAGAAGATGATCGGCGACGGCGAACTCAAGCAGATAGCGGGCTTCAACGCAGACGGAACCGACCTTCTCGAGAGCGCAGTCCGGGCGCACGCCAGCTCGAAGCTGCTCAAGACCGAGGATCCGCGAGGTGCGATCATTCTGGCCTACGATGCCGGACGCCTTGCCTGCGAGGCATTGCTGGCGCACCAAGGCCTGCGTGCCCGCGCAGACAACGGTCACCACGCCCTTGTCTTCGCTGCTGTCAACGCACAGTTCGGCAACCGCTTCTCCGATGCGGATCTGCTCCGCCGTCGACGTCACGAACTCGAATACCCCACCCACGGCGTCGACAAAGCAGACGACGACGAAGCCCAAGAGGCGATCGACCAGACTGAGCAGCTCCTCGCTGCCGTCGAACAGCTGATGCCCCTACTCGCAATCTGGAAGTAGTCAAGACTCTGGGAAATCGCCCCAGGATTCGTGTGGAAGGGTCGGCGCGGACGGCTGGTGTTGCACGGGCAGCCTTCCCGTGCCTCCGTGACCACCACAGTGAGAGGCCATGCGGCCGAGTGGCACCGTCACGGTGAGGAGAGCCGCGCCGAGGGCGAACAAACACATCATTGCTGTTCAGTGAGGCTGTGAAAACCGCACACGAGGCACCTCAAAAGAGCACTGGTTCAACGCAACACAAAATGATAATGTAGCGTAGAACCGGGAGGTGCGGGATCCCCGCCGGCCACCCCTCTTCTTCAACTTCCCATCACACCCACCCCGACGAAGGGCATCACGGTGTTCACACGCATTCTCGCTCTGCTCATCACCTCCTGTGCATGCGCAGGAGCATTCCTCCTCAGCTTCTACGCCCTGAGTGAGCTCGCCGCCGACTACGGGGTCCCCAAGGAGCATGCCTGGGTCTGGGCACTGGTGGTAGACCTGTCCATCCTCGGAGGAACCACCGCGCGACTGAAGATGCGAGAAAGCAACTTCGCCCGCATGATCTTCATCTCCGCTACAGCAGTATCAGTGGCGGGCAACACCGTTCACGCGCTCCCCTTCGGACCGGTCGGCATCGGCATCGCGGTCTTTCCCCCGCTGGCCGTCCTGGGACTGTTCGAGGTCTGCGTCAAACTCCTCCAGAATGTCAACACACCCGGCCCCGAGACAGTAGAAAGCTGGCCGGAGACGACACCGTTTGCGGCCGCGCCGACTGTCCAGGCGACCGGTGACCGCGCCGCCGTGACCTCGCAACACATTGACGCTCCCGCGCTGGCGCACACCGTCTCGGACTCGCACACCCCCGCAGCGCACGACCACGAGATCGAAGCGCAGCCCCTTCAGGACCCCGCAGCTGCCACCAACCGACCCAGCGTCGAACCGCCGGTCTGGCTGAATCCTGCCGAACCCGCGACCAACCTGGCCGCCGACTGGCCGAACCTGAGCAAGTCACGACCGCGACGACGGCCCCGCACTCAACCCGAATCGCACAGCGTTCCCGAGACGGTATGACCCGCGATCCCCGGACATCGGTCGACCATGTCGGACCGTTGTGACACCATCGCCGCCAACAGCGATTCACTCGGAAGGAAACTGACAGTGGAGGAACATCTTTCGGACGGATACATCCCACGATCGACCAATGGGACCTTCGACCTCACCACCACCGAGCCCCGAGCGGTAGTACGAGTCCGGTTCACCGCCGTCAACCCAACGCCCGGCACGATTCCCTATCGGCGCACCGAATACCTCCGCGCAGCCAATCAGCCCAGCACGGTTCTCACGTCCCTCCTAGAACAACGCGGGCACGTAGTCGAGCGGATCGCCGACGTCGCCCTCGTCTGCGAAGCCTGCCAATACCCAATCGGAGCACTCACGCACACCGCGTGCTGAGTCCCAGACCCCCGAACGTCGGGGCGTTCCCCACGAAAGGCACCACGCAAAATGCAGACCACGATCAGCGACTTCCGAGACGACTTCACTCACACGCTCGCAGCCGCCGTCACGAGCATCGAGGAAGCTCAGGCAGGACTACGTGACAACCTCCCAGCCGGAATGCTCAGCGACTACAAAGCGGGATCGATCGCCGACCTGTTACGTGACGCCCACAGATCGCTCACCACGGCGATCGAGAAGGTCTGACACCGGAACACGCGAACTCACAGAAAGGTGTCCACCGGCATGACAGAGCCACGAAACAACCGGCGAAGCAGCGACTACACCGAGGCCGAAAAGCGGGCACTGATCGGACCGGGCCTGACCCTCAACGGGGTTGAAGCCCGAGCCGACGGCTGCCGCAACGACTTCGCCACAGTGACAAGGCGAGGCGACCATCTCTCAGCCGAATTCGCCTGGAGCATCATCGAGAACGCTCGCACGAACAACACCGATCTCAGGTCATAGATCCACGGCGACTGCGGACCCCATGTCGTCGTACAGATAGCCGACACCCAATACTATGGGGTATTATCATTCATGGAAATGGAAGGCAGGAAGGTTGGCGATGATCAAGGCACCGGACCGCAACGATCGCAGGAGCCTCCGTCTTCAAATCAGAACTGACGAATCCGCCACCAGCCCTGTGCGGTCTGGTGCTGCGGCGTACCGGCGGACCAGATATCGGCCCGCAGTCAACGAGCTCAGCAGTAACCGGAGACCCGTCGTAGACCCGCGAGGACACACGGCCGATCAGAGCGCCACCGCCGCCGTCTCCCACCACGCGACCGAAAGCTTCACACACACCGCTTGCTGACCACGAGCGACGGTGTGAGGGCACCCGGACACCGTCACTCGACCAGTTCCGACACGTGGACGTAGTTGCTGTCACGGCTGCCGAAGCCCACCGTGCGCAGACCAGGAAGGGCCACGATGACCGAAACGTCGAGTAGCGGCAAACGCAAACACCTTCGACTTCAGGTACGAACCACGCACTCGGCCGATGCCGAGAACGCCATCTGGGAGGCAGAAAAAGCCCGGCGCGAACACATTCGCGTGATCGGCGACCGCCTGTCGACCGCGCTGTGGGCGGTGATGGCGGTGTCCGCCGCCTACATCGCCCTGGCTATGTGGGGAGTGATCGACACCGCCGTCACAGGGGGACTGCAGCAGTCCATGATCATTGCCGGAGGCATCATCGCCCTGTGCTGTGTCGCGGGTCTGATGGCAGTTGTGTTCGAGCACCGAGCGCGACGTTCCGGAGGCAACGCAATCGCAGAATCCCGCGCGGCCCGTGGCCGTACCTCGTTCGTCAGCGAGCCGAACCTCAATCCGTGAATAGCTCCGACGCGCGAATAGATTCGGCGGACGGACCGGGCTCAGGCCGCACGCGGCCGACCTGTCATCGTGGCACTCGAGGCCGTGGGTGAATCGGCAGGCGCGTGCAACGATGTACCCGGACAGCGCGCGACGGCGAAACGCACGACGGGGGTCGGCATGGCAATAGTGGTAGAACTTCAGCACATCGGAACCGCAGGATTCTTCGGGCACGCGGAATTCGACGACAGGGCTGCAGCGGAGGACTACGCAACAGCAGAGCTGGTGAGGCTTGGAGAGACCCCAGGTGACGCCCGAGCAGCAGCGAAGCTGGCGACGAATACTCCGGCAGACGCCAGCGCGCGTGGCTACGCCGTGCGGATCGTGTGACCCCTCAAGCCCCCAAAGGGCTCACCCGAGCAGATCTCGTCCCGGACTCGGCCGCGAGTGACACGGCTTGGCCGGTGTCTCGAGTAGCTCGCCCCCGCCGCGTCGATGCTGACTCCGGTGAGTGACGCCGTACGCACAGGGGGCGGAGACGGCCTTCTCCAGGACCAACTGCCGCGCCGATTGCGTGTCCTAGCTGTCCGCTAACGTCAGCGAGTATGACGCCGACCATTCGCGCAGCAATCGTCCAACCCAACGGTGACTTCATCGTCGACGACATCGACCCGGAATACCGAAAGTTCACCCAGCACTTCGGTGGAGCCTCGATCGAGGCGCTGAGCACCACCAGCGACTCCGGCCAGGCCGTCACATTCTGGATCGACGAGGAGGGAAAGTTCAAGGCTCTCGCGCGCAACGGAGAAGCCACAGCTCTGCTCAAGCAGTGGTTGGCCCACGACGGCCGCGTCATGCGAGAAGGTGACGTTCTGGCCGGAACGGTGGTCATCACAGGCGGATTCGATGACGAAGGCCAGACGGTGGGTCTGAGCGAAGAATCGGTAGCCGAAGTCGAAGAATTCCACCGCGGCTGGCACCGCTGACCCACAACGGCTTCGGTTCATTCACCGGCTCGCGTTGGCCGAGCAATTACGAAGTGCTCCAGTACGAATTCAATCCGTACTGGAGCACCGATCTTCAGGTGGCCTTCCCTGAATACGGTGGTGGTTATCTGGTAATATCACGATAATTACTGTCGATGGGCAAGGGCCAGAACGATGATGCAGACAGCAGGCGTCGACCATCCGGTGATGCTCGGGGCCGATTTGGTCCCCACACCGACCGCGCCTCTTTCCCAATACTTTTCGGGATCGCGCCACCGATCGCCCGACAGTGCCTGCGCAAATTGGTCTGCAATCGGCAGCGCCGACCGGTGGTGCGACGAGTGCGTCGCGAACCAACACGAATCGAACGGGGTTTACGGACCCCGCGCAGTCGCACAGCAGCGTCGGACCCTGCGTCGACGCTCCACACTGAGTCTGTGCGCCCGCCATGCGCGAGCCTGGCAAGACCGCGACAGAGTAGACGCCTTCAGCTCCGACCCCCGACTCGATCCGTGAATCCAGTGCTGTACGGACCTGGAATCCTGCGATGGCAGACTGGCGTGATCTCGAATTCAAGCGCGACGATACTGACATCGACAATTCCCAGCTTCAATCCGGCGGACGGCTTAATTGCCGCGCGGTACGGCCGTCACCGCGGCTGAATAGGGGCAGGTGCTCACACGTCTAACTTGCGCATTCAGTAGTCTTCGGGACGAACTAGTCCGGCAGACTCGAACGATAGTGAGACCCATCAATGGCACGGCAGACACGAATCGAATTCAGTGACGATATCGACGGAAAAGTAATTGATGTCGACGAGCTCCAGGTGGTGTCCTGGTCCTGGCTCGGTGTGGACTACGAATTCGACACCACGGCAGCGAATCTGGAACGCATCGAGAAGACGGGTCGTGTCCCGGTATCAACCCTCCTCGAGAAGTCTCGAAAGACAGGCGGCCGACGCCGTACAGGCGCAGCAGCGAAAGCTGCAACGGACAAGCCTGCCAAGCCGACCGCACGTGTCGGGTCAGAACAAGCCGGGGCCATCCGGTCCTGGGCCCGCCAGAACGGCTATGTGGTATCCGACCGAGGGCGGATTCCCGCCGACGTCGCCGCGGCGTTCGACGACGCTCACTGAACGCACCCGGCAGCACCTAGATCGCACTGACGCGGCGATGAGGCGGAAGGTGATCGTCTCGTCGAGAATTGTGATGTAGCGCAACACAAGTGAGATTCCTGCTGTTGCGCACCCACGGCTGCGTCAGCATAGACCAGCTCGGCACGATGCCACAACGGTGGATACAGAGCACACGTAGCGGATCATGCGTCGATGTCAGAAGGCGGCCATCCAGCCGACACAAGGTGCGCGCCACGATACTGGCCGGAACGAAAGTAGGCGCGTTGCCCGAGCTACCTCCGCTGCCTGCGGTGAATTCGCCGTCGTGTCGCCGCCCACCGAACCTGGATGGCGGAGCTCACCGAAATGCGACCCGCTCGCGGCCTCAATGCACCATCGAGGATGAATCAAATCGTTAGACTCCGTAAAAACGCCTGAACATCGAACACGGGTGTTCCGGTGAATCAGGCGAGGAGATAGTTTTCGGTGTTCAAGAAAGGCCAGCGCGTCCGCGTCAACGCAGACGGCGTTCCGGACTTCGGCACGATCCGCGGGGTCCTACCAGACGACGACACCGACGTGCTCACTGTCTTCTTCGCCGACGACGATGGCAACCGGCACGAGATCGATATCGCGTCGGACGACACCGACACCATCCGAGTACTGGTCGACGACGGAACTGCAGACTCAGCCCACGTCCTGGCGGGGATGTGGACCCGGTGGATGGACGCCGCTGCGACCAACGCCGAGTCCAGCGCCATGGCATCGACTCCACTGCGGCCGTTCGCCCACCAAACCACTGCCGTGTACGGAGCGATGCTCCCGCAGCCACAGCTACGATTCCTGCTCGCCGACGAGCCCGGCACAGGTAAAACGATCATGGCAGGGCTGTACATCCGCGAGATGCAACGACTCGGCCTGATCCGCCGCGCGATCGTGGTGTGCCCTGCCGGACTGGCCACCAAATGGGTCGACGACTTCGCCCGCCTCCTCGGCGGCGGACTCAAACACCTCACCGCCGAGACAATTCGCCAGGACGCACTGAACACCAGCGACCTGTGGGTCGTCAGCCTCGAACTTGCCGCCGTCAACCCGCAGGTCCAAGACGCGATCCGCCCGGACAAAGCAGGGTGGGATCTCGTGGTGTTCGACGAAGCGCACCGCCTCACCCCTACCGCCGCAGGGTTCCACCAGGTAGGGCGGCTGTTGGCCAAGAACACCCCACGCGCACTCCTGATGACCGCAACCCCGCACCGCGGCAAGGAATGGCTCTTCCGGCACCTCCTCCACCTCGTCGACCCCGACATCTACCCCGACCCCGGTTCCGATCCCAACGTCGAACTCAGTGCCCTGCGGCCCGGCCCCATCCACTTCCTGCGGCGCATGAAGGAAGACCTGGTCGACTACGACGGCAAGACACGTCTGTTCAAAGGTCGCACCGCCGCCAACCACAGCGTCCCCTTGACCAATACCGAATACGGCTTCTACACCGAAGCGATCGACATGGTCGACACCTACTTCCCGCAGACAGCCCAACCCCTCGCGCGCATGGTCTACGGCAAGCGCGCAGCATCGAGCCTGTACTCCCTCGCCGAGACACTCCGCCGCCGCGCCGGGCACATGGGCGAGCTCAGCGAAGCCGAAGCAGCCCTCAGCGCCGAGATCACCGACGCCGGAGACGAGACCGAAGCCGACGAAGCGAAAGTAGTCAACGCGGGCTCGACATCGAGCCGCGCCGAGAAGGCGGCCATCAAATCCCTCCTCGAACGCCTCGACGCAGCCATTGCCTCGCCGCAATGGTCACCGTCGAAATGGACCAGGCTTATCGACGACTGCCTCGTGGTCAACGGTGTCCGTGCCGGAACCACCGAACAAGCCGTGATCTTCACCGAATACGCAGACTCGGCCGACTGGATTGCCCGGCGGCTCCGGGCAGACGGCTACACCGCGAAGATGTACTCCGGTCGTCAGAGCCGTCCGGAACGAGACGAAGTCCGGCGTGAATTCATGCGCGGCGAGTTCCAGATCATCGTGACCACCGACGCAGGAAACGAAGGCATCGACCTCCAAGCAGCGCACGTCTTGGTCAACTACGACATTCCGTGGTCGCTGGTGCGTCTCGAACAGCGCATGGGCCGGATCCACCGAGTCGGGCAGAAGCGAGATGTATTCCTGTACAACCTCGTTGCAACCGACACCCGCGAAGGCGACACCCTCATGCGGCTGCTCGATAACTTCGTCAACGCCGCCAACGAACTGCGCGGCCAAATGTTCGACAGCCTCTCCGCGGTCGCCGAGATCACCGGAGTCGACTACGACAAATGGCTCACCGACCTCTACGGCAACGACCACGTCAAAAAGCAAGCCGCGATCGATGCCGCGAAAGCCATCCAAACCCAAGAACTGGTCCGCAAAGCCCGAGAAGTTCGAGACACGGAACGCCGCCTCGCCAGCCAGGTCGATGCAGTCGCCGCCCTCACACTCCTGCAACGAGATCTATTCGCGCGCATCAACCCCGCGATCGTGGAGGCCTACCTCGACCGGCTCGACGCCACCGGAATCATTCGAGCCGCACGGACCACCGCCGGTGACGGATTCCGCCAGCTCACCATCCCCGGCGGCGGAACCCTACCGGCCAGCCTCGGCGGCGGCCAGAGCGTCCACGTGGCCACCAGCGGAGACGCCTTGCGTGCCGCATCGGAGAACATCGATGTCGCCGACACCGTCACCCTCGGCCCCGGCGAACGCGGATTCACCGATCTCATCGAGCTCGCGGACACACAACTGGCCGAATCGATGTTCCGGTCCGGAGCAGCACAGGACCCCAGCAGCTTGTCGAGTTACGACCTCTACGCCTTCGAGGCAACGATGACCGAAAGCGGAGGGCAACGCAGAAGCATCTGGGCCACCCTGATCAAAGTCGACGACTCCGGCAACGCACGAGCAGTCCGATGGGAAGCCCTCGCCAACCTCGTACCCACCACGAAGGCCGGAACCTCGCCGCATCCTGCGCGCGTCGACAATGCTGAGAAGGCCTCGCGCGCTGTCGCCGAGACAACCCTCGCCGAACACCGAAAAGTTCGGGCCGACTGGTTCACTCAGGCCAAAAAAGATCTCGAGAACCTACCGATCACGCTTACCGACGGCATCGACGACCGCCCCACGCGCCTCGCTCTGCGGACCCACCTTCAAGCTCAAACGCACACTCGGCTGGCGGCGCTGAAGCAGCTGATAGAGGTCCAACTCGGTGAGCCCGCACTGGTCGGGCGACTTCGAGTGCATGCGGCGGCCGACGCGAGCACCAAGGCAGAAATCGACTCCGAAATGGTCTCGATGATGCTCGTCGCGAAACTGCTCGAGGATGACGGGTGGCACGTCGACGACGTACACACCGAAGGCCGCGGCTACGACCTCGACGCCCGACGCAACAGTCAAGTCAGGCACGTCGAGGTCAAGGGCGTTGCCGGGAGCGCCGCCAGCGACGGCATCCGTATGACCGGAAACGAGGTGCTCATCGCTACCCAGCAACGAAAGGACTACTGGCTCTACGTCGTTGATCATTGCGACACCGGTGGCGGCCGCCTGTTTGGAATGTACGAGGATCCCGCCACGTTGTTCGCCACCGCCATGACCGGAGACGCCATCTTCCGCGTCCCCGGAAGCACACTGAAAAACGCACCAGGGAGCCAACAATGACACGCATGATCGAACGCTGGTTCCCCTGCGCCGAAGTCAGCGAGAACAGCCGATCAGGGTGGGGAAGCGGCAACGCCGAAGTCGGCATCATGACCTGGTTCGCCAAACGTCCCACCGCGCAGGCGAAAGCAGCCACAATCTGCTCACTACTCGACTGGCCAGACGACGTCGACGAGCAAGAGGAACTGAAACGGATCGTCACCGAAGCAATGTCCGGACGCTTCGCGGCAGCTACCGAGCTGACGGCCGCTATAAAGCGAGCCAACCCCGACGGGGCGTCTACCCTCGACCCATTCAGCGGCCGAGGCATGATTCCCCTTGAGACTGCCAGGCTTGGACTGACCAGTTACGCCATCGACTATAGCCACGTCGCAGTCCTTGCATCGCGGCTGCTTACCGAGTACCCCTGCCGGAACTGGGATAACGAACCGGCGCTTCCTTTCGCTGCCGAAGACCCGCGCATGCTCATGTCCGTGCAGCCCAGACTAGTTGCAGACGTAGCGGCGATGTTCGATGAAGTAAGACGTCGTCATAGGGAAAGAATGGCTCCGTTCTACCCGACAGTGGATGGGAAAGAACCCTGGGGATGCCTCTGGGCCATGACAATTCCCTGCACAGAATGTGGCCGGAACTTTCCGTTGATAGGACAACTCGAACTACGAAAGCCATCGACTCGACGTAGCCGGAAGACCAAAGGCACGTTCGAGGACCGCGGACAGTCATACCGTATCGACACCGACGCCGACAGTGGAACATGGTCGATCTCCATCCACGACGGCCCGCCCACATCAACCCCGACTCGGCAAGTTGCCCCCGGCAAAAGCCGATACGACAGCAACGGGCGGCTAGCAGTCTGTCCGTTCTGCAACCACGCTCACGACCGACCGACGCTGATGAGACTGCTCGACTCGGGGAAGGGCAGTGACGCTCCACTGCTCATGGGAGACCTCGACGCCGAAGTCGGCAAACGCTATAGACCGCTTCAGGACTATGAACGGGACGCGATTGTCGCAGCGGTCAGCGCGTTGAACGGCCTAGCGCCGATCAACGCGTTCCTCTCAGCAACACCTGACGAGACCATCCCGCCCGGAAATACCTGGACAGTGCAGGCCACGGTGTACGGAGCCAAGACATACGGCGACATGATGAATGCTCGCCAGACGCTGTCTTTCGCAGTTCTCGCGGAATCGATCAGAGAAATCGGATCCGAGCTGCACGAGCACGGCGTCGGTGTCGACTACGTACGAGCTCTGACCGGCTATGCGGCCGCGGCGCTGGCCCGCAAGATCAGAAGGGCTACCAGGGGTTCGACGCTTCAACCTGCCTGGAATAAGGTCAGCGACCTATTTGCGACCGAGTCAAGCCTCAACTTCTCATTCGACTACTTCGAGGTCGGTCTTGCCGACGGCCCAGGAAGCTGGGACTCGATCGCCGATCGAACTCTCGCTGCACTGCGCGACACCATGCCGACTGCTGCCGCGCATGCGACCGAGGTATCCAGAGGGTCGGCCGTCGAGTTGTTCTTTCGGGACGGCTCAATCACCTCTGTGGTCACCGACCCTCCGTACGACGCCATGATCGACTACAGCGACGCGAGTGATCTGTTCTACGTCTGGATCAAGCGAGCGTTGGCCTACTCGTGGCCAGAGCTCGGTATGACGCAGAACGAGTTCGGGGTGCAGGAGAAGACCGAGGAAATAATCGTCAAAAAGGGTGGTACGTCGAGCAACGACCCCCGAGATCGCGGGCATTACGACCGCCTCATCTCCAAGGCATTCAGCGAAGCACGCCGAGTTGTAAGGGACAACGGCGTGGTAACGATCGTGTTCGGCCACGGCGAACCAGAAGTGTGGCAACGTCTTTTGACCGCAATTCAAGACGCCGGTCTGGTGCTTACGGGCGCGTGGCCAGCAAAAACCGAACAGGGGGGAAGAGCGGGTTTCACCAACATCGTGACAACCTTGACCATGGCCTGCAGGCCTGCGCCACCCGATCGCCCGGTGGGCCGAAAGGGAGCCGTTGAAAGCGCCGTGCGCACTGAGATCAAACGACGGTTCAATGAATGGGAGCGCGGAGGCCTCGCGCCAGCCGACATGCTGATGGCTGCGGCCGGACCGGCGATGGAAGTTGTTGGCCGATACACCGAAGTTCTCGATGCTGCTGGGGATCCCGTCGGGATTCATACATTCTTGCCGTTAGCGCGGGCAGCAGTTCAGGAAGCCATGGCGGTGGAAGTCGATCACCACCCCCTCGAAACGTTCGACGCCCGAACCCGATTCGCCCTCTGGTGGGTCCGCCTCTACGGCAGGCAAACACAGGCGAAATCCGAACTGCGATGGCAGACCCTCGCCGCTTCTCTCGAACTCGAGGCCATTCGAGACCTCATTCCGGATGCCGGTAAGGGCGTGGCGTTCACGACTGCCGCGAAGTTCAAGACCAAGACCACTGCTGAGTCGACCGTCATCGACGTCGTGCTCGCCTTGGCGGCGGCTTCAGGCGACGGAATTGCCGCGATGGGTGAAGTTCTTGCTCGGTCCGGCCGATCGACCGAAGACGCGTACCTCTGGGCTGCGGTGACCTTCCTCGCGACCAGACTCCCGGACAATGACCCGGACGCGGTGGCCTTCACGCGCGTTCTTCGCACCCGCGATGGCATAACCAACGCCGCCGACTCCGTGGTGATCGCGAGCGATAAGAAGGCCCACCGTCAGAAGCTCGACGACGACCAGCTGAGGTTGATGTGACCAGCAAAGCCCGATCATCTCAGCGACGACAAGATAAGGGGCAGAACATGGCAGCGTCAGTTACGCCGTGGTGGAAGGCTCTGCAGATCCGCAAAGAGATCGTCAGCTCGTCGGGCCAGATCGACGACGTCCAGATGTCACTGTTCCAAGCAGTTCACGGTCATGGTCCGACGCGACCGCCGTACGCCGAAGCCGCGTACTACGGGTCGATCACACACCCGACCGAGCGGCTCGTCGGGCTGCTGACAGAAATCGCCATTCGCATCGGCGGCGAAGCCGACTACGGCAAGGCGCGCGCGTTGACTCGCCTGGACCAAGGCATGGGCGGAGGTAAGTCGCACGCGTGCATAGGTGCTTATCACCTTGCGGCCAATCCGGCGGCTCTACTGCAGACCGAGTTGGGTCATGCCGTTGCTGCGTCAGCAGCTGAACGGATCGGTCGTCCTCTTGCGGCGGACTTAGGCAATCCAGCAGTCGTCGTACTTCCGTGTGACAGCATGACGCCATTCGCGCCAGTCCAAGAGCTCGACGGCCCGGCGACCACTCTCTACGAGCGGTTCCTGTGGCGGCTGTTCGGGAAGGACTACACCCTCTATGAGCGCTATCAGCCACATTGGAACAACAAGAGCAAGATCGCTGAAGCACTCAAGGCGGTCAACCGGCCGGTCCTGATCATCATCGACGAGATCCTCGACTACATCGGCAACGGCCTCGACGGCGCGAACAAGCCGGAGCTCGAAGCTCAGGACGTGGCGTTCCTTCGTGCTTTGCTCGACGCGGTCAACGACGTCCCCCAGGTCGCGCTTCTGGTGGTCATGATCGCGTCCGACAAAGACAGGATTGCACTGTCCCCAGTTGCTCAGGCAAGGCGTGACGATCTCAACGGATTGCTCGACCGGAATGGCTTACCGGCGGTGGTGACCGAAGTGGGCGACTTCGCCGACATTCTGCGTCGACGGTTGTTCGAGTCCGAACCTCCGACCGAGGTACTGGCCGCAACCGCAGCACTCTACGAGGGCGTGCACGCCGACAAGGCGTGGTCCAAGAACGTTTGGGACGCAATAGGTTCGACCTGGAGACGCGACTGGAACGACCAGGTTTCCGAGTGCTATCCATTCCATCCGATGCTGATCGGCATCGCGAAGGACGAGTGGAGCATGGTCACAGGGTTCCAGAGGGTTCGCTCGACGATTCGCATCTTCGCCGCCACGGTGTATGCGCACCAGCAGCGTGGACTGCAGGGAGAATGGGTGCCCACCCTGATCGGACCCGGTGACTTGCCACTGTCGGACAACTCGGTCCGAGAAGCCTTGCTGGGCTCGGGTCTCGTGGAGGACGACAAGACAATCGCGAACTACCGCAGCCTCGCGGAGAACGAAGTGGTAAACGCAGCTCGGGACGGCGGAATCGCCCGAAAACAGGACCTGGACAGGGGCCCGTTGATGTGGGCGCAGAGCAATCCGTACGCCTCAGAGCGAGCTGCAACGTTCATCTTTCTCGCCAGCATCGTCGGGACGCTCCGGCCCGGACGCGGCAAGGGTGCCAGTGCGCCAGAGGTCAAGGCGGCCACAAGCATTCCCGACGCCCTGTACACCGTCACCGACGCAGACGAAGTGCTCGACGGCCTGGTAAGCCAGAACAGGGGCATGAACGCAGTCGAGTCGATCCCCGGTCAGGGCAACAACAAACCGGCCCGATACTTCCTGTCGACCCGGCTCACGCACAGAATGCTCGTACAGAACATCAAACGGACCATCACAGACTCTGAGCGTGACGCGACGATCTCGACATTCGTCGAAAAGCTGGCCAGCAGTGGGCCTTTCCGCGCTCTCAAGTACATTGCTGCCGATCACGATCGGACGCCGACGGAGGTGTTGACCACCGCCGGAATCGACAACGCCCACGTCAATCGGCTGGTTGTCCTAGACCCGGCGCAGTTCAGTCTCCGCAACGGAATGGAGAAGGCCACTCTGGTGGCGCTGACCGCGGCGATGGGCGTCGACGTCGATTCCACCAGCACACCCGTGCAGTGGGCCAGTAGCGCTGTCTTCGCCGTCGTCAACACCCAACGCAGGGCAGTGATGCGCGGCGTGGCCGTTGAATTCATCGCACGGCAGAAGGCGTTGGCTGCGCCGGAAGTCCAGAACGACGAGGAACTCAAGGCGGTCGGCACCAAGGAGGTCGCCTCCGCTCGTGAGCAACTCGAGAAGCACCTGCGGCGCGCGTATCAGCACGTCGTATTTCTCGCCCAGCCCGATCCTGAAGGCGCGCGAGTCGTCGATCAACATTCGTTCGACGCCGACAACCTGACGGCTCTCGACGGCACAGCAGTATGGAAAGGGTTGGTGGAGAAGAACAAGGCACTCGACTCGGGAGCGTTCACGGCCAAAGCGCTAGTGCACAATCTGCGGGACCGCGACTACGGCCGCAGCCTGTCCGACATTCGCAGCGCGTTCTACAGCGCCCCCCGACTTCCGCTGCTCTACGGTGCAGATGCCGACCTGCAACGCGCGATCTTCGAGGCCGCGGAGCAGGGCAAGATTCGAATCGTCGACGCCACCGATCAGAGTGTCGTGGTCACGAGCTCGAACCAGATCAACCTCACCAGCACTGGACTACGGCTCGCCAAGCCAACAGCTCCGGGCGAGCCATCGGATGGCGATGGACATTCGGGGGGCGATGGACCAGGGTCCGGAGAGCCGTCGACAGGAGACGGTAACGATGGAGGCGGCGCGGGACACGGTGCCGGACATGGCGGCGTCGGCGCGGGAGGCAGTGATGTCAAGGACGAGCCAGAGGCAAAGGTGGAGAAACGAATCGAGGTTTCCTTCACTCACAACCTCCTGAATCAGGAGGAGGCTGCAGACAAGTTCGCTGCCCTGTTCAGGAGTCTGTATGTGGCGTGCGATGTCCGCCAGATCAGTTACATCCAGGGCTCGCTGCAGCTGGTCCTGGACGCCGATGCAGCAACCGACATTTCTGACCGAGCTACCGAACTGGGACTTACTCCGAGAGTTCGGGATATTTGAGAATCTCGCGTTCCGATTCGCAGGGAGAATCGAAGTTTGGTCGTGGTCTGCGCCGGGGGTGCGGAGCCGGATAGCAACAGACGTGCAGAATGTGGCCGATCGGTTCGCTTTCGAGACTTTGCGGTATTATCGTAGAGATGAGTCGACCTAGGTTGAGGATGTGCGCGATGCGGAGACCGGCGGTCCACTGGGAACCGACCGAGCCGGGAAGCCGGGTGCTGGGTGTGGAACTCACATTCGACGAGCAGGGGGGAGCGTTCTACATCGGTCTATGGGCTCGGCAAGTGATCGTCCTATGGTCACGCCGAAGCCCGAATCCCGCGGCGATCGCCCAGGATGTGCGCCGGGTCGAAGATCAGGCTCACAGGAAGGCCGATAGGTGATGGAGATCCTCGGCGACGCGGACGCGGAGCAGTTGGCGGAGGCGCTGGCACGTCAGCATCATGCGGGGCAGACCGATCGCAGCGGCGTGCCTTACATCGAACATGTCGAAGCTGTCGCGCGATCGCCGTACCTGTCGTCCAGCCGACACCGCCAGGTCGCGTGGCTCCATGACATCGTCGAAGACACCGCCAGGTCGCGTGGCTCCATGACATCGTCGAAGACACTGACGTCACCCTCCCTGATTTGGCGGCCGCGGGGTTCAGTGCCGACGTCGTGCACGCGGTCGACCTGCTCACTCACACCCCAGGACATCCCCGTAGGGGCTACATCACCGCGATCGCACAGGACCCACTCGCGCGACCAGCCAAACAGGCTGACAACCGACACAATCTCTCCCGCAACTCCGACCTGGCCGATGATCAAACCCGAAAAAGACTGTACGAGAAATACACTCGCGAATGGGTCTGGCTCCACGAGGAGCCCACCGATCCGGAAGGGCACCGGTAGGCGGACATCCGGGACATAGCGCTTCGCGCCGTCCGCGAGAAGACAGCACGATCGAGAGAAAGCAGCAGACATGGCAGATGCATTCTGGAAGAACGTTGACAACAGCTTGGACCGAATCGCCACCGCCACAACGGTGGACGAGGTCATCGACACACTGAACGAACACTTCGAGAAGTCCAGCGGCGACGCCTTCTTCGGTGGTTCAGGGGGAGATCGGCAACTCTACGAAACGCTGATCACGGCAGGCTGGACCATCGTCTGGTCAGAAGCGGTGTACTACTTCGCAGCGAAAGACACGGCAGGGAACGTGCTCACCTACGTCGAAGGCGACGTGTACCGAGGGGACCAGAAGGTCACATGAACTACCGAACAGGCAGAAGTCATCTCGCGGTTGCTGAGCGAAGCGGGGACCGGCCGAGGTGAGTTGAACGTGCTTTGCGAAGGTTCGTGAGAGTGGGCGATCATGGCGACGAGTGCGCGGCTCCGCCCCTGAGGCGTGTGGGTCAGCTCACCGGCTCGGCTAGAATGCTTCCTTGCCACTGTCGCGCCCGCGACGAACGGTGACTGCTGCGTTCGCTCGTGTGCATCTGCAGCACGTCCTTGGATGAAAGCAACGTAGGAGAGCGACATTCCGGCGATAGTCCTGATCGGTGCCCAGTGGGGCGACGAGGGCAAAGGCAAAGCCACCGACCTTTTCGGCGAACGCCTTCAATGGGTCGTTCGTTATCAGGGCGGCAACAACGCCGGGCACACCGTTGTGCTTCCGAACGGCGACAAGTTCGCGCTCCATCTGATCCCGTCGGGAATCCTCACGCCGGGCGTGAAGAACGTCATCGGTAACGGCGTCGTCGTCGATCCGGGTGTGTTGCTGACCGAGCTCGACGGCCTCGAAAAGCGCGACGTCGATACCTCGAACCTGCTGCTCAGCGCCGATGCGCACCTGATCATGCCGTACCACGTGGCCATCGACAAGGTGACCGAGCGTTTCCTCGGGGCCAAGAAGATCGGTACCACCGGACGCGGTATCGGGCCCTGCTATCAGGACAAGATCGCCCGCGTCGGAGTCCGAGCGGCCGATGTGCTCGACGAGAAAATTCTGACCCAGAAGGTCGAGGCCGCACTGGAATTCAAGAACCAGGTGCTCTCGAAGATCTACAACCGGCGCGCACTGGATTCGCAGCAGGTTGTCGACGAGGTGCTCGAGCAGGCAGAGGGCTTCAAGCACCGGATCACCGACACCAGGCTGCAGCTGAACCTGGCGCTCGAGCGCGGCGAGACAATTTTGCTCGAAGGCTCGCAGGGCACGCTGCTCGACGTCGATCACGGCACGTACCCCTACGTCACGTCCTCGAATCCGACGGCGGGAGGCGCATCGGTCGGCTCCGGCATCGGCCCCAACAAGATCGGGACCGTGCTCGGCATCCTGAAGGCCTACACGACGCGAGTCGGCTCGGGTCCGTTCCCGACGGAGTTGTTCGACAACCACGGCGAGTACCTGGCCAAGCAGGGCGGCGAGGTAGGCGTCACCACCGGTCGCGCGAGGCGCACCGGTTGGTTCGATGCCGTCATCGCGCGATACGCCACCCGCGTCAACGGCATCACCGACTACTTCCTGACCAAGCTCGATGTGCTGTCCAGCTTGGACACGGTGCCGATCTGCGTTGCGTACGACGTGGACGGTGTGCGGCACGACGAAATGCCGATGACGCAGACCGGCTTCCATCACGCGAAGCCGATCTACGAAGAGATGCCCGGTTGGTGGGAAGACATCTCCGGTGCCCGTACGTTCGAGGAATTGCCGATCAACGCGCAGAACTACGTTCTGCGTCTCGAAGAGCTGTCGGGTGCGTACATGTCGTGCATCGGTGTCGGACCGGGCCGCGACGAAACCATCGTTCGTCGGGACATTCTGCGGTAGCGGAATCCGGCATCGAAATCCGAGGCGAACGGTCTCAGGGCTTTTGCAGTTACACGGTCTGGCACTCCTGAATTGGCCATCGGGCCCGAACAGATCCTCGGTCGGCGCGTTTCGTACCCACGTCGTGGAAACGCGGCAGTGCCTGCGCTGAGGGCGTACTTCAAGTTTGCGGATAAGACAGGCGCGGCCCTGGCACCATCGGGACCATGACGCGACGGACGATCACCATTGAAGTGGACATCCCCGGCACTCCGGCAGGCTCGAAGTCCGAGGCGGCCTCCGAGCATGACGAGCGATACGCAGATCTCGCGAACTCCGTGTGGATGGCCCTGCAAGCAGGCTCGTTCCCCTTCTCGGTGACTCCGGACGCGAAGGCGGACACAGCCCAACTCAACAGCCGGTGGGACGGCTATACCGCCAACAACACGGTCATCTGGTGACGCAAATCGCTCACTGTCCCGACGCCGCTGTTGACCGAAAGGTATTCGTGGTCGATGCCACGCCGGACGAGACGGTGGTCCACTCGACAATGCCGCTCAGGGACGGACGCAGCTCGAATCGTCCCGAGACCATGGGGGTGCCGCGGCCGTACAGCGACGATTCGATCGTGATTGCACGGACGCGCCCGCGGCCGAGGGTGATTCCGTCGACGCTGACGGGCCTGGATTCGATGGTGAAGTCCGTACCTGGCAGCCGCCCGTCGGTGGTCACGAGGACCGAGGCCTGCGAACGCATTCGCGCAAGCAATGCACGCCCTCGCGTGGGCGCAACGGCCCTGCCGTGCAACGTGGTGACCACAAGGTCGATTCCGTCGAGGCAGATCGATGCGACGGTGAGTGGGTCATCGCCGGGGTCGGGAATGAACGCGATCTTGTCCAGTCGTGCACCCTGTTCGACGGCCGCGAGAATTCCTAAACGGGGTTGGCCGATCAGAGCAACATGGTGACCGGCGGCGCTCGCGGCGGCAACGAGGCCGGTGATGACGGACATCGCGCCGGTGACGGACAGTGAAGTGCCGCGGGCGAGAGAGCTCGATGGCAATAGCGCGCGAATCGGGAGCGGAGCGGGAAATGATCGCAGGGGGCGAGTGATCGGGATAGCCGGAGGATCTTGGGGCGAGGCGGGTGCCCGTTCCGCGGTGTTCGCTACGGGTGCGTGCGCTGTAGAACGCCCCGGTACGGCCGCCATTTTGCGCCTGAGGGCCGCGACCTTGTCTGCCGTGCTCAGCGAAGCCAAGGCGTCGCGATCGAACGCATCAGAGGCCACGGGGGGTGCCTTTCCGGTGGGCCGACTTGGGGAACTATCCACCGCATAGAACATACATTCGATAGCGCCGCCGCGTGCCGACGGTGCCGGAGTGCGGCGGATGGTCTCGGCGCGAGGAAGTGCCATCCCCACGAAAAACAGGGAGAGTCCCCGATCGGCCTGATCGGGGACTCTCCCTGTTGAGTGCGTGCATCGATGTGCGGTACGGGCCTCAGTCGACGAAGTGGATCAGGTACACCGACGCCCCCGGCTTGTCGTGCTCGATCCACGTTCCGGCACCTTCGGAGTAGGTCCAGCCGCGGTTGGTCTGGCCAGGGGAGTGCTGGGACACGAGAGGGTAGTTCGGGTTCTCGTCGGAGAATCCGGTCACCATCGCGAGGTGGTCGATGATGCCGTCGGAATGCTTGCCGTCGTGAAGATCCCAGTCGTACGCGATGAGGTCTCCGAGTTTGGCGTCGAACACGTTGTTGTTTCTCCACGAAAGCTGCGTGATGGTGGCGACACCGGCATCGTTGACGAGGTAGTTCTTGAGCTCGTCGGCGATAGTCGCGGTTCGCGTCGGCCAGAAGGCCATGTCGCCCCGCGCGCGGCTCCCTCCGCGGTTGTCGTCGTCCATGCTGGTGTGGGTCCACTTGGCGGTGTCGGGCATTCCGCCGAACCACAACGCCTGGCTGACGAACCAGGTGCAGTCCGACTCGTATTTCGGTGTGTCTTCGGCGTGAGCGCGTGCCCATGCGGCGGCCTTCTCGCCGCAGAACTGGCCGTAGCAGCTTTCCGGGGACGCGGAAGCCGTTGGTGCGGCGACGATTGCGGCCAACATGATCACGACGGCGGTCAGAGCGATGCTCGCGAATTGCTTGACTCGTTGGGTGTGCGTACGTGGTCTCAAAGAATCCTCCTGAACTAGATCCAGCGGGGAAAACTCAACGTACGCGCGGTTTGCGAGCAATCCTCATAGCATTTGTCCGAATTGCTCGTAGGATCACTAGAAAGGGGGTCCGACGTGGGACAACGACATGAATCTGTAGATCAGCGGTGGGTACCATTCCAGAACGCACTGAAGGAGCTGTCGTCCGCCGTGGACGCGAACGGATCTCCACTCGGGGATGTCGGGGTGGCGGCCAAATTCGACAATCGAGTATTGCTCGCCGACGACGGCAGAGAAGTGATCGTCACCAACACCCTTGTCAGCAACTGGAAGTCGGGGAACAAGCGCCCCAGCTTCCGGCAACTCCCGGTGATCAGCGAGATCTTGTTCGACAACGGGTGGCACCTGCCCTCGCTCCTGGGTCTCATCCCGAATTATCAGGAGGACTGGATCCACGACGCAGTCGACACCGCCCGACGTATCGACGAGCTCAAGGCAACCGAAGAGCAGCTTCAACAGGCAGTGAGCTCGGCCGCCCGCAACGCCATCGGCCAGCTCGTCGCGGCAACCTGCGCCACGGGCAAATGGGCCGTCGCGGTCTACCCGAGCTACGAAGGACCCGGCCAGGAGCGGATGCATGTAGCCGACCGTCTCGATTTTCGGCGCATCGACGGAGAACACGCCCTACAGGTACATCTCGAAAGCGATTTGCGGGACTTGTTCTCTGGCTTGAACGTACTGGATTCGCCGGGCGCGTGGCCGCGATGGAAGCGCCAACCGGCGCGAGACCCTGACAGTGGACACCGCAAGGACGATGGAGTTCTGCGGTACTCCCTGGTGCATTCCTCGGCCCCGTTCCCGCCTGTGCCGTCGAGCCACTACCACCTACTGCGATCGGTATCGGTGGTCTCGCTGAGCCACGAATGCTGGCCGATGGACACCGGTGCCGCTCTGGCCCGCATGCTGGGCTTCGGATTCGCGAGCACACGGGCGCTGTCGAAGAGGTTCTTCGGCCTTCGTGACCCCGACATGGCGGAGGAGCATCGGACTCACCTCCATAGAGACCTGCACCATCATCGATGGCACCGGTACGTCTGGGGTCATTTCGGGACCGAGATCGCGAACGAGGGATTCTTTCCGGCGGATCCCTACGCCGGGCACGTGACCATCTGGCTGCGGCCGAGCCTTGACCTGCTGGAGAAGAAACGGGCCATCGAGCCCGCACTACGCCGGAAGATGACCTCAGCCGAGAGCGTCGCCCACTATGCAGGCCTCGACCGGCGACTCGAAGAGCAAATGCACGCCCTGCAGAAACGGGGAGCCGAGATCATCGACATTCCAGTCGATGTCGTCGGACCGAAATCGCTGTCCCGCCCGCCGCGCCGGACGCTGCAGTGGGAGCGGACCTTCATCAATGCACTGCAGGCGTACACCACGATCGTCGATCGAGGACTCGTACCCGAGCGCAACCGGCTCGCCATCCTCGATGCACTCGACGGCCAAACCGACATCGACAACGTTCTGTACCGGTGGTTGCGCGATCGAGGATTGGTGCCAGCGACCATGCGGAACTGAAGGTCTCGCGCTGCGAATCCCTGGTGGTCAGTACTCGTCGGCGTCCATGCGATCGGTGTTCGCCACGGCGGCTTCCGCCGAGGCGGGATCGGATAGGAAAGCGATTGCACGTTCGGCCCAGTCTTCGAGAGAGGGCGGATGGCCGCTGATGGTCCCTTCTCGCTCGCAATGGTCGCGAAATGCAGCCAATCCGCTCTCGACCAGTGCCGCCCCTGCCTTCCCGTCGTGCAATCCGGATCCGAACCCGAGCACCAGCGCGGTGGCGTCTCCGCGGAATCCCTGCTTGCCGATGTTCCACGACTTCTGCTGTGCGTAGTCGGGCTCGCCGTACTTGAGCGCAGCCACCTGGTCGATCGAATAACCGACAGCGGTCGGCGACGAGACGAAGGCGGGGGAGAAGTGAGCCAGCGCGTCGGCGACGAGTCGAGTGGGGTTCTCGGCCAGCGTGGGTTCGGTATCCACTTCGGAGGACGTCATGACCTCGACCCAAAAGGTGACCTCGTCCAGTGCAGCATTGGCAGATTTCTTCGCCACGTGATCGGCTCCTGTTCATAGTCTGTTCGGTTGCAGCGTAGTGGTTTTCACATGAGTCCGGTCCATCGCCGAAGTGCGGAAACCGAGCCCTCGCGGGTGATGACCCCCACTCCGGTCTGTGTGCGCGCCACCTCGCCGAGCATCGAACTGATCGACCACATCGCCACCCACACCGATGGGTCGTCCGGATCGAAACCCTCATCGATGATCGCCCGACGTACCTCGAAGTCCATACACGCTTGGACGCACCCCGAGGGCCTGTGGTTCCACTCGACGAGTTCGTCGAGCCATCACGAACCGTAGTGCGAACAGAATGATAATATCAAAGAGTGAAAATCGAGGTTCGGCCATGGTGCCCCCAGTGCGACGCTGTCGGCGAGCCGACCGCAACGTACGAGTGCGGCCGCTGCGGACAGATCACCGGAGAAAGGCGTTGCGCAGACTGCGGGATCTTCGGGGCGCGAGCAGAATTCGATGGCTGTGACGTGTGTTTTTCCGAGCTGGAGACCCGCGAACTCACACTCGATCACGACGGGAGCTGGATCCCCCGCGAGGAGTACAACCCGGACGGACCGTCCCTGGCGGACCGAAACCGAGCCCAAGTGGAACGAGCCCGCTCCGAATCGGCGGCCACATTCGCCGCCGCCACCCGCACGGTTACGGCCGACTCGTTGCAGGTCGGTGATGCGATTGCACTGGGACTGGTCGGTAGTGGACTTCGAGCGGAGATCGTCGAGGAGATCTGGCATCCCTCAACCGATCGACTGGCTGTCGTCGTACGAGCGGATCGCAGATCGGTGCGGAGCTATCACCGGACCGACGACGTCGTACTTGCTGTTGCTCCGCCAACGTCGCGCAAGAGGAAGTCGTTACACCCCAGGCACGGCGTCGGGGGCTTCGCCGCCGATGAAGTCCGCCTCGGCCTGTCCATGGCATTGGATGTGCCGCTCCTGTTCATCGAGGCAGGGCGACGCAACTGGACCGCCCGAATGGGGTCCGCTGTCTCTCGACCCGGTGCACTCGCGGTCGCCGATCGCTTCGACGAGATGGCCGCATTGCTCGAGAGCGTCGAGGGTGATGTCCGGCGGGCGCAGGTCGTGTCCGACGACGAGTTGTTCGTCGACGAGACTCTCGTCGAACTCGACGTGTGGCAGCACCACGCCGGAGATCCGCACCTCGCCGAGGGCTACCTGAACACGGCCACCGGCGCGTACATCGACTCGTCCAGCCTGTTCGTCACCGCTGCAACGGAGATACGGACACTCGCCCAGCAACTTCCGGACCATTGAGCTCGGAGGCATCGCGTCCGCGCCCTTTCGGGGCCTGGCGGGGTGTCGTACTGCGCTCGTAGTCTTGCCGCCACACGAACACACGGACTTCACATCCGACCATCGAGTAGATCCGAGATCGAGAAGGAGATCAGACAGATGAGCATGACCGGAGATTTTCTGACGATGGCCGAGGCCGTCGGCGATGTCGCGCCCAGGCCACTCGACTTCGCTGTCGGTGAGGATTTCGATCCATCGGATCCCGACCAGGTGGAGATCGTGCACGAAGCGTCCAGTCGCGACGCCGCGGACCGCATCGCCAGGCTCGAGGCAGAGAATGCGCGTCTGCATTCCATTGTCGACGAGCAGCGCGACCGATGAGCAGAATTACCGTCGAGCAGACCGTGGTTGCGGACGACGCCGACGTCACAAGCCTGTCCGTCACGCATCCTGATGGCAGCGAGTCACGGGTATCGATCGGCATACGCGCCGACGGCACCCTCGACGTCTCGATCGACCCTACGGCTGATTACGCCACGTTGGTCGACGTCGATGGCGACACCGTCTTCGAGGGCCCCACCTGAAAGCGCAACAGGGGCATCCGGCCTGCGTTGTCCGGTAGCTGCCCGACCAAGCCTTCAGTTACCCATTGATCTGGTCTAGGATCGCCGGAGGCAAAGAACCGGCACTCTGCGCACCGCGCGGACGGTCGGGTTGGCCCCTGGTGTAGCTGCGGCAGCCAGGGGCTGCCGTGTATCTGGAGGCGCGCGTCGCTCCGGGCCTTCCGTCATTGTGAGCGAACTGTCCAGGGACCATGAGTGGGTCGTCGGTGAAAGCCCCTGCGCCGCTCGGCTGGAACGATGTGCCGCACACGGAACTGCAATCAATTATGATAATATCGCAGGGAATGCTGATTGGTACGACATGATCCGCTGACCGGCCGTATCCGCAGAACAAGGAGCGCAATGCCGACCAACGTCTCCAGGCCGATATGGCGCTGCGACCTCTGCAACGCCACCTTCGGGGACGACGAGGCAGCCGCAGCTGAGTGCGAAGGTGCCCCGATTCCCGCCGAACTACCCGCAGGAACCCCACTTCTCGTCAGTGAAGACGGAATCTTCCGGCTGCGCCCACTGGCCGCCACCGGCCGAATCGACACAGACATGAAGAAGCACCCTCGGCGGCCAGGACATCACCGTTGCTACAACCCGCTCGACTCCGCTGACGCACGATGGTTTCTGCCGGACCGTGAACTACATCCAGCCAAACCCGGCTACGTGCAGGGTCGCAAGTCCGATCGCCACAACACGTGGACGTGGATCAGCGGAGCAGCGCGGGGCCACGTACCGGACATGGGGGAGTGGAGCCGAATCGTCGGGCTCGGCCAGAAGGATTCGCCTGTGCGGGACGGCGACCTGCCTGTCTCGTTGGATTGGTCGTCGAGCGTGCACGTGGTCAAGCCGACTACCGGCCCGGTCAAGGAGCTACTCGACGCACTCGACGTCCGACTGGACTACCCATGGCAACAGGGCAAAATCAGGTTTCTACGCGACTACGCGCTCTACCGCGCCGACGGTGACGTCCATTCCGCCAACGGCATGGTAGCCACAGAGTCCGTGGTCACCACCTATGCAGCGTTGGTTGACGAATGGCACCAATGGCGCTCCGGAGCGGAGGTGTCAACCGTCCTGCCGAGGCTCGAAACGCAGTCGACCATGACAGCGTCTCGGCTGACCAAGCCGCTCAAGGCATTGGTCGCGAACACCGGCGTCAGCTGGCCCGCTCGCACCACCGCGACCCAGTACGTGAACCTACTCGTCAGTGAGGCACTCGTGACCACTCTGTCCGCCCAACCGCGCATGTTCGGCAGTGCCCCGATCGTCGCCGTCGGAGGCGGTAAAGGTGGGGTCGGGAAGTCGACAGTCGCAGCGGCGTTGGCCCGTTCGCTGGCAGCCGGAGGCCGCAGCGTCGTCCTGATCGATCTCGACATGGATGGTCCCTCCCAACACCTCCTGCACGACCTCGGCGACGTCCGCATCGACACCAGCATGACCAAGATGCTCCCCACCGAAGTCGCCGACGGCCTGCGGGTGTTCTCACACGGACAGCTACCCCACGGGCTACCCGAGCGATGGACCGACGCGGCCACCGGGAGCTGGCTGACATTCCTCGGAGCCACGCTCGACGTCGACGGCGCAGACCTGATCCTGCTCGACCTCCCTGCAGGCCACGGATCGATCCCAGGGCGCGTCATCGGGGGCAACAGACCAGCCGAGGCCGACGTACTCCTCGCCGTGACCACCGCCGAGGAGCTCGCGTTGGCCGACGCTTCGAGGGAACTTCGTCGCTACATGCACGACCACCACAGGACGATCGTCGTGGAAAATCTCTCGCACGCCACGGGTACGACGTCCGACGGACGGACGGCAACAGTCAGACTCCACGGCCGCGAGGGTGCAGTGCAGGATCTCGCAGCATCCGCAAAGGCCGAATACGGCGGATCGTTGCCCTGGAGCGACCGGCACCAAACACTCGCAGAATCACCTGAGATGGTGGCCCTGAGCCGTACCGTCACCCGGATACTCGAATCTCGGTAGCGGAACCGAGATACGCACGGCCCCTATGTAAGTGAACATGTCACGAGAGAAGACAGAGATGACCAACATAGAAATCCACTACACAGATCCCACAGGTGACGCTCCGACGGTGCCCCGCCCGACGCGGATCGACCTGGCCACACGAGCCGTCGCGAACGCAGACGCTACGACCGGTCTGCGATTCCTCGGCATCCACCCCGATCGGAACGATCCGACCGCGGCAGGTGGATATCTGGACTGGCTCGAGATCGACACCGACAGTCTCGACGGCTATGCCGGGTGGTTTGCAGCGTTCGAGGACGGTGCAAACGTGCCATTCACCGTCGATGCCGCGATAGAGCGAATCGACACCGTGGTGGCCTGACTCGGTCCAACCCGCACCGCCCATCTGCGGGACCGGATTGCTGAATACTACTGCGCTGAAACCGAAACAGAAGCTGACTGAGGAGCGGGCAATGCCGGAGAGTCGAACAAGAGCAAAGCTGGCCAAGGAATTGCACGGAACCGATATCGGCGACGAAATCACGTTCGACGCAGACATCTCGCCTACTGCGTTGTCCGGCGAGCTCCGCCAGATTCGCCACTCTGCGGGAGAGGTCATCGTCATGGTGCTGCTCACCGAGGAACAGAAGGGGAGCCTCCCAGACCGATACGTCGAGAAAACCGGCGATATCGCGGCCACCGGTGAGCTCGCGCACCCGTACGAGCTCGAGTGCCGCATCGAGGACACGGCCGAAGTCACTCTGGTCACCACCGGCTGGTGATCGGTAACCCGCTTCACGACAACAGAAATGGATACACCTGTGCCTGACACAACAACTGTGAACGTGCTCGATCTGCAACCGGGCGACGTCGTCGAAGAACAGTCCAAGAACTTCCCCGACGATCCGTTTCCAGAACCGACATTCCTGTTCACGGTCGACTCGGTTGAACGGATCAGCGAAACAACGGTGCATGTGTTCATCGAATCCACGACGGGGACGAGTCAGGCCCTGTCGTACAGCACCCACAACACGGTCTGCGTTCGTCGCACATAACGCCTCCGACACCGCAACCGCATCGGGGCCGCCCTTGTCTGATGCGGGCCCAGCGACCGACCGACTCGCGCTCACCCAGGCCGGTGTACACCCCGTCGAGCACCGGGTATCGCGGTGCGCCTACGGCAGCTATCGTC
The DNA here is from genome assembly GCF_023264675.1 of Rhodococcus sp. (in: high G+C Gram-positive bacteria). Taxonomy (GTDB): domain Bacteria; phylum Actinomycetota; class Actinomycetes; order Mycobacteriales; family Mycobacteriaceae; genus Rhodococcoides. Next base: position 56,623 of record NZ_JAHFVG010000030.1, read on the forward strand.
ATCGCTAGAGAAGGACCACCGAATCCGGCGAGCAGCCGGTTATTGGAGCAGCGATGAACACCGGCCAGAGTTCGTTCGACGAGATGATGCCCGACGCATTTTCCGATGCCACGTGGGCACATCACGGAGAAACCCTCGGATACCGCGTTCCAGCGGTACGCCAAGCCACCGGTGTGACATACCGACAGCTCGACTACTGGGCACGCACCGAGCTGGTGGAGCCATCCATCAGAAGCGCGTCAGGCTCCGGATCGCAACGTCTCTACTCCTTCCGCGACATCGTCGTAGTTCGCGTGGTCAAGCGGTTGCTCGACGCCGGTGTATCGCTGCAGAACATTCGATCAGCGGTCGAGCACCTACGCGAGCGTGGGGCGGCCGACCTGGCGTCGATCACGTTGGTGTCCGACGGATTGTCCGTGTACGAATGCACCTCCGACGACGAGATCATCGACCTCCTCCGCGGGGGACAAGGCGTCTTCGGTATCGCCCTCGGGAGGACGGTCACCGACGTGGCTGCAGAGGTCGCCGATCTGGCAGCGGTGAGCGGATCCATCGAAATCGCCAACTCCGCCATCGTGGACGAGCTCGCAGAGCGTAGATCGACCCGCAAGACGGCCTGACAGTCGACTCCGCGTCAGAACGCACGAGAAAGACCGGCATACAGCGGATTCGGCCGCTACACTTACCTCTGCGCTCCGAAGCTCACGGGGTTTCCTGGGACCTTGACTATGTCGGTTCTGGACGACGCAGCACGCCGTAGCAGTCGTGCTTCCACATCCCGTCGAGTTCTCACAACACCAGGGTCGAAACAATTGGTCATTTCCGACAATCGGCAGCCGCTGCGCGGTACACGCGCGCACAATTTCTTGTGGAAACTCCTCAGGCCTCACCCGCCACACACCCCCCCCCGGCCGTCTGTGACGGTGTTCTGCGCTGAGCGCAACGTGTTCGAGGCGGCGTAAACCGCGTCGCGGAGTTGGTCCGTTGGCAATGGGCTCCGGGATCGCATCCGAAACGGTGTATCGGGGTCTGTGTTAGCGCATCAATAACGAAGGCTATATAGCGCGTCTGGAGTTGATGTCTCTGCCGCTGAGACGGTGTTACCCATCGATGTAGCTCCGATCAACACCGGGACTTCGGGGTGGTTGACCAGCGAGGAAGACATAATGACGACCCAATAGCCGTTATCACGGTCTTGTTGCCGGTCCCTATAGCTCGACGGATAAGCCCGTAATGTGTCACACTGTTGGCAGTCGATAACAACCAACAAGTAAGGGCCGACATGATCGAGGCTGCGCCTGTGTTCATCGCATACTTACTGATGTTCGCAATCGTTATCCGTGCGCTGATAAACCCGGTATTCGCCCGCATGATCACTTCTGTGGTGACGCCCGCCGATGCCGTCTGGGCCCTCGCAGTCATCGTCTATGTGGCCACCTGGTCGGAGAGCAGCGACGCACGACGAGCAGCTATCGGCGTGGCTGTCCTCGGTGCCGCCCTGATGGCTACGGCCGAGTGCCGAGCGGGACGCAAGCGGCGAGACTTCAACGATGCAAGCGAAACGGTGACGCCGTGAACCGCACGCCCATCGGACCGGCATCGACCGATCGCGCACACGAGTTCCCGCGCACCCCCGAGCTGACAGTGGGAAACTGCACTAGGGCGGCAGTCACGAGCGCCGTCACCGGACTGTGGGCATTCTGGCTGGCACCGATGACGATCCCCGTCATCCTCGCGCCAGTTCCCATCCTGTCGAATGCTGCGAGCTACTGGCTGGTCACCATTGCCATCGGCGCGGCCATCTTCATCGGCTGGATCACGCTGACCAGACCGCTGCCCTCCCTCGAGATCGACGAGGGCTACGACTCCTTGCATCCAGCGAAACCGCATACGTCGACAACCTCGAGCGCCCTGTGCGCACCAGCCGAGAGAGGCACCGCCGCATGACTATTCTCGCGGACCAGATCGTTCAGATATCCGCCCCTCAGCCGGATACTCAGTGGCTCTACGAGGGTGAGGTATTCCTGGGCTCTCCAGCAGGGCCACTCGGTGCAGGCACAATCGGGCCATTTCCGGACCCGACGTCAGCGCGGGACGCCGTAGAAGCCCTGATCAGGACCAAGGTCCGCCTCGAAAACTTGTCCAGTCATGTCGACTTCGAGGTCACTCAATTCGACGCGGCGTGCATATCTCCCAAGGCGACTGTCGTGGGTGCGGTCCTGAGCCGACGTGCGCACGACGGGAAGGCCGACAACTGGACCCTCCTGGTGGGGACCAGCGACATTTAGAGCACGATCCGTTCCGTGTCCAGGCAGACATCGAGTCTGGTGGTGAACGCCCGAAAATGCTAATACGCAACAGTATCCAGTGCACGCTAACGTCAACGCCCGACCCAGAGTCTGTGCGGTAATATCACGATATGAAAACCACCAAGATCGAGATCACCATCGAGCACGCACCCGAGGTCGACGTCGAAGAGACGGCAGCGCTCGAAGAGGTGCTCAGGCTCATCCACAATGGCATGACCAGCGGCATGGATCGAAACGAGGACGAAAGCTTCTCGTTCACAGTCGACTGACAGCCATGCTGCGCATATCAGCCATCCACCAACACAATTCGACCCATGAAGTAGGCGCAATGGCCCTGTTGGACATCACAGCCGCAGCTCTGGTTGTCGGCGATGTAGTGCATCGAGGTCCCGGCTGCGAATGGCGTATACGGTCGATCGACCACCTCCCCAAAGCGGTGATGGTGTCTGCAGATGTGCAGAGATGGTCGACAGTCCGCGACGCAGGATCGAGCGAGTCGATCGCGCACGTCTTCCGCCACACGGCAGTGTTGGCAGTCGACCGCGCATGATCAACCACTTGCATCCGTGTCCGGGAACGGCAAGGACGAAACCGGGTCGCAGTCTGCAACGGCGCAGCAGCGTCCGATGACCCACTTTCCGCTACAGCGAGGAGGCCCGTCCATGGCATCACCTGTGCTCGTACTCGACGTCGACGGGGTGCTCAATCCGTTCGGGCCCGAACCTGCCTCCAAAGGCTTTACTCGGCATCGGTACAGCGGCCCCAACCCCTCGGGCGAGGAGGTCGAGTTCGATGTCAATCTTCATCCGCAGCACGGCGAGTGGATCGAACAACTGCTGGCGCTCGGTGTCGAAGCCGTGTGGGGCACGACCTGGGGACAGATGGCCAACGGGTGGATCGCCCCACGTATCGGATTGTCGACGAACTTGCCCGTTCTGGACGTCGGATTCCACGTGAGTACCCGCTTCGGCTGGACATCCAAGTCAACGGCCGTCCTCGCATACATCGGCAGTGATCGGCCACTCGCGTGGATCGACGACATTTTCGGGGGCAAGGAATTCGGATGGGCCGATGATCGTTCGGAGCGCGGCGTCGCGACTGTCGTGGAGCAAATCGACGGATTGTCTGGCCTCGATGCGGCTACTCAAGCGAGAGTGGAGCGGTGGGCGGATCGCGCGATCGGTCAGAAGTGAACGGCGTGGCACGCATCCGAAAGCACTCCGCCCGGTGAATCGCGTGCCATCAGGGACGAGCGCCGCGGCGAACGAGGTTGAACGGGCGAAATCGCGCTGGGCTGCAGGAGAGTTGGTGCCGTTCCGGGTGACACGGGCCCTCGATGAGGCGGAGCTAGTCGGACCCGAAGTCGATATCTCCTGTGGCGCAGTGGAGCCCGCAGTCGACGAATGGGAATCCGGCGTGCGCTACCCCACGTTCGAGCAGCTACTGCTTCTGGCCGAGATCACCGGCCACGATCCGGACTGGTTCTTCGACCGCGGATCGGAGGTCGAGTTCGACATCCGCGACACGACCCTGTGGTGGCACATGACCGAGCGCCAACGGCAGCAGTGGCGACCCCCGGTAGAAGAGTTCACCGACAACGCCATCCAATCCTGCCCTGGCACTACCGAATACCAGCAGACGCACCTGTTCTGACGGGTGTAGTTCGTTGGACTAGCGCGCGTGCTTGTGGCGCTCGAGCTCATCACTGCGCTGCTGCGCCTTCTCGACGAGCCAGTCGTAGGTGTGAATCTCGATGTTGTGGAGACGTGCGAGTTGCCGACGTTTCATTTTCGTCTTCTCGTCGTCTGGGCCTCGTCGGCCGATGATGACCCACCCTGGTACCGAGTCGTCGATATCGACCAGACCCAAGCCCATCTCGTGGTGCGGCTTCCGGCAAGTACTGAGATTCTCTCGAATGTAGAGCCGCCACTCCTCGATCTGATCTATACCCTTCCTCAGGAACATGGCTGGGTCGCCCGCCTTGGTGAACAGTGGCCGCTGCGGTCCTTCCAATTCGACGGCGCGCCACTCGAAACCGACGCTGCTCAGCTCAGCGATCATGAAGTCGCTCCGGAAGTGACCCCCGAACGCCTTCTGCGGAATGACCCAGCGCCCGTGGCCACCCCCGAGCGGTTGCAGCAGCAGCTCCGGGTGGTCTTGAAGAAACTGTTGGGTGTCGTGTTCGGTGGTCGCGTCAGCGACCACCTGTCGGAATTCGCCGACGAGCTCGGCCGTGATGGTGTCCCATTCGACGAGATGCGGTTCGAGATCCGGAATCGCGACCCGTTGCCGTTCGCCGCGGGCCGTCTCGGCGGCAAGCTCAGCGCCGATCGCTTCGAGCTCGGCCCGGCTGATCTCGTCGTAGTCGCTCATCGGGTCGATGCTACGTCCGGCGCGACCACTGTCTGGCAATTCCACGCGACAATCAGTCGCGAAATGAAACAGTGAGTAGCGACAGTGTTGCTACACGGCCGATTCGGACCCGGCGCGGACGAGCAGAGGGGAACCGCGATGTCACTGGTGTACCGCGCGATCTGGAGAGACGACCTCCCCAACGCGAGCGAGATCGCCGTCGCGGCGTGGACGGAATGGGTCGATGAAAAGACCGACGGTGCCCTGCACCCGGTCGACGTCGGAGAGTCCGCGTCCACGATCGTGCGCAGAGGAGACCAGATCAAAGTTGAAGCCAGACTGGCGACTGCCCAAGGCGATGGGCCGGTACGGGACGTGGCCCGTGCCGATCTGATCGAGACCGCCGCAGCAGCTGGGAATCGTTGGCACACCATTCTTCGCTCTTGGACCACCGACGACGACCCCGCACAGGGATGGCTGTGGGTCGACGTCGAAGCCGTGGGCGACATCGAAATCGGGGCGCTCGGACCTCGCGCACCCAAACTCGTCCGATCGCTGCTCGACACCTGGTTCGGTCACGCACTCGTCGGCACCGAAACTGCGTACGCCGAATCCATTGGCTCGTTCCGCCTTCGAGTCGGGTCGAGAGTCGCGCCACGGGGCGCGTCATCTCGGCCCAGGCGGGCAGGGCAAGTGATCTCGCACGAGCGCAAGACCGGCGATGTGGGATCTCTCATCCAGTTTCTCCTCGCCACCCAACCTGTCGAGGGGGTGCAGGTCGTCGACGGCTGCGGGGCAATACACCAGCATCTGCGGTCGAATCCCTTGCCGCAGAGTCGAGACGGCCACGCAGTCTGGGCGCAATCAATCGCAGCTCTTATGGAGAAACCGCAGCGGAAGCTGTCAGGACTGAAATCGTCACCGCGGGGACCGAAGTCGCCGATAGAGTCATGGACGGCCGTCCTCAACGTCGGCGCAGACGCACTCTGGGGAGTGCGCGGCGACATACAGGTCATGACGACCGCCGTGATGAGCCGCCTCGGCATCGCGTCCGACGACAGTTCGTGGCGCTGGATCGCGTTGTCACTGCCGATCGTCGGCCGGGTCGAGCGGCGAGTACAGCTGGCAGCGACACCGCTGGACTACCGCGACCCGACATGGAGCCTGCTCGACCACGAGACATGGGCGCAGAGGACAGCGGCGACGGTCACCGGGGATGCCGAGCGCGGATACCTGCTCTGAGCCGGACTGGCCGCGACCGCCCGAATGGCCGAAATGGTCGAGGGCAGCGCGGCCGACGGGTAGTCGGGGATTCGAGCCGAGGTCCACATTCGAACAGCATCAGGGGAAATCGATGAGCATGGACGGCCTGAACTTCTTCTGGGACCGCCGCGCCATCCCGATACTGCCGGGTGGGATCAGTCGCGACGAGATCGCGCACACCCTCGCCCACAACCTGGCTGACTGCGTCTGGAACACAGCCGCATTGGAAGGGAACTCGTTCACCATCCGGGAAGTGAAATCCCTGATGGACGGCGAACAGGTTGCCGAGCACCCAATCTCCGAGGTACGCCAAATCGCCGACACCGCAGAGGCTTACACATGGCTGCTCGCCCAAGTTCGAACGGACTCCCTCGACTGGGACCGTGAAACCTCCGACCACAGCAACGGCATCCTCGCCCGCCACGAAGCGTTGGTCGCCGGACAATTCCGGACCTCCGAGGTATCCGTCCACCTCGGCGCTCGTGGCGCGTACACACCGCCACCAGTGGGTGATCTCGAAGACCACTATCGCGCAGGCATTTCGGCGCTCGGCAACATCGATCGGCCGGACGAACGAGCACTGGCGTACTTCGCGTTCGGGGCCCGCGCTCAGTTCTACTTTGATGGCAACAAACGAACCTCGCGACATCTCATGAACGCGATCCTGATGGCCGCAGGGCATCACCCGATCGTGGTGCCGGTCGCGCGAGAACTCGAATTCGACGAGGCGTGCGTGAGCATGTTCGCAGACGCCGACGCCACCGAAATAATGCAGTTCTTGGCCTCCTGCACGGCCTAGCCTTCCCAATCGACGCACACTGACCTTGCAGTTTCCTTTAATTGGAAGATATATTCCATCTATGCGAAACGTTCCTCCGGCGCTCATGCCGATCTTCCGATCGAAAGCGCAAGCCGAACTCCTCGCCCGCGTGCTCCTGCACCCCGACGAACAGTTCAGCCTCACCGACCTCGCAGAACACACAGGCGTCGCACTCTCAACCATGCATCGCGAAGTCGCACAGCTGATTACCGCAGGAATCTTCACAGACCGTTACGTCGGCCGGACACGCCTTATCTCCGCCGCCGACACCCCCGTCGTCGCCCCACTTCGCCACCTGGTGATGCTCACCTACGGGCCTCCGCAGGTCATCGCCGAAGAATTCGCCCTGGTCGGCGTCGAGAAGGTCGTCATCTTCGGCTCGTGGGCCGCGCGCTACGAAGACCAGCCCGGTCGTCAGCCCAACGACATAGATGTTCTACTGGTCGGCGAGGTCAGCCGCCTACAGATGTACACCGCGGCCGACCTCGCGTCAGAACGAATCGGAAAACCGGTCCACCCTGTCGTCTGCAGCGCGCAGGTGTGGGCGAACCCAGAAGGAGATGTATTGGTGTCCGAGATACAGAAGTCCCCGCACCTCACCGTGTTTGAGCGGGAAGCCGTATGACCGCGGCGTGGGGGACCGGACAGCAGGCGATACGCAGACGTCTCGACACGGGTGAGCTCGACCGAGTGAGCGGCAGTGCCGCCGACGGTGAATTCTTGCTCACCGAAGCACGACACCGCTGCGCGAGCGCCCGAACGATTCGGCAGTCGGACCCGACCGGTGCCTACGTGATGGCCTACGAATGCGGTCGCCACACCGCCACAGCGCTTCTCACGCAACAAGGCCTGCGGGCCACGGAGCAATCCGGGCACCATGCCGTCGTAATCGAGTCTGTCATCGAGCAATTCGGACCCGAACGCTTCGGGCAACTATCCGGCATGCGTCGCCGCCGACATACCCTTGAGTACCCACGTAATTCGAGTGAGACGGCGGTGACGGTCGAGGAGGTCGACGAAGCGATCGACTACGTCGAAGGGCTGTTGGAAGCCGCAGAGATGCTGCTCCCCAAACTCGGACTGTGGAGCTGAAATCCGCGTCGTGAGTAAGCTCCTTACCGAGGCGGCGTCTCAGCTGCTGGTCCACCCACGGACCGCACCTGCTCCACAAACCGACGAAACGCCTCGAAGCCGCCGAACAATGCCTGTTGCAACTCCTCGGCGCTGTCGATCCATACGACGCCCTCCAATACCGACACATCGTCCGGGTCGTGATTGCGATTCGGGACGAGATACGTCGGATTCCCCTGCGGACTGACGATCAAGAACCCCGCTGCAGCGCAGAGGTCGTAGATGAACGCACACTCAGCCGCGGAAAGCGTCGCGTGGTGGATACACCCGGTGAGCGGCTCACTCTGGTCCAACGGATCCAGAGTGAGTTCGGTGTAAACACCATCGAACTTCAATGCCTGGTCTTGGCTGTCGACAAGCTGGCTGCTCGGGTGGACCCGCAATCCTCGCTGATCGAGGAAAGCGGCCACCGCATCCCGATCCGCGTCGAGCCCCTTGTCGTTCTCAATCCGCATGAAATACAGCGAGAAACCCATCCGGTCGACCCCTTCAGTTCGTGTTCGTTTTCCCAATTCTGTCGCACAGAGAACCAATGCCGCGCCCGACCGCTACGAGAGCGCCGATCCGGTCCTCGAACGCGACCGATGGAGTTGGCCGGATGTTGATAGCGCGAGAAGGGCAAGTCACCATGGCAACTTGCCGGTGTTCAGCCAAACGAAGAACACGTCCAACACAACCCCGAGAGGCCCGAGCCACAGTCCGTACGGTGTCATCGGAATTCCGTTTCTGAGCGTTGGTCAACCTCAAATCGAGCGCGCGATCTAGTAGCAGTACCCGCCTAGCCAGCATGGGGCGTTGTTCAGCACCCAGACGCGCACGTCATCAGGGAAAATTACGGCGGGCATCAGCCACCAGATAAGCGGAAAGTCCATTTCGGATTCCCCTTCCAGTTGCGCTTGCAATCGAAAACCAAGAACGTCGACTTCGGTCGATTACCGTCTACCCGGTGAACCAACTTGTCACCTGCCCCAATGGGCACTCTGGACCATCTGGCGACGTCCTTACTGTCAACGGCGTTCAGAGCTGCCCGATCTGTGGGTACCCAATACCCCGCCGCTATCTCAGCAGTCCCGGCAGCTTCGCGTTGGTGGCATTGGGTTTGGCTTCGGTGGCGTTGATCGGCTGGGCGGCAATCCTTTTGTTCAGTCCGCTACCCGTTCAGAACATGGGCCTGGGCGCCATCGGCACGTGCGGCCCCGGCTACTCGTCCGAATCAGCGCTCTCGGTACGCATGAACCCCAACTCGGTTGTCGAAGGCCAACGAGATGTCGATCCGACATCCATCATCGCGGCGCAAGAGCAGCAGGAGTGGGTCGACTATTGCGTCGGCGTGGCCGATTCCAGACTCAAACTGTCGGCGGTAATCGGTGTCGTCGGCGTCCTCATCGGTGCGGCAACCCTTGTCCTTGCCGCCACACGACCATCCTGGCTTCTCCGAAGTTAGTGGGAGATCAACCAGGACAACCGCATTCGCTCGCCCCGGACGGACTGAGAAGGTCGGCAGCCTGTAGGGGAGCGGCAACCGGAACGAAGGAGCCCGGCACCGATGCACGGTGCCGGGCTCCTTCGCTTCTGTTTAACGTTCTAGGCAGATGCGTCGGCCATCTGCGGATCGAGTCTCACGGTCCCGTCCTCCGAGAACTCGGGGAAACGCAAACCCTGGTCCGATGCAGCTTTCGCTGCGCGCTTGTACCGGCGACGTGAGAACGATGCGGACCCGCCAATCTCTGCGGCGACCTGCTCGAATGACCACTCCGGGTTCGTGAGCTTCAATCGAGCGACTTCCTTCTCGCCGTCGTGGATGTCGGCGGCGTCCAGGAACGTCAATTCCGGCTCGAATTCCGGAGTCATACTGGGGGAGAGGCTCTCGGCCTTGACGACAGTGTTCGTAAGTTCGTCGGCCGGGCTCACCGTCACGGGCTCTGCGATCTCGTCGTCGGCTGACAGGGCGGTCTGCTCGCCGGAAACTGCACTGGCCGACGCTTCGAGCATTGTGGCTGCTGGAGGCTCGTCGGCAGGGGCCGTGGTGTCCTCGGCGCCGACGGGGGTTGAAGCCAGGTCGGAGACGCTCTCAGTGGCTGTGTCCGTCGGTTCCGTGACGGAGATGTCCTCGGGCTTCTCGACGGGCGCAACGGCCTTCTCGTGGACGATGACCGGCTGAGTGACAGGCGCGGTGACATGAGCAAATGGTTCCGCCGATGCCGTCACGGTCGGCTCGGTGGGTGCCGCGTCCTTCCATGACGGGGGGACGTAGGAGTAATCATCTGTCTGGGCTGCAACCGGCTCCGGCGCGTCGACGCCGTCGTCGACGGCGTCGCTGTACTCAGCGCCGAAATCGTCCCCGTCCCACAACACAGGCTCCTCCTCGACATACGTGCGCTCCTCGGGAGTCTCGACGGGCTCCTGCGCGACCGGCACCTCCACCGATTCCGCTTCCATCGCGATACGGCGCATCAGATCGTTGTACTCGCGGTATGCGGCACCGATCGCCTTGATGAGAAGGCCGATCCCGTGAGTGAAGGCGAGAACCAGCAACGGGGGTACTACCGCAATCAGCGCTGCCGCAATGGGATTGAGCGGTCGAAGTCCAACGTCTTCACCGGCAGCGGCCCTGGCCATGACATCCGCCGCAGCGGTGAACGCGTGGTACGCGTTACCGGCGACGCTGATGAAAACCACCAGCACGAGCAGGCATTGGAAGAATCGTTTCCCGACGTCGCTGCCGTCGATCTTGCTGAGCACGATCACACCGACCGTGGCGCCGAGGATTGCGCCGTCCACAATCAACGGGAAGATGTAGGCCTTCGAATCCGGCATCTGGGCTTGCAAGGCAAGATCCTGCAGAACAGCGAACGACAACACGAACGCACCGACCGTGATTCCGACGGCGATCAAGATGGCGAAGAAAACCGAGCCTATGAGGTTGTATAGACGCATCCGCGCAGCGCGGACGTTAAGGTCGTTCATGATCGGGTAGTCCTTTCGTTGGTCCCGGTCGTCGAGGCCCTGTCGGGATGCCGCCTGGCAGGGTCTCTTTTTTGGCTGTAATGCCGTTAAAAGTGTTGTGTGCCAGGTCTAGCGGGTTCGTGCGTCGGCGGGCTTCGGGAACGGTTTGCCGCCGTTGTACTGCTTTTCGAGCTTCAAGCACAGGTCTTCGATGGCGACCCGGATGAACATCTGCTGTGTCGTGATTCCTGTACGTGCCCTCGTGTGTTCGATCGTCCACTTCATTCGAGTTTTCAAGTCGTCGTCGACGGACAGCAACACCTTGCGTTGCTGTGGTTCGTCGCCGGGGTGCTTGGCGGACTCAGATCTTGCTGCCATCAGGTCTTCCTTTCCGGAGAAGCTCTGAGGCCACCGTAAACTATTATCTACTATTAGTCGATATAATAGTTAGGTCGCGATTTCGCAGGGCTCGATCGCATGCAGGCTGTAGCATGGAGGGTGTTCGTCGAGCGGTCGCCTGAGTCCGTTGACAAGCCCCAAAAGTCGAGAAAGATCCTCTCGGTGGCACAAAAATAACACTCAGAGTGATATTATTTCGCCATGAAGATGAAAGATGCCGCCAACATGGTCGCGGAGATCGCGGCCGAACAATGGGGCATCATCACCACCGCACAGGCCCGCGCCCACGACGTCACCCCCGTGCAAATGAAACGCCTCACCGACCGCGGCGCCCTCGAACGAGTCCACCACGGCATCTACACCATGACCCGAATGCCCTACGACCCGATCCAAGACATCCGAATCGCCTGGATCGCCCTCGACCCCAAAACCCCCGCATGGGACAGGCTCACCCAAGACTTCCCCACCGGCGTCGTCTCCCACCGCACCGCAGCCAAACTCCACCAACTCGGAGACATCGACGCCGACTGGACAGAATTCACCTGCCAACGACGTATCCGCATCGACCTGCCCGACATCAAAATCCACACCGGCACAGTCGAAGTGAAAGACTGGACCACCGTCGAAGGGCTCCCCGTCACCACGGCCAGCCGAACCGTCGAAGACCTCGCCGCCGCCAAGATCGACGGGGGACACCTCGCGAGCATCGCCCAAGACGCCATCGCCCAAGAGCTAGCCACCCCCGACGACCTCGAAAAAGCCCTCGCTCCCCACGCCTTCGCCTACGGCCACGCCCTCAACGACGGAAGCAGATTCCTCGCCTCCCTCATCGAACAAGCCGGAGTGTCCACAAACACCCTCCGGCTCGCCGACATGGCCACCCGCTATCTCAGAGAGCGCGAGCCCTCTGCCGCCGACAACGCATCGAACACACCGCGTCACATCAAACTCGACCCAGGAGCCCTCGCCTTCGCTGCCGCAGAGTCCACCGGACAATTCGAGCAATACTTGAAAATAGTGAGCGACAATGTTCTTCGAGACGCGATAAGCGGACTCGCAGCCGCTCAACTCGACACCGTCAGAGACGCCGTCCGCGCTTCCCTTTCTGAATCAGTGAAGAATTCATCGCTGCCGCGAATACAGCAACCCGCGCTCGAGGCAGCCCGCGCGGCGCTCTCACAGGCTATGGCGCCACTCCGGCAAGCCGCCGCAGAAAACTTGAAAGCCAGCACACGGAGCCTCGAGGAGAAGGGAGCGCGGTCCTGGCGATCCCGACGAACTCGGCAACATCCGAGACCGACAATGGCCTGTCCTGGCTGCTGATAGGCCTTCAGCACGGACAAAGCCCGGGCCAACGCCTCGACATGGCCCGGGTC
>NZ_JAHFVG010000079.1 GCF_023264675.1 Rhodococcus sp. (in: high G+C Gram-positive bacteria)
TGGCGGGGGCTTGCCACCCGGTACGACAAATTGGCGCTGACGTACCGGGCGGGCGCGCTCCTACATGCGATTTTCCTGTGGTCGCGCCACATCACCCTTTAGGAGACACGCCCTAGTCGTACATTTCATGGCTGGATACGACCATTACTTCGAGGACGGGAACGGAAGAACTGCGCGAGCGTTGTTCTATTGGAGCATGCTGAAGCAGGGCTACTGGCTTACCGAGTACCTCACAATTTCGAAGATCTTGAAATCGGCTCATGCGCAATATGCACGCTCGTTTCTGTTGTCGGAAGACGACGGAGGGGACCTGACCCACTTCATCATCTATCACTTGGGCGTGATCCAACGGGCGCTCGACGACCTCAACGATCACTTGGCACGCAAAGCATCCGAGCTGGCCGCGGCGCGAAACTGGCTTTCGGATTCGGTGGGCGACTTCAACCATCGACAGGTAAGTCTGCTGGAAGGAGCGGTGAAGGATCCATCGAGCGAATTCAGCGTCAACACGCATCAGCGATCGCACGCAGTGGCACTGCAAACTGCCCGAAGTGACCTCTACGACCTCGAGAACCGAGGGTTTCTGCGCCGCATAAAGAGAGGGCGTGCCTTCGCCTTCCTGCCGGTAGCGGATCTGCACGACCGGTTGCCTGGACGTGCTTGACTCTGCAACGGGCAGTCAGGCTCCCGCCGAACCCTGCTCTGAGAGATTGAGGTGACAGCCGGTCTGGCCGCTGAGTACGGACGCTTCGCGGGAGATCAACCCGAACTGAACTTTGTCGGCCCCGATGAGGCGAATGTCATGGTGCCCAGGCTTGTCCACGCGGACCACCAGCTCGTCCGCGCCCACTCGCTCGGCCACGGACCGGGTACTGGCAAGAGCGGCCGGCCACGCGGAGTCCGGGATGGGGCCGTCGAACACGACGTCGGGAAGCGACCAGGACGAGGCGCTGTCCGGATCGCCAGGAACAGCCTCGCAGGGGAGTCGGAGACCGGTGGGAAGTTGTCTCCACGTGATGTCGGGAACCAACGCGACGATCGCTTCCGCCATGTCGATCATGAGCGGCTCCAGCTGCGACATTTCCTTCTCTGCTGGTCCTTTCGCGCGGAGTTGGTCCTTGATCTCGGCAATCCGACGATCCGTAATGTCGTGTTCCTGTCCATCGGGGGAAGTGCATCCGGCGATCAACAGAACCGCGAGTGCGACCACAGTACAGATGCATTTCACTGCATGGCCAGATCTGGTCGGCCGATGGCGATGACGGCGAGGTTGTAACCAGGTGTGCGCAGCATTGCGTTGTCTCCTACTCGTGCATACTCCGAGTGACCCGATGCCCCATCTCGGGAGACCCATCGGCAGTGATCGATGCGTCGGTACCGAGTTGCTGAAAGTTGTTGCTGGACGGACCAGCTTCGTCCCCTACGACGCCTCGGCCGGCCCGATCCACTCGGGGTATTGCAGGTAATCTTCGGGCGCCGTGGGGTACTGCATGTTCTCCGGCAGGTTGGGGAACTGAATTCGCCACCAATCGAAGCATGGTGCTTGCAGCGATCGGTCGTTGGTCAGCGCCGCATTGACCATTCCGTTGATCTTCCAGTCGCCGAACACGTTCCAGCTCGGGATGATGTGGGCAGGTGGGTCGGTGGCGTCGAGGTCGGCGTCGCGTATTCCGGGCAGGCCGGGGTTCTCGGCGGTAGTCGAGAGCTGCACGTGAATCGCACTGCTCAACGAAGTGACGTTGTAGTCCTCGGTGACAGTGGAGCCCAATGCGCAGACGGTCGCGTCGATGGTCCTGCCGTCGGTGGTGAGCTGCGCTAGATGATAGATCTTCATCCTCTTGTAGGTGTTCGGCTCCTTTGGACTGCCCTCGTAGTAGTACCGGCTGAAGCGCGGGTCGCCGTCGACCGGAGTCCCGATCGCGTCCAGATACCCCGGGAACGGTGGGAAGTCGTCGAACTGACCATGTGCGCCGAAGGAGACTGCGTATTCGCCGGCTTCGACGGATGCTCGGACGAGTTCGCCGGCTCGATCGAACAGGTCGTCGACGTTCCCCGCCGTCCACAGCGAGGAGTACTGCACCGGAGGTCCCAGATCGGTTGCCGGCGATGCCTCCTCGGGCTGCGAGTTCGCGCCGCAGCTCGACACCACCACGGCCGCGACCAGAAGTGCGGACAGTCTTTTCGCTCTAGCCATCTTTCAGGATCACCCGTCCATAAGCATCGTTGATTCGGTGGGACAATCCGTCGGAGGCATTGCCCAGCCGGTTGAACATCGTTTCGAGCGCCGCCTGATGCCCGGTGGACAGGGGCTTCCCGGCCTCGGGTGAGTAGGGGAGCAAGGAACCGTCGGCGGCGAACATGTCTCCGAATTCTCCGGTGACTTCAGGAGGAAGGTTCGGTTGGGCAGCGAGGATGTTGTAGTAGTCGCGGAACGGATCGTAGCCGGACAACGTGGCTTCCTGCGCCCCGTCCGGTTCCGCTCCGACGAGACTGTCCTTCAACGGGTCTCCCACCAGATCGATCATGGTGTTGACATATCCACCACCGGGTAGTTCGCCGATGCCCGCCGTGCCGAGGGTGGACAGCAGATCGTAGGCAGCGGACTTTCGATCGAAGGCGGCCTGTGCCAATTCGGCTTTGTCGGTGTACTGATCCTGCAGGCCCGTCGTCATCCCCTCGTCGGTGAGCCCGTGCAATATCCCGACCGTCATCAACTGCTGGCCCGAATACGGATCGCGCGGATCCTCGGCGTATCTACCTTCGGCCGCCAGGATCTCGGCTTGGGTGCGTTCGGTGAAGTACGTGCCGGCGTCGTGATCGGTGTTCATCAACGCGAACACCTGCGCGGAGCCGGCGTACTTGCTTGTGCCGGAAGGGTCGATCCAACTGTTGTCGAAGCCCGGGCGGTCATCGGACGGCAACCCGGCCATGTCCGGGATATACGGACTCATGCTGTGCGACAGCGTGTTCAGCAGAGCAGGATTGAGCTGCCCGACGGACTGCTCGTCGGCCTCGGGAACGTCACTGAGGTGCTCCCAGTCGTCGGTCGCGATAGCCTCGGCCACGGCCGACATGATGCCACCCGTCCGTTCGGCGGTGGCGACATCGGCTGAGTTGTCATGGTCGGTGACGATCGAGTCCGCGGAGTCGAACTGGAACATCGACGACACGGCAATGCCGTCGTCGGACCAGTTGTGTGTCAACGTATCCCGAATGAAATCCGGACCGTGATCGGTGTCGGTGACCGCGTCGTGCACCGCAACATTGTCCGCTCCCACTGCCGCGAAGATGTCCTCGGTGATGCGAGTGTCCTTCGTGCCGTAGCCATCGACGGTGAAGAACTCGGTGGCGCTATGGGGGTTCTGCTCGTGCCTCACCTGCGCGTCCAGGTACTGCCGACCGACGTCCAGCAGGTGCGAATCGAGAGTGCTACCCGTTTTGTACTGGTCGCTGCCTGCGCCGACGATGGAGGCGATGGCTTGATTGTCGGCCACACCGTTGAGGGCGATGCTGGGCAGGGCCGTCATTCCTGCTCGTTCGACGCTGTCGACCACCAGGTCATCGCGCGTCAACGACTCTCGCATCGAATCCGGCAGACGCTCGAAACCGCCGTGAGTCGGCACATCCGAGTCGCCGACCACGGTGGCCGTCACGTGCTCGTTGGACAGGATCTGAAGGGAATCGGCGACGCCACCGCGAGCGTCCTCCGGTAGCCGGCCGAGGATATCGGCGACTTCCTGCGGACTCTTTCCGTCCATCGCACGCGCAAGTTGCTCGAGGTATTCCATCTGCGACGCCGGGATGGCGGCCGTCTCGCCTGTGCGGAGGGCGTCGAGCTGCTCGGGTGTCAGCCGGCCGGCCTCGACGAGCCGGTGCTGCTGCTCCGGGGACAGGGTCGACGGATCGGTCATCAATGCTCGGGCATCGGAGGCGCCCTGCTCACCGCCGAGAGTGGCGGCGGAGGTGAAGAACAGTCGCAGGCCGGCTCGCGCGGAAGCCAAGGCGTCGCGCACGGTCTTGTCGGCAGACTCGGTGGCACGGGCGGCGTCGTCGATCTCGAGCTGCCACTGCTCGA
This sequence comes from Rhodococcus sp. (in: high G+C Gram-positive bacteria), assembly GCF_023264675.1. Classification (GTDB taxonomy): domain Bacteria; phylum Actinomycetota; class Actinomycetes; order Mycobacteriales; family Mycobacteriaceae; genus Rhodococcoides. The sequence goes on from NZ_JAHFVG010000079.1 coordinate 4,076, forward strand.
TTCGAGCGGTGCGCTGGGTGTCCGTCAAGATGAATCCACCGCCGACGACGAGTGCGTCGCTGACCGTGAGGCAGTCCGCTTCGGCGGCGACGATGGCCGTCCGTGCCCGCTGAAGCGGGCCGTCGATCTCGTAGAAGCCCTGCCGGGCACGGTCGGCGAGGGCCTGAACATGATCGATCACCTGGGCGGCAGCCTTGCGGTCCGACGACGCCCTGGACTGCGCGGCTTCGGCGGTATCGCCCTCCCAATACTCGTCACCGGACTTGGTGACGGCATCGACATACCGATCGAACAACGACTCCACCGACGTGCCGAGGGTGGTCCAGGCGTCGCCGATGTCGGTGAGACCTGATGGGTTCCAGGCCTGGATCTGGGTGCGGGTGAGGCTCATTGCGGAGTCCAGTCGCCGGTGGCGTCGGTGTACGCCGCGGCGACAGCGGCTGCGGACGCGTCCTCGGAGGCGCGGTACTGCGCGGCCACCGCCGACATGATCTCGCCGGTCTCGCCCAGCCGTTCCTTGATCGCCGCGGTCAACGCCGAGTCGATGAGGTCGATCGAGATGCTCGACGCCTCCAGCACCGATGCCATGACGCCGCCCGGTACCGACGAATAAGGACCAGCAGGCGTTCCGGTCCGCAGGCCGGCCGCCTCACCCGCCAAAGATCCCAGCGTCGTCGCCAGTTGTTCGAGCCGATCGAGATCGGCTTTCAGTTCCCCCACGGTGGCCCCCCAGCCGTCATCCGTCCATCAGCAGTGGACAGTGTAACGGCGTCGCTGACTCGGGGTGTGGTTCAGCGGCCGAGGACTTGTCGTCACATCACAGTGGACTCAGCGTGAGTCGATTCGGTGTTCGCGGGCAGCGGCGGGCGGGCACTCGCTCGCCCCCGGCGACCCGTCGTCCCCCACACCGTCGTTCTCCACAGAGCTTCGAGGATCACTGCCCGGCTCATCTTGCTCGTCCCGGACTCGCGCTCGCGAAAAGTGATCGGCACCTCCATGATCCGGAGCCCGGTCGCGGACACCAGCAATGCCATCTCGATCTGGAAGCTGTAACCGCGCGAGGTCACCGAGCCCAGATCCAGAGACCGCAACACGTCGTCGGTGAACACGCGGTAGCCGGCGGTCGCGTCGCGCACCGAGAGCGGAGTCAGCAGACGGACGTAGGAGTTTCCGGCCTTCGACAGGATCTTCCGGCTCAGAGGCCACCCCTCGGTTCGGCCGCCCGGCACGTAGCGGGAGCCGATCACCAGACCGACGCCCGCGTCCATCGACGCCGCCAGCATCGCGGGAAGATGCTCGGGAGCATGGCTTCCGTCGGCGTCCATCTCCACCATGCGGGTGTAGCCCTTGCCGAGGCCGTACCGGAACGCATCGAGATACGCCGTCGCCAAACCCGATTTCGCCGGACGGTGCATCACCGACACGAGCGGGTTTCCCGACGCCAGGCCGTCGGCGATATCGCCGGTGCCGTCGGGACTGGAATCGTCGATGATCAGGATGGACGCGCCGGGGACCGCGTCCAACGCGCGGCGTACCAGCGATTCGATGTTGGCCGATTCGTTGTAGGTAGGGATGCAGACGAGCACTGCGGAGTATGTCGTGATCACCGATTCAGCACTTTCGGGGTCCAGACGAGGTAGTAGCCGGCGAACTCGTCGTTGCGGGTGAAGGGGACTTTGTCGGACAACCGGTACGGCGTGTCCGCGGACGTCAGATACTTGTTGATCTGACGGCCGTTCTCGGTGTTGAGGTTGAGGTAGATGGTGCCGAAGTGAGACTGATCCACGGCCTCGCGGTACGCGTCCATCCCGGTCTTGTTGCCGTAGTTCAACGAGAAGGTGTCGGTCCACAGAATCGGCGCCACCTCACCGCGCAGGGCATATCGCTGCGCGGACGGTTCCTCGCCGAGGATCGCCTTGTTCGGTGACGCCGCGATTTCCTGCCTCAGCGCCGTGACCATGGAGGTGTCGTCGACCCAGGTGGTGAGGAACTGCTGCGACTGCGTCCAGCCCAGTACCAGCTGCATCGAGAGGACAGCCCCCGCGATGGGCACGCCGACCCAGCGGGACCGAACGATGAACCACGCGAGCAGAGCGCCGGCGAGGGGAGCGGCGAACACCATTCCGAAGGCCACGTGTTTGGACAACGACGTTTCCTCGCCGATGCGGATCTGCTGCAGCGGCCCGATCACCGAGAACACCAGCAGCGTCAGGGCGAGCAGCCAGCGTCGGTACTGAGTGATCGCGCCCAGGACGGCGAGGATGAGCACCACACCGACCCACGTGGCGACGTCGGTGACGAGAAGCGACGACGACGCAGGCGAGATCGGGGTGCGATTTGTGGTCGTGGACACGATGCCCGGAACCAGATCCTGCGCCCAGAACACGAGAACGAAAAAGGCAGTGGCGATGCCCGACGCCACGATCAGCAGAGCCTGGCGTACCGCGCCCCAACGAATGCTGTTCCAGGCCAACACCATACCGACCATGGCTACGCCCGGTGCATAGACCGCGGTGGCGTACTTGGTGAGGAAGGCCAATGCCAGGATCACCCCGACCACGGGCGCCCACAGCAACGAGTCCTGCTGGGCGCTCCGGATCGCGAGCCACAACGCCACCGCGACCAGACTCATCGCCATCGCATCGAACGTTGCCATGTGCGAGAGGAAGATGACCGATCCGACCAGGGAGAAGACCGCTGCACCGAGGAGCCCGGCGAGCCGTCCGAACAGCTGGCTGCCGATGCCGTAGGTGGCGAGGATGGCAACCCAGACGAACACCATGCTCACCATGCGTGCCGCCTCCAGACCTCCGGCCGAGTCGGCCAAAGCTCCCAGGATCGGGAATGCCCCTGGTGCGCCGGAGAAATAGGCACCCGGATATTCGGTGACGTCGGCGCCCTCGGTGATGTGCTCGATCATCCGGTGACCCATGAACAGGTACAGGCCCTCGTCCTGGAATGCCGTGGTGTTCGATCCGGGACGCAACGACAACACGCTCGACACCGCGCACATCAGGAGAAGCCACGGCCACGATGCCGTCAGGCTGAACTGGATGCGGTCTCGGTGCGATCGGGGGTCGTGGCGCTCCGGCAGCGGAGGCTGCGTGAACGTGCGGACCTCGGACCGGAACAGTGTGCGGCGCAGCGTCATCGGATCCAGCAGCCTCGGGAAGTCCACACGCCACGTCATCAACGGATACACCACGACGAGATTGAAGATCGCGAAGCCGATCATCGGTGCGTAGTTGGACCACCCGTATTCGGGTGCCCGCCAAAGAATGCCGGCCCACATCAGCACCTGAACGAGCAGGAGCCACGACGTCATGATGCGTTTGACGCGCTTGGCGGTGTTGGACCTGGTCTTGATGCCGGTGGCCTGCCAGGCGTCGGTACGGCCGCGCATGACGTCGATCACGGCCAGTGAGTGGATGTAGGAGTAGAACGCCTGCACGCGGTCGAGTCCGATGGTGCTCTCACGGCCCATCGTGATGACCGGGACGATCGCGAAGCGGACCACCATCGCCAGGAAGACGAACAGGTAGTTGTTGATCGAGACGTCATCGGGGGCAAGGAAAGCCATCAGGATCGGTGGTAGCGCGATGGCGTAGACGTTGATGGCGGTGTCGATGTAGTAGAGGAAGCCCGACCAGAAGCACAGACGCTGACGGACGGTGAACGGCATCCGATGGAAATCGCGGGACTTCAGCAGGCTCATCGAGCCGTTGGCCCAGCGGTACTGCTGGTTGGCGAACTGATCCAGCGTCTCCGGGCACAAGCCTTTGGACACGACCACCGGGACGTAGCGGGTGCGGAAACCGATGCGCATCAGATCGACGCCGGTGTAGACGTCCTCGCTGTGTTCGATCGCCGAGAATCCGCCACCGAGTTCGAGGGCTCGACGACGGTAGATCGCACACGTACCAACACAAATCGAGGCGTCGGAGCGATCACGCGCCGCCTGGATCCAGCGATAGAACAACACCTGCGTCGCACCGGCCGAGTACTCCATCCACTTCATCCGGTGTGTGGTGTCGAAGTACTGCGGGCTCTGGACGATGGCCACGTCCTCTTCCGTGGTGTACGGCATCAGTTCGTGCAAGTAGTCCGGACGGGGAACGAAATCTGCGTCGAAGATGGTGATGAAATCCCCGCGGGACTCGTCGAACCCGAACCTCAGATTGCCTGCCTTCTTGAGAAATCCGCGGTTGGGACGCACGCGGTACTCGTAACCGAACTCCTCGGCCAGTGCCCGGACACTGCTGCGATCGGAATCGTCGAGCACGTATACGGTGAGTTCGCCGTCCCACTCCAGCTTGTTCACGTGCCAGAATGTGTTGTGCAACACAGTCATATCTTCGCCGGCGCTGGGCAGGAAGACATCGACGCTCGGGTAGTACGACGGCTGATACGCCGTCACCCGCGCAATATGGGAGGCGAGGGTGTCGCGCCGCGGCTGCACCGAGGTGAGGAGTGAGACGATCATCGCCACCGTCGTCACCGCGAGTGGGATGAGCAGAGGAATGGCCCAGACCTGGCCTTGGACCAGGTAGAGCAGGCTCACGGTGGTGAGAAACCCGCCGAACGTCGATGCCAGTGGGATCCAGCGGTGTTCGCTCTGCAGGTAGGAATCACGTTCCGCATCGGTAGGTGGGGCGGGGAGGCCGACGGCGGTAGGAGCCGTCAATCCCAGAACGCGACTCTCGTATGTAGATGTCATGACGACCAATCGAATGTCGTAGGTTCGATCACAGGGGATTCGTGGTCGACGCTGACCGATCGGGATAGCCAAAAGATACCCTGAGTTGGAAAACTATTCTTTCTCAAACCTGTCCGCTGTTTGAACGAAATTGGGATGCTCATGACCCGCTTTGCCTGGCTGGTGACGTCGCTTGCAGCGGTTGTGATCGCCACGACAGCCTCCTGCTCTGCCGTCGATGACGTCCATCACACATTCGGACTGTCCGCGGAGGGCGAGAACTCGGGCGTCGACGCTGCCTTCGCAACCGGTGAGCAACTCGGTCGGGCGCCGGAAGTGATCAATTTCTTCGAAGCGTGGTCATGGCAACAACCGCTGCCCGTCGACGCGCTGTGGGAAATCCACAACCGCGGTGCAATCCCGGCGATCACGTGGGAACCGTGGCATCCGGACCAGGGGGAGTACCAGGACGCATACTCGCCGGCCAGGATCGCCGCCGGGGAGTACGACGCCTACATCGCCGAATGGGCCGACGCCGCAGCCCGATTCGATCAGCCGATGCAGCTGCGGTTCGCGCACGAGATGAACGGAACCTGGTATCCGTGGTCCGTCGACGGATCACGTGCGACGGGTGAGCAGTACCGCGAGGCCTACCGCCACGTCCACGACATCTTTCTCGCCGCCGGTGCGAGCAAGGTGCAGTGGGTGTGGTCGTTCGACGCAAGCAGCAGGCGCCCAGAGGGCTTGGCGACGGCCCAGGACGCGTACCCGGGAGACCTCTACGTGGACATCGTCGGGATCGACGGCTACAACGGGGGCGCCGAAGGCAGTTTCTGGCAGACCCCGGAAGATCTGTTCGGCGGAGCACTCGCCGTCGCCGACGAAGTAGCGCCGACGCGTCCGGTCTGGATCTACGAGACCGGCAGCGGGGATGCGCTCGGCGACAAGGCCCAGTGGATCACCGACCTGTTCGGATACCTGAAGACGACGCGAGTGTCCGGTCTGCTGTGGTTCGACTTCGACAAACCGGGAGAAGCGAACTGGCTGCTGGAAAGCCCAGCGGCAGCGTTGGATTCCGCATCGGATGCGTTGGCGAAGTGGTGAGGGTTCAGCGGCCCGGGCGAGCGGCCAGAGCCGACGCGAGCGCTGAGAGCGACGCCGGGGAGCTGGCGATGCGCCAATCCACTTCCTTGTTGATGTCGAACCACAGGAAGCCCGTCACATCGGGTTGAGCCGACAGGTACTGGACGAGCTGAGTGTTCCACTGCGCCTTCGATCCTCCCGCTTCGGCTGATGCGACCTCACCGATCAGAATCGGCTTGCCCGGTGCCAGCGCGCGGACCTCGCCGATGCCGGAGCCGAAAAGTTGCTCGGGTGACTGCCAGTTGCTCCACGACTGACTCGTACCCCAGTTGTAGCCGTCGAGAGCGGTGACGTCGACATAGCCGGGCCCTGGAAAGACCACCGACATCGGTACGTTCGCCGGGACGTTCGGGTTCCAGACCCACGTCACGTTGGACGCGCCGACGGCGGCGAAGACGTCGTGGACATGCTTGTACGCGGCGACGTAGCTGCCGTCGGAGTTGCCGTTGACGCGATCGGCCCACGGGTACCAGTTGCCGTTCATCTCGTGCCCGTAGCGCAGCAGTACCGGTTGGCCCCACGCGGCCAACGCCCTCGCCCAGTCCGTGATGTAGGCGTCGTAGGCGCCGCCGGCGATGTCCGAGGACTGGAAGTCGGGCTGGCTGACCCCGCCGCCGGCTCTCCATGGTTCCCAGGTGAGGAGCGTCGTCGCCCCGCGTGCCGCGGCTGCATTCAGCTCGGCGATGGGAGTGGGTTGGGTGAAGTCCTTGTAGATCACCGCGATGGACGGGCGCTCACCGAGGGAATTCTCGACGGCATTCAACTCCGCCGTGGCCGCCGGGCCGCCGGCGTTGATGACTCCCAGGCGAAGGTGCGCGCCGGAGATCGTCTGCGTCCGCTCGGCGACCATGGGAGCCGACGATACCGGGGCCGTGGCCGCGAGAAGGACCGTCAAAGAAAGCGCTGCCGTTGCCGTGACACGTGCGAGGCCGAGGGATCTCATGCCGCCACATCCCGCCGATTGTCGTCGTGTTCAGCTCGTGTCTTCGACGGTAGCGGGGGTGTTGGGAGTTTGTAGGGTCTTATCTCGAAGTGCTACAAAGGTTTTGACTGTTTGGGCGCGTCGATCGGGTGGTTGCGCGGGTTCGGCTGGGTTAACGGGTGCGCGCGCTGATTATGGCGGGTTCAGTGGTTACCGAGTCGAGTAATCGTCCAGTCGCGCTTGACCAGAACTACGGCGGTGAGCCAACCGATGAGGGCACAGACAATGAGAACGCATATGACGTAGAGAACTGGTGCTTCGGTGAACGTCAGACCGATCGAAATTGTATCCTGACCAGCGAATGCGTAGTCCGACCGTGACGTTCCATCGGAGAAGGCCGCGAGCCCAACAGTGGTCAGTAGTCCGAGGACGAAGCCGAAAGTCGTCAGAAGCACACTCAAATTTCGCACAGTGCAGGGTCTCCGTTCGTAGGGGACAAGTCGAATCGGCCTAGGCGGAGATCTCGTAGATGATCTCCAGACCGTCCTCGTCGTCCCACTGCTCGCCCGTCTCGGCAAACCCGAAGCTCTCGACGAGGCTCCGCGAGGGCGCGTTGTCAGGGCTGACGGTGGCGCGAACGGTGTGCACGCCGGGGTGATGCTGCGCGACGGCAAGCAGCGTTTCCACGGACCGGCGTGCGTATCCCCGCCGGCGCATCGCGGGGTCGACCCGGTACCCGATCTCCGCCATCCCCGCATCGTCCGGAGCGCCGTGGAAGCCCGCCGCTCCTACCGGCCTCGTGACGTGCGGGACCACCATGAACCGCGTGATCCACGGTGCATCCTCGGGGGTGGCCAAGATCTGCCGGCTCCGCATCTGCCAGAGGCTGCGGTTGCCGATCTGCGAGAGGTATTCGGTTGTGGCCGAGTCCAGTTCGCCCGCCGCGAGTGCATGCAGGACGGCTGGCGGCACCACGTCGAGGTGAAGTTGCGACACTTCGGGCCGTGGGTGCAACCATGGGGCAGTTGTCATCGTCATCACCGACAGCGTGCCACGAATGTGTGTCGGCTTCAGTTGTTACGGGACGTAGAACGTGGATGTTATGGAACGTCGAACGTGGCGAACCCCGGCACCGTGGTGGGGGCGAAAGGCACTCCCACAAGCGCCACCTGGCCCGGACCGCTCGGGACGACAGCCTCGTGCGGAAGTCCGAAGAGGCCGTCGGACATCGGCGACGTCCCGCTCGCCCCGGTCGACAGGTTCAGCCAACGCACCGCGGAAATGAGGTAGCAGCCCGAGTTGAACCCGGTGACCCTGGCGATTCCCGGCTTCTCGCCGACGACCACCGCGCAGTTGCCCGGAGGCGAATCGACACTGCCGTTCGGGTTTCCGTACGGCGTCGGGTTGACCTGGAACGGAACCGTCACTTCGGCGGACGCCACCGCCGCCGGAGCAAGAGCAGCGCCGACCACCACGGCACCGCAGACCGCCAACCGATGAACGAGCTTATTCATAACGACCTCCGAGTAGATGTGCTCCCCATCCTTCAACAGACAAGGCGACAGGTGTCGACAATTGCGAAGTCGCTACGCTGGCCAGGTGTTCTTCCTCTTCGGTTACGGCAGCAAACAGAAACACCTCGGCCCAGGTCTGACGCGAACCTGTCCGCGGTGCAACAACACCACGCAGTGGTCGCGTATCCGCCAGTACACACAGATCACGGTCTTCTTCATCCCGGTTGCTCGGTGGAACCGTCGACAGCTGGAACAGTGCGGCATCTGCGGTACCGCCGTGCAGGTCTGACCGAACTTGTCGGAGGGTCGATGTACCTTCCTCCACATGCACAAGTTGGGGGACTTGAACGGCGTCGACGCACTCTCGGACATCGAGGTTGCGACGGCTCTCGCCGAGGTCGTCGACGTCCAAAACCAAGCAGCCGCTGACAAATATGCGCTTCTCGCGCAATTCGCCCGACGAGGGCTGAACCTCAAAGCCGGACACTCCAGTTCATCGCACTACCTTGCCGCTGGCACCCGCGTCACGTTGGCCAACGCCGGACGCCAGATCGATACCGCAGCGTGGCTCACGCAGCATCCCACTGTCCTGGAATCGCTCTCCAACAGCGATATTCACGACGCCCACGTCAAAGAGATCTACGACGGCCACCACCACATCCGCACCGCGGACCCCACACTGACCGTAGAACGCCTGAGCGCGGCCGTCGCGCGCCTCCTTGCCACCGCTGTCGACGGCACAGCCGGGCAGGTGAAACAACAAGCCCAGACCCTGGGGCAAGCCGCCGCCGCCGACGTCCGGGCACGCTATGAACAGGCGTTGCGCAAACAACAAGAACGCGAACGTGTTCAACGCGAAGCCGCCGAGCGTGCGGCGAAGAAGCGTGCCAAACCCGAGCCCGATGCCGAACGTCATCTGGACGAGGACGACGACGGTGACGACGACGACGAGTTACTGAATAGACCACCACCGCAACCGGTGTCGGAGAATTCAGCGCTGAACCTGCTCGACCTGTACCTGCAATCGAACGGCCGCACAACCATCAGAGGCGACGTCGACGCAGTCCTCGCCGAGAAGTTGCGAGCATCGCTGTCCCCGTTGTCCGCGCCGCAACCGGCGCCCGATGGCAGCCGAGACCCGAGAAGTGCATCGAACCGCCGGGCCGATGCGCTGTCGCTTCTACTCGACCAACGCGCCGGTGCAGGACGCGCCGCCGGGCCGGGAACAGCGCCCTCGACGGTCAACGTCACCGTCAACTTGCGGGACCTGCTGGCCGACGGAACGCGTGCGGCGGACGGTTCGGCTATCGGCGATCCGGACTGGCCCTTTCACCTGGCGTGGACCGGGCCCATCAGTCACAGCCTCGCGCGCCTGCTCTCGTGCGACGCCGAACTCAACCCAATAGTGCTGGACAACAACAACGTTCCGCTGTCGATGGGCAACAGGGTTCGCCTCGCCACACCCGAACAACGCGCAGCAGTCACCGTCCGCGACAAGTGCTGCATCCGGTGCGGCATGCCCGCGCAGTGGTGCCAGGTGCACCACATCGTGTTCTGGGAGGTCGGCGGGCCCACCGATCTCACCAACCTGGTCCTCCTCTGCGGCGAATGCCACAGGCTCGTCCACAACCACGACTGGGGCATCGACTTCGGTGACGACGGGCACCCGCGTGTCATTCCACCGACCACCATCGACCCCGAACGAAAACCCATTCCCAGCTTTCATCGACAGCGACGCCCAGCAGCCTAGAAAGCCGACGGGCGGGTGGCCGCGCTGTCTCGCAAAAGCACGTGCGTTTGTGTGGGGTCGGGCGTCGGGACGGCGCTGGGCGCAAAGGCACGTGCGTTTGTGTGGGGTCGGGCGTCGCGACGGCGCTGTCTCGCAAAAGCACGTGCGTTTGCGCGGGGGTGGGGCGTCGCGACGGTGCTGTCTCGCAAAAGCACGTGCGTTTGCGCGGGGGTGGGGCGTCGCGACGGTGCTGTCTCGCAAAAGCACGTGCGTTTGCGCGAGTCTGATGGTGGGGGCTGTGGGTGGCCGCGCTGTCTCGCAAAAGCACGTGCGTTTGCGAGATACGCAGACAGAGGGGGTAGGTAACCCGCCGCTGCAGCTACCTCGCGTACCCCAGCGCCCGGCGCACCGCCAGCGCCGCGTCGAGGCTCGGATATTGAGGATGGCCGGGCAGCGTCAGATAGATTCCGCCTCGCACCTTTTCGACGGCTACGTCGTCGGGCATCCTCCAGCTGTCGAGTTCGATGTCCTCGCTCAGATACGTCAGCCAGCCCACCGGGATTTCGCGCTTGGAGCGGTTGTACTTCTGCGCCCGGCCGAACACATCGGAGACGATGGTTCCGTGCCTTGGTGCCCAACTGGACACGACCGCTCGGAGTGAATCGGCGATGATCGCCGACGCCGGCGAATCGGGCTTCTCACCGAGCGCGGAATCCGGCAGCGTCAGCGCCAGATGATTGCCTCGGCGAGAACCGACGCCGCAGGACAGCGAGTACCCGAGGGGACGGTCGTGCTGCAACCTGACCAACCTCGGGCCGAAGCCACCTCCCGGCGAGCTCTCACCGACGCTGTCGCGGAGGGCTCGGGCGTCGACCAGATCGGTGAGGGTGTCGTGATCGCCGGTGACGGGGACCAGCCCATCGATGCCGGTGATGTTCTCCGGCATCGTAAACCATCCCGAACATCCGGCCGCCGTGGACGGAATGTCGCGTAGCGACTGCTGCAACCGACGAGCGCACGCGCCTGCCGTCTCCGGCCTCGACGTCCACGAGGCAATTACCACCAGCGATTCAGCACTCACAATCGGTTAGACGCACCGTCGTCCGGATCGGTTCCATCGAGTTTCCGATCGTTAGTCAGACGTTGTAGTCACTTCTAACAAGTCACAAGAAACTCAATGGAACCGATTGCCGTTCCGCTGCGTCGAAGTTGTATGTAGGGGCGGTGACGGCGCTGACTACGAACCTTCGTGGCGTGAGGGTTCGGGGATGGGGGAATCGGGATGCTGAGAGTCGACTCGGATTCGTTGCGTGCGCTCGCCTCGGGGCTCACCGACCGAGCCGACGACATCGCCGACATGGACCCCACCGCCGCGGTCCGACCGACTGCCGACGCGATGCCCCACTCGGCCTTCGGCGGAGCTGCCGCCGACTCCGCCCTCCCGATCCTCGCCGCATACCAAGCAATGGCCGAGCGCGTCCAGTCCATGGCCGACGCCGCCACCGTCAGCGCCCACAGCTACGAGCAGGCAGAAGCAGCGTTCCGCGCGCAGCTGGCCCAATACCTGACCGGGCAATGATGACGGCCACCATCTCGCAGGTGCGCAGCTGGGCGCCGTCCGCGCTGGCCGACGTCGCCGCCGAGGTACTGGCCATCAACCACCGGTTCGACGACGCCATGAAACACGTCGAATCGGTCACCGGCGACGCCCTCGCGCACTGGGAAGGTGACGCATCGGTCGCCGTCGCGGCCAGGACACTCGCCCAGCGGCTCGCGGGCAGCTACCTCGTCACCGCCGTCGACGCCTACTCCGAAGTGTTCGGCAAAGCGGCCGCCGAGCTCGGCGCAGTGCGGGAGTCCGTGCTCGGCCTGGCCGACTCGGCCATCGCCGAGGGCTTCGACGTCTGCGACGACGGGTACGTCATCTCCCCGAAGAGTGCCCTCGGTGACCTCTACGCCGACGTGGTTCTGCAGGCATCGTTCGACGCCAGGGCGCAGGGCATCGAGTTGTCGCTGCAGCCGTTGTTGGTCGATGCCGCGCGTATCGACGCGATGTGGGCCGGCCGGCTGCGGGAGGCCGTCGACGCCATTCGAACTCTGCTCGACGCCCCCGCTGCCTCGGAGGGCTACGGCAAGCAGGTACGCGCGATCCTCGACGGCCATGAACACCTCCCCAGCGACCCGGCACGGATGGCCGAGTTCTGGAACGGCCTGACGGACGCCGAGAAGGACGGACTCGCCGCATGGGATCCCACGATCGGCAACCGCGACGGCCTGCCCGCCGCCGACAAATCGCGCTACAACGTCGAGCACCTCGGCACCCTCGTCGACGACGCCCGCGTCCACCTGAACCTCATCGAGTCTCGCCACCCCGACTGGATGAGGGACGAGAACCTGCCGCGCTCCGGGACGATGCTCGACCGGTACACGTCGTGGCTCGACGAACGAGAGGAGGTGTCGCAGACCATTTCGGGCTACGGCACCGTCAGCAATCACCTGCGCCGCGACGGGGTGGACACCTTCTTGCTGAACGTCGACGACCACGGCCGAGCGGCAGTCGCACTGACCGACCCGGACACCGCCGTCAACGTCGCCACGTATGTGCCCGGCACGTCGTCCACACTCGCCACCTTCGGCAACGACATGGCCCGTATCGCCGGCATCCTCGACAGCACCAACGCCCACACCGCGGGCCCCAACTCCGTCGTCGCGTGGCTCGGCTACGCCGCACCCCCCGATCTGGTGGACTCCGTCGCCGAGAAGTACGCCGATGCGGGAGCCCCGCGCCTCGACAGGTTTCAGGACGGGCTCCGCGCGGCGCACGTCGGGGATGCCTCGCACAACACCGTCATCGGCCACAACTACGGCAGCACCGTCATCGGGCATGCGATGCGTGACGGTGCGTCTCTCGCCGTCGACCACGTCGTGTTCGTCGGGAGCCCGGGTGTCGGCGTGCGCCGGGTTGACGAGCTCGCCCTCGACGGCGTCGACCCGTCGGAGAACGGGCGTCGCATCTTCGCTACCGCCGCGGCCGCGGACTCCGTCTCCTGGGTGGATGATCTGGTACCCGAGGCACACGGATTCGACCCGACCACACCGTATTTCGGTGCCACCGTCTTCGACAGCGAACCAGGCACCTCCTTCTCGATACCAGGGTTGGGAGACATCGACTTCTCGCCCACGCTGCACAGCGACTACTTCGAGACGTGGAGCCCGAGCCTGGACGCCATCGGCCGAATCGTCGCCGGACGAGGTCTCGCCCGATGAATCCGTCGTTGACTTCGGCTCTGGCGCAGCAGATATCGGTAGAGACCCTCGCGCGCTCGTTGGCGTCGCTCCCCATCGGCACGTCGCTGGTGCGAGTTCATCCCGCCTTCCCGCTGGCAGCGATGATGCCCGGTCGGTTCGAGCCTTGCTACGACGACAACATGACCGTCGAGGGTCCGTTGCGCTTCACCGCGAGATTCTGGGTGTGCGGCGGAGACGGACACACCAACGCTCAGGCCGTGCTCGATCGGTGGCGCGAATGGCAATGGGACGTCTACGATTCCGCCGAGAACGGCCGCGACACCACCCGGGTCGTCTCCCCCGAGGGCTACAAGGTGATCCTGCAACTGAGCATGGACGGCCACCTCAGCATCGGAGTTTCCTCGCCGTGCTTCCCGTTCGAGAACGGCGAGAACCTCGACGATCCCGGCTCGCCCGAGACCATCGGGCGGCGGTAGTGGGGCTCCGCCCCATGTGAGTGCGAATACATGGCGGGTTCAATCGGTGGTCGCAACGAGCGCCGTGTTGTAGTCCTGCACGAATTCGGTGAAGGCCTTGGTGGGAGTCTTCCATGTCAGGGTCTTGCGTGGG
>NZ_JAHFVG010000080.1 GCF_023264675.1 Rhodococcus sp. (in: high G+C Gram-positive bacteria)
TCGAGAACGTCCCGTTCATGCTGCAACTCGGCAGCGGCGCCGCCATGAAACACATCACCGACGCGCTGTCGGATCTCGGTTACATGTGGGCGTACCGCGTTGTCGACGCTCGGTCGTTCGGTCTTCCGCAACGTCGTCAGCGCGTGCTGATGCTCGCGTCGCGCACCGAGGATCCCCGCGAGATCCTGTTCTCCCAGGACGAGGGACCGGTTCCCGACGGTGACGCGTCCGAGCAGCCGTGCGGTTTCTACTGGACCGAGGGCACCCGCGGCCTCGGCTGGGCGGTCAACGCGGTGCCGACGCTGAAGGGCGGATCCTCCATCGGCATCGCCAGCCCACCCGCGATTCGGTTGCCGTCCGGGGAGATCGTCACGCCCGGGATCGTCGGTGCCGAGCGGCTGCAGGGCTTCGATCCCGATTGGACGGCTCCCGCTCTGTCGCTCTCGGGCGTGCGGGCCGGTCACCGCTGGAAGCTCGTCGGCAATGCGGTCAGTGTGCGGATGGCGTCGTGGGTTGCCTCCCAGCTCGAGCGACCGCAGCGTCACGACGACTCCGACGACATCGAACTGATGCCTGGTCAGGCCTGGCCCACCGCGGCGTGGGGATCGAACGGTTCCGCGTACCGAGTGCATCGATCGACGTGGCCGGTACACGAGCCCTACGAGAACCTCAGCGATTTTCTCGACGACTCCAAGCTCCTTTCGGCACGTGCGACGGCCGGATTCCTCAAGCGCGCGCGGATGGGCAACCTCCGATTCGTGCCGGGCTTCCTCGACGACGTCGAATCCCATCTCGACCGCATGGGTGGCCATCCCACTTCTCGAACGGCTCCGGCCGCGTGAGCGATCAGCTGTTTCCTGATCCGCCTGCGCTGGCCAGACCGCTGGCGTTGGCCGGCGAGAAGCCTGCTCCCGACGCCGATCGAAGCGACAAGAAGAACTACGCCCAGCGGCTCTCGAATCATCTGGCCCAGACCGTCGCCGATGCCTTGCGCCCGTATTACCCGAACATCACACCCGACGCGATGGGCGTCGGGCAGGAAGCGCAGGTCGATGTCGCGAAGGGCCGCAAGAGGCTCGACGTCAAAGCCCTCGATCCGACGCTCGGCCTCATTCTCTGCGTCTCCATCAAGACGTACAGCTTCCGCGATTTCAGCCCACGCACCGGAAAGTTCGGTCGCTGGACCAAGAACATCGTCCGCAACGATCACGAGCTTCGCGGCGAGGCGATGGTGCTGCACCAGCGTCAGCCGTACAGCGTGCTGATCGCCGTCATGTTCGAGCCGTTCGCCACGTGCGACGACGGCGACGCCACCAAGGCCAGCGATACCGGCAAATCCTCGTTCGCGCATCACGTGACCACGCTCTCGAAGCGGTCGGGTCGCGGAAAGCGCGCTGTTGTCGGCGGCCCAAGCAAGATGTGGGTCGATCTCGGCGCCGAGGACACCCGGTACGACCTGTTCGAAAAGGTCTTCATCGGCCTGTACGACACCGACGGCGAAGTGAGATTCTTCGATGTCGACGAGTCTCCCCCGCGGAACGGTCGCCCGACGGACGCTCAGACGCTGGGTTTCGAAGATTTCGTCACGATCGTGCACAGCGAGGTAGAGCGCCGCAACAAGTTCGCGCCCACGTGGTCCGAGCCGGAGGACAGCGAAGACGGCTAGGAGTGGAGCCTGCGGAATGACCCGGCTGGGCTAGGAGTGGAGCCTGCGGAATGACCCGGCTGGGCTAGGAGTGGAGCCTGCGGAATGACCCGGCTGGGCTAGGAGTGGAGCCTGCGGAATGACCAGGTTCCGGTAGCGTCGATTTCATGGTGCTGCAGACCGATGCCGCGACCAGCGCGCGGCTGAGCAAGCAGCGCCGGCGCGACACCAAGCCCGAGGTTGCGCTCCGCCGTGAGCTGCACAGTCGTGGTCTGCGGTACTTCGTCGACCGGGCTCCGTTGAAGGGGCTGAGGCGTCGGGCAGATCTGGTGTTTCCTCGTCGCAAAGTGGCGGTCTACGTCGACGGTTGTTTCTGGCACAGCTGCCCGGTCCACGCCACGAAGCCGCGAAACAATGCGCAGTGGTGGGCCGACAAGTTGGCCGGCAACGTCGCCCGCGACCGCGACACCGATGAGCGTCTCGCCGCCGCAGGCTGGACCGTCGTGCGGGTGTGGGAGCACGAGGCAGTGGACGAGGCGGCCGACCAGGTCGAACACGCATTGGGCCGCCGAGTATTTCGCTCCCGAAGTGACGAAAACTGACGGGATCCCGGCAATTCGAGCGAGTTTGGGAGCAAAATACCCGGTACTACTGTGGAGCCAGTGACACAACGAAAAGTCACCGTGCTGACGGTGTTGCTGGTGGTGGCCGGGGTTCTGTACTCGGCGTGGGTGGCGGAGTTCTTCCTCGACACCGGGCTCGACCCGACGCATTCGTTTCTGAGCGAACTCGATGCCGCCGATCAGCCGTACAAGCATTTCTTCAGCACCGCAGATCTGATCACCGGATTACTCCTGATCGCGGCGGCGGGCCTCGGCTTGTTCATGCCTCGAAGACGGCTGACCACCACCGGATGGATCGCGATCGCCATCTTCGGTGCCGCCACCATCGCCGACTCGCAGCTACCCATCGAATGCGTCGCCGAGAACGACCCGACCTGCCCGGTGGAACCGAGCGGACTGTTCCCTCAGTTGCATCACATTCACGCACTGACCAGCACGATCGCAGTGTTCGCGGTGTTCACCGCGATGGTGGCGTTCACGGTCGCGGCATTCCGCTACCGCATCCTTCCGCTCCTTCGCACTGCGGGACTGGCGGCGCTGGTCGTTACCTCGGTTGCCACGGCATGGCTGATGATCGCCGACAACCTGCCCGGCGCGTACAGCCTCGGCGTCGCGCAGCGCATTCAGGTCTCGGGAATGTCGTTGTATCTGGTGGTGCTCGGGTTCGCGATTATCAGGCCGAAAGCCACTCTGGCCAGGTAGCTTCTCGGAGTATGTCGGGTAGAGATCGCGCGCTGGGCCTTCTGAAGACGCACTGGATTCCGATTGTTCTGGTGATCCTCGCGGTGGTGTTCATCGCCGAGAATCGGTATCGGACCACTATCGAGCTGTTCTGGCTGAAGATCACCTCGCCGCTGTGGCTGATTCTGCTGGTTCTGTTCGCCGTGGGATTCGCGGCGGGTCGGCTCAGTGCACGGCGACGCAGTGATCGACAGGCGCGAGTCACGAAATAGACTCGGCGGCATGTCGTTCACCGCAACCGAACTCGAAGGCACCAAGACCGAGCAGTACGAGCAACTCCAGCAGCAAGCTCGTGCGCTGGTCGACGGCGAATTGGACCGCATCGCCAATGCCGCCAACATCTCGGCGCTCGTCTATCACGCCCTGCCCGAGGTCAATTGGGTGGGCTTCTACCTGTACGACGGCACCGAGCTGGTCGTCGGCCCGTTTCAGGGACAGCCCGCCTGCGTGCGCATCGCCCTCGACAAGGGTGTCTGCGGCGCCGCAGCGACCACACGCCAGACGCAGCGCGTTGCCGACGTCCACGAGTTTCCCGGGCACATCGCCTGCGACGCGGCGACACGCTCCGAGGTTGTGGTTCCGCTGTACGACGGCGACACGTTGATCGGAGTCTTCGATCTCGACAGTCCTGTCCCGAACCGCTTCGACGCCGACGATCAGGCCGGCCTCGAAGCAATCGCCGCCGTCTTCACAAGCTCCCTTCAGCAGCGCTGAAGAACCAGGCCATCACCAAGGCACCGGGGTCGATGACGCCTCGCGCCGCGTCACCGACGTAGGACGCTCGGCCGCGGTTCGCGAGCATGTCCTGCGTCGACCGTGCACCTTCCTCGGCGGCCTGCGCGGCAGCGCGTAGACCATCCCCGAGATCGGATGCTGCTTCGAGGGCCTCGACGGCCGGGGCGATGGCGTCGACCATCGTTTTGTCGCCCACGCGAGCACCCCCGAGGTCGGTGATGCTGTCCAGCCCGCCGCGCGCCGCCGACGTGATGGAGGCAAGGTCGACGGTGGCGAGACTGCGGTAGAACTGCCGGAACCAGATTCCGAACAGCGCGCCCGACGTCCCGCCGGCGTGTCCCAGATACGCCTCGGACACTGCTTCGAATATTGTTTGTGCCGAATAGGTTTCGCGTACGCTCGCGACGTCGAGCTGCTCCAGTGCCGCCACCATGTTGGTGCCGAAGTCGCCGTCGCCTGCTCGCCGGTCGAGATCCGTCAGTGCGGATTCGCCGGCCAGCACACGCTCGACCCAGGATGCAACCCACTCCGACACGAAAGCGTCACGTGCACTGTTATTTTCGGTCGGGGTGAAGCTCGGGCCGAATCCTGAACGCTCACCCAGCACCGAATCCCCCATGGCGGTGACGTTCGGCCACGCCGGCGCATCGGTCGGCGCATCCCACAGCCGGAGGATCTCCTCGTCCACGCGAACCAGCGTGATGGATGCCCCACCCATGTTCAGCGCCGTCACCAGGCTACCCACCAGTGGGCGTGCGATCTCGATTCCCTTGTCGGACAGAAACTCCGTCAGCTCACCGTACAGAAGCTGCAGTTCCATCGGATGAGTCGCACCGAGTCCGTTGACGAAGGCGATGACGCGTTCGCCGCGCTTCAGATTCAGCGAGTCGATCACCGGTTGGGTCAACGCGGCGACGATCTCCTGGGCGGGCATGGTCGGTACTCGCCGAGCTCCTCGCTCGCCGTGAATGCCGATACCGAGTTCGATTTCGCCGTCGGGGAGATCGAAGGACTGCTCGTCGGCGCCAGGCAACGTCGGCGGGTGCAGCGCCACGGCCATGCTGCGTGCATTACCGGCAACCCGGCGCCCGAGTTCGACGATCGAGGCCAGCGAATCACCGCGTTCGGCCGCAGCGCCGCAGACCTTTTCGACGACGACGGTTGCTGCCGTTCCACGTCGACCGGGTCCGTCGCCGTCAGCGCGTTCGGTGGCGACGTCGTCGTCGACGAGAACGAAGTCCGCCTCGATACCGTCCTCTTGCAACAGCTCTCGGGCGATACGGAAGTTCATGACGTCGCCGGTGTAGTTCTTGACGATGTGCAGTACTCCCCCGCCCACACTGACTGCCTTGGACGCTTCGTGCACCTGCAACGCATTCGGCGAGGTGAACACCAGCCCGGGGCACACGCCCGCGAGCATGCCAGCGCCGATGAAACCTGCGTGCATCGGTTCGTGGCCGGATCCGCCGCCGGACAGCAACGCGACTCGCCCTGCGGGGAGCGGCTCGCGGCGGGTCAGAAATCCTGGATCGGCATGCCAGGCAATGTCAGCGCTGGACGCGACGAGTCCGCGAAGCGCGTCGGCAACGAACGTGGAAGCTGAGTTGACGAACATGCCTCCACCCTAACCAGGCAGCAACGGCGGCGGCAGGCGATAGTCGACCGGGGTCGCCGAGAAGTCGATGGGATTGCGCACGTGCCGGCTGACCGCCCCCGGCACCTCGACTCGCGGCTCGAGCCCGATGCCGGCGGCGAAATCGAAGGCTTCCTCGATCGTGTTGACCGGACCAGCAGGGACGTGACGTTCCGTCAGTGCGCGATACCAGTCGTCGGCGCTGCGCGTGGCAAATGTGGTGGTCAGTTGCTCGACCAATTCGTCGCGGTTCTCCACCCGATTCGAGTTGCCGCGGAAGCGCACGTCCTGGGCCAACTCCGCCAACCCGAGCACCTCGACCAGCGCCGCGAATTGCTTGTCGTTGCCGACAGCCAGCGCGAGCGGCCGGTCGGCAGTCTCGAACACCTCGTACGGCACGACCGATGGATGCTTGTTTCCCATGGCTGTCGGCACCACACCGGAACCGAGATACGCCGCGGACTGATTGCTGAGCGCCGACAACACGCACGACATCAGACTCGTGTGAACGTACTGACCTCGGCCGGACTGCGAACGATGATGCAGCGCAGCCAGTATTCCGGCGAGCGCATGCAGACCGGTGACGATGTCGACCATCGCGACGCCGACCTTGGTGGGCGTCTGCGCATCGGGACCGGTGACGCTCATCAGTCCGCCCATGGCCTGAACCAGCAGGTCGTAACCGGGTAGTGCGGCACCTCCGCCAGTGCCGAATCCTGTGATGGAGCAATAGATCAGACCGGGATGCGTCGCCGACAGATCTGCATAGCCGAGCCCCAACGACTCCATCGTTCCGGATCGGAAGTTTTCGATCAGAATGTCCGCGCGCGAGATGATGCCGCGCGCATCGGCAATTCCCCTTTCGGTCTTCAGGTCGAGTACGTGCGAGACCTTGTTCCGGTTGACCGAGGCGAAATAGGTTGCTGTTCCACTGGAATCGTAGGGCGGTCCCCAGGATCGGGTGTCGTCGCCCGCGCCCGGCCGCTCGATCTTGATCACTTCGGCGCCCATGTCGGCGAGCATCATCGTGGCGTAAGGACCGGCGAGCACCCGGGAGAAATCGGCGACGACGAGGCCGGCGAGCGGCCCGGAACTCAGGGGTGCATCCACGGCTCCACCCTAGTGGAGCCCCTGCATGACGCCCTACGCCACCGCGAACGACCGTTTCGCCAGCCCGAACTGAAAGCCGGAGACAGTGGTGGTCACGGGAACTTCGGGATTCTCGGCGGCACCGAGGGTGACGAACAGCGGAGTGAAGTGCTCGACCGTCGGGTGGGCATAGGGCATTCCCGGCGCCCGCGAGCGATAGTCGGCCAGGGCGGCGACATCACCACGTCCGAGGGCCTCGCCCGCCCACTGATCGAAGTCGCGCGACCAGGTCGGAACCGTGTTGGTGAAGAAGTTCTCACGTGACAGGAACGGCAGTCCATGGGTCATGAATCCGGAGCCGATCACCAGAACACCCTCGGCGCGCAGCTCTTTCAGGCGACGGCCGATCTCCATGAGCTTGTCGGGCTCGTGCGTCGGCAGGCTCAGCTGCAGCACGGGTACGTCCGCGTAGGGGTACATGACCTTCAGCGGCACCCATGCGCCGTGGTCGAGGCCACGAGACCGGTGCTGATGCAGGTTCTCCCCCGCCGGAATCACCGACGCCACCCTGGTGGCCAGGTCGCCGGCGTCGGGTGTCCGGTACTGCATGGAGAAGTATCGCCGGTCGAACCCGCCGAAGTCGTAGACCAGCGGCGCACTGGACGCCGACAGGGTCAGTGGAGCTTCCTCCCAGTGCGCGCTGACGATGAGGATCGCGGTCGGCTTGGGCATTGTCTGTGACCACGTGAACAGCTCGTCGATCCACTGCGCGTCGTCGAACAGCGGCGGGGCGCCGTGGCTGATGTACAGCGCGGGCATCGGGCCGTCGTCGGGAGTCCACGTTCGCTGAGTCCGACTCGCGGGCGCCGCGTCCGCCATGAAGGCGTCGAATGCGCCGCCCGCGACGGGTGGGTTCATTATCGAAGTCATCTCAGCTCCCGGATCGCTCAACTTGAAGCTTCAACTATAACGACTGAGGCAGCTATTGT
Source organism: Rhodococcus sp. (in: high G+C Gram-positive bacteria) (assembly GCF_023264675.1). GTDB lineage: Bacteria > Actinomycetota > Actinomycetes > Mycobacteriales > Mycobacteriaceae > Rhodococcoides. Next base: position 7,456 of record NZ_JAHFVG010000080.1, read on the forward strand.
CGAGAGCCGTGAGCGACTGGACACCCGGGTCGCCCCTGCATCCATCGAACGAAGGCAACGAGTTCATGGATCTTGTTGTCGGAGAAGCAGACACCGGGGGTCATGAACATCCACACGCGTCCGAATCGCTCAACACTTTCACTGCCGGGCCGATCGTTTGTGTTCAGTTGGACCAGAACCGGCAGAGAAAAAGCCCCCGATCTGCGTGTAACCGCAGTTCGGGGGCCTCTCTTGTGCGTTTGAGGGGACTCGAACCCCTCACCTCCTGGTACTAACTCGAAGAATTTTCACACACCGCAGTGAATCCACATACTCGCTTTGAACTGGCGATTTTGCGGATCGAGAGATCACTCCGCAATCCAGGGTGGTCTGGCGGTCGAGAGACCGAACGTGCCGGACTCGGCGGAACGCTCCCGGCCGAGTTCTGATTACTGAGCGATCGGTGTGTAGAACAACAGCTCCGGTCCGTTCTCGCCGACCAGTGAAATCGATTCGCCGTCCATGTCGAGGGTGCCGTCGCCCAGAGCCTCGCCCAGGCGGCGCACCGTAGCGGTTAGGTCACTCGAATCAATCTGGTAGACAGCAAGGTACTTGTGAGTCGGTAGATTTTGGGCAGGCGTCAACTGGTGGTCGGCGAGTTGGTATCGGTTGGCTGCAACGACACCGGGAATGTGTTGTATGACTTGAGGAATGTGGACGTCGTCGTACCAACGATGGAACGAGTCGGTACTCTTCGCCGACGTCGGATCGACGCGAGCGATGAGGAGCGATATCGGCATGGTTCTCCGTGAAGGGGTGTCGGTTGATGTCGGGGTGTTCGAGAGCAGGCTGGTAGGCGCGATCAGACGGAGGCTCCGCCGTCGACCATCAGGGTGTGACCGGTGACATAGCGAGCGCCATCGCTTGCGAGGTAGAGCAGCGCGTTGGTGATATCCGAGGGATCCATCCACGAGAACGGGAGGGCGTTCAGTTCACGGAGGGTGCTGAGGAAGCGTTCCTGAGTGGGCTCGTCCGGATTGAAGGCCGTGTAGAACGCGTCGTTCTCGACCATGTCGGTGTGCACGTAGGTGGGATGAATCGAGTTGACCCGAATGTTGTGCGGTGCCAACTCGTTCGCCAGTGCGCGCATGATTCCGACGACTCCGTGCTTGGCGGCGGTGTAGTGGGCGAGATTAGCGGGCGGCGCGCTCACGCCGTACAGCGAAGAGGTGATGACGATCGAACCACCTGCGCCTCGTTCGATCATCGGCGACAAGGCCGGTTGGATCGAATTCCAGACTCCGGTGAGGTTGGTGCCGATCATGTCGTCCCACGCCTCGCCGGTCATGTCGACCGCTGAGACAGTGTCGGCGATCCCCGCATTGGCCGAGATGATGTCGATGTGCCCGAATTCGCTGATGCCTTCTTCGATCAGCGCGCGCATCACCCCGGCATCGCGGACGTCTGCTTCGCGGGCGAGGATGCGCTGGTCCTGATCCTCGACCAGTTTGACGGTCTCTTCCAGATCGGCCGGTGTCGACATCGGATACGGACAAGTCGCGATCTGCTTGTTGATGTCGCACGCGATGATCTGGGCGCCTTCCTTGGCGAGCGCGATGGCGTGCGAACGTCCCTGTCCTCGTGCTGCGCCGGTGATCAGAGCAACTTTACCTTCGAATTGACCCATCGAACATCCTCCTTGTTGTGATTCGGATACAGAAACCGGCGCTGTTGCCAGGCGACGACGAGCAGATCTGAAAGTATTGCGTTGCAGGACTACTCGAAGATCTTGCTCCGTCTGATAACGACCGTATGCAGCCGATTGTGACGTGGACTGTTCTGATCTCGGACTGTGTCCGATGGGACACGATGCGACTTTCTTGGGCGACTTTACGGCTGCCGCATGGCGTCGATACCTCACCGAAGTGTCCTGTCGGACAGTGCAGGAAACCGATACAGGCCCCGTCCGGAGCCATCGCTAACGTCACGAGAATCAGGTCCGGAACAAGCAGACGGGTAGTCGAGACATGAGTGTTGATCGCAGGATCGAGGAAGGAAGCACCCGAGTCGATGTCGAAGCGGACATCGTGGGGCGTGGCCGAGAACTTAACCTCGTTCTGGCGGCGGTGAACGCGGGGCGTGACGTCATGCTCGAAGGGCCTCCTGGCACGTCGAAATCCACGATCCTCCGAGCGATCAGCCGTAACTGGGGGATTCCGTTCTTTCTGGTCGAGGGCAACGCGGAACTCACTCCGGCGCGTCTGGTCGGGCACCACAATCCGGCGCGGGTGTTGAAAGAGGACTATTCGACGGACAATTTCGTCGCGGGTCCGTTGGTCGAGGCCATGCGCCAGGGTGGTTTCCTCTATATCGAGGAACTCAATCGTGCGCCGGAGGACACGCTCAACGTGCTCCTTGCCGCAATGGCCGAGCGCGAGGTCGTCGTTCCGAGAGCCGGCCGGGTAACCGCGTTACCGACGTTCCGACTGCTGGCGTCGATGAACCCCTTCGACAGCATTGGGACCGCGAGGATCTCGGACTCGGTGTACGACCGGTGGTGTCGGTTGGCCGTCGGCTATCAGGACGCGAAATCCGAATCCGACATCGTTGCCAGCCGTACCGGTTGCACGGACGTTTCGCTGGTCGATGACGGCGTCGCGATCACTCGAGCGACACGAGTACACCAGGATCTGCGTCGGGGATCGTCGGTTCGGGGCGCGATCGACCTGGTAGCGATTGCTGCCGAGCTGATTTCGACCGGGGACTACGAAGATCGATTCACCGCGGTCCTCGATGCTGCCCATCTTGCCCTCTCGGCGCGGATAGCGGTCGACGACGCTGTGGAGCTGAGTCCTGAGGTCGTGATCACCGAGATCTGCGAGAACCATTTTTTTTGACAGCCCGGCAAGCTGAGCCGGGCGACCACTCGATCGTCGTGAACAATCCCATTGCACTCCGGAAGCGACCGGGAGCGCGCAGGTCCGAACGGTGGGAACCACTGAAACGAACACCGAAGAAGCTGGACGCGGTCCCAGCGCTCTATCACGGAGGCGGAGGCAGTCCACTAGGACCCGACGCGAAGCGGCCGAACCGCGAGGCCCATCGACTACCTGTGCGGCCGACCGGCGAACACAGTCACACCACCGGGGATGTCGCCCGACTCCAGGCACTGGAGGGCATTCTCCTGCCATCACATCCCGATCCGGAGGTAGCGCGAATGTCACGACTGATCACAACGAACCTGTCGGTGCGTCATCGAGCCAAGAGCGATGAGGGAGACGGAGGTGGAGGCAACATTTCACCGATGCGATACCGCTATCGGTCGGACGACATCGACCTCGACGCCACTCTCGAACTGCTCGCCGGCACTCCCTTTCCCGATGAGACCGATATCGTTGTAAGAGAAAGGATTCGATCGCGACGAGCGGCAGTGCTGATCATCGACGTGTCCGGGTCGATGAAGGGGGAGAAGGCTCGGATGGCGGCAGCGACGATTGCAGCACTGTCCAACGCATTTCGTGACGACGACTTCGCCGTCGTTGCATTCTGGTCCGATGCCGCGGTGTTGAAGCCGCTGCGGGAGCCGATGTCCGCAGCGACGATGCTCGATGTCCTCCTGCGAGTACCCACACGTGGCCTGACCAACATACAGTTCGGTCTCACTGTCGCCGACGCTGAACTCAGGACGTCGGCAATCCGACGCCGGACAGCAATCTTGCTGACCGACGCGCTGCACAATGCCGGTCCGGACCCCCGTGAGGTCGCTGGAAGGTTCGGTGAACTGCACGTACTGCTGCAGACGGACGGGAGCCACGACAGACCGCTCGCAGCAGACATCGCTCGCCTGGGGCACGGGCATCTTGCGGAAGTGCAGACGTATCGCGATATCGCTCCCGCTCTGAACGCTTTCTTGTCGCTGGACTGAGTGCAGTGCCCGCACAGCCGATCACCCAGGGATCGCCCTGCGTGATCGGCTGCGCAGGCGCCGGGCCTGGAGGGGTGGTTCAAGTCCGGAGGACTCCGTCGCGTCGGGCAGTGGTCGCAACGGCGTCGGCAACGGCGGTCACGACTCGGTCGTCGAAGGGGTGCGGAACGATTTTGTCGGCTGATAGGTCAGGGCGAGCGATATCCGCAATAGCCTGTGCAGCAGCTACCTTCATATTCTCGGTGATCGCCGGGGCTCCGGCATCGAGGGCGCCCTTGAACACCCCGGGAAACGCCAGAACGTTGTTGATCTGGTTGGGGAAGTCGCTGCGCCCCGTGGCAACGATCTCGGCGTAGTTCCGGGCGACGGTGGGGTGAACCTCGGGGGTTGGATTCGACAGCGCGAAGATGACGGAGCGCGGCGCCATCGTGGCGAGTTCAGCCTCGGCGATCTGGCCGGCCGACACTCCGATGAAGACGTCGGCGTCGATCAGGGCGTCAGCAGATGTTCCGACGATGCGGCGAGGATTCGTGCGTGCGGCGAGGTCGTTCTTCACGGCGTGCATATCGGTTCTGTCGAGGCTCAGAATTCCACGAGAGTCCAGGACGACGACGTCGCGAATACCTGTGCCGAGCAGTATGTTTGCACACGCAACGCCGGCCGCGCCGGCCCCGGAGATCACGATACGAAGATCTCGGAGGCTGCGCTGCTGGAGTGTCGCAGCGCCCATGAGTGCGGCAAGAACGACGATTGCCGTTCCATGTTGGTCATCGTGCATGACGGGGTAGTCGAGTGCTTCGATCACGCGGCGTTCGATCTCGAAGCATCTGGGCGCTGAGATGTCTTCGAGGTTCACGGCGCCGAAGCTGTGGCGAAGTCGAACGATCGTGTCCACGATTTCGTCGACATCGCCCGTGTCCAGAACGAGGGGAATCGAGTTGAGACCAGCAAACTTTCGTAGGAGTGCAGACTTTCCTTCCATCACCGGGAGCGATGCCCGCGGCCCGATGTTGCCGAGGCCGAGGACCGCCGACCCATCGGTGACCACGGCAACGAGTCGCCCGGTCCAGGTGTAGTCCATTGCTTTGATCGGGTCCTCGGCGATCAGAGTGCATACCTGGGCGACTCCGGGGGTGTAGGCGATGGACAGGTCGCGCCCGGTGTCCAGCGCAGTCGTCAATTCTACCGACAGTTTTCCTCCCACGTGAGCGGTGAGAACGTCGTCGGTGCTGATCCGATCCACCGGAGAGTCTGTCGTCAGTTCGGTCATTGTCTTCCTTCGTGCCGGGACGAAACGAGCTCCTGTGCAGATCGTTTCAGTGATTTCAGGTGTGACATCAGAGCGGATGAACTACTTCTCTTCCTGGGGCCACCGCTGACGAATCCCTGGTTCCGTTGCCGCTGCTCGCCGTGAAGTCACCCCGGTACCCAACGGGTGTTGGGAGTCGGCGATGTGCCGGTAGGGTGCATTGTTCGGTTCCCAGGGTCCCGCGTCGGCGTGAAGCATCATCATGCATGTCAGAACTGCTGCGACCGTGGTCACGACGGCTGCAGTCCCCGTGATGTCCGGGATGTTCGGAGCGGTGCGGCGGCCGATCAATTACCGGCAGCAGCCGCAAAGCGTGCACCGGTGTTGTGGGAGCCATCCGAATCCTCGGTGCTTGCCAACCAACGTTCGGCATCAATCGCTGCCTTGCATCCCGAGCCTGCAGCGGTGATCGCCTGGCGGTAGGTGTGATCGACAAGATCTCCGGCCGCGAACACTCCCGCGAGATTGGTTCGTGAGCTGTGAGGTTCGGTGATCACATACCCGGCTCCGTCGAGATCGATGCTGTCGCGCACGAGCTGATTTCGTGGTTCGTGACCGATCGCGACGAACATCCCGGATACGTCAACCGTGCTCTCGACGCCACTGTTTCGGTCTCGTAGCCGGATTCCGGTGAGGTCACTGTCTCCGTGAAGATCAACGACTTCACTCGCCAGAATCCAACGGATCTTGTCGTTGCTCCGAGCGCGTTGAACCATGATCTTCGACGCGCGCAGGTCCTCGCCGCGGTGAACAACGGTGACACTACGTGCAAATCGAGTCAGAAACGTAGCTTCCTCCATCGCCGAGTCACCACCGCCGATCACTGCTACATCCTGGTCGCGGAAGAAGTATCCATCGCACGTTGCACAGGAACTCACCCCGCGGCCGAGCAACGCCTTTTCGCGGGGGAGATTCAGATACCGCGTTGCGGAACCCATTGCCAGGATCACTGCCCGCGCGTAGTGCTCGCTTCCGTCGGCGATCACCGTCTTGACCGCACCATCCAAAGAAACCGACTCCACGAAATCCGGCACGAGCTTGGCGCCGAACCGGAGTGCTTGAGCGCGTTGACGGTCCATGAGTTCAGGTCCGTCCAATCCGTCCGGGAAACCTGGAAAGTTCTCGACTTCCGTCGTGGTCATCAATGCGCCGCCGGACTCGGGGCCTTCGAACACCAGCGGCGAGAGCTGAGCCCTCGCCGCGTAGAGGGCGGCGGTATAACCGGCGGGACCTGATCCGATGATGATCAGGTCGTGAACGAGCAAGTCTGCGTGTGGTCGCGTCATCGAGGGGCCTCGGCATCGTCGGGGAAGGTGTCTTCAGGAAGGAGCGCCGCAGTTTCTGTGGCGAAACTGAACTACGGGCGAAAACTGAACTACGGCTGACACCATCGTGGACGCATAGGCCTCGCTAGGACTGTCCGAGAATGAAGCGTTGATTCAGGGTGTCTCGTCGGACATCCCGGACCGGCTCGGGTCATCTCCGCAGATGCGGAGCAAGGGAGGCTTGGCGGATGCCGAGGGTGTTCATCTTGCGGTAGAGAGTCGAACGAGCGAAGTTGAGCTTTTTTGCGGCGAGTGCTTTGTTGCCTCCCACGACGTTGAGGGTCTCGATGATCTCCTGACGTTCGAGGCGCTCTAGCTGGGTCATCGTCCGTTTGGCTTCAGGACGCTCGACGAAGTCGTCGGGCAGGTCCGCGGGCGCAATCACGCCGTGCGGATGCATATGCAGTACCCGTCTGATCACTGCCGTCAGTCCACGGACGTTGTCCGGCCATGGGTGTTCGGCAATCATCGATACTGCAGCGGCCAGCCATCTGGGCCCAATGTCGCCGGGGGCGAGCTGTGAGGATATTGCGTTGACCAGCAGTGCGAAGTCCTCGGTTCGTTGCCTCAGTGGCGGCACCTCGACGCGGTGAACTTCGAATCGGTCGAGTAACGGTGAGTACGGTTCGCCCGCCCCTCCCGAGACGACCGTCGCGGCCATACGAGGTGGATCCTCGATCATATCCAGAATGCTGCAGATTGCTTGCGCCACTGAGGCATCGAGCATCTCCACGTGACGCAGCACCACCACGCCGTCGTTGTCTTGCAGGCGAGACCTGAGCGCAGCCAACCACTCGCGCGGGCCATCGACAGCCACCAGGCTGCAGTCCACGACGGTCAATGCAGTGGAATCGGAGAAGGCAGCCTTCAGGACTGCGAGTTTGCCCGTCCCCGGTTCGCCCGTGACAACGATTCCGCCGCTACCCCGAGGCCATTGGAGCGCCTGCTCGCACAGATTGATCCACCGATCACTGACACCGACCAATCCGTCCAAGTGCGGCTTCGACGGCGAATGGGACATCGGAAGTCCGATCGCGGTGTCCAGAGGTTCGAACACTTCGATCACTGCTCCGACGACAGAACCGTCGACCCGCACTGCACGACTTCGGAGCATCATCACTCTGCCGTCAGGAAAGTCGACAGCAGAAAAGTCCGACGTGTTTCGAAAGTTGCTTCGTTGAAGGTACTCCCAGACATATTCCTGATCGCCTTCGGAAAGCAGAGCGGACGCCGCAGGATTGCTGATGAGAATCTGACCGTTCAGGCACGCCACTGCCAGTCGAGATCGGCGCTCGGTCACCAGATAAGCGTTCAGCAAAGCACGTTCACGACCGGAAGTTTGATCGAGGAGTTGTCGTTCGATGTGTTGGGCGAGGCCACTGATCCAGGGCATTGCCAGCGGCGATGCGTCCTCGACGCGGCAGGTGATGTCGATCGCGCCAATCATGCGGCGCGTCATAGGGTGCCTGATCGGCGCGCCGAAACAGGCGAATGGAAGATACTGATCCGAGTAGTGCTCGGGCCCTGCGATGGCGACGGCTTTGCCTGCTTCGAACACCGTTCCGACTCCGTTGGTACCGACAACGGCCTCGGCCATCGTGAAACCGGCTTCGACGAAGGACCCGCTCAGTGCACTCCGCAATGCCGCATCGTGTGTCCATCTGCCGATCAGTCGGCCGCCGGCCTCGGCGAAAAGCAGGCTGGTGTGGGTGCCGTCCAGCGTTTGCAGATAGTGGTCGATGATCGGAAACGCCGCGATGGATAGCTGGGTGTCACCGAGACGTTGAAAGTCGGGCTGCGACTTGTTCGGATCCACCATGCTGGCGAGCGACCGCTGCCAGGACGCCGCGATTTCCGCGCGTACAGCAATCGGTTCCTCGAGCCGCCCTCGGCTTTCGATGTACCGCTCCCGATCGCGCAGAGCCTGACGGATTTCACCGCGGATTGATGACATTGCGACCTCCTTGCCCTATTCCTAGCACGGAGGTGTGATGCGGGTCTCATTTCAGAAGTGTCCCATCGGACACTGCCCGGTACTCGGACTTCACCGGACCGGCGCATCGAAGCATGCTCGAAAAGCAGGCGCCGAAGGGGCGCTGCCGAGACAGAGCAAGGGAATCTGCCCAGTAGAAGGCGAGCAGGTTCTACGCTCCGCATCATCCGAAAGGTCGAACAACATGAGTACACGAATCAAGCCCCTGCGCGCAGGAGACAGCTCCGACGCCCGAGTCAACGAGATTCTCGCCGGCGTCGAGTCCGGTGGATGGTGGGCCGACCCGGCAATGTTCGGAACCATTGCACACCGCCCAGAAGCTCTGAAGACGATCGTTCCGGTGTTCGAGAGCTTCTTCGCGAACGGTCTCGTCGCGCCGCACATCTACGAACTGATGCGCCTCAAGACCGGGCAGATCAATGATTGTGCGTACTGCATGGCCGTCAGAACTCAAGGTGTCAAGGACACTGTTCAGACAAAGGAGCACGCCATGCTCGAGCATCAGCCTGAGCCGTCGGACGTATTGGACGAGCGCGAGGCAGTGGCCATTCAGCTCGCCGAGAGAATGGCACTCGACCCCCACACTGTCGACACGCGTTTCTGGGCGAAGCTCACCGGTGTCTTCACCTCCGACGAGGTGGTCGAGCTCGTGTTCGCCGCGTCCATCTTCAACTGGGGAAACAAGTTCAACATCACGATGCAGATGGACGCCGAGCCAGACACGGAATACCTCACCGCCGGCCTGACCTATCGCGAAGTCGAACTCACCAAATGAGCGACATGGCCGATCTCAGCAGTCTCGACGAAATGACGGAGAAGATCGATTCGGCCCCCCACGTCTTGGTCGAGCTGTGGGGAACTCACTGCGCACCATGCCGCGCATTGAGGCCTCTGTTGGAGAAAATGGCAGATTCGCGGACTGATTGGTCGTTCAACGCGCTGAACGTCGACACCACTCCCGGTGTCGCCGAGCGCTACAGCGTTCGGGGAACGCCGACCATCCTTCTGTTCAAGGATGGTCAAGAGGTCAATCGCACGGCGGGGTTCGTGATGCCCGCCGACCTGACCGAAATCTTGGACGCCATCTGACACGATTTGCGCTGGGCCTACAGCTGAGCTCGACGGATCGCGATCCGTCGAGCTCAGCTGTACAGGTGCTGCATGCGGAACAAGGGGATACACCATGGTCTCGAGAAGCATCACTCCTGGGCGACTTCCGTACCCAAGCATCGAACAGTACGACTGGCAACTGAACGCGCGGTGCAGGGGATTTCCCGTCAGCATCTTCTACCCCCACACTTCAGGACACAGGCAACGTGTCTACGCTGCAGAACTGGAAGCCAAGAGTGTCTGCGCACGATGCATCGTCGTGAGAAACTGCCTCGCACACGCAATTGCGGCCGACGAGCCGGCTGGAGTATGGGGCGGACTGAACCGCAATGAACGAATGGCACATTCATCCCACGATCGATGACTGATATGTCGCTTGCCGACTAATGGGACTACGCGATTGCCAGGGTGTGCGATGGAGGTCCCATCAGTCGAAATCGGTCGCCGACTTCGCGAGGAGGGGCCGCGTCGAGAGTAGTGCCCCATAGAGTGGTGTAACTCGGTGGCCGAGCCCCTCTACGAATCCGTGTTGTGCACGGATGTAGAGCGGCCATCGTGTGATCCTTCGAGTCAACCGTCTAAAGAATCCTCGA
>NZ_JAHFVG010000081.1 GCF_023264675.1 Rhodococcus sp. (in: high G+C Gram-positive bacteria)
CCGCCGTCGCCTCCCGCACCGCCGGGCCCTCCGCCGGCCCCGGGCGGGGTGCCGCCCATGCCGCCTTCCGGGGGCTGGCCTATGCCGCCGCCTTCCGGGGGCCGGCCCATGCCGCCGGGTGCGCCGCTGCCGCCGATGTCGGCGGCGGTGGACCCGGACTCGAAGCCGGAGTAGACCCCGCCCGCGTCGCAGTGCCAGATCTCGACGACGGCATTGCTGACGATGTTCGCGGTGCCGTCGGCCGAACAGTTGTCGAGATCTTGCACCCGCAGCGCCAGCTCGAAGATGGTCCCGGGGCGATCCTCACGGATGTCGCTGCGGATCGAATCCACGTCGAACCAGTACGGGCCCTGAGTCTCCTCGGTGGTCATGAGGCAGGACGGTGCGCTGTCGAGCAATGCGAGCATTGCATCGTCAGCGCTGGTGACCGCCGCGCCGGTGCTGCTGGCAGTGCTGCTGGCTGCGGTGGTGCTGGAGTTGCCGGTGCAGGCAGCTACGAGCCCGGCAAGGCTGACACCGCCGCCGAGCGTCATTGCTCGACGACGGCTTACACGCCTGCGACTGGTTTCTACGTCCTTGTTCATACGCGAAGTGTCGTTCCCGTTCCCGAGGGAACGCTGTATCTGCGCTGTGAGAAAGCTGGGAACGAGCGCTACCTCGTGGGTGCGATCGTCACGTTGTAGCGGTCCTCGATGTTGTTCTGGAACTCGTCCTGGCATCGCTGCTGAGCAGATGTGCTGTTGCCGGCATCGTTCATGCAGGAGATGAAGTCACCGCCGCCTGCACTGTTGAACAAACCGATACCCAGCACGATCACGGCTATGGACAGTGCTGCGGAGATCAGGCCGAGGATGATGGCCACGATCGCCATCGTTCCGTTGGTCGCGGTGCCCTTCTTGGATCGCGACCGCGCAACGAAGCCGAAAATCACGGCGAGTAGACCGAGGATGATGCCGCCGAAGACTGTCAGGCAGGTGAGGAGGGCAAGAATCGCCAGGACCAGCGCAACGATGCCCGCCGTGTTCTTGGGCGCGACGGGTGGGTACTGGCCCGGCTGTTGATACTGGCCCGGCTGTTGATACTGACCCGGCTGTTGATACTGACCCGGCTGTTGATACTGCCCAGGTTGGGAGTACTGACCTGATTGCTGGTATTGGCTGGGCTGGGACTCGCCGGGTGGCGGGTAATTGCCGGGTGGTGGGTAGTTGCCCGGGGGCGGATAGTTTCCGGGAGGTTGGTTGCTGCCGGTTGGCTGATTCTCGCCGCCCTGTGGGTAGTCGCCCTGTGGGTAGTCGCCCGGTGGTGGGTAGTCTCCCGATGGTGGTTTTTCCGACACCGTGTATCCCCCGATTCATGTCTGGACTGGTGAGAGAAAAGTCTAGCGATCCAGTCGGACATACGGCGCGAAATCGGTCGAATCACCCACCGAGGCGGGCGTGCATCTCCCAGATCAGGACCTCGGCGGTCTCGTTCGACTGAATGCGCTGTCCCCCTGAGGAACTCAGGCGCACAGCATCTCCTTCGTAAAGTTCTCCCACGCCTTCCATCTGCACTGTCCCCTGGGAGACGAAAACGTGGAGGAACGGTGCTTCGGGAATGGAAACCGGACGCGAAGGCTGCAAACGCGCCACATGAAGGGCGGCCGACTTCTGTGAGATGTGAATTGCGGACTCGCCGTGATGTTTCTTCATGCCCGACGCGACGGGAACCAGTCCGCCTTTCAGCAGTTCGTCTTCGATCTCGAGCTGTTCGTATCCTGGATCGATTCCGGGGGTGTCGGGTACCACCCACATCTGCACGAACCGCACGGGCTCGGAGTGTGTGTCTCCGGTGAGCCGCCACGAGTCGTTCTTCTCGGAGTGCATGATGCCCTTGCCTGCGCTCATTCGTTGGGCGAGACCGGGATAGATCACACCGGAGTGACCGATCGAATCCTGGTGTACCAGAGACCCCTTCGTCACCCAGGTGATGATCTCCATGTCGCGATGGGGGTGTGTGTCGAATCCCTCACCCGGCGAGACGATGTCGTCGTTGTTGACCAGTAGCAGACCGTGATGGGTGTTGTCCGGGTCGTAGTGCTGCCCGAAGGAGAACGAATGTTTCGAGTCGAGCCATGCCACACGGGTTTTCGAGCGATCGCCGGCTCGGTGGATATAAACGTGCGGGATCGGTGCGAACCCCTGAGCACGATGAGGGAGAGGTTGTGGAGCTGGCATACGACCACTGTACGAGCCGTTCCCGAGAAGCGTTGTGAGGACGGATAACTTTCATGCGACAAATGAGGCACCGTGTGTGATCGAAAGCGGATCGGGTACGTACTTCTCGGGATCGATCCCGGTGTGTCGAGATTCTCGATGGGCGGGCAGATGGATCGGTCGATAGGGTAGAAGTACCAAGCGAATGCGGAGGCGAGAGAACTCACTCATGACCGACTCGACGCTCGTCAATACAGTGGATCTCGCGGCAGCACTGCACGCATGGGTGCCGCAACAACGATGGTTCGCTGCCAAAGGCTCCCGGCTGGTCTCGCTCGATGTAGTGGATCGGGTGCCGGTGGGTTCGCGTCACGGAGTGGCAGCCGAGCATCTGTTGGTGGACATCGGTCTGGACGCGCCACCGTCCGACGGGGGCCGAGTGCAGCGGTACCAGATCCCCCTCGGATTTCGTGAGAACGGATCCGACGACCTCGCTGCCTGGCAGCTGCCGCTTCCAAATCTCGACTCGATGGTCGTGTACGACGGTCTGCGGGATCCGGTGATCATCGCGCTGTACGGGGATCTGCTCGCCGCGCAGGAATCGGTCGGATCGCTCTCCTTTCTCAACGTCCACGGAACGTCGATCGACTCGGGGATGGCAGGAAGAGTGCTCGGCGCCGAGCAATCGAACACGTCCGTGATCCTCGGCGACGTGCTGCTTCTCAAGTTGTTCCGCCAGGTGTCGGCGGGCATCAATCCCGACATCGAGCTGCACAAAGCGCTGGCGGAGACGGGCTGCAGCAACGTCGCACCGCTGCGGGGCTGGATCGAAACGACGTTCGGCGGTGAGCTGTCGATGCTGGGGATGGCGCAGGACTTCGTCGTCGACTCGGCCGAAGGATGGACCACCGCACTGGCCAGCGTCCGGGATCTGCTCGCGGGCGACCTCGCCGCGGAGGACGTCGACTCCGATTTCGCGAGTGAGGCGTTCGAGCTCGGTGTCGCCGTCGCGCACGTACACGCCGACCTGGCCGAGAAGCTGGGGACTTCGAAGCGGCAGGCCACGTCGTCGGTCGACGAAATTCTGGGACGAGTCGAGGAAGCGGCGTCGATCGTGCCGGAACTGGCCGCGCACCTGCCTGCGGCCCGCGAGCTCATTGCTCGCGCCGAGGCAACCGGAACGACGACGGTTCAGCGGATTCACGGTGACCTGCATCTGGGGCAAGTGCTGCGAACGTCGTCGACATGGTTGCTCATCGACTTCGAGGGTGAGCCCGCCAAACCGATGGAAGAGCGTAGGCGTCCGGACAGCCCGCTGCGCGACGTGGCCGGGATGCTGCGTTCCTTCGACTACGCCGCACATCACCTGCTGCTGGGCACCGACAGTTCCGAGGCGACCTACGAGCGGGCGTCGAATTGGGCGCAGCGAAATACGACGGCCTTCTGCGACGGCTATGCCTCGGTGTCCGGCGCGGACCCGCGTGCCGAAGCCGCGCTGCTCGGTGCCTACGAGCTGGACAAAGCTGTGTACGAGGCGGTGTACGAGGCTCGCAACCGTCCCACGTGGCTCGACATTCCGATGCGCGCGATACGCCGGTTGGCTCCGGCGATCGACGGCTAGGTCGGCGGCTTCAGCGGGAGTGCAGCCTGCGTGTCGGCGGAGCCGTTTCACGCATATTCAGCCGGTATGGACCCGAGGCGGCCGGCTTGGAAGTCCTCGAAGGCTTGGAGCACCTCCGACCTGGTGTTCATGACGAACGGTCCGGCCATTGCCACGGGCTCGCGGATGGGTTTGCCGCCGAGCACGAAGAGTTCGAGCGATTCGCTGCGCGAGTCACCGCGGGTGGCGCTCACTTCGATGGTGTCGCCGCGCCCGAGGAGTGCCGTCTGGCCCATTCGGATGGGGCGTCGGTCTGCGCCGACGGTTCCGGCGCCGGCGAGGACGTAGACCACGGCATTGAATTCCGGGTTCCACGGGAGTGAGAGTGCCGCTCCCGGTGCGACGGTGATGTGCGTCAGCGCGATCGGTGTGTAGGTCGATCCCGGGCCTTGGTGCCCGGCGATCTCACCGGCGATGACGCGTACGAGGGAACCGCCGTCGTTGCTGGAGAGCAGGGCGACTCTGTTGCCGGTGATGTCCTGGTACTTGGGGAGCGCCATCTTGTTGTCGCGGGGAAGGTTGACCCAGAGCTGGACGCCGTGGAACAGGCCACCGGACTGGACCAGCTGCTCGGGCGGCGCTTCGATGTGCAGTATGCCTGCGCCTGCGGTCATCCATTGGGTGTCGCCGCCGCCGATGCTGCCGCCTCCGCCTCCGGAGTCCTTGTGCTCCATGATTCCGTCGATCATGTAGGTCACGGTTTCGAATCCGCGGTGCGGGTGCCACGGGGTTCCCTTGGGCTCGCCCGGTGCGTAGTCCACTTCGCCCATTTGGTCCATGTGGATGAACGGGTCGAGGGACTGAAGGTCTATTCCGGCGAATGCCCGACGAACGGGAAAGCCTTCGCCTTCGAAGCCACTGGGTGCTGCGGTGACCGATGTGACCGGCCGGGGCACTGCGGTGGCGTCGGGAAGGGGGATGCGGGGTAGAGCAAGGATGTTCTCGACCGTTACAGCGGGCATGGCTGGTCTCCTGGCGTCTTCGAGTTATCTCGAACCTACAGTTAGTTGATGTGTCAACTACTTGCCCAGTGTAACCCCATCCGGTCTCCGATATTCCCGCCGCGACGCGCGAACCCGTGACGCTGGTTTCACTACTGGTTGCGGTCGGCCCGTCGTTGTTCGGCGCGGTCTGCACGCGCTGCCGCTTCCTCGGCTTTGCGCTCGTCGATACGAAGTGAGATACGAGCCTGTAAGCACTGTGCGGGCGTGGTCAGCTGTGTCATCGTTCCATCGTCGGCGACGACGGTGCAGTAGGCGCCCTGCTCGGTGCCGGGCGAGGTGATGGTCTCCGCCGATGCGACAGCGGCGCCGCCGATTCCGATGAATCCGATCGTGGTCGCTGCGATGATCGCTCGAATAGTGTTGATACGCATGGCTTATGGATCTCCTTGGTGGCTGCCGGATGGTGTGATCCAATCCTCTCGTGCACCGAGGTCGTCGGCTATCGGGATGCTCACCCATCTTCGGTCGACTCCGTCTCAGGGTCATCGGGTAGGGGATGTCCGACGAGCGAGGCCTACGCCCCTTACAGTGGAGGTTCAATCGGGGGCGTGCGATCGGCACGGGGTAGAGAAGAGCAGGGTTGGGGATGGGTGATTCGGCGATGAACCGTCGCGCGTTCTTGACGACCCTTCTGCTGGCGCCGACGCTGACCGTCGCCGTCTCGCCCGCGGCGAAGGCCGCTCCTGCCGTTGCGGCCATGGATCTGGGTGAACTGCTGATTCTTGCGGGCAGTGTCACCGAACACCTACTCGTCGTGCTCGAGATCCGAACCGATGGCACCGTCGGGCTCGAGTTGCCTCGCGCCGAGGTGGGGCAGGGTCTGACCACCTCGATCGCGATGCTGGTCGCCGAGGAGTTGGACGTCGCCCTCGATGCGGTCGAGACCACCCTCGCCGATGGCAGACCGGAGTTGCTGTTCGGCCAGCTGACCGGAAATTCCAATTCGATCCGCTCGCTTCACGGGCCCGTGCGTCATGCCGCTGCCGGCGCTCGCGCTCGGCTGATTGCGGCGGCTGCGACGCGCTGGAGTATCCGGCCCGGTGAGATCGGGCTCACGGACGGGACGCTGTCCGCGCCGGACGGTAGGACGATGGGAATCGGCGACGTGGCCGTCGCCGCAGCTGACCCAGCGCTGGGAGTTGTTGCGTTTCAAACGAAAAGCCCCGATCGCTATCGCCTCGTCGGTACACGGACCCGCCGAGCCGACGCCCGTGCCATCGTGACCGGAGCGCTGGAGTACGCCCTCGATCTCGAGGTGCCGAACGCGATGCCGGTGGTGGTCCGCCGGGCTCCGACTATCGGGGGCACGGTCGAATCGGTCGACGAGGATGCACTGCGGGCCGCGGACGGGGTGCTCGATGTCGCGGTGATCGACACGGGTGTCGCGGTGATGGCGTCGACGTTCGGGCAGGCTATCGACGCGTGTGCCGCCGCGGCGGTGACGTGGGTCCCCGGCGCGCTCGCGTCCGAGAACGACGAGAGTGTTCGGGCCACGTTGCGCAAGGCTGTGGAACCCTTCACCACCACTGGTGATCTCGACGCGGAGTTCGACTTCGCGTTCGTCTCGCATGCGGCCATGGAGACCAATTCTGCTGTGGCCGATGTACGTTCGGATTCGGCGGAGATCTGGGCGTCGATGCAGACGCCCATCGTGGCCAAGCAGGTGATCGCGCGAGCTCTCGGTCTTCCCGTGGCGGCAGTCACCGTGCACGTCGTCAACGGCGGCGGATCCTTCGGTCGGCGCTTGTTCTTCGACGCACCACTGGAAGCTGCGGTGATCTCGAAGGCGATGGGTAAGCCGGTTCGCCTGATGTGGACTCGTGTCGACGACATGCGCCACGGGCGCGCTCGCCCCGCATCGCATCATCGCTTCCGCGTGAAGTCCGACCGAGGAACCGTTGTCTCGTTCGAGCATCGTGTTGCGTCGGTGACAACGGACTTCTCGCACGGACTGGGGGAGATTCTGACGGCTTCGGGATCGAGTGGTTCCGGTCGATCGGTGTTCTCGCGGTCCGTCGCGAACCCGTACGACTTCGGTGACACCATCGAGTCCCTCACCGAGGTCGCACTACCGATGAACACCGGCAGCTGGCGTTCGGTGTACTCGGCCAACAGCCGCGGGGCGGCCGAGATCGTCGTCGATCGTGTTGCTGCGGCGCTCGGCGTCGATCCGATCGACTTTCGGCGCTCGCATCTGCGTGACCCTCGCCATCTCGCCGTGCTCGACGCCGCTGCTCGGGAGAGCAACTGGGGTGCCCCGATGCCGGACGGGTGGGCGCAGGGTGTGGGCTTTCATGCCGAGTATCGTTCCTGCACAGCCGTTGTGGTGGACATCGATGTCGCCGATCGGGGTGCTCCGCGCGTGCGTCGGGCGGTAGTTGCCGTGGACGTCGGGAAGACGATCAACCCGTCGGGTCTCGAGGCTCAGATCCTCGGCGGACTCACCGATGCACTCTCGACAGTCCTCTCCGCCGGTCTGCACATCGACCGCGGCCTCCCGCTCGAGGGTAGTTATTCGCAGTTTCACTATGCGAGGCAGCGTAATTCGCCGACCGATGTGCGAGTGATCATGATCGAGGGTGCGGACGAGCCAGGGGGCGCAGGCGAGCTCGGTGTGCCCGCGGCGGTCGCGGCGGTGGCCAACGCGTATGCGCGGGCGACCGGAACGACTCCGTCGTCCTTCCCCATCGACTTCGCGATCGACTTCGAACCGTTCCCGCGATGAAAGGCCACTGACATGCACGACTTCGTCGTGAACGGAAAGCCCGTCTCGGTCGATGCTCCCGACGATCTGGCGTTGCTGTGGGTACTGCGCGACAAGCTCGGTGTTCGCGGCCCGAAGTACGGCTGCGGCATCGGTGTCTGTCATGCGTGCACCAGTCACCTCGACGGAGAAGAAGTGTTGCCCTGCATCACCCCGGTCTCCGACGTCGACGGCCGCGAGGTCACCACCATCGAGGGCCTCGCGGACGGTGACGTGCTGCACGCCGTTCAGCAGGCGTGGCTGGAAGAGGACGTGGCTCAGTGCGGCTACTGCCAGCCGGGACAGATCATGGCAGCCGTCGCATTGTTGCGGCGTACGTCCGATCCGACGGACGAGGACATCGATCGGATCGAGAACGTCTGTCGCTGCGGTACCTACTTCCGTATCCGTCGGGCGATCAAACGGGCCGCCGAGTTACAGGAGTGAGTGACTGCTAGCGCGTCAACGTCCCCAGATCCACCGGAAGTTGAATACCGGTGACGTGTCTGGCCTCGTCGGAGGCCAACCATGCCACCGCGGCAGCGATGTCCTCGGGATCGCTGATCGGGTCGGGCAGCGATCCCATGAAGATCGGCCCGAGTGTGCTGCCGTGCTCACCGAGTAGCGCCATCATGTCGTTCGGCTGCATTCCCGTCGCCACACCGTGCGGATGGATGGTGTTGACGCGGATGTTGTACTGGCCGAGTTCGTTCGCCATCGATCGGCACAGACCGACGATGCCGTGCTTCGACGCCGCGTAGTGCGCGAGAAACGGGAGCCCGCGCAGGCCCGCCACCGAACTCGTGAGGACGATCGATCCTCCGGTGCCCTGCGCGAGCAGAATCGGGATTGCAGCCTTGGCGGTGAAGAAGGTTCCGGTGAGGTTGACGTCGAGCGTCTCCTTCCACTGCTCCGGGGTGATCTCCCAGGACATCGCCGCCGAACAGATTCCGGCGTTGGCCACAACCACGTCCAGATGTCCAAGTTCGGCGACCCCGGCACGCAGTGCGGCGGACACGGCTTCGAAGTCGCGAGTGTCGGTCTCGGAGGCAATGATGCGTCGATCGAGAGCCTCGACTGCCGCTACCGTCTCGGCCAGGTCCGCCGAGGTTGCGCCGTCGTAGGAGGTGGACGCGAACTCTTCGCAGATGTCGATCGCAATGATGTCGGCGCCCTCGGACGCGAGTCTGACAGCCGCCGCACGGCCTTGGCCGCGAGCAGCACCGGTGATGAAGGCGACCTTGTTCTCGAACCGCATCGCGTTGCCGTAGGACGGGGGAGTCATCGCTCGACGCTATAACTCCGGTGCCCGGCGATTCTGTGATTCGGGGTGGATTCGTCCGAAGGTTCGGCAGCCCAGTACGGTAAGGGGCGACACGGGAGGTAGGCAGTTATGGAAAGTATCGGCGCGTTCATCGGAATCGTCGTGGTGGTTCTGACCATCGTCTTGGTTGTTGTCGGTTGCGGAATGCTGTTCCTCGCCTCGATCAAGCCGGATGCACTGAACTTCGATCTCACTCGCCGCTCTCGCAAGAAGGCCGAGAAGAACGAGTCTTCTTAGAGACATAGGTCATAGTCGGGGATCAATTCAGGTGTTTCTCAGGTTGTATGGATGTCACGGGCGGTTCCGTCGCTCGGGCAGGCAACTGGAGATGTCATGAGCAGCACCATCGAGACGCGTACCCGCAGAGAAAGCTGTCGACCCCGTATCAAGGCGCGCTTTCTGGGTGAGTCGGCCACCGCCCAGTTCGTGCGGTTCGTCATCGTCGGCGCGTCGAGCAACGTTCTCTACGCCGGACTCTTCGTCGCTCTCTCGGTTCTCGGGTCCTTCACGGCAAATATCATCGGCATTCTCGGCAGCACCATCCTCGCGAACGAACTTCATCGCCGTCACACCTTCCACGCCGCCGAGCGAGTCGGTTGGTTCCAGACTCAGTGGGAAGCGGGCGGCCTCGCGCTCGTCGGCCTGGCGCTCGGCACAGCGGCGTTGGCCGCAGTACACGTACTGTTCCCGGGGTCGTCGGCACTGGTCCAGGTGGTCGTGGTCATCGCGGTGAGCGCGGCAACAGGTGCACTCCGATTCCTCGCGCTCCGTGGTTGGGTGTTCTGACGCTCTCCTTCCTCTCGCGGCGATAGGCTGACCTGGCTCGTTACCGCGAGGAGGCCGAGATGGGCAGATGGTTCACCGAGACCGTCGTCGACAACGGACGTCTGCCGTTGTTCTTCTTGCTCGTCTCGTTCGTGCTCGCGTTCCTGTTCATCCGGTTCTCCGTCCGGATGATTCGCGCCGAAGTGTCGTGGTGGCCCGGCAATGTGACTCCGGGCGGAATGCACATCCACCACGTGATGTTCGGGCTGGTGATGGTGCTCATCTCCGGTTTCGCGCTGGTGGCCATCGCCAACTACGAGACCCCTGTCGCTAACTGCGTGCTGGCAAGCGTCTTCGGTATCGGCAGTGCTTTGATGCTGGACGAATTCGCGCTCATCCTGCATCTGCGCGACGTGTACTGGGCCGAGGAAGGCCGATCGTCGATCGATGCGGTGTTCGTCGCCGTCGCGATCACGGGACTGTATCTGCTCGGTATCCACCCGATCGGTTTCGCAGGCGACTTCGACGCCTACCAGCAGGATCGGTCGCTGGTCACGCTCGCGCTCGTGTTGGGCGGTCTGGCACTTCAATTGCTGCTGGCCGCGATCACGTTGCTCAAGGGCAAGCTGTGGACCGGACTGATCGGGTTGTTCTTCGTTCCGTTGCTGATCATCGGTGCCAGTCGCCTCGGGCGTCCCCGATCCCCGTGGGCACGGTGGCGCTACGCGGACAAACCGTCCAAGCAAGCGAAAGCCTTCACCAGGGAGAAGCGGTTCCGGGAGCCGGCCGTACGCGCGAAGATCGTTGTTCAGGAGGCGCTTTCGGGCAGGTTCGGCGTGCCGGTACCTGCACCGCTCGCTGCGGACGACGTCGACATCCCCGCCTTCGCTCCGTCGCAGGCGAAAGTGCCTGGCCGGATGATCTCCGCCATTCGGTGGAACCGGACGCGAAGAAGGCTGCGGCGACCCCCGGTCTGGCGACTGCCCGCGATCCTGGTGACATGCTCGATCGTTCTCGCCTTCGTTCTGGTCGAGGTCGAAGGGGCGCTGGAGGATGCGGACGGCGTGTCCGTCGAAGGTGGCATCGACGTGAGTGCGACGGCAACCCTTCTGGCGGTCATCGCCGGCGGAATGATCACACTCACCGGTTTGGTGTTCACCGCCATCACGCTTGCCATGCAATTCGGTGCGTCGCAGATCTCGGTGCGTGTGGTGCCGATGCTGCAGCAGGAAGCGATCATGCGGTGGGCGATCGGAATGTTCCTGTCCACCTTCGTCT
Organism: Rhodococcus sp. (in: high G+C Gram-positive bacteria); assembly: GCF_023264675.1. Taxonomy (GTDB): domain Bacteria; phylum Actinomycetota; class Actinomycetes; order Mycobacteriales; family Mycobacteriaceae; genus Rhodococcoides. Next base: position 10,970 of record NZ_JAHFVG010000081.1, read on the forward strand.
TCGCCGTCATCATTGCCTCCGACCTTGCACTCGCCGGCGATGACACGTCGCCGGTACTGGCAACGTGGATTGCGATTCTGCTCGCCTTCGTCAGCGCATTTCTGTTCATCGCTCTGGTCGCCAGGGTGGGAATGGTGCTCAATTCCTCCCGGTTGCTTCGGTGGATCGCCGCGCAGGGGAGAACGTCGATCGTCCGCTTGTATCCGGGATTCGATCCCGACGCCGAGGTGGAGCTGCTCCCTGCTGTCCCGATCGAGGCGACCCCGCCGCCCATCGCGGATCCGCTCGGTACGGCGATGACGGTGCGCCTGACGCAGCTCTCACCGGACGGCCGCATTCTGCTTGCGGTCGATGCTGCTCGGATACAGCGTCTTGCCGCGAAATGGGGCGTCACCGTGGAAGTGATGCCGACGATCGGTGAGTTCGTCGCCCAGCACGCGGTGCTGTTCCAGGTGGACGGGCCGCAGCTTCGGGTGCGCCGACATCAGCTGTTGGCGGCGCTGGTCTTCGGCGACACCCACAGCCCGACGGTCAGTCCCGCTGCCGCGATTCAAGCCATCGTCGACATTGCCCTCAAGGCTCTCTCGCCCGCCATCAACGACCCGGGTCGCGCCGTGCAGGCCATCGATCACGTCGAGGATCTGCTGATGACGATCGCTCCGCGGGTGCGGCTCGAAGCCGTCGATTCCGCAGTTTCGGCACTGACGCGGATCCGCGGAACTCGTCGTACGTGGACCGACTACGTCACCATTGCCACCGACGAGATCCGCCACTTCAGTGTGGGTAGTACACAAGTGCAACGCCGGTTGCGTTCACTGTTTCTGACGTTGATCGATGCGTGTCCGGCCGATCAGCATCCACCGCTGAGGGCACGCCTCGACGCACTCGACGCTCAGGTCTCGCGTGAGTGGAAGAGCGACCTCGACATCGGGCTTGCGAGCGTCGCCGACCCGCAGGGGCTCGGTTCGGAGCTGGGTTCGTCGGGACGAGTGATACCGCTCGTCGTCGGTCCGCGCCCGCCACGACCGCGTTCCGAATGAGGGAGTTCTGTGCGTCGCCGGTGAACCGGCAGCGTCGACGACGGTCAGTTGTGCAAAACTGATCTCGTGACGCCTCAACCCGTGCTTTCGCCGCTCACGACGGCGGCGATCTTCCTCGTGGTGACTGTCGACGACGGCGGCGAGGACGTCGTCCGTGACGTCGTCGCCGATATCGCCGGCCTGCAGCGGTCCGTCGGATTCCGGGTGCCCGACGGCAAATTGACGTGTGTCGTCGGCATCGGATCCGACGCCTGGGACCGCCTCTACGACGGTCCGAGGCCTGCCGAGCTACATCCCTTCGTACCGCTGGACGGCGCAACCCACGCGGCGCCCGCTACGCCGGGAGATGTGTTGTTCCATCTGCGTGCGCAGCAGATGGACCTGTGTTTCGAGATGGCGACACAGCTGATGATCAAGCTGGCGGGCGCGGTCACCGTCGTCGACGAGGTACAGGGATTCAAGTACTTCGAGATGCGCGATCTGATGGGCTTCGTGGACGGCACCGAGAACCCCGCGGGTGACGACGCCGCCGTCGCGGTGACGGTGGGTGACTCCGATCCGGATTTCGCGGGCGGAAGTTATGTCGTCGTGCAGAAGTACTTTCACAACATGGATGCCTGGAATTCGTTGACCACCGAGGCGCAGGAAAATGTGATCGGACGTACCAAGCTGTCGGACATCGAGTTCGACGACGATGTGAAGCCGTCGAATTCTCATGTCGCGCTCAACGTGATCGAGGACGAGAACGGTGAGCAGCTACAGATCCTGCGCAACAACATGCCGTTCGGGCATGTGGGTGCGAAGGAGTTCGGCACCTATTTCATCGGCTACTCGGCCACTCCTGCGGTCACCGAGGAGATGCTTCGAAACATGTTTCTCGGTAAGCCCGAGGGCAATCACGATCGGATCCTGGACTTTTCGACCGCGGTGACCGGAACACTGTTCTTCGTTCCCGAACTCGATTATCTAGAGGATCCACCTACTCGGCCGGTGTTCTCGGCCACCGAGGTTCCTGCAGCATCCACCGACGGTTCGCTCGGAATCGGAAGTCTCAACAGTTCGTCAATCAAGGGAGTGTCTGTCCAATGAGCAACCTGCACCGCGAACTTGCGCCGATTTCGGCAGCGGCATGGACCGAGATCGAGGAAGAGGCAACTCGAACGTTCAAGCGCAACGTGGCCGGTCGTCGTGTCGTCGACGTCAAAGGGCCTGCCGGGCTGACACTTGCGGCCGTGGGTACCGGGCATCAGACTCCGATCGCCCCCATCGCGGACGGGGTCATCGCCCATGCGCGTAACGCGCAGCCGGTCGTGGAACTGCGTGTCCCGTTCACCGTCAGTCGCGCCGCGATCGACGACGTCGAGCGTGGCGCAAGCGATTCCGATTGGCAGCCGGTCAAGGATGCTGCGACGCAGATCGCTTTTGCCGAGGACCGAGCGGTGTTCGAAGGTTATGCGGCAGCGGGAATCACGGGATTGCGTGACAGTGCATCGAACCCGGAACTGAAGCTTCCGGCCGACCCGCGGGAGTACCCGGAGATCGTCAGTCAGGCAATTACCGCGTTGCGGCTGGCGGGCGTCAACGGCCCGTACTCGTTGCTGCTCAGTGCCGACGCCTTCACTGCGATCAACGAGACATCCGACCACGGTTACCCCATTCGTGAGCACTTGAGGCGACTCCTCGACGGTGAAATCATCTGGGCTCCAGCGATCGACGGCGCTTTTCTGCTGACGACGCGCGGTGGCGACTACGAGCTTCATCTCGGCCAGGATCTGTCCATCGGCTACCTCTCGCACGACGCGACGACGGTCGACCTGTACTTCCAGGAGTCCTTGACCTTCCTCGCCTATACGAGCGAGGCCGTTGTTCCGTTGGTAGCGGCACCGAAGGTCTAGTCGACCATGGATACACCGCAGTGGTTTTCCGATGCACTGTCGGCGGTGCCCGCCGAACGCGACATCGAGGTGCTCGGCGCTTCGATTCACATCAAGTCCTGGGGTGACCCGGGTCTGCCGGGGATCGTGTTGGTGCACGGCGGTGGGGCCCACGCCGGTTGGTGGGACCACGTCGCGCCGTTCCTCGCGCGCAGGCACTACGTCGTGGCCTTCGATTTGTCCGGTCACGGCGATTCGGGGGCACGCGAGCACTACGGTTTCGAATTCTGGTCGGCCGAGGTTCTCGCCGTCGTCGAGGCATCGACGTTCGTCAGACCACCGGTGGTGATCGGCCACAGCATGGGCGGCTGGGTGTCCATGGCCGCGGCGACGGACGATGCCAGTGTCGCGGGCGTCGCCGTCATCGATTCTCCGTTGCGGTCCATGTCGCCGGAACAGGAAGCGGCCAGGGACAAGCGGGCGTTCGGACCGTTGAAGGTGTACCCAACCCTCGACGACGCGATCGCTCGCTTCCGTACCGTGCCGGACCAGGCAGATTCGTTGCCGTACGTCATGGACCACGTCGCGCGCGGTTCCTTGCGAGAGGTCGAGGGCGGGTGGTCGTGGAAGTTCGATCCGCGAATCTTCGGCAGCGCACGTCCGACGCGCGAGCTGTTGGAAGCAGTTCGGTGCCGGGCAGCGCTGTTTCGTGCCGAGCGTGGTCTCGTCACCACCGATGTCGCGGCCGAGATGTACGAACTTTTCGGGAGAACGGCACCCGTCGTCGAGATTCCGCTCGCCGGGCATCACATCATGCTCGATCAGCCGCTGCCGCTCGTCTCGGGCCTGCTGACGTTGCTCGCCGACTGGGATCATTCGGTCCCGCAGGTCGGCAACGCCGTTCACCTGTGAACGCCCCCAAAATGGCCGCTGCCAGGGTTGCTACATCTAACAGAATCTCGCTGTGTTGCTGGTTGCACCGGTCGAGCGGACCTACGCTGTCGTAGGTAATCGATACGAGGAGGCACGCCCATGGCACGGGAACTGACCCAGCTGGAGCTGCTGCGCGAGCTCGTTCCGGTAGCAGAGGACAACGTGAACCGGCACATGTCCATGGCCAAGGAATGGCACCCCCACGACTATGTGCCGTGGGACGAGGGCCGAAACTTCGCCGAACTGGGCGGACTGGACTACGACCCCGAGCAGAGCAAGCTGGGCGAGGTCGCTCAGGCTGCGATGATCACGAACTTGCTCACCGAGGACAATCTGCCGTCCTACCACCGTGAAATTGCGGAGAACTTTTCGCAGGACGGTGCCTGGGGAACCTGGGTAGGCCGCTGGACTGCCGAGGAGAACCGCCACGGCATCGTGATGCGCGACTATCTCGTCGTCACCCGCGGGGTGGATCCCGTCGCGCTCGAGCAGGCACGCATGATCCACATGACCAACGGTTTCGCCTCCCCCGCCGGGTCGCACACCGGACTGTTGCATTCGGTGTCGTACGTGACGTTCCAGGAACTCGCGACACGCGTGTCGCACCGCAACACCGGCAAGGTCTGTGAGGACCCGATCGCCGATCGCATGCTTCAGCGCATCGCGGCCGACGAGAACCTGCACATGATCTTCTACCGCAACATCTGCGGTGCTGCTCTGGACATCGCGCCGGATCAGACACTGAATGCGATCTCCGACATCGTCACGAACTTCCAGATGCCAGGAGCCGGCATGCCGAACTTCCGGCGTAACGGCGTTCTGATGGCCAAGCACGGCATCTACGATCTCCGCCAGCACCTCGAGGACGTCGTGTGGCCGGTCCTGCGGAAGTGGAGAATCTTCGAGCGCGAAGACTTCACCGGCCAGGGCGAGAACAAGCGCGAAGAACTTGCCGTATTCCTCGAAGACCTCGAGAAGCAGGCCACCAAGTTCGAAGAAATGCGCGACCGCTCGCTGGCGCGCGAAGCGGCGAAAGCTGAGCGCCGGGCGTCGTAATCCGACAAGCAGTGGCATGAGCACGTACGCGGGGGTGTACATGTTCATGCCACTTTTGTATATGGCCACCCCCTCGAACAACGGAGTTCGATCTGAGTACCACGCTGGACAAACTTGCAGGCTTGACTGCCAAGCTCGAAGAAGCGCAGAACCCGGGTAGTGAACGCGCCATAGCGAAACGGGCCGCGGCGGGATTGCCCAGTCCACGGGACCGAATCGATGCCCTTCTCGATCCCGGTAGCTTCATCGAGTACGGCGCGTTGATGAAAGCGCCTGGCAGTCCAGCGAATCCGTACGGTGACGGTGTCGTCACCGGGCGCGGTACGGTGGAGGGTCGGCCGGTGGTGGTGTACTCCCACGACAACACGGTGTTCGGTGGATCGCTCGGAGAGATGTTCGGCCGCAAAGTAGTTGCGATGATGGAGCTTGCTGCCAAGACCGCATGCCCGATCATCGGGATCAACGACTCGGGCGGCGCGCGGGTGCAGGATGCAGTGACGTCGCTGGCGTTCTATTCCGAGATCGGTCGCCGGCAGCGCCTGCTGTCCGGCCTGGTTCCGCAGATCTCGATCATGCTCGGCAAATGTGCAGGCGGAGCGGCATACTCACCGGCGTGCACCGACATCATCGTCGCGGTCCAGGATCAGGCGTACATGTTCGTCACCGGTCCCGATGTCCTGAAAGCCGTTACCGGCGAGAATATTTCGGCGGAGGATCTCGGCGGAGCGACGAAGCAGGCAAGCTACGGCACCGTGCACCACGTCGCGGAGACGGAGCCCGACGCCTTCACCTGGGTGCGGACGCTGCTGGGATATCTCCCGACCAGCTGTCACGAAGAAGCGCCGCTGGTGAACCCCGGTCTCGAACCGGAGGTCACCGAAACGGACATGAGCCTGGATTCCTTCCTGCCCGATTCGGACAACACTGCCTACGACATGCACGACATCATGATGAAGGTGTTCGACGACGGCGAGTTCCACGAGATCGGCGCGCTGTACGCGCCGAACGTCATCACGGCATTCACCCGGGTGGACGGTCGAAGTGTGGGAGTCGTCGCCAATCAACCGACGTATCTCAGCGGTGCGCTCGATATCGCGAGTTCGGAGAAGGCCGCGCGGTTCATCTACATCTGCGATGCCTATGCCATTCCCGTCGTCTTCCTCGTCGACATCCCGGGTTACCTCCCGGGGTTGGAACAGGAGCGAGCCGGGGTGATCTACCGTGGGGCCAAACTGCTTGCAGCCGTGATCGAATCGACCATTCCGAAAGTCACCGTCGTGATTCGGAAGGCATACGGCGGTGGGTACGCGGTCATGGGTTCGAAGAACCTCGGCGCGGATCTCAACTTCGCGTGGCCGACCGCCCGGATCGCCGTCATGGGCGCCGAAGGAGCCGTCGGTCTGCTGAAGCGACGCGAGATCGAGGCAGCCGGCGAGGACGGTCCGCGGGTGCGCCAGGAGTTCATCGACTTCTACAACGAATACGTCGCAACGCCGTACACCGCTGCTGAGCGCGGCTACATCGATGCGGTCATCGAACCGTCGCAGACGCGGTTGGAGATCAGGCGTGCACTGAAGCTTCTTGCGGACAAGGTGCCCGAGCCCCTGCCACCGCGTCGTCGGTCGCTGCTCCGGCCGGTGTAGGCGCCTCCGGCGCATGTGCGTGCGAATACATAGAGGGTTATGGGCGGATTCGAGCGGTTGTCGCAACGTGCCTGATCATTGAGGGATGGTTGCGGTGGTTTATCGGTTTTACACGCACGAGGTGCGGATGACGTTTTGGTCGCTGCGGAGCTCGGGTGT
>NZ_JAHFVG010000031.1 GCF_023264675.1 Rhodococcus sp. (in: high G+C Gram-positive bacteria)
CCGCCGACACCGACACCAGCTCGCCGACGGAGGTGAGCACCGATGAACTGATGCAACTACCCGCCTAACCACCAACGAAGGATCAAAAACGAGTTACACCACTACTTGGGGCTTGACCGCCGTTTGCAACACTTGCAACGCTTGCAACAGGGGCGTACTTGCCACGGCTGGGGCGTGCGATCCGTCCTGCGTCGTACAGTCTCCCGAGGTACGTCCTGGAATCTTTGATCCCTAGCGCGATGTCCACCTGGGCTGGTGTGATGCCGTGTGGGTTCTTCTCTACGAGGTCGATGATCTCGGCGGACTTGTCGCCTACGCCTTCGGTGTTCTGTCGGCTCACCGCAACCTGCGCGGCTTCTACGAGATCTTTTCCGTCGAGGTTCCATCGGCCGGAGTCTGATGTCATGGCGTATTCGTTCTCTGGGACGTCGCGTCCGGTGACTGCGAGGATGCCGCCGCTGGACTGTCGTGGCCGTGTCAGGATTAGCGTTGAGTCCGCTGCTCCGGCGATACCTTGGGTTCCTGAGACGGATTCGAGGAAGTCGCCCATTGCACCCTTTTTCGTGTGGTGCACGAATACGAGTCCTGCGCCGGGGTGTTCGTCGACCAGTCGCTTGTACTTGCCGATTACCCGGTAGTCGCGGGCGTAGGCGGATTCCCCTGTGGACTCGTTCGGCATGACCTTGCCGAGGGTGTCGATGATGATGAGTGGCGCGGCGTCGGTGTGTCGTTCCAGCCATTCGATGATGTGCGCTTCGATTTCAAGCGGGGTGCCTTTGATGGCCATTTCGAGCATCGCGGGGATGGGTGCGCCTTCGAGGAGGTGTCGGGCGCGGGTTTGTAGTCGTCTGTGGCCGTCTTCGAGTGCGAGCAGTAGGACTGGGCGGGGGTCGCCTACAGGTATGGATCCGAGTGCTCGTCCGCCTGCTGCAACTGCGAGTGCGATACCGAAGGTCAGCCAGGACTTACCAAGTTTCGGCGCGCCGGCGAGGATTGATAGACCTTCGGGGATGACGCCGGGGACAACCCATTTCATTTCTGGGAAGGTTTGGGCGTCGAGCCATGTTCCGTTTACGACGGCGAGGCCGGTGGGGGTGTTCTCGTCATGCATGAGTGAGATGTGGCTTTCGTTAGGCGACGTGGGGGAGTGCTGATGGGGTGGTGATCCACCCCTGTTTGCGGGCGATGATGAGTGCGAGGGCAGGATCGTGTTGATACAGCTCGCGGATGTCGTCGCGGTTCGGCCATAGGCCAGGATTGCCGGTCTGCCAGATGTTCAGGCGGGCTCGACGGCTGATCGTTTTCCACGCAGGTTCGAAGGGGTCTGTCTTCCCCTCGCCTGGAACGTCACGTGGGGAGTGATCGATCGGAATGTAGCTGGGGTGACGCCTGGACGCGATGAAAGCAATAGCGCCGGGAATGAACTCTCTGTAGAAGGGGTCGTCGCCCTTCACCGGAGATAATTTGCATCGCGGGCGGGCAAGCGCTTACGCACTCCGAAGCCGTCGAGAATGAAATTGATATCGGCTTCGTCGAAATCATCGTTGTGGCGTGGGCAGCCATTCCGGCATGTGCAGTCGAGGCCATGCAATCTGCGCTCGCGGTCAACTGGTCTCGGTAACCGTTGCGGATTGTGCGAGGCGTGTAAGCTGGGGGTAGAAACGTTAGACAAGGGTGTATCTCCTGTTCATTCTGTTTCTGTCGAAGGTTGAGGCTCGGCTAGCAATATGGGATGGCAGTCCCGCTAGCTGGGCCTTTGCTTTGTTAAGCGCTGGCACGGATGAGTTGTGGCGTATCGAGTTCATCTGCCAGCCTGCGAACATCTTTGAGGTTGAGTACGACTTTCCTGCCTCCAATCCTGTAGGCGGGAAGTTGGCCATTCCTGACGTAAGTCTCCAAGGTTCTGACCGTTCGGCCGATATGCTCGGCGGCTTGTTTCTTGGAAATCCAGGTCGGGTTCTCGGTGATCATCTCGGTTTTCACTCCGTTTCGTATTGCTGCGTGTCACTTCGTAGAACGATATGCCTTGCCAGTTACACGACGCATATTCGGTTTTGGTGCGTCTGTGCGCTCTGGTGCGGGCTGGTGCGGGCTGGTGCGCTTCCGTTCGCTCTGGTGCGTACTCCTGCGTCTTAAGGTGACCAAAGCATCGTGATCGGATCGTGACAATCGAAGGGATCGCGACAGCAGAAAACCCAGGCGGCCGAAAATGGTCACCTGGGTTTTGTATAGCGAGTAGATCAGACGATCTTGCGAAGCTTCTTTACGTGCTCAAGATCGAGTGAATCAGTCAAATCGAACCACTCGATCACCTCGTTGTCGGCTGCACTGCACAGGACGAGTCGAGAGTCCGAGCGACTGTCCACGATGAACACGTCACCGAGATAACTGACTCGATCCCAAACACTGAGGTCGCCGGCAGGGGTGGTCGTATTGATCGCGCTCATTTCGAACCTCAATTTCACTGGTGGGCTTCAAGTGGTTACATCGAAACACACAAGGACTCGGGAGTCCTGACTTTGCTCCTGCTCGAGCCGGATTCGACGGGGCTTCAGGTCGAGTTGGCTCCCGGTGAGTGGATCGATGTTCCCCCCGTTGAGGGCGCGTTCATCGTCAACATCGGGGAACTGCTCGAGGTCGCCACGCAGGGCTATCTTCGCGCGACACGGCATCGAGTGCTCGCTCCGACTCCCGGCTCGGACCGAGTGTCGATTCCGTTCTTTCTCAGCCCGGCACTCGACGCCGTCATCCCGATCGTCGCCCTCCCGGCCGAACCGGCCTCTCGCTCTCGGGGTGTAGAGGCAGACCCGGACAACCCGATCTTCGCGACGTACGGGGAGAACGCGTGGAAATCTCGCACGCGCGCTCACCCCGATGTCGCCGAGATTCACCACGGAATTGTGCCCAACGGCAGAGAACGGCTGCTTACTGATCCCGGTCCTGGAGCTTCTCCCGTCCGCCGCTGAGGTCCGCGTGCTCGGCCGCCTTCCGGCCCTGGAGCACTCCGTTTCGGTCTTTGACGGTGATCTTGATCGAGCGCAGATCGGGGAACAGCTCGTCGAATGCCGTGGATACCGCGTGGTCTCGTGCGGCGAGGATCGGCACCAACGATGAGCCGTATTGCTGACCTGCGTCGCGATCCGCGCGTGCGCGAGCCTCGGCCAAGCGCTCCTTGATCCGCCAGGCATAGCCTAGGAGGAAAGCTCGGCGGAACCCTCGGGACCGCGTCGCGGAGTCCTTGCCGGCGGTGTCGAGAGCGCGCGCGGACTGAACGAGCAGCGAGGTGTACAGCAGCTCGCACAGATCGAGATCGACGGGCATTCCGGTAATCCCGATCAGGCCGTGTTTGGTGTGACAGACGGTTCTCGCGCCGTTCGTGGCGGCGACACTCGACATCAACTGCATCTTCGCGTCGGTGTAAGGGTTGTCGACCAGTATTCGTCTCGTCACCACCGAGGCGCCGAGTCCGGTGCTCGCGGTGGAAGCCAGAACCGCCGAGTCGATCGCGTACCGTGTCATCAGTTCCTGCGCTTTCGCGGAGAACGTCTCGGCTTCCTCGGTGAACGTGGATGATTCGGCTTTCGCCAGGAGCGCGCGAATCTTGTTCAGCACCTTGGTGTCCGACTGATACGGCGACGACGAGTAAGCCCCCGCTGCCCACCGTGACGGAGGAGGTGTGATCGCAGTGATGGATCCCAGATACCGAAAACCGGCCAGTAGTCGAAACAGTGACGTCCAGAACGCCCGCGCATCGATTCTCGACGAGCGGCGATAGTGGGCCAGGTCCGTGCTCGGATCGACGGCGAGATCGACCAGTTGGTCACGCCATTCCGGGGGAGCGGTGGACAGCGCCCGAGTGCGCCTGGAATGAGAACCCAACAGGGACTTGATCATCGAGATGTCGGGTTGATCGATCTTGCGTCTGATCACGTGGATCAACTCGGCGGGCTGCCAGCCGCGTTCGAACGTACCGGTGACGACGTCATCGGCGAAGGCCACGTAGGTCCCGCCCACGCCCGTCGGCGACCGTGACTCCAGCTGGATCAAGTGTTCCACGAACCGGTCCAACGCGCCCTTCGACGTGTACGGGTCGGCTGCCAACGCGATGCCCGATGCCATGAGCGCATCTGTATCGACGCTCGCGGTGATGATGATGCTGCTGTTCCGCGCTTGTACTTTCATGATGTCCCTCGTCGAGTTCGTAAGCGACATCGAAGTGAGGGGTCCTCGATGTCGGTGGTGAATAAATATGTACCAGCTGGGACCGACAAGTTTCGGTGTAGAACCGACGCTTCCGGGTAACCGAGTCTTCGTACTCGATATCGAACGGAGATGACGACACTCGTGAGCGTTGTACCTACCATTACTTTGAACAACGGCCGGACGATTCCGCAACTGGGGTTCGGTGTGTTCCAGATCGAACCGGACAAGACGGCCGATGCGGTGAAGACCGCGCTCGACATCGGATACCGCCACATCGACACCGCCGAGATGTACGGAAACGAGAAACAGGTCGGCGAAGGCATCCGAAATTCTGGTGTCGATCGCGACGAGGTTTTCGTGACGAGCAAGCTGAACAACGGATTTCACGAACCGGACGCGGCGCGCAAGGCATTCGAGGAAACTCTTCGGGATCTGGGAACGGACTACGTCGATCTGTTCCTGATCCATTGGCCTCTTCCCACCCGTTACGACGGCGACTTCGTCTCCACGTGGAAGACGCTGGAGGAGTTCGCCCGTGACGGGAGGGCGCGAAGCATCGGGGTGTCCAATTTTCAGCCGGCGCATCTCGAACGGCTGGCTGCTGAAACGGACACCGTTCCCGCGGTCAACCAGATCGAGGTTCATCCCTACCTGGTCAATGAGAAGGCACGCGCCGCCAGCCTGAACAATGCGATCGCGGTCGAGGCGTGGTCACCGATCGCTCAGGGCAAAGTTCTCGACGATCCGACGATCGAGAAAATTGCATCGGCGGTGGGTAAGTCCACCGCGCAGGTGGTTCTGCGTTGGCACATCCAGCGCGGTGACATCATCTTCCCGAAGTCGGTGACGCCTGATCGTGTGAAGGCCAACTTCGATATCTTCGATTTCGAACTCAGTGCCGAGGACGTCGACTCGATCAACGCGCTCGACCGCGGCGAAGAGGGTCGAACCGGTCCGAACCCGGACACGTTCGACATGATTCCCGACTGACAGAAAGTAGGTCCGGTTGGGCGCTTCTCCCTGGCGCCCAACCGACCGGTTTGCCTAGACCCGGCGCAGGCGCCACGGGCGGCGTCGATCGGACGCACGCTGTACGTCGGGCAGCAGTCCCTTGTTGAAGTCCGCGACGAGGTTGAGCACTGTGCCCTGCGCACAGGATTTGTTCGTTCCGATGTATCCCGATGGACCGCGCTTGATCCAGCCGGTGACGTAGGTTCCGCGGACCACGTCTCCTCCTGGGGAATCCAACACTCGGCCATCGTCATTCGGAATGATGCCTCGGAGTTCGTCGAACGGGACGCCGGGTAACGCAACACCACGGTAGCCGATCGAGGTGAGTACCAGCCCGGTGTCGACGGTCTCGACCTCTCCGGTGGCAATGCTGAGCACCGATCCATCGGTGGCCGTGTCGAGCGTCATGCGGTCGAATTCAACGCCGGACACCGCAGTATCGCCGAGAATCCGAGTAGGCGAAAGCAAGTAGCGCAACACGATTCGCTTGTGGCCGGTGCCCGACGCGTCGTCGACGCGTCGTAGCAACTGAAGCTTCTGCGCCACGGCGTGTGGCAGGTCGTTCGTCTCGGCGAGCGTGATCGTCGTTTCGTCGAGCATGATCTCGTCCCGGTGAATCGAGACGTCCACACCCGGGGTAGCGAGCAGTCCAGCAAACTCCGGCACCGTGAACGCCGACTGTGCGACGCCGCGACGACCGACGACGAGAACTTCTTCGATATTGGACTCGCGCAAGGCCTTCAGCGCATGCGGCGGCACGTTGGTGCCGACGAGCCGGTCGGGATCGATGGTCAATATTCGTGCAACGTCGAGGGCGACGTTGCCGTTCCCGATGATCACCGCGCGTTTCTGCGACAGATCGAAGCGCCGATGCGCGTGGTCGGGATGGCCGTTGTACCAGGCAACGAAATCGGTCGCCGACGAGCGGCCCGGTAGATCGGCACCGGGAATCGTCAGTTCGCGATCGCGCGATGCGCCGACCGCGTAGATGACGGCATGGTGGTCTTCGAGAAGCTGATCGTGGCTGATGTCTTTGCCGACCTCGACGCCCAGATGAAACTGGAAGCCCGGTTGAGCCGAAATCTGATCGAACAGACGAGAGACCTGGCGAGTCTTCTCGTGATCGGGAGCCACGCCGAGGCGCGCCAAGCCATGAGGCTGGGGGAGTCGATCGTAGACGTCGACCACGACGCCGGGCTGAGTGAGGAGTTCGTCGGCCGCGTACATTGCGGACGGCCCGGAGCCGACGACGGCAACGCGGAGGGGCTGACGCTCCTTGGTGACGGTGGCCGCCGGTGTAACCGGTGCGAGGAGAGGCCTTTTCGGGCGTTCCTGCTTGTAGAAGTCCGCATTGATCGTCAGGAAAGGCAGCTGTGCCTCCGTCAGCTTCGACTGCGGCACGATTGCATCGACCGGGCAGGCTGACACGCACGCGCCGCAATCGACGCACGACGCGGGGTCGATGTGCAGCATTTCTGCCGTCAGGAAGTCCGGCTCGTCCGGAGTCGGATGAATGCAATTCACCGGACATGCGTACACGCACGATGCGTCGCTGCAACATGATTGGGTGACAACGTGGGGCATGACGATTCCTGACGGCAGGCGCTGCTGTGGGGCTAACTGGCGCTGTGGGTGAAAGCGAGGGTCACGCTGCGAACTGGCTGGAGCTACGGTCCGGCTCGCTGCGGAAGCGCGAAGCCTTGCCGTCGATTCCGCATGCCTTCCAGACGAGCTTGGCGGCACGGTTCATCATGCCGGTATCGGTGGCGAGCATGCGCACGTCGCCGAAGTAGTCCTGCAGCACATGCTGCGCTTCCTTGCTTTCCCAGAACAGGTCCTTCTTGACCGACTTCGGGATGTCGAACTTCTGCCAGAACTTCTTCGGCGGGATGACGATGGTGTCACACAGTACGCGCATCACAATGGGGAACATCAGCGAAAGGAAGAAGCGTCCGACCTTGGACATCTTGGGGACACGACGCCGCAACAGCTGATGTGCGAACGAGATGTGGCGAGCTTCCTCGGCAACGTGAATAGCCATGACACCCTGCATGATCGGGTGGATTTCTTCACCGGAGCGCAGCACGCCCTTCTGAATGTGATCGATGGGCTCCTCGCCGGCGAGGACACCGACGAAGAACAGCTCAGGGGCGATCGAGGCGAACAGCGGAAGGATCGGCGAAACCAACTTCATCCAACGGCTCATGCCCGGGGCGTCGGCGCCGACGCGGTTGACCATCTCCTGGAACATCAGGGTGTGATTGCACTCTTCCACCGACTCGTGAGTGCAGTAGCGAGCCTCGGGATCGCCGTTCTCCAGCGAGAACACGTACTGCATCATGCCGCGGATGAGGATGTTTTCGAACTGCAGTCCGACCTTCGCGACATTGGCCTGACGCCACATGCCGATCTCGATCTGCTTGTCCTCGGGCAGCGCCTGGTACCAGGCATGGCCACCGATGGGATCGGTCTTCGTCGGGAGGATCCACCGACGGTCGTTGTCGATGACCTCGAACTCGGGGGAGTCCCAGTCGATGTCCACGTAGGGATCGAAATGCTTGTGCACCGAGCCCTCGGACAGCAATCGGAGAGTTTCGTTGTACTGCGCGGTCTCGGCGTCGATGTCGCTCGATCGCGTCTGGCCTTCTGACATCAGTGTCATCGCTTCTCCCTACGTGGTGCGAACATAGATTTAATGTAACTCGAAGTACCACCCAAATGGAAGTGAAATCGTGAACCAGTTCACGTCGGTTCGCTGACCAGCAAGTTCGTGTTGTGCGGCGGTTGCTCGGGTGCCCCGCATACACGCAAAAGCACGTGCTTTTGCGTGAGCGGGAGCGGTGGGTGGGGTGATTTACGCAAAAGCACGTGCTTTTGCGTAGCGGGGTGGGGTTGGTGGGGTGATTTACGCAAAAGCACGTGCTTTTGCGTAGCGGGGTGGGGTCAGCGGCGTGATTTACGCGAACGCACGTGCTTTTGCGTAGCCATTGCCCTTAGATCAACTGTGCGCTAATCTAAGCGCAGATTCGAGCTAAGGGGATGCCATGAAATTGACCGCACAACAGTCCGACCGTGCCGCCGGTGTGCTGCTGGGAACCGCAGCAGGTGACGCCCTCGGCGCTGGCTACGAGTTCAGCTACCCCGCCGAGGGGACCGTGGTCGACATGATCGGCGGTGGACCGTTCGACTGGGCACCGGGGGAGTGGACGGACGACACCTCGATGGCGGCTGCGGTCGCACTAGCGGCCCGAGAGGTCAAGGATCTCGGCTCGGTGCCGGGACTCGACGTGATCGCCGCGAACTTCGTTGCCTGGTACGACACCGATCCCGCCGATATCGGTAATCAGACGCGGTCGGTACTCGGCTATCGCAGTCGGACCGCGGCAGAGATGACCACGCGCGCTGCCTCCCTCACCGGGCGGACTGGCGGAAACGGATCGCTCATGCGGACTGCTCCGGTGGCGCTGGCGTATCTCGACGACCCCGAGCGGTGCGTTGCTGCCGCTGCCGCCGTCAGTGCGCTCACCCATTCCGATCCGCGTGCAGGTGAGGCCTGCCAGATGTGGTCGGCCGCGATTCGGCATGCGGTACTCGACGGGACTTTCGACGGCGTTCGGTTGTGGACGGACACGGCCGCAGCGGGGGACTTCTGGCGTCCGCTGCTCGATGAGGCCGAGCTGGGTGAACCTGCAGACTTCGCGAAGAACGGGTGGGTCGTGCACGCGCTGCAGACGGCATGGTGGGCAATCACGCGAGCAGACGGCGAGGGACCCGATCATCTGGTCCGGGCGCTCGAGCTCTGCGTTCTCGCCGGTGGTGACACCGATACGACCGCGGCGATCGCCGGTGGACTGCTCGGCGCGCGCTGGGGCGCATCGGCGGTGCCGTTGCGCTGGCGGGCAATGCTCCACGGCTATCCGAGCCTGACCGGCGAGGATCTGGTGACACTTGCTGCCGACATCACCGGAGACCTGTCATGACCATCATCGACGTCGTCCGCGGCGACATCACGACACTGCGTGTCGACGCCATCGTCAATGCCGCCAATTCGGCGCTGCTCGGCGGCGGAGGTGTCGACGGAGCAATTCACCGTGCCGGGGGTCCGAGCATCCTGGCGGAATGCAAGATTCTGCGAAACACGACGCTTCCGAGCGGTCTCGCGGCCGGTGCGGCTGTTGCCACGACGGCGGGTCGAATGCCGTCGACCTGGGTCATCCATACGGTGGGTCCGCGCTACAGCGTCCACGAAGATCGATCGGCGATTCTGCGCTCCTCGTACAGTCGAAGCCTTGCTGTCGCGGACGCGCTCGGCGCCACTACCGTTGCGTTTCCGCTGATCTCCGGTGGATCGTACGGCTGGCCGGTCGATGATGCCGTTGCACAGCAGGTTTCAGCAGTGACGGCAGCGTCGACATCGGTCGACGTTATCTCACTCGTCGCATTCTCCGGCGAGATCGCACGGTTGACGACGAGACTGCTCGGTTAGCTCCGGAAGAAGGCCGAGGCGGCTTCGGGAAGCACGGCACCGGACTGCCGGCGGTACAACTCGGCAGGGCGACCTCCTCCGGTCGTAGACGTGGCCCCCGTGCCCACGACTGCGTCCGCGACGTGACGCCGGAAGGTGTCCTTCGGAAATGGCTTGTCGTACAACACTTCGTACAGGCGACGAAGTTCGAGCAGCGTGAACGTCGGACCCAGAAGCAGCGACGGATCGACCGCTCGGCCGTACCGCTGCCGTACGTCTTCCACTGCTGATGTGACCATCGCTTCGTGGTCGAAGGCGAGGGGCTCCGTCGTGGCGGTTCCGTTCAGTTCGACGAGATCGACGGCGGCACCGAGGCGCGTGAGTGGTACGACGGAACTGTGCGCCATGGACAGTACCCATCCGCGCTCGTCTCGATTCGGGTCGTCGAACATTCCGATCTGGTGAAACTCGAGCTCGGTGATCCCGGCTTTCGTGGTCAGTGCACGATGGGCAGCGTCCGCCAACCTTTCCCCGGGATGGAGAAACGCGCCGGGAAGTGCGCGCCCCCGCGGCGATGGCACGACCACGACGCACAGGGCGTCGCGCCGAACCGTCAACACTGCGACATCGACGGCGACCGAGGGTCGTGGGTAGTCCGTCAACGACGATTCGCCTGCAGTCACCGCCGCAGCTTAGCGCATTTTCGAGCTATTGCCGATGCTTCAGATGTCGAACAGCGCAGGCTCCTCGGCATGATCGAACAGCTGGATCTGCTCCGGTTTCCTCGGTGGTGTCGATATCCGGGGAGCGGGAAGTGCGCGAGCCGCGCGTGCGAGGCTGTCGGCGACGTGATCCCACGATTTCGCCATCGTGTCGCACAGAACAGCGGCCCGTATCCGGCGTTCGTCGCCGAGAGAATGCGCGTGTGATCGAAACCGTGCGGCCGACCAGCATGCGCGCTCGGTCAGCTCCGCAATGTCCTGGGCGCGGCAGAGTGCGTCGACAGTTGCTGTATCGACCGGCGCACCCGTCAATTCGCACGCCGCGCGCAGGGTTCAGAGGGTGCCACTGTCGTCGGACCAGTTCACCTTCGGGCGGGGTTCTTCGTGGCGGTGTGTCGGATCGAAGACCGTTCCGCCGAATTCGGCGGCAAATGCTGCATCGAGCTCGTCGACGAACATACCGAGTCGATAGGTCATCGAGGTGAGGTGGCGAGGGATGTACGTCCTCGTATCGACGACGATTCCGGCGAAGAGCTGGTCGCCGGCGACGACGAAACTGATGTTCTTCCACTTCGTGGTCCAGCGAGACAACGTGTGAGAGAGGGCTGCCGAGATCTTCACCCCCGTCACCAGCGGAGCATGCAGCCTCACGGCGGAGGCATCGTGCCCGAAGCAGATGTGGACGGGTAGCGCGAAGTTGTCGATCCGAATATCGCCGTTCTCCTCGACCGACCGATCGATGAACAACGAGCTTGTCCCGAGAGAGTCCAGGATCAGGGCGCGAAGGTGGTCCATATCGGCGGGAAATACCGCGGTGGTGTCCGGAAGCTGACGATCGGTCGCCGTTCTGAACTCGCGACCGATGTCGCCGTCGGAAACCGAGGTGAGAAATGCCGGGTGGGTGACCCTCCATCCCTCGCGGAACGCACGCACGATCTGGGTGGCAAGCAGGCGGGACCCGCGTCGCTGCGTCTGCATCGAGCGGCTGATCAGCTTGCCTTGTTCGGTACGCGCAGCGGGTGCGGTCCAGCCCAGTGCGACGAGCAAGTGGTCGTCTCCCGCTCCGGCCTCGTCGTCGGCGTACAGGTAGCTGTCGAGGACGGCGGAGGAGTCGATGATGTCGTCGGAGCCGGAATGCAGGAGAATCCACGGTGAATCGCCGTCGCCGCGGTCGATGCCGGACTCGGCGACGATTCTCAGACTCTGACCGCATGGCATCGAGGCAACGAAATCCGACAACTCGTTGGTGTACAGGGCCCACGCAGTGTCGATGGATGTCTGGAGATGATCGCTCATGTGGCTGCCCTTCTTCTCGATGGGCGGCTGCATCCGCCCGTCGAGAAGAACAGTAGAGATGGGGTACGACAAGAAGTTTGGGCGCAGCGACCGGGAGCGGAGTCGATCCGCTCCCGGTCGGTCACATCAGCGTCCGAGCATCGCCCGCATGGTGTCGATTTCCTGTTGCTGATCGGTGGCGATCGACGATGCCAGGTCGCGGGCGTCGACATCGACGCCTGCATCGAGCTCCGTCCGGGCCATCTCGATCGCGCCGGAGTGGTGGTCGATCATCATCGTCAGCCACTGCCGGTCGAAATCGCTTCCGGTTGCGGCCGTCAGGGACTCCATGTCGGCATCGGACATCATGCCGCCGCTGCCGTGATTCATCGTCGATGAATCCGGCAGTGTTGCGCCCCATGACTCGAGAAGGTTCGCGAGGCGGTCCATCTCCGGCTGTTGCGCAGCCGCTATACGTGCAGCCAGATCGACGACGGTCGCGGTTGTGGTCCGAGTGTTCACCAATCGAGCCATCTGGACTGCCTGTTCGTGGTGCGGGTACATCATCTGCGCGAACATGACATCGGTGTCGTTGAATTCGGTGTCGTTGAATTCGGCGGTGGCCGAGGGGGAGTCGAGCGAAGTGGCTTCCTGATCTCGAAGAGCGCCGTCGTTCGAGCACGATGCCGTCAGAACGAGCGCCGTCGTGCCGATGGCGGCGAGTAGAAGTCTTGTCGAGCGTGAGTGGTCGGGCATGGCTGTATCTCTCCTGTGCATGGGAGGTGAGGTGAATGGGTGGGAACCGGATGTTCCGTACCTGTCACACTCGCCAGATCTGCAGTCGAGGACGAGAGATGGCTGTGCTCGGAGGATCGCGACCTGCGCGGTCGACCGTGATCGATGAACGGTGCGCGGTGAACATTGTCGCCACGGAATCGAACACGCAGGTGGCGGGCGGTGCGAACGATGCTGTGACGACGGGGTTTCCGATGCACAGCTCACTGTGCGCGTGGCTCCCGCAGTTCGGGCAGTCGGCGCCGGGGTCGTGCTGGTTGTGTGCGTTGGTGTCGGTGAATGCGTCGGCAACGCTGTGAGTGTGGGCCTCGGCGGCCACCGACAGGGCAACGGAATGCATCAGCACGACGCCGAGGGCGAGCACGATGGCGACGCAGCCTCGCCGCCACCGTGTCCTCGCTGTGTCGGCCCTCATGTCCGTCGACTATACCCACTGGGGGTATATGCCTGCGAGGCTACTTCTCGCAGGCGACTCCGTCTCCGTCGCGATCGAGCTTGGAGCTGTAGCCGGGTTCGCCGCGGTAGATCGGTGCTGCGCCCGCGTCCTTGACGGCGGTGCAGTTGGCATAGGACACCGAGGGTGCCGTGTCGGGTACTGCAGCGAGGGGAGCGGGCGCGTACACCGGCTCCGGCTCGGCGACGTACACCGGCTCCGGCTCGGCGACGTACACCGGTGCCGGCGCGGGTGCGGGCACGTAGGGCGTGGTTGTCGACGGTGCGGGGGCGTAGACGGTGACTGTTTCCGGAGCGACCGTGGTGAGGGCTGGAGCGCTGGTGGACGGCACCGGGGTGGTCGTCGTCGGACGCGGCGTCGTGGTCGACACCTCCGCGATGGCGGGGGCCGCGAAGTGGCTCGCCTGTGCGGTGTCGACCGGTTCCGGGGTCGGGCTGGAGAGTGCAAATGCCACCAGCGCCGGGAGGACTGCAATCGCCGGTGTAGCCCACACGATTCGGCCCCGAGAGGGCGGCCCGAACAGGTACAACCCGCCGGCGGCAGCGGCGCACACGCCGAGAACGATTCCGGCCAGGGAGAAATCGACGAGGGATGCGAGCAGGATCAGCAGCCCGACGACGAGTGCGAACCAACCCGCGACCTTGGCGAGCAATGGGCGTCGGTGTTCCGGACGCTGGGCGCCGGGGAAGACATAGGGCTTGGAGTCGAACGGATCGGTCACGGTGCGGTCCTCGGGTCTGCTTGGGAGGGGGAGAGCACACCTCCACGCGACTACGCGACAGACGAGGGGGCTCGAATCGTGCAACATCCGCCGCGGTTTCTTCACGTGAGGACGCTGTGTTTCCGAGCACCATGTCGGCGACGGACACCTCGCCGTTACAGACCGATCAGAATGCTTCCTCGTGGTCGTGGTCACCGAAAGGTTCGGCAAGTCTCACGCCGGCAAGTACTGCAGGTCGGAGCGCTGCGGGTACTTCGAGAGCGTCCTCGTTCGGAACGAGGATGCCCTGCTCCTGAAGTGCACGGACGCGATAGTCGATCAGCTGAGCCGTTCGGAGATCCTCGCCTTCGAGTCCCTCGTAGTCCTCTTCGGGATTGTCGAGGGGGAGATCGTCCGTCATCGCAGCGAGCAGAGTCTGAAGTGCAAAGGTGTTGGAGAGTGCCATCGAGATATCGACTTCGCTGAGGGTCAGCTGATGGCGAATGTGGTGCGTCACGGCCGAGCGCAGTATGTCCACCGAACGCGATGTGAAACCGCCGATCTCGGTGCCAGGGGTGACGTCGGTATCGTTGGCCTGCAACGTATTCGTCGCAAAAGCGACGGCCCAGTAATCGAGAGCAGTGAGGTCTTCCGGCGCAGTCTCGTGGTCGTGGTCGTGGTCGTGGTCGTGATCGTCGGCCAGAGCGCCGGCGAGTTCGGCAATGTCGGCGACGGGGATTCCGGCGCCGACACGAGCGACGAGCGCGTCGAGTCCGGCGATCAACGGTAATCCGGAGAGTGCGGTCGATTCCTCGGACTCGGGCACGTCGGGGAGTTCGATGTCGTCCGGATCGAGCACGTCCGGGTCGTTGTCGATGAAGTCGGTGAGGTCTTCCATGCAGTGCGAGAAGTCCTCGTCCGAACCTGTCCAGGCGTCGGTTTCGTCGAGGAATGTGAGGAATTCCAGCAGTGTGACGACGATGTTCGTCGCAGCGGCTGGCCCGTTGTCCTGGTCGGACTCCTCGATCCGCTCGACGGCGTCGACGATGAAGTGGGCGTCGTTCGGGGTCCACGAGGTGACCGAGAATCCCGGGTTCGCTCGGTCGATCTGGGTGAGTGTGGTGCGGACCAGACCGACCACACGCTCCGCGTGCTCGCCCATGTCCCGATCGGCCAGCCACTCGCCGAATTCTTCGAGCAGGCCGGCCGGGAACGTCGAGACATGAGAACCCGCCGACGACTGCTGGCGCCGCTGGCGTGCCTTGGTCTTGGCCGCGCGCTTCTGTCCCCGGCTTGCCGGTCCCTTGGATCCCATGGGATCAGCCTAATAGTCGAGTTGGGGGGCTCGGTGACAGCATTCGACCGCCGGCGGTTCGGCAATCGAAATCCGGTGGCCGACAGGGCCCGTCGCGGATCAGTACTCGACTCGGAATCCGCCGATGAGTGTGATCGCGTTGCCGTCGGGGTCCGTGGTGGTCGACAGGCGTACTCCCTTGTTCGCCTCGACGATGTCTCCCGCCTCGATTCCGCGGTCCGCCAGTTCACGGATGTGGCTTTCGAGGTCGTCGACAGCGAAGTTGAGCATGCCGCTTCCCGCTCGCTCCTCGTCGACGGTCACCTGCACCCAACCGAAGTCGGTGACCTGCCACTCGACCAATACCGGCATCGGGTTGTTGTCCGCCTGCCTCCCGATGAATGCCGCGTACCACGCTGCGGACGCGTCGATGTCCTTCACCGGTACTACGGCGAGTACGTGCTGAACAGCCATGATTCACTCCGATTCTCTTCGCTACAGGGCGATGGGGTAGACCTGTGGGCGCCCGAGAACTCATCGTGGACCGACAGATCAGGCAAACGTCCGCGACAGGTGGGTCAACACTCCGGTGAGACCGGCCGGGGACTCACGATGCCCCAGATACCCGTCGGGACGGATCACGAAAGCCGATGGACCTGCTGTTCCGTAGGCCGCGGCGAATTCGCCGTCGCGGTCGATCACGACCGGAAGTATCGATTCCACCGGGGTCGGCGAGATCAGATAGACATCGAGCCTGCCGTGAGCAGCGTCGACAGCGCGACCGGCCAGGTCCTCGAACTCCCCGATATCGGACTTCCCGATTCGGGCAGGCGTGGACAGCAGCAAAGTGTGGTTCACGCCGGCGAACAACTCGAAGAGGCGAATGGGAAAAGCAACCATGTCCCGCGTCAGACCGCGCGCATCCGGGGCTCGTTCGCCTGGCTGAACGGAGAGGGCGACCGGATCGGCCTCCGACACCAACGGGCTTCCGGCGTAGGAGATCAACAGCTGTGCTTGCCTCCGCATGGCCGTATCCATCGAGCTTTCACCCGAGCCGATCCCCTCACGGGCGTCGCGGACGGTCATTCCGACGACTTCTTCACCGACCGGGCGACGTTCGGCGTCGTAACTGTCGGTCAATCCGACGGCGCCGACGCCGTGAACCGCTAGGGCGACTTTCCAGGCGAGGTTGTGTGCATCCTGGATACCGGTATTCATGCCCTGGGCGCCGGTCGGTGGGTGAATATGTGCTGCATCGCCCGCGACGAACACCCGGCCACGGCCGTAGCGGTCGACGATGCGGTGGCTGATTCTGAAGACCGAGGACCATCTCAGATTCGACACTGTGGTGGGCTCCGGTGCAAGGTCGTCGAGCACGCTCTGGATGTGGTGTAGCTCAGGCGCCGGGCCGCCGCTGAAACCGTGAGTGATGCCGTCGCCGCCGCTCGGCGGCGCCGACAACTCCGGTGGAACGAGCATCGACATCCGATACCGCTTCCGTCCTGGCAGCGGAATCGCGACCAGTCCTCGGTCCGGAGATCCGTTGTCGGAGGTAGCGGTGATGCGCACCCCGTAGCCGGTGGGCATCGACCAGTCGACCTCGACGTCGCCGAGCATGTAACCCTCGGCGAAGGCCGCGCCCTCGAACGAGAGCCCGAGTCCCTTCCGTACGGCACTGTGCGCACCGTCGCAGCCGATCAGGTACTGGACCCGGCTCGTGGAACCGTCGCTCGAAGTGATCGAGACTCCGTCGGCGTCCTGATCGAACGACACCAGGCTCAGACCTCGCTCGACAGTCCCGCCGAGCGATGCCAACCTCTCCGCCAGCATTCGCTCGGTCTCGTATTGGGGAAGGCCGGCGAAACCGTAGGGAACATCGGACGGCAATGCCAGCTCGATTCGGCCGACCTCGGTACCGTTCGTGATGCTGATCTGGCCGCGCATCATGATCGCCCCGTCGAGCACGGGCTGCAGCAGGCCCATGTTCTCGAAGACCTCCAGCGTGCGGGGCTGGATGCCGACGGCCTTCGCGTATCGAGGCGGTTCCGTGAGCGTGTCGATCACGCGAACGTCGATTCCACGTCTTCGCAACTCGATCGCGGCCGTCAGTCCGATCGGGCCTGCTCCCGCCACAAGAACCTCTGCATCCATCACGCCACCGTCTCTCGTCGCCTGAGCTGAACGTCGATGATTCTCTCGATCGTCGGCCTCGATCGTGCGCACTTTCGGCCGACTTCATGCCCCACGGGTGAAGGCCGATGCGAAGAGGAAGCTGTCGGTGCCTCGAGTAGGGTCGTGCGAACAGGTCGATCACGACGAAGGGGCGGACGTTGGTACTGAGGATTCACCGCGGCGCCAGCGCATCCTCGCTCGCATCCGGGCTCGCCGATGTGCTGTCGGCGCCCCTGGCCGATCCGTTCGCCGCCGAGGTCGTCTCGGTACCGGCGAGAGGGGTCGAGCGGTGGCTCACTCAACGACTCTCCCTGTCTCTCGGGTCGAGCCACGCGGACGGAATTTCGGCCAACATCGAATTCCCCTCGCCTGCAACTCTCGTCGGGAATGCTCTCGCGGCCGTTCGACAGGTGAACCCGGAGGACGACCCGTGGTCGCGCGGCCGAATGCTCTGGGAGACACTGACCCTGATCGACCAGTCGATCGATCAGCCCTGGTGCTCGGTGCTGGCGGCACACCTCGGCAACGGCACCGACGAGCGCCGGGCAGGACGACGGTGGTCTACGGCAGCCCATGTGACCGACCTGTTCGGTAGCTACGCCGCCGACCGTCCCACGATGATGGCGGAGTGGGCATCGGGGCTCGACAGCGACGGGCTGGGGGGAGTACTGCCGGCCGATCAACAATGGCAGGCCGAGCTGTGGCGGTCGATCCGCGCTCGTATCGGGAGTCCGAGTCCCGCCGAGCTTCTGGAGAGCAGTTGTGATGCACTGATCGCGCAGCCTGAACTGCTCGATCTTCCCGGTCGCCTCTCGCTCTTCGGCGCTACTCGATTGACCACTGATCAGCTCCGGGTCGTTGCAGCGATATCCCGTCACCGCGATGTTCATCTGTGGATCCCGCATCCGAGCGAGGCGATGTGGAACGAGCTCACCCGGCAGCCGCGAGTCGCTCGCCGTCGCGAAGACCTGTCGGCATTGGCCGTCGAACACCCGCTGCTCGCGAGTCTCGCGCGCGATGTCCGCGAACTGCAGGCCCGTGTCCTCGGCATCGACGCACCGACGGAACACACCGTCTGCTCGGCCGGCGAATACCCGTCGACGCTTCTCGGACGGGTGCAGTCCGACATCGCTCATTCTCGGAAGCCTTCTCGATCCGCCACCGCCGACGGCACGATTGCCGTCCACGCGTGTCACGGTGCGCCGCGACAGGTGGAAGTACTCCGCGAGTGCCTGTTGCATCTGTTCGACGAGGATCCGACACTGGAACCGAGAGACGTGCTGGTGATGTGTCCGGATGTCGAGACGTACGCACCGTTGGTTCGCGCGACGTTCGGTCAGGGCGGACTCGGACATCCCGGCCACAAGCTCCGAGTCCGGCTCGCGGACCGTGGTCTTCGGCAGACCAATCCACTGCTCGCAGTGGTGGCGACGGTGCTCGATCTCGCAATCGGCCGGGTGACGGCCAGCCAGGTACTCGATCTCGCCGCTGCCGACCCGATTCGAACACGGTTCGGCTTCGGCGACGACGATCTGGAACGACTTCGTGAATGGGTGCAGGTATCGGGAGCGCGATGGGGAATCAACTCGCGCCAGCGCAGCCGATTCGGACTCGGTGACTTCGCTCAGAACACCTTCAACTTCGCGATGGACCGAGTGCTGCTGGGGGTAGCGGCCGACGAAACGTCGCGCGAGTGGCTCGATCTTGCTCTTCCGGTGGACGACGTCGACGGAAACGACATCGATCTCACCGGCCTGCTGGCCGAATTCCTTGACCGTGTCGCCGTTGTGCTGCGTGACCTGCAGGGTCCACAGACTGCCGCAGCATGGCAGGGGGCACTGGTCCGTGCACTGGATCTTCTGTGCGACACCGACACTGCCGACCAATGGCAACGCGCGCAAGCACTACGAGAACTCGCGGACGCCACCAGACACGGCGACGAAGTGGTACTTCGACTCTCCGACGTTCGTGCCATGCTCACCCGCGCCCTCGCCGGACGTCCCTCTCGGGCGAACTTCAGGACCGGGGAGCTGACAGTGTGCACCATGGTCCCGATGAGGTCGGTGCCGCACCGCGTCGTCGTGCTGCTCGGACTCGACGACGAGGTCTTTCCGCGCGCCGGGAGTCTCGACGGAGACAACGTGCTCACGCGCGATCCGGCGATCGGCGAACGCGACGTGCGGAGCGAGGACCGGCAACTTCTGCTCGACGCGGTCATGTCCGCCGAGCAGAAACTGCTGCTGTTCTACACGGGCGCCGATCCGGTGACGGGAATCGCCAAGCCGCCGGCGATTCCGTTGAGTGAGCTGCTCGACGTCGTCCGAGTCACGGCCGATGCCGACATCGTCCGTCGTCACCCGTTGCAACCCTTCGACGCTCGAAATTTCGATCCAAGAGCACCGTTCAGCTACGACCGCGCTGCCTTGCGTGGAGCGCGAGCGGGGCAACGGGAACCGGCCGCACCACCGGCATTTCTGCCGACTCCGTTGCCTGCCACCGAAACCGACGACATCGAGCTGAGCGCGCTGATCGCGTTCGTCGAACATCCGATCGCTGCATTTCTCAAGCAACGCATCGGTATTCGCATCCCGGAGCTGGGCGACGATGTCTCCGATTCGCTCACCGTCGAACTGGACGGATTGCAGAAGTGGGACATCGGCGACCGCATGCTCGCCGAGCGACTGGCAGGCACCGAGGTTGCCGACTTCCGCGCTGCCGAGTGGAGGCGAGGGACGCTACCGCCGTTCGGCCTCGGTGAGACTCAGCTGCAGGACATCACTCGTGCCGTGGACGCGCTGTTCGAGGTGTCGCACGATGTGCATGCGGGGGAGTCCGCGGTGCTGGATGTATCGATACCACTGCGCTCGGGCCGTCGAATCACCGGCACGGTCACCGGTATTCATGGAAGCACCATCGCCCGTACGTCGTACTCGCGGCTGGCGCCGAAGCATCGACTCGCGGCATGGGTTCGTGTGCTCGCCGCTGCTGCGCAGGATGGATCCACGACCTGGCAGGCCGTGACGACAGGACGTGGGCCCGGTCGCCGTGCAGCCTGGCGCTCGACCATCACGGCGCCGCCTACCGCTCTCGACCTACTCGAAAAGTTGGTCGAACTACGCGATCTCGGCCTCTCGTCGCCGCTACCGATCGGCCCGACCGCATCGGCAACCTACGCCGACCGAAGATTTCGAGGGATGTCAGCCGATCTCGCGCTGGACGCCGCAGCCAAACAGTGGTCGGAGAAGTTCGGAGACTCCAGCGATCGCAGCATCGGCTACCTGTATGGGAATGCGTCTGACTTCTCGATCGTCCGGGATGCGGAGTTCGGCCTGGGTCTTCCGCGGTGGGGCGAGGAATCGACCGCGTTCGGTGCGGTCTCCTGCGGCTTGTGGTGCCCATTGCTGGGCGCGGAAACGGAGGGACAACCGTGACCGATTTCGATCTACTCGGTCCGTTGCCCGAAGGCACTACCGTGCTGGAGGCCAGCGCAGGAACCGGAAAGACCTACGCCATAGTCGGTCTGGCGACGCGCTACGTCGCCGAGGGTATTGCGGAGATCTCCGAGTTGCTGCTCGTCACCTTCTCACGCGCCGCAACTCAGGAACTGCGGGAGCGTACCCGCAGCCGGTTTGCCGAGGTTGCCGCGCAACTCGGCGAGGACTACCCGCAGACGAGCACCGATCCGCTGGTCAGACATCTGGCTCGCGAGGACGTTCCCGCTCGGCGGCTACGCCTGGTCCGGGCGCTGTCGGAATTCGACTCGGGCACCATCGCCACCACTCACAGTTTCTGTCAACGCATGCTCGACGGTCTCGGTATCGCGGGTGAACGTGAGCCCGAGACCACACTGGTCGAAGCCGTCGACGACCTGACCGGTGAAGTGGTCGACGACATCTATCTTCGGCGCTACAGTCGCTCGGACCATTCGCCACCGATCAGTCCGAACGATGCACGTCAGGTTGCCCGCGAGGCGGTGCGGGATCGTCAGGCTCACCTGGTGCCGGAGGCAGAGGACGACACCGAAGCCGGACATCGCGTCGTCTTCGCCACCGAGGTTCGCGCCGAGGTCGAGCGACGCAAGCGCGCCGGCGGCATTCGCGACTTCGACGATCTGCTGAGCTTGCTGCACGGCGTCCTGGTGGATCCGATCCACGGCGAGTCGGCATGTGCCCGTGTTCGCGAACGATTTCGGGTAGTGCTCGTCGACGAGTTCCAGGACACCGACCCGCTGCAGTGGGACATCCTGCGGCGCGCGTTTCACGGTTCGTCGACGCTCCTGCTCGTCGGCGACCCCAAACAGGCGATCTACGCATTCCGTGGGGCCGAGGTTCTCAGCTACCTCGATGCTGTCGCCCTCGCCGATCGGCATCTCGAGCTGACCACGAATTGGCGGAGTGACGCGGGTCTGCTGTCAGCTCTCGACACCGTCTATGCCGGAGCTGCTCTCGGACACGATGACATCGTCGTCCACCACGTCGCATCGACGCACGACAGCTCGCGGATCGCGGGCGAACCGCCGCTTCGAGTGCGTTACCTGCCGAGGACGGGTGCCGGGCCGCTGAACAAATCCGGATTTCCGGCGGTCGGTGCGCTCCGCGGCCGCGTTGCGAACGATCTCGCTGCAGACATCGTCGATGTACTCGAGTCACGGACCTCGCTGACCCTGCCCGGACACGACGAGGTCGTCAGTCCCGGAGACATCGCGGTTCTCGTGCGTACGCGGTCGCAGATTGCTCTCGTTCGTGAGGCGCTCGACCGGGTGGGGGTGCCCTCGGTGCTGGCCGGCGGTTCGAGCGTGTTCGAGACTCCCAGTGCCACTCATTGGCTGTGGCTTCTTCAAGCGATCGAACAACCTCATCGAGCGGATCGGGTGAGGTTGGCGGCGCTGACACCCTTGCTGGGATGGACGGCCGACACCATCGACGCGCGGGGCGACGACGCAGTTGCCGAGGTGAGCAGCACACTCCGCGACTACAGCATTCTGTTCGGCCAGGCCGGATTCGCTGCAGTGTTCGAGAAGCTCGCGGCCGAGACCTCGCTCGAAGCCCGATTGCTCGGAATCCGCTCGGGGGAGAGGCAACTGACCGATCTTCGGCACGTTGCACAGCTTCTCAACCGTGCAGCAGTCGAGGAATCGTTCGGTCCGAGCGCGCTCACCAGGTGGCTCACCGACCGAATCGAGGATCCGGCGTCGGGAAGTGTCAGCGATCGGAGCAGGCGGCTCGACAGCGATGCCGCGGCAGTTCAGATCGCGACGATCCATGCAAGCAAAGGCCTCGAGTTTCCGGTCGTCTACGTGCCGTACGCGTGGGACGCGTCGAAGAATCCATACCCGAGCACCCTGCTGTTGCACGACGAGAACGGCCAACGTGTCCTCGACGTCGGTGGCAGTAGCGGTCAGGGGTACGCCCAACGGAAGTTGGTGCGAGACAAGGAAGAGGCAGGAGAAGAGCTTCGACTTCTCTACGTCGCTTTGACGCGCGCGCAGTGTCAGGTGGTGATGTGGTGGGCGCCGTCGTACGGGACGTCGTCCTCGCCGCTGCACCGTTTGTTGTTCGGTCGGATATTGGGAGTTGCCGCACCGGAGGACAAGTCCAAGGTTCCCGACGACGCATCCGTTGCCAGGCGGCTCGAATCATGGGCGGGATCTTCGGCGGGAACGGTGTCGATCGAATCGGCAGGCACGACGGCGCCGCGGCCGATTCGGAGCGTGGTCGAGCGCCGCGAGGTCGATCTCGACGCAGCGACGTTCGGCCGATCCCTCGACCTGCTGTGGCGTCGTACGTCCTACTCGGCTCTCACCGCAGGCGCCCACGAGAGTCCAGGAGTGAGCAGCGAACCGGAGCAGCCGGAGAAGGACGACGAGCCTGACGAAGATCCACCCGTCGACGAGACTCTCGACGGCATCGCATCTCCGATGAACGGACTCCCGGCAGGCGCCGCATTCGGAACACTCGTTCACGAGATCCTCGAGCACCTCGATACCGGAACCGACGACCTCGAAGCCGAGGTATTGCGTCGTTGCGTCGATGCCGTCGGTGAGCGACTCGCCGATGTCGATCCAGCATCCTTGGCGTCGGCTCTTCTGCCGGTGTTGCGTACCCCGCTGGGTTTCGGCACCCTGGCCGATATCGCACCCGAGAATCATCTTGCGGAACTCGACTTCGAGCTCCCGTTGGCGGGAGGCGACGATCCGGTGGCGCGCACGGTGACCCTGCGCGGAATTGCGCGATTGATGCGCAAGCACCTGCCGCTCGACGACGTGCTGGCGCCGTACGCCGATCAACTGGAGGCCCTCGAATCGACGCCGCTGCGTGGATACCTCACCGGCAGTATCGATTCCGTCCTTCGGATACCGGGTCCGCGCTACGTCGTCGTGGACTACAAGACCAACAGACTCTCCCGCGGCGATCTGACGGTCATGCACTTCACCCGAGACCGGATGGCACAGGAAATGATGCGTTCGCACTATCCACTGCAGGCGCTCCTGTATGCGGTGGCACTCCATCGCTACCTGCGCTGGCGCCAGCCCGGGTACTCACCGAGCGCTCATCTCGGCGGCGTGCAGTACCACTTCGTGCGCGGAATGGTCGGCCCCGAAACACCCGAGGGCTGCGGGGTATTCGACTGGAATCCGCCGATCGCACTCGTCACGTCCGTCTCCGACCTGCTGGCAGGAATCGAAACGTCATGACCGAAGCTCACCTCGTTCAGCGCGCCAAGGGCAGGCTCAGAACGTTTAACGAAGCCGGTATCCTCGCTGCCGCCGATGTGCACGTCGCGCTGAGGCTCGGGTCTCTGGGAGGGGAGTCCTCGGAGGACGTTCTGTTCGCGACCGCGCTGGCCGTGCGAGCCGTGCGGTCCGGTTCGGTATGCCTCGATCTGAACCGATTGCGCGATGTCACCGTCGACGAGGAGTCCGACGTCGACATCGACTCGCTTCCGTGGCCGGAACTGGGAGCGGTGACTGCCGCGCTACGGGCGAGTCCACTGGTCCTCGGGAGTGAGCGAGGTCCGCTGAAACCGCTGCGTCTGGTGGACACCGACGAGGGCGAGCTTCTGTACCTCGATCGGTACTACCTGCAGGAACGCACGATCCGATCGGTACTGGACAGTCGCGACGTGACGGGGCCCGACGTGGATACCTCCGCGATCCGGACACTACTGGGCGCACTCTTCACCGCCGAGACAGTCGACGGTGTCGACCGGGCCCCCGCTCCGGACCGCCAACGCATCGCCGCCGCACTCGCTGCAACGCGGTGGACCACGGTCATCGCCGGCGGCCCCGGCACCGGCAAGACGCACACTGTCGCACGGATTCTCGCGATGTTCGTGGCCAGGCACGGTACTGGGCTTCGAATCGGACTCGCGGCCCCCACCGGGAAAGCTGCTGCGCGGCTTCAGGAATCGGTGACCGAACAGGCCGAGTCGCTGGGGTTACCCGACGGATTGACGGCGATGACCCTGCACCGGCTGCTCGGCTGGCAACGCGGAAGCAAGAGCAGGTTTCGCCACAACGCGTCGAACAGGCTCCCGTACGACGTGATCGTCGTCGACGAGACGTCGATGGTATCGCTGACCATGATGTGCAGACTGCTCGAAGCGGTCCGCCCCGACACCCGGCTCGTTCTGGTGGGTGATCCCGACCAGCTGACGTCCGTCGACGCAGGCGCCGTGCTGTCCGATCTGGTTGCCCGCCCCGTCCGCGGTGAGACCGATCCAGATCTGCTCGCATTGATCGCCGATGATCTCGACGCGCAGGACGATCCCCACGAAGCGGCTCTCTCGGCGTCGGAGCGAGACCGCCTGCGGAGCGGCGTGGTTCGACTCAGCCGCGGACGCCGGTTCGGCGGGGAAATCGCCGAACTCGCCGTCGCCGTTCGCGATGGGCGAGGCGATCGGGTGATGGAACTTCTGCACGGCACAGGAGACCAACTGTCCTTTCACCAACCGGCTGACGTGTCTTCGCTGCACGCCGACATCCTCGGGACGGCGGAGATTGTCACCGCTGCTGCTCGCTCCGGCGACGCGGTCGGGGCGTTGGCAGGGCTCGAGACGCACCGTTTGCTGTGCGCCCACCGCCAAGGCCCGTTCGGCGTTCAGCGGTGGGCCAGACAGGCGATGCAGTGGGTGGGTGAGGCTTCGGGTGAGTTCCTCGACCCTCACCGGTGGTACGCGGGCCAACCTCTTCTGGTGACGGCCAACGACCACGAGGCGCGTATCTACAACGGCGATACCGGAGTGGTGGTGGACACCGGTGACGGCACGCTCATGGCGGCATTTCAGCGGGGGACCGAGCCGCTCCTGGTGCATCCCAATGTTCTGTCTTCGGTGCAGACGGTCTACGCCATGACGATCCACCGTAGTCAGGGAAGTCAGTACGACACCGTGTCGGTGATGTTGCCGGACCGTGCGTCGTCACTACTGACGCGTGAGCTGCTCTACACGGCCATCACGCGTGCCCGCAGGCATGTGCGAATCATCGGCACCGAGGACGCAGTCAGGGCTGCGGTGGACCGCCAGGTTCTACGAGCCAGCGGACTTCGCCGGACGATCAGGTCCTGACATGCGTCGCTCTGCAGCCACGAGGCTGAGCGCGGTGTCGAACCAGGAGCGAGCCTGCAGGTCCCATACCCGCGCCGCCGCCGTAGCGCTGCGGTGTCGCTGTCGGTCCGCGTACCGCGCACACGCCCGTGCATGCCGACGCGCCTCGTAGGCCAGGCCGTCGATGTCTTCGCTGCCGCACACCGACAACACCGTGCCAGGATCCACTCGCGCGCCCAGTAGCTCACAGAACGTGTGCAGCGACCTCAGGGTGACCGGAAGTGCATCGACCGAGGGTGGCGCGACGACCGGAGCATCCGGTGCGCCGACGAAGTCGTCGCCGAGCTGAGCGGGGCCTGATTCCTCGTCGGTGGCACCCACTGCCCACGCGCTGAGAAACGACGGGTGAGGCACATTCCACAATCGAACGAAGGTCGCGACCGTCTGGGCTGCCAGGGCGTCGGCGTCCGCCCGGTGCTGCTCGAGCACGTAGTCCATCACCGTGCCGTCGGCGGCGGGCTTGCCGGGCTCGATCCACCCGAGCAGGTGAAGATCGAGGTCGGAGTGCTCGGGCGAATCCGGGTAGATGTAGGTCGGGAGTGCAGCGACACCGAGAATGCGCTCGGAGTCGACCGCGACGAGGTCGATGTACGGCCGTTGGCCACGCTGCCCCGGAGTTGCCTGGGCAGAGATGATGGTGATGTATGCGCTCGTCGGCATCTTCGCCAGGTGAAGGGCGAGATTTCGTTCGAACCGCCGCCACGCATGGGTCAGTTCGGAGTCGAAGCCCTTGTACGAACCGTCGCGGTTCGTCCTGCTGCGCTGCTCGTCGTCACGTCCGGCACCCACACGCGCTCCTTCGTCGATCTCCGTCGAATGTGCACTCGAAGTCCATCCGGTCGATCGTGGTGGGCTTCGCACTTGCTGCTCTGCAAGACAGAAAGATAGCCGGTGGGTCCGACAAACTTCCGGAGGCGCACGGACGGCAGCGATCGGAGTGAGGCGACGATCTCTTCCCGCGGGCAGTGAGCGCGGAGCGTCAGTAGACGTCGCGCAGGTAACGCTTGGAGCGCTTGAGTTCGGCCACGTAGTCCTCGGCCTGGTCGGCGGAACGACCGCCATGTTCTGCGATGACCTCGTGCAGGGCCGAATCGACGTCCTTGGCCATGCGGGTCGCATCGCCGCAGACGTAGAAATACCCGCCCTCTTCGAGCCAGCCGTACAGCTCCTTGCCGCTTTCGCGCATACGATTCTGGACGTAGATCTTCTCCGCCTGGTCGCGAGAGAACGCAAGATCGAGTCGCGAGAGAACACCGTCACGCGAGAGGCCGTCGAGCTCGTCCTCGTAGATGAAGTCCTCGGCTCGATGCTGATCGCCGAAGAACAGCCAGTTTCGGCCCGACGCGCTGCGTGCTCGCCTTTCGTGCAGGAAGGCGCGGAACGGAGCAATTCCGGTGCCTGGCCCGACCATGACGACGGGCGCGTCGTCATCGGCAGGGAGCCTGAACGACTTGTTCGCGGACAGGAACACTCCGGCCGATTCACCTTCGGAGACCCGGTCGGCGAGGAACGTCGAGCAGACGCCACCACGGTCGCGTTCGGCGGAGCGGTAGCGGACACTGGCGACAGTCAGATGAACAGTGCCCTCGTGAGCGAGGGGAGAGGACGAGATCGAGTAGACCCGGTGCTGAAGCGGGCGCAGCAGTTCCAACAGTTCCGTCGGGTCGAGGGCGAGCTTGTCGTCGAGAGCGAGAACGTCGAGGACATCCTTGCCCCAGGTCCAGGCGTCGAGTGCTTCCCGATCACCGGTGGCGAGCACGTGCGCGAGTTCGTCGTCACCGGAGCGCTCGGCGATGAACTCGACGAGGTCCATCGACGGCACGCCGATCTCGTAGGAGTGTGTGAGCAACTCGTCGAATCGCTGCTCGGATCCCTTCACGGTGACCGTCGTATCCGGAGCGGCTCGCAATCGGCCGATCAGGGCGTCGACCAGTTCGGGGTTGTTGATCGGCTTGACTCCGAGGCCGTCGCCGGCTTCGTAGGCCAGGCCGCTGTCACCGAGGGAGAAAGCGTAGTGACGAACTTCCTTCGACGACTCCGGGCCCGACAGCACTCGGTTGGCCAGAACGGATGCGCGGTACGGGTTCTTGCGATTCCAGGGTGAGCGCTTCGTCGGAGCCTTGGCCGGCTTCGCGGCGACTTTCGGAGCAGCATCGGTCGCGGTACCGCCGTCTACCGCGGCGATCGCGGGGACGGTCGATTCGAGCCAGGTGGCAGCGGCGTCTTCGTACTCGACGTCGCAGTCCAGACGGTCGGCCGTGCGGGTCGCCCCGAGTGCTTCCAGTCGTGCGTCGATGTCTTTCCCCGCCTTACAGTAGCCGTCGTAGCTGGTATCCCCCAGCGCCATGACCGAAAAGTATAGGCCTTCGAGGCGAGGTGCCGAATCGGCAGCAACAGCATCCCAGAAGAGTTGGGCATTGTCCGGCATCTCTCCTTCTCCATAGGTGGAGGTCACAACGAGGAGGCGGCGCACAGCGGACAAAGCGTTCATATCGATGACGTCGAGGGACGCCACGTGCGGATCCATGCCGTGTGTCCGCGCGAGATCGGCGGCATCCTGCGCAAGAGCCTCGGCATTGCCCGTCTGGCTGCCGTAGAGGATCTGGAGCGGTACGGCGGGCGCCGTCGTGACGGCGTCGGCGAGGCCACCGCCCGCGGTCGGCATCGCGAGTTTGGAGTGCAGTCCGGCCAGGAAGCCGGACAGCCAGGCGCGTTGGTCGCCGGTGAACGGCGCATCTTCGGGAATGTAGGGAATGAGCACTGGTTCGGTCGCTTCTCTTCTTTCAGGACACCAGGTCGGGGACAGAACGCACAGCGAACAGCTCGTCGAAACTCGGCAGCGACCCGAGTTTTCCGCGGTTCTTGGCGTCCTGATACAGGATCCAGCCGTAGGTGGCGGGGCTGTCGGCGCCGCGGACATTGCGCGCGGTCAGCGCCTGCTTGTAGTCGTTCACGCGTTTGACGCCGATGAGAGCAGCCAATTGTTCGTCGTCGTAGCCCGCCAGTACGTCCTTCGCGTACTGCATCAACCTCTGAACCAGGGCGAAGTCCTCGGTCAGTACGAGGTTCCTCGCGGCTTTGTGCACCGCGGGATCATCGTGCGCCGACGCCCCGGGCACACGGGTGAGCGCTACTTCGTGGGCGTAGTGCATGACGGTGTACTGGTTGAGCAACGCATAGACGGCGGCGGTATCGGTCTCGCCGTATCCCGGCACCGATCCGCCCAACACAGGAGTGCGATCGCGCACGCTCAGCTTGTAGGAGCGGACCTGCTCGATCGCCAGCGCACTCGCCAGTTCGTCGAGCAATTCCTTGCGAGTCTTCGCCGCCAGAATGGCATCGCTGTCCTGGTAGAGCAGCAGTGCGCGCGGCATGGCGTACACGAACCGGTGTTGCTCGACTTCCCAGTTCTGGAGCAGCCGGGTCGCCGACGCTGATCCGGTGGCCTCGACGTGCCATTCGAGGAGCATCCGCACCGTGAGGTTGTGGATGTCGGCCTGCTCGTCGCCGGCGGTGATGGATCCGAGGATCACCGAGTCGGCGCTCGCCCTCAGCGGGAGAACATGATTCGGGTCGTACTGATAGAAGAAGCCACCGCTCATTCCGTTGCAGACGCCCTTGCCGAATCCGCCGAGGTTGAGGACGGCGCCGCCGGTCATGTACTCGCACGCGAAGTCGCCGACGCCTTCGACGACGGCCGTCGCACCGGAGTTGCGGACCCCGAATCGGTCACCTGATTCGCCTTCGACGAATGCTCGACCGCCGGTCGCGCCGAACAGCGCGAAGTTTCCGATCAGGACGTTGCCGCCGACTTCGGGTGACCCTCCCCCCGGTGATCGCACGATCACCGATCCACCGCTCATGCTCTTGCCGACGCCGTCGTTGCAGGTTCCCGTGTGGTCCATGACCATGCCGTCGTTGCAGAACGCAGCGAAGGACAGCCCCGCAGCGCCGTGGGTTCTGACATCGACGGTGTTCGGTGCGAGATAGCGACGGCCACGATCGTCCGTCAGTACAGAGGGCATGGAACTCGTTGTCGCCCTGTCGAGTTCATAATTGAGCATTCGCTCGATGTCGATCGCCAGTTGCCCGCCGACACTCTTGTTCAGATTGCCGAGGTGAGTGTCGGTGCCGGGGGCCACGAACACTGCGCGTTCGTCGATCAGTGCGCTGCGTACCTCGTCGAGCAGCGTGTCGTCGATGCCGTATTCGCGCTCCAGATAGACCGGGTTCGCCACGTGGGTCTCGGGGACGACGGTGAGCAGAGCGCGGCAGTCCAACCGGCCGACGGTCGATGGGTGGCTCACCACGTGCAGCAGGTCGGCGCGCCCGCGCGCCTCACGGAGCGACGTCAGCCCCAATTCGGCAAGCAGTTCGCGGGTTTCGTGGGCGACGTTCAGCAGGTACTGCGCCATCGAGCGTGGATCGCCGTCGAACACCTCCGGGTTGGTGGTGAGCCCTGCCGGGCACTTGACGTTGCAGTTCTTCGCCATGACGCACCCCATCATCATCAGGGCGGTGGTGCCGAATTCGAAGCTGTCTCCGCCGAGAAGCGCCGAAGTGAGAACATCCTTACCGCTCTGATGCGCCCCCGAACATCGGAGAATCACCTTCTGGCGAAGACCGTTGGCGCACAGCGCCTGGTGAACCTCCGCGAGTCCGATCTCGGCCGCCCTGCCCGCGTACTTGAGGCTGGTCACGGACGCCGCACCGGTTCCGCCGGTGTTGCCGGCGATATTGATGACGTCGGCTCCGGCTTTCGCTACTCCGACGGCGATGGTCCCGATGCCCTCCGAGGAGACCAGTTTGACGATCACCCGAATGCGAGCGGCCTTGCAGTCGTGAATCAGTTGCGCGAGGTCCTCGATCGAGTAGGTGTCGTGATGCGGCGGGGGAGAGACGAGTTCGACGCCCGGCGTGCCGCCGCGGGCGGCGGCGATGTCCACGGTGACCTTCGGTGCGGGAAGCTGGCCGCCTTCACCGGGTTTGGCGCCCTGACCGATCTTGATTTCGACTTCCTCCAGCATCGGATCGGCGAGGTACCCCGCCCAGATGCCGAATCGCCCCGAGGCGAACTGCTTGATGCGCGACGCCCGGACGGTGCCGTACCGCGAGAGGTGCTCGCCGCCCTCGCCGCTGTTGGACATGGCGCCGACCATGTTGGTGCCATGGGCGACTGCTTCGTGAGCGTTGGCGTTGAGCGCTCCGTGACTCATCGCTCCCGACGCGAGGAGAGGGGTGATCTCGCTGGCGCGCTGTACTGCACTCAGCGGGATGCTTCGAGGCGCGGTGTCCACCTTGGCCAGGAATCGTGCCGCGCGCCCGGTCGCGGTGACCAGAAGTGTCGACCCGGTGAGCGTCGCAGTGGTGTCGCGGCCGAAGAGCAACGACAACGCGTCGACGAAGTGTTCGGTTTTCGCCGAGTCGATCCGAACCTCGAATTCTTTGTCCGAGATCGGGGTGACGTCGAGGCCGCGGACGAGGATGCGGGGATTTCCGTCGATGTCGTATCCGGCGAGTTCGAGTGCGAATGCTTCGGCGGTAGTGCACGCGGTGATGTCGGCCGGCGTGGCCAACACATCGCGTAACGCGGCCGGACGGCGTGAGCGCTCCTCGTTCATCGAGCGGACGAACGACCGATATTTGGCGGTGACGCCGGCGGCGTCGATGTGTGCTTCGGTCAGTCGGTCGAAGCTGGTGCCGTCGTACGCGCGGTCGTCGAGGCCGAAGGCATCGGAGAGCTTGGTGATCGTGAGCAGACGGAGCGCGTCCGTGTGCGCTGGGTCGATCTCGGTGCCCATGCCTGCGAAACCGATCTTCTCCTTGGTCAATTCGACGAATCCGCGGACCGCGGCGGTGCCGAACGAGTGACCTGCGCCGTCGGCGCGTTCCTTGAACAAGCCGAGGTTGGGAAGGTCGACCTCACCGGAAACGGATCGGGCGTGTGCGTGCCACTGGGCGACTCCGGCTGCCACCGCCGCAAATCCGACGCCGCCGACCGGTGACGACAGGTTCGGAAACCATCGCGCGAGAACGGGATCGGCAGTGTCGAGAAAGTTCGGCTCGAAGAATTCGCCGCCGATGTAACTCTCGACCGTACAGAGCCCGACGCGGCCCATCGTTTTCATGAGCGACTTCTCGGCAGCTTTGACGAATTTGGCGAACGCGACATCGGGATCGGCCGCGAACTTCTCCTCGGCCCGCTCCCTGACGGTCAACGGATGGACGGCGGCAGCGCCGAATCCGAGAACGGCGGCAACATGATGCGAGGACGAGATCTGTCCGCTGTCCACGACCAGGGACACACGCAGTCGGACTCCGGTTTCGATGAGCCTCTGGTTGACGAACGACACAACGGCGATCGAGGGAAGAGCGGCACGCTCGCGGGTGACACCGCGATCGCTCAGGATGGCGATTCCGCCGCCGTGTGCGAAGTGCACGACCGCATCTGCCAGGGCGGACACCGCATCGAGGAGTGCTCGTTCGTTGTGGGCGCTGTCGTCGACCGCGCGGTACAGCATGTCGAACGTGGCAACCGGAGTCACTGTCTGCTCGGTGATCTTGCGAAGATCGATGTGCGAGAGCAAGGGACTGGGCAGAACGATCTGACGTGAGACCGGTCCGCCGACGTTGGGTTTCGATCCGAGGGAGACCCTCAGCGTCATCCCGTCGGCTTCACGGATGCTGTCGAGCGGAGGATTGGTGACCTGAGCGAAGCGTTGCGAGAAGAACTTCGCCATGCCACCTTCCTTGTCGGTCAGCGCGTTGATGGCGTTTCCGTATCCCATTGCCGAGACACGCTCCACACCGTTGGCGAGCATCGGATCCATCAGGAATTTGAAGCTCTCCTGGTCGAGCGAATAGGCGACGTACCGCTGGTGGCGTTCGAGATCACCCGAGTAGGCGTCGGGTACGTGCCCGGACGGGGCTGCGATGTCGTCGAGTCCGATCCTGGCCGCGTTCAGCAACTGTGCGTAATCATGTTCGGCGGCAAGCTTTTCGAATGCCTCGCGGGTGGTGTAGGTGTGGCGATCTCGGTGATCGAAATAGATCATTCCGCCGGCTTCGACTCTGCCCCGGTTGATGATCGTCTCGGGAGCGAATCGAACTTGACCTGCCTCGGAGAACGCGCAGAGGTAATCGTTCGTTTCCACCGTGCGCAGCGGCCTCAGCCCGAGACGATCCAGTCGCGCGCCGATGACGGTGCCGTCGCCGAACACCAGTGCCGCCGGGCCGTCGTTCTTCTCCTCGTACAGCGAGAAGTACTCGAACATGGCCCGTACCGGCGCCGAGAGAGTGAAATCGTTTTCCCAGGCGGGAGGCATCATCGACACGACAGCGGTGACCAACTCGACGCTGTCCTCGTTGATCCGTGCCTGCAGAGTCTGGTCGAGCCGACAACTGTCGGATTGACCGGGCGGACGGACGATTGCTCGTCGTTTCGCGCTGGCGACCGCCGCTTCCGCGAGCCGGTTCTTCTTGTCGGTGTTCAGCTCTCCGTTGTGTGCCATGAACCGAAACGGCTGCGCCATCGTGGGATGCGGGTCGGTGTTGGTGGAGAACCGAGTGTGGAAGAAGATCGTGTGCACCGAGTGCACGGGGTCGACGAGGTCGCGGAAGTAGGGGACGACTTCGTCGGAATTCAAGCGGCCCTTGAGAACTTGGGTCCGAGCGCTCAGCGACAGTGGATACAGGCCGGCGAGCGCCGGGGTGGTGTAGGCGATCGATTCGATGTGCAGCAACGCTTCGTGAATCAGCCGGTCGAGCGTGGCAGGCTCGGGCCTGGGGCGTGGTACTTCCCAGATCCACTGACGAATCGGACGTTGGTACCCGACGGCGGCGGGACGAACGACTGTGTCGTCGACCGGAACCTCGCGCACCGTCAAGGGGGTGAAGCCGCGGTCGACCATCGCTCGGTGGATCAGTTCGACTGCGCCTGCGTGCTGGGATTCGTCGTCGGGCAAGAAGAAGTTGCCCACGCAGAACTTGCCGAGTTCGAGAGTGCGCCGGTCGGTGATCCGGCGGAAGAACTCGAGCGAGAGGTCGAGCGATACGCCGCCACCGTCGCCGACACCCTCGGCGGACATACCTCCGCGGTGCGGAACCGAGCAGAGAGCCTCGCGCGCTTTGATCAGCACGTCGTGCGACTGCACACCGTCCTTGCGCGTGATGAACCCGACGCCGCAACTGTCCGTGTCCATTGCCGGGTCGTACAAGCCGACCGTCTGATCGCCCATGTATCGACCACCTCCCTGTCCGGGCGTGCGCGGAGGTGACCTCGATGCTGCACGCGAAATCGACGGCCGGAAAGCCGTCGGGGCAGGGCGTCGCTGCTTCGATGAAGCGGCACCCGGAGGTGTCAGACTACTAAGATAAGGCTTACCTTTGTCAAACTCGGCTGGATCGGCGCTGGCGGGTGGCCCCTACGGTCCCTCCAGAACCACGATGCCGTTGGACTCTGCGCGCACGAGGTACCCCGATGCGAGAGCGGAATCGACGGCTGCGGAATCACCCGCCGCATCCGACGGCCACCCCGCGGGGTCGGCTCGGTTGACCACGATCCAGTCGGGAGTCGAGGTGTCGGTCGGTCTCTGTGGGAACACCGTGACGTCGTGAGTGGACACGAACTGCGGAACCAGGTTGTTCGATGCCGCGATGGTCTCGCCGGTAGGGATCGATGCTGCGATCTGCTGCGCTTCGGTCGCCTGCGGATCGGTCTTCCAGCCATCGGCCGATGCCAGCCGAGCCATCGGCAGGAAGGGCAGCGCAATCAGGGCGAATACGGCCACCGCTGTGAAAATGATGCGCTGGCCGCGTGTGGACAGTTGGCCGTGTCGTCGGCTGCGTACGACGGCATCGATCAGGGCAGCGAAGACGATCACCATGAGAATTGCGTTGTAGTGGAAGATCGGCTTCCAGAAGTTGGAGTTGTCGCTCAGGAACCGCCACGCGACCGTCGGAACGGCCACCAGAAGCAGCGGTGAGCGCAGCGCTGCGAATCCCGTGACCGCGAGCAGCAGAAATGCCGTCGCAGCGCGAGAGTCACCGGCGACGAATCCATGGGCGGTGTCCGCGATGCCGGATCCCAGCGGTGGGAGCTTGGAGCCCTGCCCGTACGAGTCGTTGGCGCTGAGCAGCGGAATGATGACCTTGACTGCGAGCGCTACCCACGCGAGGCCCCACACTGCCGTCAGTACTCCGAACGCGCGGGTGCGTCCGGTGGTCCAGAATGCGACGAGGGCGCCGATCACGGCGACCGTGAGCCCCATGTCCTCTTTGACGAAAACGAGCGGAAGCGCCCACAGCATCGCCGAGGACCACCGTCCTCGGCCGAGGGCGACCATGGACAGTGCCAGCAGCGGCATGGCGAATGCGATCTCGTGGAAGTCGAAGTTCAATGCCGCCTGTACGCCCCACGACAGCCCGTACCCCGCAGCGACCACCACGCCGACAGTGGTTCCGAACTCACGTACGGCCCACCGCGCGAGCGGAATCACGGCCGCGGCGAAGAGCACCGCTTGCGCGATCAGCAACGTCTCCGGTGACGGA
The DNA here is from genome assembly GCF_023264675.1 of Rhodococcus sp. (in: high G+C Gram-positive bacteria). GTDB lineage: Bacteria > Actinomycetota > Actinomycetes > Mycobacteriales > Mycobacteriaceae > Rhodococcoides. Next base: position 35,245 of record NZ_JAHFVG010000031.1, read on the forward strand.
AATACCCGGTACGCCGGTGCCAGCAACGCGGTGATCGGTGAGAAATGATCGCCGAGAGTGTTGTAACCGGTGCCGAGCAGATCGGATGTGGGTGCTCGCAGGTCCGCATACGACGAGATCTGTTGCACGAAAATTCCGAGATCGAACCCCGATGTGCGAAGTTGACGGTGGCCCACCACCGACAACACGGCATACAAGGGCGCCAGCAGGACGAACGCGAGTGCAGGCACGACTCGATCGGCCGTCAGCCAAGTGCCGGGGGACATCGGCGCTTGCGTGGTCGTGTCCGGTCCGGCCGCGATGAGCGGAGATATCTCGGTGGCAGTCACAGAGAGTGTTGTCTACCCGACTTACCTTGGACCAAGCTTAGAAGCCCAGGTCAGCGAAGCCCCGAACGAACGGCGCCGACGATTGGCTTTCAACCCACGCTGAGTCCAAGTATTGATCTGCTTCGACGGGTGAGAAATGCTCGAACTCGGGGGCGAGAATCGGCCCCGCCGATTCGGCTGCGAGGTTTCGAGGACTCCATGACGCACAGAACCGCCATACCATTCGGCTCGATCGCGGGCAGCGCGCTGTGAGCGCCGGATCGCTCGCCTACGGATCGAGTTCGCTGTCTTCGGATGAACTCAACGTCTACGACTCCGTCTCCTCCGCAATCGGCAACACACCTCTCGTCCGACTGAACCGAGTCACCGAGGGAATCGACGCGGCCGTCTACGCCAAGTTGGAGTTTCTGAACCCCGGCGGGAGCGTCAAGGATCGCGCTGCTCGGGCGATGATCGAGGCGGCAGAACGCAGCGGTGAACTCGTACCGGGCGGAACCGTCGTCGAAGGGACGTCCGGCAACACCGGGATCGGCTTGACCGTCGTCGCAGCGTCGCGCGGATACCGAACCATCGTGGTGGTCCCCGACAAGACCAGCGTGGAGAAGATCGCGTTTCTTCGCGCGCACGGTGCGGACGTTCGGGTGACGCCTGGTGCCAGACCCACACACCACCCCGAGCACGTACGCAACCTCGCTCGCCGAATCGCCGACGAAACTCCGGGAGGGTGGCTTGCCGGCCAATACGACAATCCTGCGAATCCCGGAGCTCACTACACGGGCACGGGACCGGAACTTTGGCGTCAGACGGGCGGGCGGATCACGCATTTCGTGGCCGGGGTCGGCACCGGCGGCACGATCAGCGGCACCGGTAGGTATCTGAAGGAAGTATCCGATGGAGCCGTCCGCATCGTCGGCGCGGACCCCGAGACCTCGGTGTACAGCGGAGGTGACGGGCGGGCCTACTACGTGGAGTCCATCGGCCACTTCGTTCATCCCGAATCCGAGGAGGATGTCTGGCCCGAGTCGTACGACCGAACGATCGTCGACGAGTTCGTCACTGTCAGCGACCGCGAATCCATCACCACCACAAGGCTGCTCGCTCGCGCCGAGGGTCTGCTTGTCGGGGGATCCGGCGGCACCGCGGTGGCCGCCGCGCTGACGCTGGCGCGCACCCTGCCCGCGGATGCCGTGGTCGTCGTTCTCGTCCCCGACTCCGGCCGGGCTTATCTGTCCAAGTACTTCGACGACGACTGGATTGCTCGTCTCGGATTCGACGAACGCGTCGACGACACCGCGACTGTCGTGGCGGATCTACTCGGCGAATCGACCGCACCTCTGGCGGTGCCGTCCGACGCGACGGTGGGGCAGGCGCTGGAGCTGTTCGACGGTCGGTCCGAGTTGCCGGTCGTGCTGGCGCGAGCGACCCGAGGAAAGGTCGTCGTCGCGGAGTTGACCGGTTCGGTGTCGTGGTCGGACCTGACGAACGCGGTGACCACCGAGCCCATCACGAGTTACGTGTCGGCGCCGCTGACGGTGATCGGAGCGTACGAAGGCTTGTCGCGAGCGGCGCAGCGTGTGAACGGCGACACCCGTGCCGTGGTGGTCGCGGAGTCCGGGGTCGTTCTCGGACTGCTCGATCCGGCGCGCGTGGGCTGACACACTCGGTTCAGGCCCGTCGTTTCCTCGCCCGCTTGGACGGCGGCTGCGACGAAAGATGGTAGTACAGAGCGTCTTCGGTATCCTCGACCACGACACGCACGACGTCGCCCACTTCCAGATAATCGTCGACGGCGATGCGGTCCTTCGCACCGATGACGGCCTTGACCGAACGCGCGGGAATCAGGCCGCGTCTTCCGTCGGGGCCGACAGCCAGTGCGTACCGCGGACCGGTGCGGGTGACCCTCGCCGAGATGATGTCCGAATCCTTGGGGACCGGATTCGGTTCGGCCGAAGAATCCTTCGACACCGTGGTCTGTGAGTCGAGTTGCGCGGCAAGGTCGTCTGCCATCGCGTCGACCTGCAGAAGAAGCTCGGCCATGGTTCTGGCCTGATCCTCGTGCGTCTTGGTCGGCTTCAATGCCTCGCCTGGCTTGTACATGTCCTCGTGCGTGAGCTCGCCCCAGGCATCCTGCAGTCTGGTCTTGACCTGTACCTCGACCTTGACGTCGAGATCTCCCTGATGTGTTGCGACCCGAACCAACAGCACGGCGTGATACGCCCGGTAGCCACTTGGTTTGGGAAATGCGACGTAGTCCATCGGTTCCTTGGCGAACCGGACCGAACACTCGGGGTCGTTGCATGCCTTCTCCAACGCATCGACGAACGCGTGCAGATCTCGCGGACTTTTGCACAGCACTTTGATCCCGATGAGATCACCCAGGGCATCGACGACGTCGTCGACGCTGGTGGGCTCGCTGATCCGACCTTCGGCGATCTTCCGACGTAATTTGTCGGCGGCCCGGGCAGGATCCTTGATCCGCGCGGTCTGCGCATTCAGGCGGTCGCGATCGACGTTGTCGAGGATCTCGTCGGCAATGGTTTCGAGGAAGTTCTGCGCCGTGACCAGTGCTGCCTGCCACGCTCGCCGTCGTTCGGCGTACGCGTCGTCGACGAGTTCGTCGATGCTGATGGAGGCGCTCACGTTTGTTGCTTCCGCTCGGGTGTCGGCGTGTGGGTCGTCGTTGTCGAAGGCTAGCGCAGAGACCGAAGAATCATCGTGAGCCCGAGGCGGGGGTGTCCTCGCGTGCTCTACGTGCACTGAACACGCGCATCCGTCGGTGTGGGGCACTAGTCTCTTGAAGCATGACGGCCACGGTCGCAGAGGGCGACGCTTTCGTTTCGCAGTTCGATCCGTATCGGCGCGAGCTTCTCGCTCACTGCTACCGGATGACCGGTTCCATTCACGATGCTGAGGACCTGGTCCAGGAGACCTACATCCGGGCCTGGCGTGGCTACAGCAAATTCGAAGGCCGGTCCTCGATGCGGACGTGGCTCTATCGAATCGCCACCAATACCTGCCTGACAGCGCTCGATCAGGGCGCAGAGAACATCGGCACCCTGATCCGCGGGAATTGTCCTGCGCAGAAAGCCGGAGATATGCGCATGGTCGCCACGTCCGCGAACGGTCAGCCCGCGTACGGGCTGTACATGCTGGACGAGTCAGGCGTTCACCGGGCGTTCCAGCTCCACGTGGTCGACGTGACCCGCGGCGGCGTCGCCCATGTGGCGTGCTTCTTCGATCTCACGCTGTTCGCGCGCTTCGGTTTGCCCGAGCAACTCTGAGCTCGGCGGGGTTCGAGGCGAACCCCGCCGAGAGGTGTTCTAGTCGGCTGGAATCGCGCTGGGGTCCATCCACATGACCTCCCAGACATGATGGTCCAGATCGCGGAACGCGCGGCCGTACATGAATCCGTGGTCCTGGGGTTCCATCCAGGCTGATCCGCCTGCTGCGACCGCTGCATCGACGAGCGAGTCCACCTCTGCCCGACTGTCGGCGGAGACACACATCAGAACCTCGCGCGACTGTGTGGTGTCGGTGATGCTGTCGGAGATGAAGTCCTTGAAGCGTGTCTCGTTCAAGAACATCACGGTGGCCTGATCGCTGACGATCATCGACACGGTGTTCTCATCGCTGAACGCTGCGTTGAACTCGAAACCGAGGCCTGCGAAAAAGGACCGAGTTGCGGCGACGTCTTTGACAGGCATGTTGGCGAACAGCATTCGTGACATTGCGGTATCTCCTCGAAAAATGGGGCGCGACGAACGACCTGATGGCCGGTCTTGCTGATATGGACACGAACCGAATCGGAAATTCATCGCGGATCCGACATCGATTACACCGGATTCGATCGTGAAAATGTGCCTGTAGCAAGATGGGACCTGGGAACGAGCTGTCAGCGCGTTCCCGTTTTTCGTCGAAGAGGAGAATTCATGGATTTGGGTCTGTCCGGTAAAGCGTTCGTCGTCACCGGGGGAACCGATGGGCTCGGCTTGGCCGGCGCGCGAGAGTTACTGCGCGAAGGTGCCAAGGTGACGGTGTCGTCGAGGTCCCAGGAGAAGGTCGACAGCGCCGTGACAGAGCTCGGTGCGCATCGGCCCAACGCGGTGCACGGGATGGTTGCCGACAACGGACACCCGGCCAGTGCCGACCTCGTCGTGGATTCCGCGATGGCGCACTGGGGAAAGCTCGACGGCGTGGTCGTCAGCGTCGGGGGACCGGAACACGGTACGGCGCTGGGCGCCCGCGACGAGGACTGGGAAAGTTCGTTCAATTCGGTATTTCTCGGTGCGATTCGATTGGTACGCGCAGCATCCGCGGTGATGACCGAGGGCGGCGCGGTGGTGTTGGTGCTGTCGACCTCGGTGAAGTCGCCGTTGACCGGACTCGGGATTTCCAACGGCCTTCGGCCGGGATTGGCGATGGTTGCCAAAGACATGGCCGACGAACTCGGACCGCGGGGGATTCGTGTCGTCAGCGTGCTGCCCGGGCGGTTCGATACCGCGCGCGGCGCGCAGATCAGCGACAACGCTCTGGCCGAGATTCCGCTCGGTCGAATCGGGGATCCCGAGGAATTCGGCCGGACGGTCGCGTTTCTCGCGTCGCCGGCTGCGTCGTACATCACCGGTTCGACGGTCACTGTGGACGGCGGCTCCACTCGCGCGCTCTGACCTCGTCCGGGGCGCCGACCCCCGGTACGCGAAACCACTTCGACCCCGCAGCGAACGAGTGCGTTCGCGGCGGGGCCGAAGCTGTAACGAAGGAGGGGGACGTAACTTTCTAGCGGGTCACCGAGGCCAGACGAGCAAGCATTCTCGAAAACACCGAGCCGTCCGATCCGAGGTCGTCGAATGTGCTCGACCGATGATCGAGGGCGTGCTCGTTTGTGGCTGCAGCAAGCTTGCGCACCAGTTCGGTGCGGAGCTCGATCGCGCTGAGAATATCGGCGTCGAGGCTGACGACCTGCTCGTGGAGCTGGTCGATCTTCACTTCGTGTGTCTGCGCTTCGTCGGTGCTGATGGCGAGCGAATCGATCTGCAAAGTCACATCGTCTCCTTTTGTTCGCGTCCTGAGGAGGTAGTCGTTTCGCCCCTCGGAACTGTTACATGCTCGTTCTATGTGTCAACGATGTTTCGTGGCCTCTACCAAGATGCCCACTGTCGGGGCCCTGGCCAACCATTTGAGGGTGTGATGATGCCAACAATCAAGATCGAAATCGAAAGTTGGCACACCCGCAATCGGCACCCGGGTGGCTGCAGGTACCGCCTGGGATCGCCGACATTGCGCTCGAACCCATGATCGTCATTCGGAGCCGAGCGCCGTTCGTACTGGCCGACTTTTCGCTGCGACGATTCGATCGCTGCCCATGCGCCGGGCGGCGGACTTCATCATCGAACGAGTAATCGGATCGTGCAGGATGGAGACGGGGGCGAAGTAGAGACGACCGATCAAGCCCTTGAACTTCACTGCGGTGACCACGTGCAGTAGTCCGGCCGCAGGCTCCGGTTTCACGGTGGCTGCGAAGTGAAGATGCTTGTCGTCCGTGTCGATCACGGCCTCGCCGCCGACGATACGGTCGAACGCGAGCATCGAGGGGTCCCCTGGCGGAATTCGCAGAATCTTGGCAGCTACTTCACGGAGAACGAACAGTGCTTTGACCACGACGGGAGCATTCGAACCGTCGAATACCGCACGCGCCCACTCGGCGGGATCGGCCGACGAGTCCCGCGGAATCGAGATCGTGGTGGTTGCTGCCCAATCGGGAGTCGGGAGAACATCGAACGCTGCAGACATGAGAGCCTCCGTACGCTGCCGTATGTTACGCCCGTACGGTACCGTATGTCGGTGGCTGCCAACAAGACGAAATCGGGTCTCACCAGGGAGGCGTGGATCACCGCCGCGTTCGGAGCTTTGATGGAAACAGGTCCGAAGGCGGTCGCGGTCGAACCGTTGGCGAGAGCGCTCGGTGCGACGAAGGGCTCGTTCTACTGGCATTTCGATGGCCGAGAAGAGCTGCTTCGGTGTGCTCTCGAGCGCTGGGAAAGCGTGAACACCGATGACGTCATCGCTCGAGTCGACCGAGACCTCAACGATCCTCGCGCGCGTGCCCGCACCTTGATCGACCTGGTGACCGGGCGGGACTTCCGACGCGGTGAACTGGACATGTTCGGCTCCGCAGTCGACCCCGACGTCGCGGCAGCGTTGACACGGGTCACCGAGGCACGGATCGCCTATGTGAGGCGCCTGCTCGAGGACGCCGGAATCCCGGAAGGCACGGCGCGTCGACGCGCGTTCCTTGCCTATTCGTCCTACCTCGGCCGCATGCAGCTCGCCTACCGTGTTCCCGCTGTTGTCCCACAGAGCCCCGAGGAACGGGAACTGCTGGCCGAGGAGTTCACGGCAGTGTTGTTCGGACCCGAGCTGCCCGCCGGCTCCGAGTCGTAGAACCGAGGTTGGCTCGGCCCCTGAATTCGCAGACCGCGCCCACCCTCGGCTCAGGGATGCTCAGCCGCGGGCGGCCTTCAAATGATCCGCCGAGGCGGCCTTGAGGTGAGTCAGGTCCGATGCGACGGTCGCGAGGGTGTATCCCTGTGCCAGACGCTTCGCGGCGACCTCACCCGACGGTGTGTGAATGCCTGCCGTGATCCCGGCAGCCTCTGCCGCCTTCTGCACGCGAACCAGCGCCGCCTCGAACTGCTCGTCGACCGAGGTATCGCTCGGCGACGACCCGCCCACTGCAAGCCTCAGATCGGACGGGCCGACGTAGACGCCGTCGAGACCGGGGACGGCACAGATCTCCTCGACGTTGGCGAGTCCCTGCGGGGTCTCGATCATGGCCAGGACGACGGTGTCGCGGTTGGCATCGGCGGGGTCAGGTCCGACCCTCAGCTGCGAACGCATCGGACCGTACGACCGAATGCCTGCGGGTGGGTACTTCGCGGCAGATACCGCGGCGGCGGCGTCCTCGGCGGTATCGACCAGCGGGACGATGACGCCCGCCGCGCCCGCATCGAGGGCGCGGCCGATGACAGTGGCGTTGTTCGCTTCTACACGGACGAGGCCTGCGGGACCGTTCGCGGCGTCGATTGCGGTGAGACCGGCGAGCATGCCGGAGTATCCGATGAGGCCGTGCTGAAGATCGAGGGCGATGTAATCCCAACCGACATGGGCGAGCCATTCGGTGGAGACGGGGCTGTCGATGACGGACCAGTAGCCGAGGATCCGTTCGCGGCCTCGGATGCGAGCGGCGAATTCCTGTGCAGACATGTGCGTGGTGCCTTTCAGCGGTTGTAGTCGGGCTCAGCGTTTGTTGTCGGGCTCAACGGTCGTAATTGGGCTCAACGGTTGTAATTGGGCATGGGCCCGCGCAGAGCGGCTCCGATGTCGTCGCAGGCGGCAACGATCTCGGCGTCGAGCGGTCCGTTGCCGATCGCGGTGATGTTGGCCTGCAGGTGTTCTACCTTCGACCCGCCGAGGAGAATCGGGCCGGTGGCGGGCTTGGAGACGAGCCAGCGCATCGCGAGTTCCGTCATCGGAATGCCGGCGTCGTCCGCGATTGTGCCGAGCTGTGCGATGGCATCGAAAATCGCTGTGTTCCAGTATCGTTCGCGGTACATCGCGGCCAGACGCGAGTCACCGAAGCGTCCGCCCTCCGGCTCGGCCTCGAACGAATGCTTCCCTGTGAGCAGGCCGCCGCCGAGTGGGTTGTAGACCATGGTGATCAGGCCGGTGACCGCAGCGTACTCGGCGTACTCCTCTTCGATCCTGCGAGCGAGGAGGTTGTAGAGCTGCTGGGCGACGATCGGCCTCGGTGCCCCTACCGTGTCGGCGGCGTGGGACAGTTCGCTGATCTGCCAGGCAGAGAAGTTCGAGACGCCGAGTGCGCGAATCTTGCCTTCCTGCACCAGCTCGCCGATGGTGGTGAGAGTGTCGGCGATCGGGGTCGCGCGGTCCGGCTGGTGGAGATAGAACAGGTCGACGTACTCGGTCCTCAGTCGGTTCAGGCTCGCCTCGACGCTGAGTCGCAGACCCTTGGGCGAGAGCGGGCTGTTCTCGCCTGCATCGGGATTGGGCATCCCGGCTTTGGTTGCCAGCGTGACCTGATCGCGGCGGGTGGCCAGAAGACCGGCGAGCATGCGCTCGGATTCGCCTCCGGCGTATCCGTTCGCGGTGTCGATGTGGGTGATCCCGGCATCGAGGGCTGCGTCGAGCATCTTCGCGGCGCCTGCAGTGTCCACGGTGTCGCCGAAGGTCATCGTGCCGAGGACGAGAGGAGACAGGTCGAGCGAGGTCATACGGAAACTCCTGGCGAGGTCGGGGAAAGACGCGAAACGACGTGTCGGGGTTTGATACCGACCATCGTGGTGGGATCGAGTGCGGCGGCCCGCAATGCCCGGGTGTACGGCTCCTTCGGTCGAGCGAGAACGTCCTCGGTCGATCCTGACTCGACGATGCAACCCTTGGACATCACGACGACGGTTTCGCTGATCTCGCGCACGACACCGAGATTGTGCGAGATGAAGACGTACGTCAAACCGGTGTCGGTCTGAATCTCGCGCAGAAGGTCCAGAACCTGGGCCTGTACCGACACATCCAGGGCGCTCGTCGCTTCGTCGCACACCAGGATCTCCGGTTCCGATGCCAGCGCCCGGGCGATCCCGATCCGCTGACGCTGACCGCCGGAGAACTCGACCGGCCGTCGGTTCAACGCCGAGCTGGGAAGGCCGACGCGGTCGATCAGCTTCGCAGCCTTCTTCGCCCGTTCGGTCTTGCTTCGTACTCCTTTGAGCCGCAGTGGTTCCCCGACGATGTCCTCCGCCGTCAGGTGGGGATCCAATGATCCGTAGGGATCCTGGAAGACCATCTGCACACGAGAGCGGAACGGACGAAGCGCTTTCTCGGACAACTGGGCGATGTCGGTGCCGTCGATCTCGATCGTGCCCGAGGTCGGCGTCAGCAATCGAACGATCGACTTCGCGATGGTGGACTTGCCGCAACCGGATTCGCCGACGACGGCAAGTGTCTTTCCGCGCTCGACGGAGAAGCTGACGGAGTCGACGGCGCGGAAGACGCCGTCGGGGACGGGATATTCGACGACGAGGTTCTCGACGGACAACAACGGTGTACTCATAGTGCCATCACCTTTACCGGAGTGGAGCCTTCGGAACGATCATCGTCGGCGGGAGATTCGTTCCACGACCCGAGGTGGGGGATCGCGTCGAGCAATTTCTTGGTGTACGAGTTCTGCGGTGCCGTGACGAGTTCTTCGGCTCCGCCGTCTTCGACGAACACACCGCTCTTCATGACGTAGATCCGGTCGGATACCAAACGGGCGACGCCGAGGTCATGGGTGATGACGAGCATGCCGATGCCGGTACGTTCCTGCAGTTCGAGCAGGAGGTCCAGGATGCTGGCCTGAACGGTGACGTCGAGGGCGCTCGTCGGCTCGTCGGCCACGATCAAGTCGGGACTCGACGCCAGTGCACTGGCGATCAGCACGCGTTGGAGCATGCCGCCGGACATCTGGTGGGGGTATTTGTCCAACTGGGACGGCGGGTTCGGGATACGCACCTGCTCGAGCAGTTCGATACACCGAGCGGTCTGCTTGGACTTGCCGGACACTCCGCTGTGCCGCACCGCTTCGCGCAGCTGACTGCCGATCGTGTGGACCGGGCTGAGAGCAGTCATCGGATCCTGGGGGATCAGCGCGATGGCTTTGCCTCGAATCTTGCGCAGAGCCTTGTCGTTGCCGAGGATCTCGGTGTCCTTGAACGTGACGGACCCGGACATCACGGCGAGTTCGGTGGGCAGGAGTCCCAGCAGGCCCATTGCCGTCGTCGACTTGCCCGATCCGGATTCGCCGATGATGGTGACGGTTTCGCCGGCGTCGATGCAGAAGGAGACACCGTCGACCGCTCGGATGACACCCTTGTCGGTGACGAGTTCGATCTGGAGCTCGTCGACCTTCAATAGATTTCCCATGTCGTTACGCACCCTTCTTGAAGCGGGGGAAGATGCCGAAGCGTCCGGAACCTGCGGGTCGATCTCGCAGGCCGTCGCCGAGAAGGTTCACACCGACAACGAGGATCACGATCATCAGACCGGTGAACGTGACGATCCACCATGAGGTGGTGATGTAGTCCTGGCCGTCGGAGATGATGCGTCCCCACGTTGCGAACGGTCGCTGGGGACCGGCGCCGAGGTAGCTCAGTGAGCTTTCGAGCAGAACGGCCTGGGCAAGGAGCAGCAGGACGACGAGCGAAGCCTGCTTGATGATGTTCGGAACCACGTGGCGCAGCAGGATTGCCGTCCGGCTCAGGCCGAGCACTCGTGCTGCCGCGACGTACGGCTTCTCGCGCTCGACGAGTACCAGCGAGCGCGTCAGTCGGGCGACCTCGGGCCACTGCGCGATGGCGATGACGAACGTGATGACCGGAATCGACGGCCCGAACAGTGCGACGACGAGGAGCAGCATCATCAGCAGGGGAAGTGAGAGCTGCGCTTCGAGCAACCGGGAGATGACGGTGTCGACCCAGCCGCCGAAGTAGCCCGCTGCGCTGCCGGCGACGACGCCGATGATCCCGGACACGACAACGGCGAGGATGCCGATGGTCAGCGAGACCTGGCCTCCGAAGAGGATGCGTGAGAGTAGGTCTCGTCCGAGTTGATCGGTACCGAGAAGGTGGCCGTCGGTCAGCGGTGGCAGGCGACGCGCGATGAGGTCGGTCTGATTCGGGTCGGCGAGCGGGAGCAGCCCGGCCAGCGCGACGGGAAGGATGACCAGGAGAGAGAGGATCGTTCCTGCCCAGATTTTGACTCGGCTGTCGCGTCGCCGCCGGGTTGCCCCTGCTCGGGCGAAATCCTTGGCGGTGACGGCACTCGGGCGTGCGTTCACTGGAGGTTCGAGCACGGCGGTCATTTGCTTACGCCCTTTCCGAGGCGGACCCGAGGATCGAGAAGTGGGTAGCAGAGGTCGACGAGCAACTGCACCAGGACCGCGAGGACCGCGGTGACCAGAACGGTTGCCTGGATGAGGGGGTAGTCGCGGGTTTCGAGAGCACGCACGACGAGAGACCCGACGCCGGGCCACGCGAACACGACCTCGACGACGACCACGCCGTTGAGCATTCCGGCGAATCTGGTGCCGAGCGCCGTGACGACGGGGATCGCCGAGTTGCGCATCGCGTATCGCCAGGTGAGCTCACGCTCGGACACTCCGCGGGAGCGAGCGACCGTGATGTACGGCGAGGCAAAGGCGTTGACCATCTCGCGGCGAACCATGCGGGAGATCAGAGCGATCTGCAGGATGGAGATCGTGACGGTCGGCAGGATGAGCGACCACCAGGTCGTGAACCCCGCCGCGGGTAGTACCGGGATGAGGACGGCGAACAGAGTCACGAGCATCAGACCGCTCCAGAACTCCGGCATCGACTGTCCGGCAACCGTGACGGCGTTCGCACCGAGTTCACGACGAGTGTCCGCGTGCTTGGCCATCCACACACCGAGCGGGATGGACAGGATCGCGGTCAGCAGGATCGCGGCGACGGCAAGGGTGATCGTGTAGGGCAGGCGATCGAACACGACGTCGAGTGCAGGTGCCTGGAACGAGTACGAGGTTCCGAACTGCAGATGCAGCAGATCCCAGAGATAGATGAGGTACTGCTGGAACACCGACTTGTCCAGGCCCATGTCGGCGCGGATCTTGGCCAGATCCTCGGTCGAGGCCAGCGGCCCGGCGAGCGCATAGGCCGGATCGCCCGGCGCCATGCGGATCAGCACGAATACCGTGGTGAGAGTGAGGAAGATCGTCAGCACGCTCTGCGCGAGGCGTTTGAGGACGTAGCGAGCTGTCGCGTTGCCGGACGTCTTTCCGATGATCGGAACGGACTTCTTCTTGTCGAGAGTAAGGGTCATGACTCAGGCCTCCAGTCGGACTGAGCCGAGGTCGTAGGAGTTGATGGGCGTCAAAGCCACGTTCTGGACTCGGGTTCTCTTGGCCAGCAGCGCGTTCGGCACGAAGCTCCACAGGCAGGGCCAGGTGTTCCAGATGTCCTGCTGCGCATCGGCGAGCAGCGATGCGCGCCTCACCGGATCCGGTTCGCTCGACGCGAGTTCGATTTTCTCGGTGATCGCGGGAAAGACGTACCCGTGGTAAGTGTCTCGCGTCGCTTCCTTCTCGGCTGTGCCCGCGTACATTCCCTGGATCGTGGTCAATGCCAGTCCTGTCTGGTTGCCGTAACCGTTGCCGAGTACGTCCCAATCTCCGGCTTTGCCCTGACGCCACGACGAGATGTCGCCGCCCGGCTCGAACTGCTGCAGTTTCACGCGGACGCCGATGTCGGTCATCATCTGGGTCACCGATTCCATCAGCGAGACATCATTGGTGAACTCACCGGTCTCCCAGATGAAGGTCAGCTCCAGATCGGTCACGCCCTCGGCGTCGAGCATCTGTCGGGCCTTCACAGGATCGAACTGGTACTTGCCGGTTTCGACGGCGCCGGAGAGTGTGCTGGGCGCGGCACCGGTCGCAGGAACCGCGGAGCCGATGAGCACGTCGCGAGCGAGGGACTCGCCGTCGATCGCGTAGGTCAGCGCTTCGCGGACCTTGGGGTTCGCCAGTGGGTGGCCCGCCGGCTTGCGGAAGTTGAAGAACAGTTGGTTGATTCGCGTACTGGCGACGGTCTCGATCTGCACGCCCGGAAGCGAGGCCAACTGCTCGGCCGAGTCGGGGCTGATCGAGTCGATGACGTCGACCTCGCCGCTGCGAAGTGCAACGACACGAGCGGCTTCTTCGGGGATGAAGCGGACACGCACCTGCTGGACACTCGGTGCTTCGCCCCAGTAGTACTCATTGGCGACGAGGGTGTATTCGCCGGTGCCGCGGTTGGATTCGGTGACGACGAACGGTCCGGTTCCGATGCCGCTCTGCAGCTCGTTCGGCTCGTTGGCGGCGGCAGGAGTGACCAGGATGTTCGACATCAGGCTGTCCAACACGGGAAGCGGGGAGACGGTTCGCAGAACGAACGTGCGATCGTCGACCGGAACGACCGTCGGCCACTCCGGGAACTGCGGCGCGACGAACGAACCGCTGACCTGCTGATACATCTCCATAGCGACGCGGACGTCGTCGATGGTGACCGGCGTACCGTCCGAGTACTTGATGCCCTCGCGAAGCCGGACGGTCCACTCCGTGGGTGAGGTGGCGTCGAAACGGTCGGCGAGAACGAGACCAGGGGTCAGGTCGTCGCCGATCCGTGTCAGGCCTTGGCGGACGCCGCGTTGGGCGGTCACGGCGGCGTCGAACTGGTTGAGCTTGTTGTCCAAGCTCACGAGAGAGCGGTTCAGCCCGAGGACCAGGGTGTCCTGGGACGGCTTTCCTGTCGGCCCGGCGCACGCTGCGGTGGAACCGAGCAGCGTGACGCCGCCGGCGATGCCGGCGTACTGCAGAAAGCTCCGTCGTGAGACGGACGGGATCTGCACGCGAGATGTGGTCATCGGTGACCTTGACCTTTCGAGACTGACGAAACGCGGGGCAAGCGAGACCCGTGGTGACTACATCCTGAGCGGGAGGCGCTTGTAACTCAGCTCACAATGGCACTCTTGCGCGTTTCGCGCAAGACTCGTAATTTAAATTGCGTACTTCGCGCATAAATTCTACGAAGAGTGCATACTCGAAGCTGAACCCACGCCCGCTGAACGATCCGGGCACGAGAGTACGAGAGGAGTCGTGATGGAGATGTTCCCGCTGGTAGTGCTCGCGGACGATCTTTCGGGAGCCGCCGAGTCCGCCGCCGGATTTCTTGCACACGAGGTCTCCTTGAGCCTCGGAGTCCCGCCGGGTGACGGAGCTGTCACAGAGGTGACCGTCGTCGATCTTCATTCGCGCAAGCTCACGAGTGCCGACGCCGCGTTGTCGGTGCACGAGACGCTCGACGCCTTTCCCGGAGCACGCGTGGTGAAGAAGATCGATTCACTGCTGCGCGGCAATATCGAGGCCGAAGTCGGCGCCCTTGCGTCGGGTGGATCCCCGGTGATCGTCGTGGCAGGCTTTCCGAAGATCGATCGAACCGTCGTCGGCGGGGTGGTGCACGTTCGCGGTGTCCCGTTGCACGAAACGACGCTCTGGCACGCGGAGCACCGCGACGCCCCACTGTCGGTGGCAGCCGCGCTCGGCGAACTGCCGACCACGGGTGTGTCGCTCGATCAGGTCCGCAGCGCGGGACTCGGTGAAGTGTTCGCCGATCTCGTTGCGCTGGGCAGGGTTCCGGTGTGCGACGCCGAAACCGATGCGGACATCGATGGGATCGTCGCGGCGTCTCGGTCCGTCGAGGGCGTCAGGCTCGTCGGTACTGCGGCGCTGATGGCGTCGTTGGCGCGTGCCGCGCATGTGAGTGCGAATACATACCCCACTATGGATTCGCACGCACATGGGCGAAGCGCCCTGGTCGTCGTCGGCACCGCCGATCTGGTTGCCGTCGAACAAGTTCGAGCGCTAGCGGATTCGGGAACGCCGCACATCCGGCTCGACGCATCGTCGCTCGCCGATTCCTCGGTCGATGTGACACCGGTATTGGCGGCCCTCGACTCCGGTAGCGCCATCGTGACGGTCTCGGGTCCGGTCTCGCCCGCGAACTCGGGTGCAGTGGTCGCAGGGTTGGCCGACGTGGTTGCCGAGATCGAACGTGATCGAAAGTCGGATCTGGTCCTGACCGGCGGCGAGACCGCGCGAACGGTACTCGATCGTCTCGGCGTGCGCAGGTTGGCTCCGGTCCGCGAGATCGAAACCGGCGCAGTGCTTTCCCTGACGCCTGCCGGCCGCAGAGTCATCACCAGGCCAGGAAGCTTCGGAGGCGTCGACAGCCTCCGCATTCTCACCGACTCGCTCACCGGCGCGTCGGCACACACTTCTCGTACCGACAGCAAGGAAATCCCCATGACAGAGACAACCCCACTTCCGCTCGTCGCCGTCACCATGGGTGACGGTGCAGGCGTCGGACCCGAGGTCATCGTTCCCGCACTACTGGACGCCAAGACGATGTCGTGGTGCCGTCCCGTCGTGATCGGCGATGCAAAGCGACTGAAGCTCGCCGCGGACGTGCTCGGTCTCGATGTCGATATCGCGGTGATCGCCACGATCGCCGACGCAGAATTCACTCCCGGACGCATCAACGTCATCGATCTCGATCTGTTGCCGCAGGACCTGGCGTGGGGCGAACTGTCCGCAGTCGCCGGCGACGCCGCCTACCAGTACATCCGCGTCGCAAGCGAACTCGCCGTGCGCGGTGAGGTTCAGGCCATCTGCACTGCTCCGCTCAACAAGGAAGCTCTGCACGCTGCCGGTCACATCTACCCGGGTCACACCGAGCTGCTGGCGCATCTGACGGGTACCGACGAGGTGTCCATGATGCTCTCGACGCCCAAGCTCAAGGTCATCCACGTCACCACGCACATCGGCCTTCTCGACGCCGTCGCGAAGATCGAGCCCGGTCTCGTCGAGCGCACCATCCGTCGCGGCCACGAAGCACTCGTGCGTACCGGCAACGAGAATCCGAAGATCGGGGTGTGCGGTATCAACCCGCACGCCGGTGAGAACGGTCTCTTCGGCTACGGCGAGGAAGACCTCAAGATCGTCCCGGCCGTCGACAAGCTGAAGGCCGACGGCATCGACGTGGTCGGACCGCTGCCGGCAGACACCGCATTCTTCCTGGCCGGCCGCGGAGACTACGACCTCATCGTCGCGATGTACCACGACCAGGGCCACGGTCCGGTCAAGGTCCTCGGCATCGAGGCCGGGGTCAACATCACCGTCGGGCTCCCGGTCATTCGGACGTCGGTCGACCACGGCACCGCTTTCGATATTGCAGGCAAGGGAATCGCGGAGGCCGGTAGTATGGTCGAAGCGCTTCGTCAGGCTGCCGAATTGGCCACGAGCACAGCAGTTCTGAAGTAGCAGCAGTTCGAGTGGTGTAGGGGGATATGGTGGCCGTTCGGGAGTCCGAGGCGAGGCGCACGGAGATCGTACGCATGGCCAAGACGTCTGGCCTTGCGAGCGTCGAGGAGTTGGCGACGCAGTTCGGCGTCACGGCGTCCACCATTCGGCGCGATCTGAGTCAGCTCACGTCGCAGGGGTTGATGGCGCGCACCTACGGCGGCGCTATCGCTCTCGACCCGCATCCGGAATCCTCGCTACGCCAGCGTGCGCTCGAAGGATTCGAAGCCAAGCGGGCCATCGCCGAATGGGCTGCCGGCCAGATCAACCCGGGTGAGACCGTGCTGCTCGATGCCGGGACGACGGTGGGGACCATGGGCGAGTTTCTCCGCGACGCCGAGAACCTCACGGTCATCGCGGCGGGATTGACGGCCCTCGAGGCGCTCGCCGACGCGGATTCCGTTCGGGTGGAGTGCCTCGGCGGAACTCTGCGTCACCTCAGCCAGGGATTCGTCGGGCCCATCGCCGAAGCGTCGTTGCAGCGGGTCTCGTTCGACCGCGCATTTCTCGGGGCCGATGCAGTCACGGCAGAGTTCGGTATCTGTGAGGCGGAGCTGCGTCAGACGCGGCTCAAGGAGATGATGATGGAACGGGCGGGCAAGACGTATGTACTTGCGCATTCCGCCAAGCTCGGACAGAAACCTTTTCATGCGTGGGCACCCATTCCACCGGGCACCACGCTGGTGACCGACTCCGGGGCGAGCGCCGAGCAGGTCGAACCGTTCCGTGCGGCCGGAATCGACGTCGTGATTGTCTGACGCACATCCGGGGTAGACGAAACCAACGTTTCTCTACTGCAAGGAGTGCATCGTGCGCTATGACTACCTGATCGTCGGTGGCGGCATGGTCGCCGACAGCGCGGCACGTGGAATCCGTGAGCGCGACAAGTCCGGCTCCATCGGTATCTTCTCGGCGGACAGCGACGAGCCTTATTCGCGGCCTGCGCTGTCGAAGAAGTTGTGGACGGACGCTGATTTCGGGCGCGACCAGGCGTCGCTCGACACGGCGTCGGACACCGGTGCCGAGATCCACACCACCACTCGGGTGGCGTCCATCGATCGTGAAAAGCGCACTGTCACAACCGAGGCCGAGGACGTTCACGAATACGGCGAGCTTCTTCTCGCGACAGGTGCGTCACCCGTCGAACTCGACCTCGCTCCCAGCCCTCGCGTCATCTACTTCAGGACGTTCGCCGACTATCGAGCCCTTCGTGAGCAGTCTCGGACGGCATCGCACATCGTGGTCGTTGGCGGCGGCTACATCGGTACCGAGATCGCGTCGGCGCTGTCGTCGAACGGCGTGAAGGTCACCGTGGTGACGAGCGATCCCGTTCTCGGGTCTCACATGTTCCCGGAGTCGCTGGCGGCGTCGTTCGACAAGAAGTTCACCGATCATGGCGTCACCGTGCGCCGAGGAGTCAGGGTGACGGCAGGGGCCGAGGCGTCGGCGCGGGTACAACTGCAGCTCGACGACGGTTCGTCAGTCGAGGCGGATGCCATCGTGTTCGGCCTCGGTGTCCGGCCGAATGTCGCGCTTGCGGAGAGCGCGGGGTTGAGAACCGACAACGGCATCGTCGTCGACGAGTTCCTGCGCACCGAGGATCCGCACATCCATGCCGCGGGCGACGTCGCGAACTATCCCGACGCGATCCTCGGTCGCCGCCGAATCGAACATGTCGACAATGCCAACGAGATGGGAAAAGCGGTAGGTCGCATCATGGCGGGCGGTACCGATCCCTACACCTACACTCCGTACTTCTACTCCGACGTGTTCGACGACGGCTATCAGGCTGTCGGGACCGTGTCGACGTCGTTGCGCACGGTCGAGGACTGGCAGGACGAGCCCACGGAAGGGACCGTCTACTACGTCGACGATTCGAATGCAGTCGAGGGCGTGCTGATGTGGAACGTCTGGAAAGGACTCGACGAGGCCAAGCAACTGATCCGCGACGGCTCGTCGCCTCCTGCGTGATCGGCGGAGCCAGGTGTGAGGCCGGCAGGGGCCCTGCCCCACGGGTCGCGAAATTCTGGGACAGTGGAAGGCGAGGATTGTCCGAGGAGTTGATCATGCCCGATCATGTCGAGATCACCAGCGATCGCGAACGCGTCGAAGAACGAGTCAGGCGGTGGTGCGAACGCGCCCGCCTGGACGGTCGGCGTGCCGCACTGTCCGACGCTGCGGCGGTCGCCATCGCTGCGGGAAGGCTCGACGAGGACACCCGCGCGATCCTCGCGGAGCGCCGTCGTGCCGGAAAGCCACTGCCGTCGGTCGGCGGATTCGCCGCGATCCGAGTACTCGACGACGAACGCCGGCGATGGTTGGCCAAGGACACCAAGAACAAGCCGGGCTCGGCTCTGGTCTACCGAATGCGCGCCGCCGAACTGGCCAAAAGGCTGGAACATCTGCGTACGGCGCTGGTGATGTCCACCAAGCACTATGCGACGGGAGTCCGTGCGGTGCGCCGCGACCGCCGCGACGGCCTACATCTCGATCTCACCCAGCGAGATGCCCTGTTCGACGCCTTGATCCATACTCCTGTGCCGAAGCAGGAAACCGGAACCGTGGCCGTTCGTACCGGACTCTCGATGCTCGATTCCGCTGCCGACCGGGTTGCCGAGGTCGCGAAGAACACCCGGTTCGAAGAGCTCGGCGATCGTGCCTCGTCCGTGATGGCGGACTTCGCCGACCAGAAAGACGACGTCTTCACCGACCGCTACGAGACCTTGCTATTCCTCGCCGGGTCGTCGATCGATCAGGTGCAGCTCTCGCCCGCCTGGCGCTCCGACCACTTCGTGGTGCAAAGAACGCAACTCGATCTCGTCGACGAACTCACCCAGGTCGCAGTCGATACCAACTCCCTGCGTGAGATCGCCGACGAACTCGACGGCATCGCCGCCATGATGTTCGACGATGCCACCCGAGCTCAGGTGGCGAGCCGCCGAACCGCTCTCGACGCGGTGTGGTCGCAACTCGTCGACCGCGTCGCCGCGCTGGTTCGAGTCGCCGACCTGGTCACGCGCGCCGAGGGCGATCTGCGCACCCTCGACGTCGTCGAGAAGGCGCACAGCCTGGACAACAGGATCGACGCCCTCATCGCGCGGGCAGGCAATCGCGAACTGTCGGCGGACAACACGCATTTCGTCGGCGACCAACTCGGAACCTAGGCGACGATCGCGAACAGCACTGCCGCTACTGCGAAACTGACGACGGACAGAATCGTTTCGAGCACCGTCCAGGTCTGCAGGGTCTGTTTGACCGTCATGTTGAAGAACTTCGAGATAATCCAGAAACCGCCGTCGTTGACGTGGCTGAGGATGATCGAGCCCGACGCGATGGCCATGGCGACCAATGCGGTGGCCATCGGCGAATAGTCCTGAGCCGCGACCAACGGTCCGACGATGCCGCCCGTGGTCACGATCGCGACCGTCGCGGATCCCTGCGCGATACGCAGTGCGCAGCTGATGACGTAGGCCAGGACGATGATCGGTAGGCCCGCGGCGGCCATGGCGTCGGCGAGTGCGGTTCCGATGCCAGTCGCGGAGATGACCTTGCCGAAGAAGGCGCCCGCACCGACGACCAGCAACAGCATGCCGACAGGCCGCAGGGATTCTCCGGTCAGTGTGCTGAGTTCCTGAACCGTGGAGCCGCGCCTGATTCCGAGAACATAGAACGCGATCAGAACGGCGATCAGCAGCGCGACGGCAGGCGTTCCGAGGAAGGTCAGTACTTCGAGGAGATTGCCCGGGTCGAGCAGGATGCTTCCGAATGTCGCGCCGAGAATCAGGACAAGGGGCACGGCGATGATCGTGCCGATGAGACCGACCGACGGGGGAGTGGTGACGACGGGGCGCTTGGTCGCGACCGACGTGCCGCCGGTGCCTTCGGGTTCCACATCGGCGTCGTTGATGAAGTCTTCCGGTACGTCCACGATGACGCGCTTGCCGATCCAGTTACCCCACACCAGACCTGCAGCGATGAATCCTGGTATTCCGCAGACGAATCCCATCAGGATCAACCAGCCGAGGTTGACCTCGAGCAAACCGCCGAGGGCAACGGGGCCGGGATGCGGGGGGAGGAAGGCGTGAGTCATCGACAGACCGGCCAGCATCGGCAGTGCGTACAGCACCAGAGACTTTCCGCCCTGCCTGGCGGCGACGTAGACCAACGGCGCGAGCACGAAGATACCGATGTCGAAGAATACCGGGATTCCGAAGATGAGCCCGAGCAGACCCATCGCGATCGGTGCACCGCGTTCGCCGAAGATTCCGAGTAGCTTCGACGTCAATGCCTGTGCGCCACCGGATCGTTCGAGAATCGCGCCGAGCACCGTACCGAGGCCGATGATCACCGCGATGTGCCCGAGGATTCCGCCGAAGCCGGTTTCGAGCAGCGATTCGTTGCTCTTGATGGCGGTCCCGACGATCTCCGACACCGGCAACCCTGCGGCCAGTGCGAGCCCGAGGCCGACGATCAGCAACGCGACGAAGGGCTCGAGCTTGACCTTGATGATGACGACGAGAAGTACTGCGATGGCGAGGCCACACAGAACGAGAAGACCGGGGGTGGACGTCCTCAGCCAGTCGACAGCGGTACTCATAAGTGACCTTTCGGAAGGGGGCGTGTGCCCAGTGACTCGACGAAAATGTGTGCGCGTGCGGCAATGTCGTCCCATTGCCCGGCCGCGACCGCGGCCGGTGAGACGACGTCTGTTCCGGCGGTGACGGCGACCGCACCCGCCGCGAGGAAATCTGCGGCGTTGGATGCGTTGACGCCGCCCGAGGGCACCAAGGGGGCGTCGGGAAGCGGACCGAGAAGGTCCTTGAAGTGGGCTGCTCCCAGTGCCCTCGCGGGGAAGATCTTCACCGCGGCAGCACCGAGATCGAGCGCATCCATGACCTCGCTCGGAGTGAGCGCTCCCATCATGACGGGAACCCCGCGGGCGGCGGCAACCTCGGCGACTGCAGGACGAAGCCCCGGTGTTACCAGAAACTGGGCACCGGAATCGATGGCGGCACGTGCCTGCTCGGCAGTGAGTACCGTTCCGGCGCCGATCACTGCTCCACCGTCCGCCGCGTTCCTGATCAGGGTGAGGACGTCAGGGGTGGTGAATGTGAGTTCGACCGCCCTGATCCCACCTCGCGCCAAGGCGTCGGCGAGCGCGGTCGGGTCGCTGATGGTCGGTGCTCGAACGACTGCGAGGGCTCGGTCGTCGAGGATCGTCTGTAGTGCGTTCATCGCGTCGTCCTCAGTGAATGGCCGGCGAGTGTGCCGGTGGGTGAGCCGTTGTCGATGGCAAGGCTGCCGTTGACGAGGACATGGCTGATACCGATCGCCTGCTGTTTGGGGTTGTCGAAAGTTGCCGTGTCTCTGATGGTGTCGGGGTCGAACAGAACCAGATCGGCGGCGTGACCCTCGGCGATGGTGCCGCGATCGGTCAAGCCGAGTCGCGCTGCCGGGCGTCCGGTCAGATGGTTGATGCACTCCTCCAGTCCGAGCAGCTGCTCCTCTCGCACATAGTGACCGAGGTACCGGGGGAACGTTCCCCACGCACGTGGATGCGGCCGCTCACCGACGAGAATGGCATCGCTGCCACCCATGTGCTGCGGATGCGCCATGATTTCGCGAACGTTCTCCTCGTGACCGACGTGCTGAAGGATCGTCGTCGCGAGCTGGTCGCGTTGGAGGATGTCGAAGAACACCTCGGCAGGAGATTCGCCGCGGTCGGTCGCGATATCGATCATGGTCCGGCCGACGTACCCGTCGAGTTCGGAGTTGGCGACGCCGCTGATCTGGATCGTCTCCCACTCCACCGTCACGCCGTGACATCCGTCGGAACCGTTGACGTCGACGTCCTCGGTGATCCGCGCACGCACGGCGGGATCGGCCATCCGAGCGAGCGCCTGATCCGGTCCACCCGACATCGCCCAACTGGGAAGCAGCGCCGACAACGTGGTGGCTCCGGGCAGATAGGGGTAGGTGTCGAGAGTGACGTCGCAGCCGTCGGCGATCGCAGAATCGACCTTGTCGAGGAATTCCCGTGCGCGGCCGCGGTTCACACCGAAGTTCATCGTCGCGTGGGTCAGGTGCAGTGCGCATCCGGTGTCTCGCGCCAGATCGAGCATCTCCTGGTAGGCCTCGAGCGCACCTGCTCCATAGGATCTGGTGTGC
The DNA here is from genome assembly GCF_023264675.1 of Rhodococcus sp. (in: high G+C Gram-positive bacteria). GTDB lineage: Bacteria > Actinomycetota > Actinomycetes > Mycobacteriales > Mycobacteriaceae > Rhodococcoides. The sequence continues at coordinate 57,727 of NZ_JAHFVG010000031.1, forward strand.
GGGGCATAGAAGCCACCGAAATCGGCAACCACCTCGCACAATGCGCGAAGTTCGCCGGTATCGGCGTACATGCCGGGCGTGTAGGTGAGGCCGCTCGACATCCCGACGGCGCCCTCGCTCAAACCCTGAGCCAATAGTTCTTGCATCCGGCCGATCTCGCGCGGTGTCGCAGGTCGCTGATCGCCGCCGACGGCAAGGTAGCGCAACGTGCCCTGTGGGACGAGGTAGGCGGCGTTCGGTGTGATGCCCTGGTCAAGACGCGTCAGGTATTCGGCCACCGAGCGCCACGAGAAATCGAGGTCCGACGGATTGCCGTTCCAGCCGGCGATCTGGCGTCGAACGATGTCGAGCGTCGCATCGTCGATGGGGGCGTAGGCGATACCGTCCTGACCGATGACCTCCGTGGTGACACCCTGACTGATCTTGGGAAAGTGCCCCGGATCGGTGAGCAACCGAAGATCCGAATGTGCGTGCATGTCGATGAAGCCGGGGGAGAGAACATGGCCGGGCTGTGCATCGATCACCCGGTCGGCGCTTGCGGTCTCGTCCGGTGCAGTGACGGCGGCGATCCGGCCGTTGTCGACCAGTACGTCGCGTCGCAACCGCGGTGATCCCGTTCCGTCGACCACATCGGCGCCGCGAATCAATAGTTTCATGTGTTCGAGTCCTAGAAGAAGGTGTGGATCAAGTCCACGACGCGCGGGTTGTCGGAGTCGGAATCATCGATGACGGGAATCAGACGCCATTTGTCGAACGCCGTGCACGGATGCGAGAGGCCCAGCCGTACAACAGTTCCCACCGGAGCAGCTGCGTCATCGTCGGGAAAACGGAGAAACGCATGCTGATCGTTGAGTGCGGTGACCTCGCCCGATGCCGACTGCGGAACGGGCAGGCCTTCGTCGTACGGGAGGTCCCGTTTGCCTGCATCCAAGAGTGCAAGTCCAGGTTCGGGACGAGAGACCACGCGCGCCCATCCGTGCATCGCGGCGGCGAGGGGATGATCGGATCGACTCGGAATCATGGGAGAGATCTGCGAGTAGAAGCCGTCGTCGTGAATTATGTACGCCCCCGATCGCACAACCACCGAGGTCGGAACACCGTTGGTTCCGTTCTCGTCGGCAAGCGATGCGAGGTGCAGGGCAACGAGATCCTGGTACGCGCTACCTCCGGCCGTGACGACGGCATGGTCGCCGTAGAGGCCGGCGGCGTCGAGATCCTGGTGGAGGGTGCGGACTGCGCGAAGATAATCGGCCACAGCGGCAAGACCGGCCTCGGATCGGTCGTGGCTGAGCGCACCTTCGTATCCGCCGACCCCGGCCAGCGACAGATACGGAGACGCGGCCACCGCCTCGGCGATGTCACGGGCATGCTCGACGCTACGGGCCCCGGTTCGACCGTGGTCGCCTCCGAGTTCGACGATCACGGCGATCTGGCGCGCAGAGCCGGCCTCGCCGAGCACGGCGTCCATTGCCTCGACGGTGCGCAGACCGTCTACCCAGCAGTAGAACTCGAATTCGGGATGCGCGTCGAGTTCGGTTGCCAGCCATCTCAGCCCGACCGGATCGACGGCGGAGTTGGCGAGCATGATTCGTTCGACTCCGAAGCGTCGCGCAAGCTGTACCTGCCAGATGGTCGCCAAAGTGATTGCCCAGGAACCCGAGTCGAGTTGGCGCTTCCACAGAACGGGCGCCATCGTTGTTTTTCCGTGGGGTGCGAGCTTCACACCGGCCTCCTCGGCCCACGCCGCCATCACCGCAATGTTGTGGTCGATCTTTGCGTTGTCGACCGTCAACAACGGCGTGTGGAACCTGTTCAGTTCAGGCTGCGCGGCGACGAAATCCTCGATCGAGCGCCCCCAGGAGTCGGCAGGCAGTGACTTGTGCTCCGGGCCGATCGCTTGTGTGCGAAGAGCATTCACGGCATTCGAGTCGATCAAGGTAGGTCCTCCGTACGACGCTCATTGCGTTGCGTATTTTGCAACGCATGTTGCGTAAAATGTTTGTGATTAGTAGTGTGCATCTACGGAGGGCAAACCCGCAAGCATTCGAAGGAGATCTTTTGTGACGTCGTCTCGGGTTGTGTGCGTCGGCGAGGGGTTGGCGGTACTCGTCGCCGAACCCGGCCCCCTCGAGGATTCCGAGTCGTTCCGGCGATCAGCAGGGGGAGCGGAGGCAAACGTCGCCCGAGTCCTCGTCCAACTCGAGGTGTCGGCGGCATGGATCTCGCGCGTGGGTGACGACGGTTTCGGCCGGTACCTGGTCCGGCAGCTGGACGATGCCGGAGTCGACGTCTCCGCCGTATCGATCGATCCATCGCGTCCGACGGGGATGTACGTCAAAGCGCGGGGCGCGGGCACCGGCGCCAGCGGTGATCTGGCGCTCGGCGACAGTTCGATGACCTATTTTCGGGCCGGATCGGCAGCCAGCGCGCTGTCGGTCGCAGACATTTCGGTAGCACCCGCCGAGTCGCTGGTCCGTAACTCGGAGATGGTTCATTTCTCGGGAATTACCGTCGCGCTCTCGGAAACGGCTCGGGGAATGACCCGAGCCCTCCTGGCGTCGGCGTCGACAGTCAGTTTCGATGTGAACTTTCGACCGGCGCTGTGGGGTGAGGGCATCGACCGGGCGGCCGGCGAGCTGGCCGATCACGTCCGCGGCAGCGACGTTGTGTTCATGGGTGCCGACGAGGCGTTCGAGGTATTCGGAATCGCTGATCCGGAGGCGTTGCGCGCCGAGTTTCCCGAACCTCGATACTTGGTAGTGAAGAACGATGCGCATGTCGTGACTGCTTTCGACGGGCCATCTCGCGTCGATGTGCCGGCGCTGACTCTCGACGTGGTGGAAAAGATCGGGGCCGGCGACGCCTTCGCCGGCGGTTACCTGGCCGGAATGGCCAAGGGCCTCTCGGCGGTCGGCCGCGTTCGTCTCGGACATCTTTGTGCTGCAGGCGCACTCACTGCCCATGGCGACGTCGCGCAGGTCCTCGATTCGTCGAGTTTGACGGCGGCATTGTATCTTTCCGACGACGAGTGGAGTGGCGTCGACTTCGCGGAACTGGTGGTTCTGTGAGCCAGAGTCTTTCGCGCGCATTGACCATCCTCGGGTTGCTCGGGGACGAATCGCGGTCTCTTGATCAGCTCGCCGGTGAACTCGACGTCCACAAGACCACGGTGCTTCGGTTGCTGCGCACGATGGAAGCGGACAGATTCGTCCAGCACGACGCCGACCATCGATACGTCCTCGGATCACGCCTGTTCGAACTCGCCAATCGAGCGCTGGAACAACGCGACGTTCGTTCGATTGCCCGTCCGCACCTGGCGGCGCTCAATGCCTCCACTGGGCAGACGATTCACCTTGCTACCTACGAGGGAGGCGAAGCGGTGTACATCGACAAGTTCGATGCCAAGCAAAGCGTTCGGATGTACTCGAGAATCGGTCGTCCGGCCGCTCTGCATTGCACTGCCGTCGGGAAAGTTCTCGTAGCGGCGAAGCCTCGCGCCGAGCAGGTCGAGATCGCGCACCGAATCGAGTATCGGAAGTTCACCGAGCGGACCATCCAGTCACCCGAGCACTATCTGGCCGAGCTGGAACTCGTTACCCAGCAGGGATATGCCGAGGACCACGAGGAACACGAATCCTTCGTCAACTGCGTCGGCGTTCCTGTCCGAGACGGCACCGGAAACACAGTTGCCGCCGTATCCATGTCGGTCCCGGACATGCTGCTCGATCACGCCCACGTACTGGCCACTCTGCCTGAGATCGTGGCCGTGGCCGCAGCGATCTCTGCCGATCTGGGGTGGAAGCCCGAATCCGAAGTTTCACAGAAAGGAAAATGATGAGCGAGAAGATCGCAGTTCGAACCGACGGAGCGCCCGCGCCTGCCCACACCTTTTCGCAAGGGGTGCGAAAAGGCCCGTTCGTCCAGGTGTCCGGCCAGGGACCAGTCGATCCGGCAACCAGCGAATACCTCTTTCCGGGAGATGTTGCCGCTCAGACGACCCGCACGCTCGAAAACGTCCGCGCGATCGTCGAGGCGAGCGGCGCGACGTTCGACGACGTCGTCATGCTCCGCGTGTATCTCACCAAGCGCGAGGATTTTGCCGTGATGAACGACGCCTATGGCGAGTTCGTGAACAAGTACACCAAGGGCGATGTATTGCCCAGTCGTACAACGGTGTTCACGGGGCTTCCTCGGGAAGAAATGCTCGTGGAAATCGACGCCGTAGCAATCGTCTGACGGCCTGCGCCCGTCCGTGATGGACGGGCGCCCGCCCGTCATGCGTTGTCGAAGAAGCCCACGGTGCGAAGTGCGAGTCGCAGAGCTCGAACGATTCTGTCCCACGGGATCGCCTCCGCTTCGTAATCGGCAGCACCGGGCTCGTCGCGCAGTACCGCCTCTCGTGCGTATTCGCGCCACGATCGAGCCTGTTCGGCGCAGAACGTCTCATATCGCGAGATCTTGTCGCGGTCTGCCCCGCACACCGACACGACGTCGTCCACACCGACTTCGCCGCCTGACTCGGCATCGATTTCGAGGAGCGTCATCAACTGCGGGGGTACGTCCTCCTCTGCTGACAGCTCGGTTGCCTCATCAGCCATGATGCCGCGATCCCGAGAGGGCATCGCGCCGCCGAGAAGCTCGGCGAACCGGTCGTCCGTGGTGGACACGAATGCTGCAAGACGGGTGACGGCGCCGATCACGTGCTGGGGCACCAACGGATGCGCGTCGACGCTGATTGCCACATGCACGCGGTCTTCCACGAGAAGAAACTTCAACCGGGGATGACGGCGATTCAAATCTGCGACGAGCTCTGCGGCTCGTGTTCTTCCTGAAATTCGTTCCACTACGCACGCGTGGAGCCGGACCTCGTCCCCGCTGGCCACGTAGACGTGCACCAGTGCACCGTCGATCTCGACGACAAAGCTTCCGCCGCCATCAGGCGACTCGGTGCTGTGGCCATAGGTTGCGAGCAGGACCCCCTCGACTTCGGTAGCGAGCGCGGACTCGTCCGCATGGACGGATGCAGTGACGACGTCGCCGGCCGACATGGATGCACGTTCCGTTCCGGGCGCGAGCAGAAAAGACGGGTGAGGAACGTTCCAGTTCCGACGAATCTCCAGCACGATCGTCGCGACGAATCGATCGACCCACAGTGCGCCTTCTTCGAGCACATGGATGGTCTCGACGTCGGAGCGACGCCACGGAGTCTGCGGCGCGACCAACCCCGACGCTGCGCAGACCAGGCCTCCCGCCGTGGTGGCGCGAATCAACATCTCCTGTTTCGGCCCGCCTTCCGATGCGAACTTGGTGACCACCGAGAACTCGGACACCGTGTTGTTCGAGGCCAGACGGTCGGTCAGGCGGGTGGTGAATGCTCGCCAATCGGTTTCGATCTGCTCGTCCAGATTCGGAATCTCGAACATCGACATGTCTCTCCCCGTTTCACGCGCTTCGAACGTTTGTTCTGAACGGAACGCTAGCGCGGGGCACCGACACGATCCGGCTTCCGTCCGGAACCTCGTACGACGATCGCTGGAACCAGCAGCTCCGCGGCAGTGAGAGACCCGTGATGGCCGATCAAGCGGGATGCGTTCTTCTCGGCCTGACTTCTGATGACAGCCGATGCATCCTCCGCCAAGGCCAGTAGATCACCGATCCTGCTGTAGGCATCCTCGGTGACCTGGGGACCGAACCAGCCGCGGTCGATGGCGTCGTCCCTGGTGACGACGGTGAACCGGTCTCCCACAAGGTTGCTCCAGGTGTCGTGAACATCGGCGGTGGCGCCACTCCGGGTGTAGAGATAGCGCATCCGCGGTTCTCCGCCAAGCTGAGTTACACCGGTCCGGAGATCGGAAATCGAGTCGTAGTCGATTCGATGCTCGATCTGGACCATGCCGTGGTCGGCCACGACCAGCAGAGCACCGTCGTCCGGTAGCTGCGATGCGATGCTTTCGACCAGCATGTCGACGTGTCGCAGTTGCAGCCGCCATGCCAGCGACGTCGGGCCGCGGACATGACCGATCAGATCGAGCTCGCCGTGATAGGCGTAGACCAAGGTCGGCCCGGCATCGACGAACGCTGCCGATGTCTGCGCCGCGACGTCCGCGATGGACATCGAACTCACAAATTCGGCGCCCCGCAGCGACGCACGAGTCAGTCCGGAGCCGTTCTGCATCGACGGACCCACATGCACGACGCGAACTCCAGCGGCAACGGCACGCTCGAAAGCGGTGGGGGACGGCTGAAACTGTTCGGGGACCAAGTCGAGGGGGAGTTCGTCCGAACTCGCCGCTCCCTGGAGCTTCCATTGCAAGCTGTTCATCGGCCGCTTGTGGGCAGGGAGGGAAACGACATATCCGACGATTCCGTGCTCCCCGGTGGGTAGTCCGGTGCCGAACGAGCTCAGGCTCGTCGCGGTGGTTGTGGGAAAACCAGCTGTGATCGGAGTCGAAGAGTGCGACGTCATGAACGGCGCGTCTTCTGGATGGGCAGCCAACTGCTCGGCGCCAAGACCGTCGACCATCAGTACGCAGACACGTCGAGCGTCGGCCAGGTTCAGCTTCAGTCGGTCGGTCTCCGCGTCGACACCCAGGTAGGAGAGGACCGACGGGACCACATCGGCTAGAGAACCGGTGCCGTATCGCGGTGAAAGCAACATGTGATCACGGTAGGCGAACCCTGAACACCTCGCAGAGAACTGTTGTTAACGAACGCAGGCGGTTGACCAGGCGATTTGCGAAGGAGTTCTTCTTGGCGTAACTTTTGTCGAGTCAGAGCGACACGGACACCGACCAAGTCTTCACGGACTTGGACACGAGGTTGGACGCAGAGCGAGCTGGCAGCCCCGGATGAGGTGAGAGATTACCTTGTACGGGACACGAGCGTGTAAGCCCCGGAGTTGACGCGAAAGCTGATGCGATGGTGTGTGCGTGTTCTTTGAGAACTCAACAGTGTGTCGATGAATGTCAGTGCCGAATGTTTTTGGTGCTCATGCCTTTTGGGGTGTGGGTGTGACATCTTCTTGCTTCATTCTTCCCG
>NZ_JAHFVG010000032.1 GCF_023264675.1 Rhodococcus sp. (in: high G+C Gram-positive bacteria)
AAACGACTGCGGTTCGATCGGACATTGACGATCTATCAAGTCGACGATATCGGCTCGAGGTCGTCAGCAGCTGAGGCCTGGTCTTCACTGGCCAGCGTCTGTCGGGTGTCGGCGACTCACGTCGACTCGGTAACTATCCAGGCGCGTCTGTAAGGAAACTCACGCGCTTTCGGTTACCTACAAGGGCTCTCTTGCACGCGAAATGTCCCATTCGCGTCAGTCGAACCCTTACTTGGTCGGAACTTTATCAACTCAACTACGACGTTGTGTAGGTGGGGCCACTTCTTGACCGATTACGACCGGTCGTCGTACTACGTATTGTCGGAGTCTGTCGCCGACGGTGGTTCGTCGACATACGGAGCCTTCGTTCGCACCACACCATAGACCTCCGCACCGAGAACGAGAACCAGAGCGAACACCACGACCAGCGCGAGCGACTTCTTGCTGTAGAAATCCATGTCCTTGAGGACCGCCAACACCACGACGGCGAGCAGCATCTTCACGATCCACCCACCGAGGAGAACGGCACCGGCCATCGTCGGCGGAAACTTCGACGTGAGCGCAATGGACAACGCCGTCGTCAGAATGAACCCACCGCCGAGCGCTGCCCCGATCAGTGCGCCCCACAATCCGGGAAGTCCCGCGACGAGTGTCGCGACAACAGCGCCGAGGACGGTCAGCACCAGCAAACCGATGACGCCGTATCGCACGGCGGCGCGCATCGCGTCGGACTGATCGGGAACAGGCGCAGGAGAGAAGCTCACAGGCGCACAGACTACCTGTGCCGAAGCAGACTTCAGGACCGTCGTGCTTTCCTGTCGGCATTCCTGCTCCGCCTGCGCTGACGAGCCATGTCGAGCCTGATCGTCGGGACCGCCGTCACCACCAGCGCGAACACGAGTCCGGCGGCGACCAGGAGTACGACGATGCGTCGGTCGATCAGTGACGATCCGACTACTCCGAAGGCGAGGACGCCGACCCACAGGTAGATCACGAGCACGACGCGACGATGAGAGTGACCGATCTGCAGCAGACGATGATGAAGGTGCATCTTGTCCGGGCTGAATGGGCTCCGACCTGCCCTCGTTCGCCTGATGACGGCGAGGAGGAGATCGAGAATCGGAATGAACATCACCGCACCGACCAACAGCAACGGCGACAGCAGACCGAGCAGATCCCGGGGCCCGTATCCGGTGAGCGGGATCCGTCCGGAGGCACTCGTCGCGATGGTCGCGAGCATCAATCCGATCAGCATCGACCCCGAATCGCCCATGAAGATTCGCGCCGGTTGGAAGTTGTGAGGGAGAAATCCGAGGCATGCACCCGCCAAGGTGGCAGCGATGATCGCGGGTGGATAGACACCGGTGTCGCCGCCCTGCTCGTGGAGCAGACCGACCGAGAAGACGCAGATCGCAAGCGAGGCGATGAAGCCGAGACCCGCGGCCAAACCGTCGAGTCCATCGATGAAGTTCATGGCGTTGACCATCACCACGGTCACCAGAACCGTCACCAGGCCTGCTTGCAGCTGATCGAGAACGACGGTGAACCCGCCCTCGGTCCATGGCACGTAGATGATGTACCAACTCACCCCCATGACGACCAGGACACCTGCGGCCGTCACCTGCCCCACGAACTTCGTGAGTGCGTCCAATCCCCACCGGTCGTCGATGACGCCGACCGCGACGATGACGAAACCGGCAACGAGCGCCGCCGGAATGTCCTGGGTGCCGTACTGAGAATCGAAACCTCGCGCGAGAGCCGGAAGTTGCGAAGCGAACAGCAGCGCCACTGCCATCCCGACGAACATTCCGGTGCCCCCGAGCCGAGGCGTCGGGGTCACGTGGACGTCGCGCTCGCGCGGAGCGGCGACCGCCCCGAATTTGATCGCCAGAACACGGACGCCGCCGGTGGCCAGAAATGTCACGACCGCGGCGGTGAGGAAAACGAGGAGCAGCTCCCGGATCGGGACACCCGCTCCCTGCCCGGACTGGGCGAGAACGTCGAGCGTCATGCGCGGGGGTACGCGGGTTTGCGCGCCACGAGAGCGCCGACCTCACCCCGGATGTCGTCGAGTTCGCGATCACCAGCCGTGGTACCGGGCTCGGCCTGCACTGCGCGCGCCACCAAGCTGCCCACGACAGCCGAATCTGCCGCGTCGAATCCCTGCGTGGTGGTCGCTGCCGAACCGACACGAATTCCCGACGCCACCGCGGGCGGCGCCGGGTCGAAAGGGATCGCGTTCTTGTTGAGCGTGATGCCCGCGGAACCGCAGCGCGCCTCGGCAGTGCGTCCATCGACGCCAAGGTGCTGGAGATCGAGAAGTGCAAGGTGAGTGTCGGTGCCACCCGACACCGCGCGCATTCCCGAATCGACGAGCGCCGTCGTCATCGACCGAGCATTCTCGACGACCTGGGCCGCATACCGCCGATAGTCCTCGGTCTGCGCTTCCCGAAATGCGACGGCTTTGGCGGCGATCGAATGCATCAGCGGCCCGCCCTGGCTGAACGGAAACACGGCCTTGTCGATGGCCCGCGCATGCTCCTCGCGGCACATCAACATGCCTCCGCGTGGTCCACGCAGGACTTTGTGAGTGGTGGCCGAGACGACGTCGGCGTACGGGATCGGCGATGGAATGGCCTGTCCGGCAACGAGTCCGATGAAATGGGCGGCGTCGACCCACAGAATCGCATCGACCTCGTCGGCGATGGAACGGAAGGCAGCGAAATCGATCTCGCGCGCGTACGCCGTCGCGCCGGCAACGATGATGCGGGGCCGGTGCACGAGCGCCAGCTCACGCACTTCGTCGTAGTCGATGAGTTCGGTGTCGCGACGCACGTGATACGGAATCGCGGTGAACCATCGACCGGAGAAACTCACCTTCGACCCGTGTGTGAGGTGCCCGCCGTGCGGAAGGCTCATCGCCAAAACCGCGTCACCGGGCTGGGCGAATGCCGCATACACCGCAAGATTGGCATTGGCCCCCGAGTGGGGCTGAACGTTGACGTGGTCGGCGCCGAACAGTGCCTTAGCCCGCTCGATCGCCAGGTTCTCGGCTCGGTCGACCACTTCGCAGCCACCGTAGTAGCGCGCGCCGGGATAGCCCTCGGCGTACTTGTTGGTGAGCACACTCCCCTGGGCAGCGAGAACGGCAGGGCTCGTCAGGTTCTCGCTCGCGATCAGCTGGAGCCCGCCGCGAAGGCGGTCCAACTCATCGGTGAGTACGTCGGCGATCTCCGGATCGGACGCTTCGAGCTCACCGAATTCCGGACCGAAGAACCGGGGCGACGTCATCGCGCGACACTCCCCGGCAGCAAGCTCTCGGAACTCACACCGAGCACCTCGGCGACCGCATCGGTCGACACTGCGCCTGCGCGAAGAATCCGAGGACTATCGGACGTCAGATCGACGATGGTGGACGCCTGCGCATGCTCGGCGGGACCACCGTCGAGATACACCGCAGCAGATCCGCCGAGCTGATCTCTGGCCTCGGTCACGGTTGTCGCCGGAGGTTGACCGGAGATGTTCGCGCTCGACACCGCCAACGGACCCACCTCGCGCAACAATTCGAGGGCGACCGGGTGCAGCGGCATCCGCAGCATCACCGTTCCCTGCGCGTCGCCCAGATCCCAGGCAAGCGACGGCGCCTGCTGCACGACGAGGCTCAACGCTCCCGGCCAGAACGCTCTGATCAGATCGCGTGTGCGTGGTCTGACACTGCCCACGAGACCGTCGATGGTGCTCCACGACCCGACCAGTACCGGGACCGGCATATCTCTGCCGCGGCCCTTGGCGCGCAAGAGATCGGTGACGGCATTGCCGTCGAAGGCATCGGCAGCGAGGCCGTACAGGGTGTCCGTCGGCATGACGACAAGGCGGCCGGATTTGAGCGCACCTCTGGCCGCGGTCAATCCCGCTGCTCGAGAGTCGGCCTGCTGGCAGTCGTAGACGGTGCTCACCCCCCTATCCTGTCACTCGCCTCGTCGAAGCGGATCGCAAGGCTGGGTTCGATGGCGGCCGGGCCGCTAGCTGTCCGGGGAGACCGCACGAGAAGCAACGACGAACCTCGGACGGCCGGCGAGGTCCGGATGCTGGACGACGTCGGTGAACACGCGGCGGCTCTCGAATAGTTTCACGACGCGATCCCCGTGGGAGTCGTCGTGTTCCACACCGACTCCCCCGCCGAGCCGTAGCCATCGAGCGATGTTCTTGATCATCGGCTCGATGACCGACAGGCCATCGCCGCCGCCGAACAGAGCAAGGTGCGGATCGTGATCGATGACCTCCGGATCCAGCACCGCACCCTCGGGAATGTACGGAGGATTGGCCACGACGACATCCACTCCGCCGTCGAGATCGGGCAACAGTGTTCCGGAGGTGACATCGCCGTGATGCAGCGTGATGGGGGTGTCCCCGCGCTCGGCCCGCAAGTCGGCATTTCTCCGAGCCCACGCGAGCGCGGAAGGATCGAGCTCGACCGCGTGTACCTGCGCATCGGGCCGAGCATTGGCCAGAGCCAGCGCAAGCGCACCCGAACCGGTACACAGATCCAGGATCACCGGAGGCCTACGATCGACGCCTTCGAGGAACGCCAGAGCCCAGCCCAGCAGCAATTCGGTTTCCGGACGAGGCACGAACACCCCGGGACCCACCTCGACGTCGATGTTGCCCAGCGCCGTCGTGCCGGTGATGTACTGCAGCGGAATTCGCTTGGCACGCTGGGCAATCGTGCGTTCGTAGGCGTCGATCACCTCGGGTTCGACGAGAGGAACCAGCCCGAGACGGCCACGCTCGACACCGACGAGATGAGACGCCAGCAGTTCGGCGTCGACTCGCGGACTCGGTACACCCGCAGCCTCCAGCGTCGCGGTTGCTTCCAGAATGGCCAGGCGTAGCGGTTTCCGAGTCACCCGTACAGCGTGCCACGTCGCACCGACGCGAAACCCAGACCTCAGATGCGAGCGAGCAGCTCCGCCTTCTTGGTGAAGAATTCGTCGTCGGTGAGAATGCCCTTGCCGTGTAGAGAAGCCAATGCCTCGATCGCCGACGTCACTTCATCCAGGTTCATCGGCGCTTGATTCGACGATGCTTGATTCGACGATGCTTGATTCGACGGTGCTTGGTTCGACGGTGCTTGGTTCGACGGTGCTCGGTCAGGCACGAAAGGCTCCGGGACGAACGGCTCCGGGACGAACGGCTGGGGCGCCGGAGCTTCGGTCTGCACCGGATCGACCAGTGGCAAACTCGCGGCCGTGAAGGTGCCGTATTGGCTCGTGAACTCCAGCGACCCCGGACCACCGCCCTGTTGCTGCTGAACGCCGCCGATCGAGTGATCGAGAGTGTCGTACACCGATACACGGCCGCCGACGAGCACCGCGAGACGACGCGCCCCGGGGAACACCGCGTACTGCGAACCGTTCTGACCACCACTCGAACTGGGACTTCCCAGATCCCCCGGCCACCACGAGCCACCGAAGCCCGATCCCGACTGGGATTGAGACTGGGCAGGTGGATAGACCTGACTGTGCGCGAGGACTCCGGACAGATCGCGGCACAAGCCGTCGACACGTCCTTTGAGGGAGTAGTCGAACATGTTGCCGACCATGGTCATGCCGCCGCGCATCCATTGGCCGCCGCCGCCGAGTTCGGGGATGTTGAACTGCGCCATCGAGCCGCGACCTGCGTTGACCGCATCGAGCATCGTGCGAACCGCGTCGGTGGAGATGCCGTACTTGCCCGCCAGCTCGCTCACCGCGTTCTCGCCCGCCGGTGTCAGTTGCTGGTACATGAAGCAGTCTCCCTCTTCGAACGTAAGGATGCGCTGCGCGAGAAGCTATTCGGCTTGCATCCGCGCATCGCGATCGGCTTTGCCGAGCGCGTCGAGCAAAGCGTCCAACTCGCCGTCGAGGACGGCGTCGAGATTGTGCGACTTGAAGCCGATGCGGTGATCGGTAATCCGGTTCTCCGGGAAATTGTATGTCCGAATGCGCTCGGACCTGTCGACGGTGCGCACCTGACTGGCCCGACCAGCGGCTGCTTCCTCGTCGGCAGCTTCCTCGGCCGCCGCCTGAAGCCGTGCCGCAAGCACCTGCATCGCACGAGCCTTGTTCTGCAGCTGCGAGCGTTCGTTCTGACACGTCACGACGATTCCCGTCGGCAAGTGCGTGATCCGGACTGCGGAGTCCGTGGTGTTGACGCCCTGGCCACCTTTACCCGACGACCGATACACATCGATACGCAGATCGGTCTCGTCGATCTGCACTTGCTCGACCTCGTCCGGTTCCGGATAGACCAGAATGCCCGCCGCCGACGTGTGCACGCGTCCCTGAGATTCGGTGACCGGAACGCGCTGCACTCGGTGCACCCCGCCCTCGAACTTCAGTCGCGCCCAGACACCGTCGAGTGAGTCACCCTTGGCTTTGATGGACAACGTGGCGTCCTTGTAACCGCCGAGATCGGACACGTTCGCGTCCAGTACCTCCACACGCCACCCGCGACGCTCGGCGTAGCGGACATACATGCGGGCGAGATCGGCCGCGAACAGCGCCGATTCCTCGCCGCCTTCGCCGGATTTGACCTCCATGACGATGTCGTCGCCATCGTGCGGGTCGCGCGGTGCCAGGAGGTCCGCGAGCGTCTGCTCCAGCGTCTCCACGGTCTGCTCGAGCTCGGGAATTTCGGAGGCGAAGGACGAATCGTCGGCCGCCAGCTCTCGTGCCGCGGCGAGGTCGTCTGTTGCGGACGTCAACTTGCCGTGCACGGACATGATGGGAGCGAGTTCGGCGAAACGCTTGCCTGCGCGACGTGCCGCTGCTGGATCGTTGTGTAGGGACGGATCGGCGAGCTGCTGCTCGAGACCCGAATGCTCGGCCAGAATGTCGTCGATGGCCGAAGGCTTCGTCGTCCTCGCCATGATGTGTGTGCTCCGCTCCACGTCGAAAGTCCCTGGGATAAAAAAGACGACGCCCGCCCTGTAGACATCACAGGGCGGGCGTCGGTGAAACAGCTAGCTGTCGGCGTCAGCCTTCTTGCCGGCGCGCTTTCCGTAGCGAGCCTCGAAGCGTGCAACGCGACCGCCGGTGTCGAGAATCTTCTGCTTGCCCGTGTAGAACGGGTGGCACTGCGAGCAAACCTCGACATTGATGCGCTCTTTGTCGGTGGTGCTGCGCGTCTCGAAAGTATTGCCACAACCACACACAACCGTGGTGAGCGTGTAATCGGGGTGGATTCCTGCCTTCATGGTGTCCCTTTCAGATGGTCGCCGGGTCGCCCTCGCCGTTCGAGGACGTGAACCGGAACCGGACTCGGCCGTTCAGTATGCCAGAGAGAGGTTCTGACCTGCTAATCGCCAGAATTCCCTCACCGACAGGTGGCTCAACATCAGCACCCGTCGGGTTGTTCCCCATGTGAGTGCGAATACATGACGGGTCATGTATTCGCACTCACATGCAGCGGAGCTGCCTAGTCACCCATCGCGCCCGGGGCGGTCTTGGAGACCTCCATCAGGAACTCGAGGTTGCTCTTGCTCTTCTTCAGACGGTCGACCAACAGGTCGATCGCCTGGTGAGAGTCGAGACCGGACAACACGCGACGCAGCTTGTGCACCACGGCTGCCTCGTCAGGCGCGAGCAGCAACTCGTCGTGACGGGTGCTCGACGGGTTGATGTCGACGGCCGGGAACACTCGACGCTCGGCGATCTTGCGATCGAGCTTGAGCTCGGCGTTACCGGTGCCCTTGAACTCCTCGAAGATGACCGTGTCACCGGTGGAGCCGGTCTCGACCATCGCCGTGGCGATGATGGTGAGCGACCCACCGTTCTCGATGTTGCGTGCAGCACCGAGGAAACGCTTCGGCGGGTAGAGCGCCGTGGAATCGACACCACCGGAAAGGATTCGACCCGATGCAGGCGACGAGTTGTTGTACGCACGTCCCAGACGGGTGATCGAATCCAGCAGAACCACCACATCCTGGCCTGCCTCGACCAGACGCTTCGCACGCTCGATCGCAAGCTCGGCCACCGCCGTGTGGTCACCCGGCGGGCGATCGAACGTCGATGCGATGACCTCACCCTTCACCGAACGCTGCATGTCGGTGACTTCCTCGGGACGCTCGTCGACCAGAACGACCATGAGGTAGCACTCGGGGTTGTTGATCGAGATTGCGTTGGCGATCGCCTGCAGAACGCTGGTCTTACCGGCCTTCGGCGGGCTCACGATCAGCGCACGCTGTCCCTTACCGATCGGCATCACCAGGTCGATGATGCGGGTGGTGAGGATGTTCGGCGTGGTCTCGAGACGTAGACGCTGGTTCGGGTACAGCGGCGTCAACTTGCCGAATTCCGGACGCTTACGCGCGGCTTCGACATCTCCGCCGTTGACGGTATCGAGACGCACCAGCGGATTGAACTTCTGACGCTGGTTGGACTGCTCGCCGTCACGAGCGACCCGAACGGCGCCGGTGATGGCGTCACCACGACGAAGCCCGTTCTTGCGCACGAGGTTCATCGAGACATAGACGTCGTTCGAACCCGCCAAGTAGCCGGACGTGCGAACGAACGCGTAGTTGTCGAGAACGTCCAGAATGCCTGCTACCGGCTGAAGAACATCGTCTTCGCGGATCTCGGGCTCGCGCTCGGTGGCGCCGCCGCCTGCGTCGCCACGGTCGCGGCCACGACGACGCTCGCGGAACCGACGACCCCGACGTCCGCGGCCATCGCCGTCGTCATCCTGGTTGTCGCGATTGTCCCGGTTGTCGCGGGGACCGTTGCCGTTGCGATCGTCCGAACGGTTGTCGTTCTGATTCTGATTGCGGTTGCGGTTGCGGTTGTTCTCGCCACGATCACTCTCGCTGCGATTGCCCTCGCTGCGCGAATTTTCGTTGCGGTTGCCCTCGCTGCGCGAATTTTCGCTGCGGTTGCCCTCGCTGCGCGTGTTGTCGTTGCGAGTGTTGTCGCCTCGGCCACCGCGGTTGTTGCTGTCCCGGTTGGAACGGCCGACCTCGCCGCGGTTGCCCTCGGCGTCGGCGTTCTCACCGCGATTGCCCGCGCTGCCACGTGCAGAGTCACTACCTTCGGCTGCACCGCGGCTTTCACGATCACCGCGGCTACGACGCGGCCGTTCGCTTGCTGCAACGTCCGAGTCCTGCTCGGACGCAGGATCGGCAGGAGCCTCGACAGGCGCTGCGTCGGCCTTCGGCTGATCGGCGGTGTCGTCCAGAGGCAGCTGGTCGGGAGCACCGGCGCGGCGACCAGCGGTGCGACGACCACGGGTGCGACGGGGTGCGTCCGAAGCCTCGTCGGCGTTCTGCTCGGCTGCCGCGGCGGGCGCAGCAGCCTCGGGTGCAGCAGCGACCTCGGCTTGTGCTGCAGGAGCTGCAGGAGCTGCAGCCTGGTTACGCGCCTTGTCGGAAGCACCACGGCGAGACGTCGCCTTCGGTGCATCCGAGGCCGTTGCCGCAGGTGTGCCCTGACGTGCAGAGATAGCGGCGATCAAGTCGCCTTTACGCATGCCGGAAATGCTTTTGATGCCGAGTTCGCCCGCGAGACTACGCAGCTCGGTGAGCACCATTCCGGACAGGCCAGCTCCACGACGAGTTTTCTCGGGCGCAGAGATCAGTTCCGTATCGGTCACGGAGGTCCTTTCCTTCCCTCGCTCGCAGTCTGCGCAGCCAAGGGTTCGTTCCGTAGCTCGAATCTCGTATCGAACACGGATATTGCCGTCATCGATCGCGACGCCTCGGACACGCGATCGATCCCGGTGCCGCAGGTGAACTGCGGAAGGGATCGAGGCCAGAACGTCACCCGACTCGGGCGTGAATCCCCCCGAAAACGTTTACGTGAATGCCCTGGCGAAAAACGGCGTCTGAAAGCGCACGATGTACGGACTTCCCACAGAATAGCGTCCATCTGCGTCATCGGCAAGAACCGGGCTACCGGCGAGTCAGGACCAGACGCCGTCAGGAGATGCTGACCCCGTCGGCGACGCTCAATTCGAGTACGCGGATGCCTTCGGCCACCGCCTGCTCCTTGAGATCGGCCGGGAACGGTTCGGTGCACAGCGCGAGAACCGTCGGGCCTGCCCCCGACAGAACCGCGGCGATACCCCGCCCTCGCAACGCCGTGATCCACTTGGTCGCCGAAGGCAGTGCACTCGAGCGCTGCCCCTGATGCAGCAGATCCTCGGTGGCAGGGATCAGTAGATCGGGGCGCTGCGTCAAAGCAACGACGGCAAGGGCGCCCCGGCTGACGTTGAACGCCGCATCGCGGTGCGGTACCAACTCGGGGAGCAGTCCCCGCGTGTGCGAGGTCGACGATCGTTCCGCGGGAACGAGAGCCACGACGTGGATATCGGGATGCACCGGCAGACGGACCGCCGAATAGCGACGTTGTGTCACGCTCGCACTCGCAGGCTCACTCCACGACACCACAGCCCCGCCGAGCACACTGGCGGATGCGTTGTCCGGATGGCCTTCGAATTCCGAAGCCAACTGGACCAGTTGCTCGTCCGTCAACGCGAACGAGGGATCCAGCTTGGTTGCCAGCCCGTTTGCCGCCGCGAGCCCGCCGACCACTGCCGATGCCGACGATCCCAGGCCGCGCGAGTGCGGAATAACGTTGGTGCACACAACATCCAGACCGTCCGCCCATACACCGGCCGCTTCGAGGCCCCGCTCGATCGCGCGGACGACGAGGTGCGATGGTCCCCACGGAACATCCTCCGCGCCTTCGCCTTCCACGTGAATGCTCAGCCCCGAAGCGGTGGTCGTGACTCGAATCTCGTCGTAGAGACCCAGCGCGATCCCGAGGGTGTCGAACCCAGGACCGAGGTTCGCGCTCGATGCGGGGACACGCGCGGTCACCGTCGAGCCCAACGGAAGAGTTGTCGTCATGACCTGGGACTCAGCCACTACGCCAGCTCGAGGGCAGACGCAACGGCGACCGGATCGACCGGAATCGGTTCCACCACAGGCATTCCCGCCAACGCGGTGTCGGGATCCTTGAGGCCGTTGCCCGTCACCGTGCACACGACGCGCAGGCCGCTGTCGAGCCAGCCTTCCTTTCGCGCGGCGAGCAGACCCGCGATGGAGGCCGCCGAGGCGGGCTCGACGAAAACGCCTTCGGACTTCGCAACGAGGCGGTACGCCTCGAGGATTTCCTCGTCGGTCGCCGCACGGAATGCACCGCCGGACTCCTCTTTGGCGTTGACGGCACCGTTCCACGACGCCGGGGATCCGATGCGGATAGCGGTGGCGATGGTCTCCGGATTCGACACGGGCGCGCCGTGAACGAGTGGTGCAGCACCAGCGGCCTGCACCCCGAGCATGCGCGGCTTCACGGTCGTCAGCCCGTCGCGGAAGTACTCCGAGTAGCCGCGCCAGTACGCAGTGATGTTGCCTGCGTTGCCGACGGGGAGAGCATGGACATCGGGTGCGTTGCCCAGTGCGTCGCAGATCTCGAATGCCGCGGTCTTCTGACCTTCGATGCGGACGGGGTTCACCGAGTTGACCAACCCGATGGTCGGGAATTCCGCGGTGGTCTTGCGTGCCAGTTCGAGGCAGTCGTCGAAGTTGCCCTGGACCTGAATGATCCTGGCGCCGTGCATGACTGCCTGCGCGAGCTTGCCCATCGCGATCTTGCCCTGCGGTACCAACACCGCACAACCCATTCCGGCTTTCGCCGCGTATGCGGCTGCCGAGGCAGAGGTGTTACCCGTCGACGCGCACAGCACAGCTTCCTGGCCACGAGCGAGCGCATCGGTGACGGCCATCGTCATACCGCGGTCCTTGAACGAGCCCGTGGGATTGAGGCCTTCGACCTTGAGGTGGACCTCGCATCCGGTCATCTCGGACAGCCGTTCGGCGTGAATCAGCGGCGTCCCACCCTCGAGCAGGGTGACGGTCTTCCAGTCGGGACCGATTGCGAGGCGATCGCGGTACGCCTCGATCAATCCTGGCCACGGCGTGTGCACGGTCATTCGGTGCCTTCCAATCTGAGAACACTTGCGACGGACGTGACGACGTCCAGCTTTTCCAACGCGGTCACCGTTTCGGACAGAGCCGAATCCGCAGCGAGATGGGTGACGACGACCAGCCGGGCGCCCGCGTCGGCACCCTGCTGCCTGACGGTGGAGATGCTCACGCCGCGCTTGGAGAATTCCTCGGCCACGGAGGCGAGAACTCCTGCCTTGTCGGCGACCTGCATGCTGACGTAGTAGCGAGTGAGGATGTCGCCCATCGGTGCGATCTTCAGCTTTGCGTACTTCGACTCCAGAGGTCCTCGACCGCCGTAGAACTTGTTACGAGCAGCCATCACGAGATCACCGAGAACTGCCGACGCCGTCGGCGCTCCGCCTGCTCCCTGCCCGTAGAACATGAGACGCCCGGCTGCTTCCGCCTCGACCACAACGGCATTGAACGCACCGTTGACGGTGGCCAACGGGTGATCTCGCGGTACGAGGGCCGGGTAGACGCGAGCCGAGATGCGCTCCTTGCCCTTCGGCGTCGTGATGCGCTCGCAGATGGCGAGCAGCTTGACCGTGCAGTCGAGCGAACGCGCCATCTCCAGGTCGGCCGAGGTGATGTTGCTGATGCCCTCGCGGTACACATCGCTTGCGGTGACACGCGTGTGGAATGCGATCGAGGCGAGAATCGCGGCCTTCGACGCCGCGTCGTATCCCTCGACGTCCGCGGTGGGGTCGGCCTCGGCGTAGCCGAGCCGTCCGGCCTCGGCGAGCGTCTCGGAGTAGTCGGCACCGGTCTCGTCCATCGCGGAGAGGATGAAGTTGGTGGTGCCGTTGACGATTCCCGCGACCTTCGTGACCCGGTCACCGGCGAGAGACTGCATGAGCGGGCGCACGACCGGGATCGCGCCTGCGACCGCTGCCTCGAAGTACAGGTCGGCGCGCGACTTCTCGGCGGCGTCGGCGAGTTCGCCGGTGTACTCCGCGAGCAGCGCCTTGTTGGCCGTCACGACCGACTTGCCCTTCTCCAGTGCGGAGAGGATCAGCTTGCGAGGCACGTCGATTCCGCCGAGCACCTCGACGACGATGTCGACGTCCTCGCGATTGACCAGCGCCTCGGGATCGGCCGTGAGCAGAGACGCGTCGACGCCACGGTCGCCATCGACACGGCGTACCGCGATTCCGCGAATCTCCAGCGGAGCACCGACTCTCGCTGCCAGATCTTCGGCATTCTCGGTCAGGATGCGAACGACTTCGCTCCCGACGTTGCCGAGTCCGAGAACGGCGATTCCTATCGGCTTCGTCGTCATGGCTGCACCTCCAAGCTGAGCAGATCTTCGAGTGTCTCTCGACGCAGAACGAGTCGAGACTTTCCGTCCTTGACTGCCACGACGGCGGGCCGCGTGAGCAGGTTGTATCTACTGGACATCGAGTAGCAGTAGGCGCCGGTAGCGGCGACGGCGAGCAGATCGCCTGGCCCGACGTCTGCGGGCATCCACGTGTTCTTGATGACCACATCACCGCTCTCGCAGTGCTTTCCGACGACACGTGCGAGCACCGCATCGGCATCGCTGTCCCTCGAGACGAGCCTGCAGTCGTACTCCGCCTGGTAGAGCGACGTGCGGATGTTGTCGCTCATACCGCCGTCGACGCTGACGTACCGGCGACGAGTCTGCGCATCGACCGTGACGTCCTTGATGGTGCCGACCTCGTAGAGCGTCACCGTTCCAGGTCCTGCAATGGCACGACCCGGTTCGACGTCGACGTGAGGCACCGGCAAGCCGACCTGCGCGCACTCGGTGGCCACGATGGACCGCAATTTCGCCGCTAGTTGATCGATCGGGGGCGGATCGTCGCTCGGTACGTACGAGATACCCATGCCGCCGCCGAGGTCGATGGTGGCGATCTGAGAGGACTTGTCGACTCCGAAGTCCGACACCACGTCTCGCAGAAGTCCGATCAGCTTGTGCGCTGCGAGTTCGAAACCGTCGACCTCGAAGATCTGCGATCCGATATGACTGTGCAGCCCGACGAGACGCAGATTGTCGGTCTCGAAGACGCGCTTGATGGCATCGAGGGCTGCGCCGTCGGCCAGCGAGAATCCGAACTTCTGATCCTCGTGCGCGGTGGCGATGAATTCGTGCGTGTGCGCTTCGACGCCGACGGTGACGCGCACCAGAACGTCCTGAACAACACCGAGTTCGGCTGCTACGGCATCGAGGCGGTCGATCTCGATCATCGAATCGAGCACCACGTGCTCGACGCCTGCGCGCACTCCGGCGTGCAACTCGTCGACAGATTTGTTGTTGCCGTGCATCGCAATTCGATTCGCGGGGAACCCAGCCGCCAGCGCGATTCCGAGTTCACCTCCCGAGCAGACATCGAGAGAGAGCCCCTCGTCCGCAACCCAACGCGCGATCTCACCGCACAGGAACGCCTTCGATGCGTAGTGCACCCGAGCCGGATCGCCGAACGCGGCAGCCATCTCGCGAGCCCTTGTGCGGAAGTCGTCCTCGTCGATCACGAAGAGCGGGGTTCCGTACTCGGCCGCGAGTTCGGTGACCGACACTCCCGCCAGGGTGACCACTCCGTCGTCGCCGCGCGCTGCGTTGCGTGGATAGACGTGCGCGGGCAGCGACGTCATCTCCGACGCGACCTTCGGGCGCTCCGACCACGCTTCCTTGGCTCGGGTGTCCGCGTGCTTGGGCCCTGCGGGATGCGCACTCACATCCGCTCCGGTGCACTGACACCCAGCAGCGCGAGGCCGTTGGCCAGCACCTGCCTGGTTGCGTTACCCAACGCCAAACGGGCGGTGTTCACTGGTCCCGGCTCCTCGTCTCCTTGTGGCAGTACGCGACACGCACCGTAGAACCGGTGGTAGGCGCCCGCCAACTCTTCCAGATAACGCGCAATTCGGTGTGGTTCCCTCAGGTTCGACGCACTCGCGACCACCCGCGGGTAATCACCGATGGTTCTGATCAGCTCGCCTTCCTGGTCGGCGGTCAACAAACTCAGATCGGGATCCTCGGCACCGATACCGAGTTCGGCGGCGTTGCGCGCCAGGGACGCCAATCGTGCATGTGCGTACTGGACGTAGTAGACGGGATTCTCGTTGCTCGCGCTTGCCCACAATGCAAGATCGATGTCGATACTCGAATCGACCGAGGACCGAACGAGCACGTAGCGGGCTGCATCCACACCGATGGCGTCCACGAGGTCGTCGAGCGTGATCACGGTGCCCGCGCGCTTGCTCATCTTCACCGCGACACCGTCACGGACGAGATTGACCATCTGACCGATGAGCACCTCGACGGTGTCGGGGTCGTCGCCGAATGCGGCTGCAGCGGCCTTGAGCCGACCGATGTAACCGTGATGGTCGGCGCCGAGCATGTAGATGCACAGGTCGAATCCACGCTGGCGCTTGTTCTGGAAGTACGCGATGTCACCGGCGATGTAGGCGGCGTTGCCGTCGCTCTTGATGACGACGCGGTCCTTGTCGTCGCCGAACTCGGTGCTGCGGAGCCACCACGCGCCGTCTTCCTCGTAGAGACTTCCCGAGTTCTTCAAGAACTCGACGCCCTTCTCGACGGCGCCGGACTCGAAGAGGGAATTCTCGTGGAAGTAGACGTCGAAGTCGACACCGAACTCGTGCAGATTCTTCTTGATCTGGTCGAACATCAGCTCGACGCCGATGGAACGGAAAGTCTCCGCCTGGGGGACCTCGGCCATTCCCAATACTTCGGGGCTCTTGGCCAGCACCGCGTTGGCGATCTCGGAAATGTAGGCACCCGCGTAGCCGTTCTCCGGTGCAGGCTCGCCCTTTGCGGCGGCGATCAGCGAATTGGTGAACCGGTCGATCTGCGCGCCGTGATCGTTGAAGTAGTACTCACGTACCACCTCGGCGCCCTGAGCGGTGAGAATTCGTCCGAGGGCGTCGCCGACAGCGGCCCACCGGGTCCCACCGAGATGGATCGGTCCGGTGGGGTTGGCCGAGACGAATTCGAGGTTGATCTTCGAGCCGGCAAGGGTGCGTGCACTGCCGTACGCAGGGCCTGCGGCCAGCGTCTGTGCGACGATCGCGCCTTGAGCGTCGGCAGCAAGGCGAATGTTCAGGAAGCCGGGACCAGCAACTTCGGCACTGTCGATCGTCGATTCGGCGGCGAGCGCTTCGGCCAGCCATCCGGCGAAGTCGCGCGGATTCGCGCCGACCTTCTTGGCGATCTGAAGTGCAATATTGGTCGCGTAGTCGCCGTGGTCGGGGTTACGAGGGCGTTCGACCGTCACCTTTTCAGGCAGCACGGACGCGTCGAGGCTACGGTCGGCGAGCACCTGTGAGGCGGTCGCGCGCAGTAGTTCGGCAAGGTCGGCGGGAGTCACAGGTGCCTATCCTATGTTCCGAGGAGTGACCGCCGGTGTTTCGGGGCGTGGCCACCGGTGACAGGCTCCGACCGTCGTGGTCGGTTGCCGACGCACGACGGCCTCAAAGCGTCCGCTCAGTTCGGGAACGTAGAGTGGTGACGCTCTGCGATCCCAGGTCGCCCCGGATCGTGGATTTCATTCCAGCTTCGTGCGCTCGGGGTGCGCACATCCGACAACCGAAAGAGCGACGACAGCGATGCCCACGGGTTCCGACAGCGCCGGACAAGGCAAGAACAGCGGCGGTCAAGACAAGAAGTCAGCTGCCAAAGCCAACAAGGCCATCAAGGCCGCCAAGAAAAGCAGCGGTGTCCCCGCGACCAAGTCAGGCCTGCCGAAGGGGAGGCAGATTCCCTGGCTGACCATCGGTGCCGTCGTGGTCGTCGTGGGATTGATCGCGATTCTCGCCGTCAATCTCTTCCCGAAGTACCAGGACCGCGCCGAGGCGCAGAAATGGGAACCGAGCGAGGGCAACCAGGATCCGTCGACGTCGATCTCCGATGTCGTCGTCCAGACATACCCGGCGGCGCTGCACGTCGCACCGACACAGCGCGTCGCCTACGACCAGTCGCCTCCGTTCGGTGGGCCACACGACGCCGTGTGGGCCACCTGCACCGGCGTCGTCTACCCGAATGCGATCCGCACCGAGAACGCAGTGCACTCGCTCGAGCACGGCGCGGTGTGGATTGCGTACAACCCGGACATGCTGTCCGCGGACGAGATCCAGACACTGGCCGACAAGGTCGACGGCGAAACGTACATGCTGATGTCGCCTTACCCCGGCTTGGACAAGGCCGTATCGCTGCAGTCGTGGGGCCACCAGCTCAAGGTGGACAGTGTCGACGACGAGCGAATCGATCAGTTCGTCAACGCTCTTCGACTCAATCGCTACCAGTACCCCGAGGTCGGCGCGAGCTGCTCGACGGTTCCCGGATCGTTCGATCCCGACAACCCGCCGCCCTTCGACGCCTCCGCGCCCGGCGCGGATGCGGTTCCGATGGACGGTGCAGGCCTGACCCCCGACGCGAGCGAGAGCGGCGCTGCCGGAGGACTGCCGTCGGATCTTCAGCTTCCGAGTGACCTGCAACTTCCGAGTGACGCCCAGGTCCCCGACGCCGGCGTTCCGGCCGAGACGGCCCCCGCGCCCTGATGTCGGTTCCCACACGCTCGAACGGCGTCAGCAGGGCCCAGAAGACGGCCCTGCTGGCGCTGGGTGTCATCGCGGCGATCGCCGTCGGATTCGCTCTCGGATTTCTTGCCCGAACCAATTTCCTGGGCGGTGACGACTCGGTTCCTGCCTCGGATTCGGTGGATGTCGGATTCGCACAGGACATGTCGGTGCATCACAACCAAGCCATCGACATGTCCGCGATCGCACTGACCAACGCGACCGATCAGCGGGTCCGGACTCTCGCGTTCGACATGCTCACCTCGCAGCAGAACCAGGTCGGCCAGATGCAGGGGTGGTTGGCAGTCTGGGACCGCTCCCCCGTCGGCACCGACGGCTACATGGGATGGATGTCGGGCGACGAGCACGGCCACTCGATGTCCTCCATGTCCACGGAGGGTTCGGGACCGGTCGCGTCGATGCCGGGAATGGCCACAGCCGACGAACTGGCCGCACTGCGTCAGGCAACCGGACCGGCGGTGGACGTCATGTTCCTGCAGTTGATGCTCAGGCATCACGAGGGAGGTCTGTCGATGATGGAGTATGCGGCCGATCACGCCGAGACTCCTGCTCTGGTGCGGCTGGCACAGTCCATGATCTCCACTCAGCAGAGCGAAGCGACGCTGATGAAGCAGTACCTTTCCGAGAAGGGCGCGTCGCCGCTTCCGGCGAACTGAACCGTTTGTCGGGCTGATTTCTGGTGGCCGTGACGATGCGCTACTGTTGGACCCGCCCACAGGCGCGCTGAATCTCGGATGTATCCGAAGGTCCAGCGGGCCCCCGTAGCTCAGGGGATAGAGCGTTCGCCTCCGGAGCGAAAGGCCGCAGGTTCGAATCCTGCCGGGGGCACACATCTTTTCGATCGGTCTCGGTTCGATCGGTTACCGGCCGTGTGGTGCAAAATGAGTGTGTGTCCGAACCACTCGACTTCGACGACATCGCCGAGCACCTCTACGCCGTAGATCCCTCGGAATTCGTCGCTGTCCGCAAAGATGCCGCGGCCAAGGCCAAAACCGCAGGCAATCGCGAACTCTCGAAAGCCGTCGCCGCGCTCCGTAAACCGACAGTGGTCGGATGGCTCGTCAATCACCTCGTTCGCGAAGCACCCGACGAGATCGCCGATCTGTTCGATCTCGGCGACGGTCTGCGTGAGGCACAGCGAAAGTCGGACACCGCCGAACTCAAGGCGTTGTCCACCGCCCGACAGAAAGCCATCAAGTCGCTTACTGCGAAGGCTGCCGAATTGGCGCGTGCACAGGGAAAGACCGTGTCCGAGGATGCTTTACGCGAAGTCGGTCAGACCCTGGGGGCTGCTCTCGCCGACCAGGAAATCGCCGACCGTGTGCGATCGGGACGGGTACTCACAGCCGAGTCGTACAGCGGATTCGGGCCGGCGATCCTGTCGTTGGTTCCTGAACCGGAGGACACGAGGGAAAGTTCGGCGCCGGAGCAGACGCCGGAGGACGAGCCGGAGGACGAGGGGTCAGACGAAACGGCCCGTCAGGCGTTGGCCGACGCTCAGGACGCAGTGCACGAGGCACGCGAAGACGAAGCGTCGGCCCGCGAGGCCGCCGAGACCGCAGCCGCCGACCTGGACAACGCCCAGAACCATCTCACCGAGGTCAAAGAGCTGATAGTTCGGCTTCGCGCGGAACTGCACTCGGCCGAAGAAGAGGAAGCCGACGCGCGTCGAGCCGAAACGTCGACGGCACGCGAAGCGCGTCGCCTAGCCCGTGTGCTGTCCGACTCCGAGGCCCGAACCGCGGAGTTGCAGACTGCATTCGACGACCTCGCGACGTAACGTCAGGCCGGTTCGATGATCGCGGTGATGGCAGTGATGTCGCCGGCAGGGATGGCGAAATGTTCGGTCACCGATACCGCGGAGCCACCGTCGAGGTCGAGTACGAACCGTGCGACCACGTTGGTGTCCCACTCGCGAAAAGTGACCTCTCTGACTCCACTGATCGCCGCGTACTGTGCGGCGTTCTCGATCTCGTCTCTGATGAACGCACCGGATTCTCCGGTGGCGCGGCCGTTCTCGACTCGGATGCAGGCTTCGCTGAGTCGGAGCTTCGTCGCATCATGACTGACGAGCGACTTGATGTATTCCCGAGCCATCGCGACCCTCCCCGAGTCCGCTTCGCGTGTGGCGTGTTTCGCGATTCCACGCAGAAGTGGCTCGGCAAGTTCCTGGCGGCAGATCAGCAGATCCGGAAGGTAGGGGTGAGCCTGGTTGTACCGAAGCGGCGTTCCGTCGATGCGCGAGCAGTGCAGACCCGCAGCATGCGCGACACCGACCGGCGCTGCGGAATCCCACTCCCACTGCCCACCGGAATGGACATAGGCGTCGACGTCGCCGCGCACGACCGCCATCGCCTTCGCTCCCGCAGACCCCATGGTGACCACGTCGCCGTCGACCTCCGCCGCCAGAGCGTCCACGTAGTAGGGCGGACGGCTATCGCTGACCACCAACGTCGGCCGACCCGACTGCGGTGCAGGTGCACTGACATCGGCCGTCGAATACACGGCATCGATCGCAGGCTGGGACACCGCCGACGCCGTCATCCCCTTGCCTACCTCCCACAGTCCGACGTGCACCGCCCAGTCGCCGCGCCCGTCCATGCCGTATTCGCGTGATCCGTCGAGCGGATCGATGATCCAGACACGCTCGGCAGTCAACCGGACCGCATCGTCGGCGGACTCCTCGGACAGGACGGCGTCGCCGGGCCGCTCGGATGCGAGCCTCTCCAGGATGTAGGTGTTCGCCCGAGCGTCCCCGAGTCGTCCCAGCTCTCGGCCCGTTTCGGCTGCGGCGCGTTTCACCTCGACCAGCAGTTGTCCGGCCTCCCGGGCCACGTCCGCAGCGAATCCGGCGTCGTCGAAATCTGGTGTCGTCACGGACTCAACAATTCCATGATGTGCGACGCCTGTGTTGCACGGTCGCCGTCGGACGGCCTCAGGACCAGGTCAGGGCGATCCGGCGGTTCGTAGGGGTCGTCGACGCCGGTGAATCCGGATATCTCGCCCGCCCGCGCTCGCGCGTACATTCCCTTCGGATCTCGCTGCTCGCACACCTCGACCGGGGTGTCGACGAAAACCTCGTAGAAGGCGATACCTGCTTCCTCGTGGGCTCGGCGTACAGCGTCACGGTCTCCGCGGTAAGGGCTGATGAGGCACGCGATGGCGATCAACCCTGCATCGGCCATCAGCTCGGCGACCGCCCCGACCCGTCGAACATTTTCTGCGCGATCGGCTTTCGAGAAGTCGAGATCCGAGTTCAGGCCGTGACGCAGATTGTCGCCGTCGAGGCGGTAGGCCGGTCTGCCCGATGCAACCAGCATTCGTTCCAATTCGGCGGCGACAGTCGACTTCCCCGACGCCGACAGCCCCGTGATCCATACGGTGGCTCCTCGCGACGCTCGTTGTGCACGCTCGACCCGAGGCGAGCTCCAGACGACGTTCGATGCCACCGGAGTTGGTCCGGTGATCATTCCCGCTGCGACGGTCGCACCGGACTGCTCATCGACGAGTAGGAAGCTGCCCGTCACTCGATTGCGGCGATACGGATCGAAGAACAGGGGATTGTGAGTGCGCACCTGGACGCGGCCGATCTCGTTGAGCGAGAGCGACTCCGCATCGGGCTCACGGTGAAGCGAGTTCACGTCGAGCCGGTAGTCCAGTGACACCACGTCCGCGGTGGTCGCTGCCGTGGTGTGCAGCAGGACGTAGCGGTTTCTCGCCCGGAGAGTCGAATCGTCGGCCAACCAACAGACCATCGCGTCGATCTCCGATCCGACCAGCGGGCGGTTGTTCGGCCTGCACAGCATGTGGCCGCGGCTGACATCGATGTCGTCCGTCAGTTCGACACAGATTGCCGACGATGCGAAGCCTGCGTCCACCTCGTCGCCGCCCGGTCCGCGCACTGCCGCGACGGTGGTGGTGAAACCCGACGGCAGTACCACCACCTCGTCGCCGCGACCGAAGACCCCACCGGCGACGGTGCCTGCGTACCCTCGAAAGTCTCGAAACTCGCCGCGCTGCGGTCTGATCACGTACTGCACCGGGAACCGCGCATCGATCAGATTGCGGTCCGACGCGATATGGACATCTTCGAGATGGTGCAGCAACGAGGTTCCCTCGTACCACGGCATGTGGTGCGTTCGGTGGACCACGTTGTCACCGCCGAGAGCCGCCATGGGCACGAACGTCAGATCGTGTACGTCGAGTTTCGTTGCAAAGGATCGGAACTCGTCCTTCACCTCCTCGAATCGATCCTGCGACCACTCGACCAGATCCATCTTGTTCACGCACAGAACCACATGCGGAATCCCCAGCAGCGAGGAGAGAAACGCGTGCCGCTTGGTCTGTTCGAGAACCCCGACGCGCGCGTCGACGAGAATCAACGCGACGTCGGCCGTCGATGCGCCGGTGACCATGTTGCGGGTGTACTGCTCGTGACCAGGAGTGTCGGCAAGGATGAACTTGCGCTTCGGCGTCGCGAAGTACCGATGCGCGACATCGATGGTGATCCCCTGCTCTCGTTCCGCGCGGAGCCCATCGGTGAGCAGTGCCAGATCTGCTGTGTCACCGCCTCGCTCGCGACTGGTTCGCTCCACGGCCTCCAGCTGATCTTCGAAGATCGACTTCGAATCGTGGAGCAGTCGGCCGATGAGCGTCGACTTACCGTCGTCGACGCTTCCGGCGGTGGCGACCCGCAGCAGTTGCGACATCAGAAGTAGCCCTCCTTCTTGCGGTCTTCCATGCCGGCCTCGGAGATTCGGTCGTCCGCACGCGTCGCGCCCCGTTCGGTCGTTCGGGTAGCCGCGATCTCGACGACGACGGCGTGCGCGTCGGCCGCGGCGGACTGGACACACCCGGTGCAGGTGGCGTCACCCACGGTGCGAAAACGAACCACGGATTCGAAGGTCTCCTCCCCCGGTGCAGCGGTCACGAATCTGGTTGCGGCCATGAGCATTCCATCGCGTGCGATCACTTCACGGCGGTGCGCGTAATAGAGGCTCGGCAATTCGATGTTCTCGGATGCCACGTACTGCCAGATGTCGAGTTCGGTCCAGTTCGACAGCGGAAAGACCCGAAAATGTTCACCCTGACGGTGTCGCCCGTTGTACAGATGCCACAGCTCCGGGCGCTGGGTGCGCGGATCCCATCTGCCGTGCTCGTCGCGCAAGCTGAAGATTCTTTCTTTTGCGCGCGCCTTCTCCTCGTCTCGACGTGCGCCGCCGAACACCGCATCGAACTTGTTCGCGGTGATTGCGCTCAGCAGCGTCGGAGTCTGGAGACGGTTTCGCGTTGCGCGCGGGCCTGTTTCATCGACGGATCGACCGGCGTCGATATCGTCCTGCACCGAAGCGACGATCAAGTCGATCGACAGCGAACCCGCGACGCGGTCGCGAAATTCCAGAACTTCGTCGAAATTGTGGCCGGTGTCGATGTGCATCACCGCGAAAGGGATTCGGGCCGGCCAGAACGCTTTGGCCGCGAGATGAAGCATCACGACGGAGTCCTTGCCCCCGGAGAACAGCAGCACCGGGCGTTCGGCTGTGGCCGCGACTTCTCGGAAGATGTGCACGGACTCGGCCTCGAGCGCACCGAGGTGCGTCAGCTCGTACGCCATCGACACGATTGCCCTCCGATCGGTCGGTCCATATGTGGACCGAGTCGGTTCAGAAACGATGATCGAAGAATAGAACGCGTTCTATGCTTTGGTCAACGGACGGGAGGGCGCCCTCCTGCCGATGCGGTGATCTCGTCGGCGACAGCGCCGAGCGCACGTCCCCGCTCGACGATGTCGGCGCCACCGATCGATCTACCGATATGAAGCGTGAGCACCATGGACTGCCTGCCGCGCGAGTCGTACGTCGGTGCGGCGATAACACTGACGCCATGCACGTCCTCCGGATCACAGTCCCCCAGATACACCCGATCTCCGAGGCTCGAGACCATCTCACCCAGCAACTCGCGCACATCGTCGGGCAGCTCGCGCGCGGCAACGCCCGCCATGACGGAATGCAGCCTGCGCCCGATGTCGGTGAGGGTTTCGACGAGGTAGCCGGTGCGCCGACACTGCTCGACGACCGCACGAAGGTGATCGCGATCGAGAGCGATCGGCAGAGTGGGCTCACGCCGTAGCCAGTCCTCGAAACGGTCGTCGGAATCCCAGAGCACGTACATCAGTCCGATCGGCGGTGCGAACGGATACGACTGGCCTACCTGCGCCGACCGTTCGCTGCCCGGCCCCGTCACCGCCAGCAGGGTGATCCGATCGCCGACGACCTGCGACGCAGTGCAGGTGGTGCCGTAGGCAACACCCAGGCGCTCCAGCCGCGCTTCGATCATCGGCCCGAGCGCGTATGCATCCTGGGCCGCACGGCCTGCTGCGATCAGCGCGGGCCCGAGACCGTAGGTCACCGCGCGCGGATCTCGCACCAGATAGCCCGCGTCGACGAGGGACGTCACGATCCCGAGACAGGTGGGTTTGCTCAGATCCAGTGAACGCGCGAGTTCGGACAAGCCGAACGTACGGTCGCTCCGCGCAACGAGATAGTCCAGGACCGCGACGACCCGATCCGTCGGCGGCGAGGTGCGGGTAGCCATTGACCCTCCCAGGAACACGTTCTATTGTCATTTCTGTAACCTGTTCTACCAGATCGGTACGTATTTGTACCGCCAATCACGAGGAGATGGGTGTGCTCACCGATTCACTCGCCGAGGCAATAGCGGCCGCCGAAAAGATCATCCAAGATGCACCGCACATTCGCAGCGATCAAGATCTCGTCGACGGGTACGACTACCTCGCCGGGAGCATCCGGGCATCACTGCAGATGGCATGGGCCTACGACACACAGTTTCCTTTCTTCACCTCCTCCACCGGGCCGTACACGAAAATGGGCCTTGACAACCCCGACACTCTCTACTTTCATGCCAACATCAGCGATAGTTGCGAGTACACGGTGACCGGAAAACGGGGATCTACAACAGATCTCAGCTTTCAGATTCTGAAGGGCGACTACTCCCCGGTCGACGTGCCGGACAGTCTGACTGCGTTCGACGATCGTTCTATTTTCGTCGCGCCCGACGGCACCTTCGAACTCCACTTCGGTCGCCCCTCCGAGCTGCCGAACCACTTCACACTCGGTGAAGGATCGTCGATGATCGTCGTCCGTGAGGTGTACAGCGACTGGTCGGCGACCCGAGGAACCCTTGCCATTTCCCGCGTCGGAAGCGACGGGCAGGCACCGGCGGTTCGGACGAAAGAAGCCGTCGCAAAGCGGTATTCGACGGCAGGCAAGATGCTTCTCGGCCGACTGCACACATTTCTGCAGTTTCCGCAGTGGTTCTATCTGAATCTCGAGGTCAACACGCTGACCGAGCCGCGGCTCACTCCGGGTGGACTGAGCACGCAGTACTCGTCCGCCGGGCACTACGACCTACGCGCGGATCAAGCAATGATCATCACCGTTCCGAGATCGGATGCGCCGTACCAAGGCTTTCAACTCGGCAGCATGTGGTACATCTCGCTCGACTACATTCACCACCAGACGTCACTGACGGCCGATCAGGCACAGACGGATCCGGACGGAAACATCCGGCTGGTCGTGAGCGAACGAAATCCGCAGGTGTCCAACTGGATCGAGACGACCGGGCACCGCCGCGGTTACGCCCAGTTCCGTTGGCAGCGCGTGTCACGCGAGATGACGGCCGCCGACGGCCCGACGGTGGAGGTGGTCGACGTCGATCAGGTCCCCACCCGACTCCCCTACTACGACAGCAACAAAATCAGTTCCGCGGACTTCGCCCAGCGAATCGATGCGCGAGCAGATGCCGTCGCGACCCGAATGCTGGGCTGAACCCCGATGCAGTCGACGATGCTCGAAGGAAAGGTAGTCGTAGTCTCCGGCGTCGGCCCGTCCCTCGGGCGGTCGATCGCCTTGCGCAGCGCCGCAGCGGGTGCCGACGTGGTCCTCGGTGCCCGGACGAAGGACTACCTGCAGACGGTCGCGCGCGAGGTCGAGGCGCTGGGCCGGACGGCAGTTCCCATTGCAGTGGACATCACCGACGTCGCGTCGGCGGAGTCCTTTGCCACTGCAGCCACCTCGGCCTTCGGACGTATCGACGTTCTGATCAACAACGCGTTCGCGATCCCGTCGATGAAGGATCTCGCGCACACCGACGAGTCGGTCATTCGACGCGGGTTGGAGTTGTCGCTGTTCGGCACACTACGACTCACACAGTTGTTCACGCCCTCCCTGGCCGAGAGCTCTGGGGCAATCGTGATGATCAACTCGGCCGTCATCAGACATTCACAACCAAAATACGGTGGTTACAAGATCGCCAAGGCGTCGCTGCTCGCGATGTCGCAGACGTTGGCCAGTGAGCTCGGACCCCAGGGAATCAGAGTCAATACGGTTGCGCCCGGCTATATCTGGGGCTCGACCCTGCAGGGATACTTCGCGCACGTCGCCGAAAAATACGGCACGAGCACCGATCAGATCTACCAGCAGACCGCGGCGACGATGGACCTGCGCCGCTTACCCGAGCCTGACGAGATCGCCGACGCCGTGGTCTTTCTCGCCTCACCGCTCGCACGCGCCATCACCGGCCAATGCCTCGACGTCAACTGCGGCGAATACCACCATTAGGAGCACTTCGATGACCAGCACGGAACGCACCGACGTCGGTACCGTCGAGGACCTGCATTCGTCGGCGACGAGATTCACCGGCCTCACGGATTTCGGATCGGACGACTACGTCGAGGCCCTCGGCGTGTTGCTCGACTCCTACCACCGCGACGCCGAGCTGACTGCGCTCGGATCGAAGATGAGCCGCTTCTTTCTCCGCGGCGCTCTGGTGGCGCGGCAGCTGAGCGAGCTCGCCTGGACGCAGAATCCGGCCCATGCGGACGTGCGGATCGAACGGCCGATCTTCGTCACCGGGCTCCCGCGGACGGGCACCACAGCGCTGCACCGCCTGCTGACGGTCGATCCGGCACATCAAGGGTTGGAGATGTGGCTGACCGAGATGCCGCAACCGCGCCCACCGCGCGAGACATGGGAAGCCAACCCGGTATTCAATCAAATCGAGCGGGGATTTGCGCAGCATCACATCGAGCATCCCGAGTTCATGGGAGTGCATTACATGTCTGCCGGTGAGGTCGAAGAATGCTGGCAGCTTCTGCGTCAATCGGTGCACTCGATCGCCTACGAATGCCTCGCCTACCTACCGAAGTATTCCTCGTGGCTGTCCGAGCAGAGCTGGCTCCCGGCCTACCGTCGACATCGTCGGAACCTCCAGCTCATCGGACTGCACGACACCGACCGCCGCTGGGTGTTGAAGAATCCCAGTCATCTCTTCGCGCTGGACGAACTGCTGCAGGTCTACCCCGACGCACTCGTCGTTCAGACACACCGGGAGCCGCGCACCATCATGCCGTCCATGTGCAGCCTCGCCGAACACGCCACCGAAGGATGGAGCCGGAAATTCAACGGAGACGTCATCGGCCGTACCCAACTGGAGTTGTGGGAACGCGGGATTCACGCATTCGCCGATGCGCGTTCGCGGGCCGACGCCGATCGGTTCTACGACGTCGACTACCACGATTTCGTCGCCGATCCACTGGGCACGGTGGAGCAGGTCTATCGCTACTTCGGCATCGATCTCACCGACGACGCTCGGGGGGCGATGGCGTCCGTGCACGCCGACAGTCGCAGCGGCGCACGCAAGCCTGCTCACAAGTACACCCTCGACGACTTCGGCCTCGACGGCGACGAGGTGGACCGGAGACTCGGAGCGGTCTGAGGTTCTCTTTCCGGACCCCCGCCTTTTCGGACCGAATGCGGCATACGGTCACTCGGAGTGAGCGAGGGCGGCATTCGGTCACCCTCCGGAGCAGAAATCCGCGAGCCGCTATCGTGGCGTCATGGCTCCGACACGCTGGCAGAGCGAGAACACCGAGGCTCAGTCCCGGAAATACGTCGAACGATTTGCGCGCCTGGAGTCCCGCGGCGTCGACCTGCACGGTGAGGCACGGATGGTCGACGCCCTCCTCGCTCCGGTTAGCACGGTGCTCGACGCCGGTTGTGGCACAGCGCGACTCGGTGCCGAGCTCGCGAGGCGGGGGCACTCGGTGACGGCAGTCGACCTCGATCCGGTGTTCGTCGAGGCCGCCCGCCTGCACGAGAACATCACCGTCCGGTGTGCCGATCTGACGACACTCGATCTGGGGCAGATGTTCGATGCCGTGATCGCAGCGGGGAACGTCATGGTGTTCATGACGCCGGGCACCGAGCAGTCGGCGCTGGAGCGGATGACGGCGCACCTGTCCCCCGGCGGAGTGTTCGTCGCAGGCTTCGCCACCGACAGGCAGTACACGACCGAGATGTTCGACGACGACCTCGCCGCGGTCGGCTTACGCACCGAGCATCGGTTCTCCACGTGGGACCTGCGACCATGGCACACCGACGCGGATTGGGCAGTAACGGTCGCGAGAGCGCCCGGCCTACTCGCCTGACATCTCCGTCGGCAACGCATCGAACCAGTCGAGTGTTGCTTGCTCGTAGCGGATTCCGAAGTCGAGTGTGGCCATGTCGAACATGCTTGCATCAGAAGCAGATTCGCGCTGCAGCCGATACGCAGCCAGCGTCTCGGCGTGCCGACGACGGTGGTCGACCAGGATCGCCGCAAGCCTTCCCGGCTCCAGATGTTCCGCGAACGCCATGGTCAACAACAGCGGGTGACGAATGGTGGCCTCACCCGGATCGCGATCGATCCAGTGAGCGAACGCCGACCTGCCGGCATCGGTGATGGTGAACGGTTTCTGAGCCCGGGCTCCCACGTCACCTTCGGCTGTCAGCCCGCGTTTCGACAGCGCCGACAGTTCGCGGTAGACCTGGCTTCGCGTCACGGTCCAGAAGCCCCCGATGCACGCCTCTGCCGTTGCATGGAGGTCCCAGCCAGTCATCGACCCGCGATGCAGGAATCCGAGCAGCGACGCGGCCGTCGCGTTGAGTGGTGGGTCGACTTCCGTCACCGGACCATCTTCACACACCTTGACATTCCACAGTGGGAGGTCGATGCTGAATTCACGACATTCCATAGTGGACTGTCCGCGACGCACTGGAGAGTTCCGATGCCCTATCGACCGACCTCTGAGACATCCGCTGATCCGAGAGTGTCCGACGACCAACGCGACCGCGCAGTCCAGATCCTGACAGAACACGTCGCGTCAGGACGGCTCGCGATCGATGAATTCGACGCACGCGCAGCCCGGGCCTACGCCGCCGTCAGCCGGTCCGATCTCGATGAGATCCTCCGCGATCTGCCTGCGCCGGCCCGGACGACCACGCCGATCACGCCCGTTCGTTCGCGCCCACCGATGTCGCGCGAACTACTGACGTGGGCAAGCGTCGGGATTCTGTGTCTGTCGATCTGGGCTGTCACCTCGATCGCGACCGGGAACTTCCTGTACCCGTGGCCCGTGTGGGTGATCGGGCCGTGGGGTGCCATGCTCGCCCTTCAACGGGCAACCGGCACGAGCATCGGCTGCGCGAATCCAGGAGTTCGCCGAGGCTGAGACGCTAAGTGGACGGGATTATCGAGGCGATCTGGAACCGCGCACCCAATGGATCCGCCACCCCCGCGATCCGCCCGAACGGCGAATCGTCCGGCGAGTCGACGAGTGTTCCGCCGAGCTCGATCACTTTCTCGACGGCAGCGTCGGTGTCGTCGACACCGAAGTAGACGCGCCAGTGCGACGGCGATCCCTCGGGCAGAATGCGATCGGCGTCCATGATCCCGGCAACCATGTCGCCGGCGACGATGCCCTGCGAATACCTGAATTCGTCGGAATCTCCGAGAGTTCCGTAGGTCCATCCGAAAACCGACTCGTAAAACGGCAACGCGGCGGCGTAGTCGCGGGTGAACTGCTCGTGCCACACGGGTGTTCCGTGCTCACCCCACGCGCCGTAGCCCCGGTGTTCTCCCGCCTCCCAGATTCCGGTGACGGCACCGCCCGCATCGAGAACGAGTGACATCTTGCCTTGATCGCCGATCTGCATTGCCGGGAACAACACCTTCCCACCGGCTTCCGATACCTTCACGACGGTCGCGTCGGCGTCGTCGGATGCGATGTAGGTGTTCCAGACGTCGGAGACCGTGGTTCCGGGCATCTGGCCCCCGAGGCCCGCGATGCTGACGCCGTTGCGGACGAACGTGGTGTATCCGCCGTAGTCAGGGTCGTCACTGACATCGGCGTGCCAACCGAAGAGATTCTCGTAGAACGGAACAACGCGGTCGTGGTCGGAGCTGGTGAGGTCGATCCAGCACGGGGCGTCTACCAGATAGTTCTTGACGGGCATCGGGAAACTCTCCTCATCGGCGTTGGCCACTCGGCCTCACACAAGGTACGCGCGCAGACCGACACTCACAGCGATTTTCCAGCAGGATGCGAGCTAATTCCACAGGTACCGAGCCGACCATCGATTCATGGCTACCTATCAACTCCGCGACTGCGACGACACGATCCTGGCCGAGGCAGAACTTGCGTCCGACACCAAGGCGATGGCATGGCTCGTCTCGGCTGCGACGCGTAACCGGAAAGAGCTCGCCGGTCGACGCTGGGAGGGATTTCGACTCGTCGGCGACAGCTGGACCCACCGGTTCTCCGGTGCGCATCGCGAGACGCCGATCGACCCGGTCGTGTCGTCGCGCACGATCAGTCCCGGGGGACCGAAGACTCGGGATCTCCACCTGCAGCCCGCCAAATGAGAGCGGCGGTTCGCTCGGGCCAACGCTCGGGGACCGGATCACCGGCGAGGGCGCGACCGTAGAAAGAGCCGGTCGCCATCGGGACGACGATGTCGAGATCCGCGTCGGCCGCGATCGATCCCGCCCGTTGCGCCCGTTCGAGGATCTCTCGAATTCGTTGTCTCCGCGGAGCGACGACGTTGGCCCGGTACCGGTCTCGCACATCGGCATCGGTGCCCTCTTGCAACATGGTCCCGACCAGCGCCAGCCGTCCGGGCCGGGAAACACCTGATCCGAAGTGAGTCAGTTCGCGAACCAAAGCGTCGAACGGTTCCTCGTTGTCCGGTTCCGGGGACGTCGTCTCGGTGACGGTGTTCACCGCAGCTTCGGCGAGCTCTGCCTTCGACGGCCAGCGCCGGTAGATGCTCTGCCGAGTGGTTCCGGCGTCGGCCGCCACGCGGTGTACCGACATGGCGTCGTATCCCGATTCCGCGAGATAGCGGGCTGCGACGGCGAGGACTCGCTTGTCGATCGTCGTGTCGCGCGCGCGGCCCGTCTTGTTCACCATGAACAGCAACTTACCTTGTCAATACAATACCGTTGTGTATTGTATTGACGATGGCGATACCAACGCTCTACGACTGGGCCGGTGGAGACGAAGCGTTCAGGCGGCTGCTCGACGCCTTCTACGACCGTGTCGAGCGCGAACCGGTGCTGTCGCCGATGTTTCCGGGAGGCGTCACGGAGGAACACCGCGCACACGTCACCCTCTGGTGGATCGAAGTGTTCGGTGGACCCGACCGCTACACCACCGACATCGGCGGATACCGCCGGATGCTCTCGCACCACATCGGACTCGACATCACAGCGGACCAGCGCCGTCGCTTCGTGGAATTGATGTCGGTCGCGGCCGACGACGCCGAACTGCCCGCGGATCCCGAATTCCGGTCGGCGCTCCTGGCTTACACCGAATGGGGCACGCGTCTCGCGTTCGCCAATTCGCAGCCGGGCGCCGAGGTGATCGAGGACGCTCCCGTACCCCACTGGGGCTGGGGAGTTGCACCGCCCTGGAACCCATCGAGCTGAAGACCCCTGGGCAAACGAATCGAGGCCGACCATTACTGGTCGGCCTCGATCCTTCGAGCGAGCGACGGGATTCGAACCCGTGTAAACGGCTTTGCAGGCCGGTGCCTAGCCACTCAGCCACACCCGCATCGAGGACAAATATGCCGTGAGAGCGGGATGCGCACCAGGATTGCGCTCAGCGTGATTCGAATGCGGCTTCGCCGCCCGTGTGTGCGTAGTAGGTACGGGTACCTACTACGCACACACGGGCGGCGAAGCCGCACCTCGTGGGAGGATGGATCCATGTCTGCATCGTCACCGCTGCCACTCGATCCCATTGCAGAGGCCCACCGACAGTGGACCAAACACGGCTGGGGCGACGTCGCCGACGGAATGGCAGCTGTCACATCGCTGATGCGTGCGCAGCAGATCATGCTCGCCCGGGTCGAAGAAGTACTCAAGCCGACCGGCCTGACGTTCTCGCGATACGAACTGCTGACACTTCTGACGTTCACCAAAACCGGCTCGATTCCCATGGCGAAGGCCAGCGCTCGCCTACAAGTTCATCCGACCAGCGTGACCAATGCCGTCGACAGGTTGGAAGCTGCGGGTTACGTCAGACGCACTCCGCATCCGAGCGACCGCCGAACGACGCTGGTCGAAATCACCGATACCGGCCGAACACTCGCCGTCGACGCCACCGAGAAGCTCAACGACCAGGTGTTCGGCAAACCCGGCCTGGCAAAGGATCGATTGACCTCGCTCGTCCGCATCCTGGCCGAGCTGAGGCGCACCGCCGGAGATTTCGAGGACACGGACTCGGCGTCGGCCTGGTGAGTGCCGTCCGTCGCCTGATCCGTGATGGAATGTCACGGGACGTGGCGGGGGCCGCGCCCAGGTGGGAGTGAAGAGTGTTGGTAGTGGGAGTCGGTGCGGGTGCACATGGTGCACGCGCAATCCTGACCTACGTGGACAGCCCTCATCGGGCACCCGTCGCATCCAGGACAATTCGGCGCAGCCCTGGGCAGACATTGGCGTCGACCATCTCCGACGGCGTGGCGGCCCTGAATTCCGTGGCATCGAGACTGTCTGTACCCGTGCAGTATTCGGCCATCGCCTACCGGCTCGCCGAGGACGCGGACGCCATCAGCGCGTATCGCCACTCCACTGCCTCGCACCTCGTGCCCGAAACCGCTGCCCAGCTCCGGTACCTGCGATTCACCGGGACCGTTCCGGTTCACGGCGCCACCGTGTTGTGTGATGTGGGCAGTACCGGCATGACGGTGTCCGTCGTCGACCTGGCGACCGGAACCATCGTCGCATCCCGGCGAACGGCGACGTTCTGCGGTGACGACCTGGATCTCTTGGTCAGACGCCACTTGGCGTCCAACGGCGTACGGCTCGACGTGGGGTCGTCTCGTTCGGTCAAAGAACGTCTGAGTGTCGGCGGAGTAGTCAACGCCCACGACGGCCACAGCGAGAGCCATGTGTTCACCCGCCGAGACTTCGACGGCATCATCGCGGGCCCGGTGCGCTACGCAACCATGGTGGTGGAGCAAACGATCGAACTGTCCGGCCTCAAGCCTGCATCGATCGTGCTGCTGGGCGGGGGCGCCAACGTCACGTCGATCGGTTCCGCCTTCGAACGACGGCTACGCCTGAAAACCCTTGTTCCCCCGAAACCAGAGCTGGTCTCCGCCCGAGGGGCAGCCCTGCTGTCGGTCGACCAGCAGGGCTGACCATCGTCAGCGATGGGCGAAAGTCGCCTTGCGCTTGTCGATGAAGGCCGACATGCCTTCCTTCTGATCCGCGGTGGCAAACGTCGAATGGAACAGACGCCGCTCGAACCGAACGCCCTCGGCCAGCGAAGATTCGAAGGAGCGGTTGACGGCATCCTTCGCCATCATCGCAATCGGAAGCGACATCTCGGCGATGGTCGTGGCGGTGGCGATGGCATCGTCCAGCAAGTCCGCTACCGGCACGATTCGCGACACCAGTCCTGCTCGCTCCGCTTCCTCCACCTTCATGTTCCGTCCGGTGAGAACCATTTCCATGGCCTTCGCCTTACCGACTGCGCGGGTCAATCGCTGCGAGCCGCCGATCCCGGGGATGACCCCGAGCTTGATCTCCGGCTGGCCGAACACAGCGGTGTCCGAGGCGATCAACACATCACACAGCATCGCGAGTTCGCAGCCACCTCCGAGTGCGTAACCCGACACCGCCGCAACTATCGGAGTGCGAGCTGCCGTCAACCGATCCCAGGCGGAAAAGAAATCCTCCTGATAGACGTCCATATAAGACTTCGGCTGCATCTCCTTGATGTCGGCTCCGGCGGCGAAAGCCTTCTCCGAACCGGTGATCAGTATCGCGCCGATTCCCTCGTCGGCGTCGAGATCCTCGACAGCAGCGACGACCTCGCCCATCAACACCGAGTTCAACGCGTTCAATGCCTTGGGACGGTTGAGCGTGATGATCCCGACGCGTCCGCGACGCTCGAGCAGGATTGTCTCCCACTCGCCGGCAACAGGCGCGCTCATCCGGCAGCCTCCGTCGAACGTTCGCGAATGTCGTTGATGATCCCCGAGAAATCGACGTCGGTGCCGCCGCCCGAGGTCTCCTTGAAGCGC
Organism: Rhodococcus sp. (in: high G+C Gram-positive bacteria); assembly: GCF_023264675.1. GTDB lineage: Bacteria > Actinomycetota > Actinomycetes > Mycobacteriales > Mycobacteriaceae > Rhodococcoides. Next base: position 33,994 of record NZ_JAHFVG010000032.1, read on the forward strand.
GAGTAGATCTCGGCTGCCTGCAATCCGAGTACCCCCTCGACTCCGTTGGCACGCAGCGCGTTCGCGGCAAGACCGAGATCTTTGTCCATCAAGGCAGCAGCGAAGCCCGGCTTGTAGTCGTTGTTCGCCGGACTCGTCGGAACCGGCCCCGGTACCGGGCAGTTGGTGGAGAGCGCCCAACACTGCCCCGATGCGGTGGAGGCCACGTCGAACAGAGCCTGATTGCTCAGACCCAACTTCTCGCCGAGAACGAATGCTTCGCTGATCGCGATCATCGACACACCGAGGATCATGTTGTTGCAGATCTTCGCCGCCTGACCGTTGCCTGCGGGCCCACAGTGCACGACCTTGCGGCCCATCACTTCGAGAACGGCTGCAGCGGAGGCGAAGTCCTCCTCGGACCCGCCGACCATGAAGGTCAGCGTTCCCGCTGCCGCACCTCCGACGCCGCCCGAGACAGGAGCGTCGAGGCTGCGATGCCCGGCCTCGTGCACCTTCTTGTGGGCGGCATGGGCATCGGCCACGTCGATGGTCGAGGAATCGACGAACAACGTGCCGGGAGCAGCCGCCCCGAGGAGCTCGTCGTACAGTCCGAGGACGAGGCGCCCATTGGGGAGCATCGTCACCACGATGTCGGCGTCGTTCACTGCCGCAACGGCGGAGTCGACGACGGTGATGCCATCGGCTTCGGCCTGCGTCAGCGCTGCAGGGACGAGGTCGAATCCTTGAACGGTGTACCCGGCCTTCACCAGGTTGGCGGCCATCGGTCCACCCATGTGGCCGAGTCCGATGAACCCGATCGTCTTCTCACTCATGCGTTCTGACCTTCCAGTCCCAGTTCGGAATCACCCAACGATTCGAAGTACCGATCGACATCGGCTGCGGTCACGTCTGCGAGAGTCGCGGGCGACCACTTCGGGTTTCTGTCCTTCTCCACCACCTGCGCGCGAATTCCCTCGACGAGATCGTGCGAATCGAGACTCGCCGAAGACACCCGGTACTCCTCGTTCAGCACCTCCTCCAGCGACGACGCCTTCGCCGCCGACCGCAAGGACCGCAAGGTCACCTTCAACGACACCGGCGACTTCGATTCGATATCTGCCGCGGCTTTCTCGGCGTCGGCAATTCCACTGCCCCGCAGACCTTCCAGAATCTCCTCGACCGTGTCGGCGGCATAGAACTCGTCGATCCAGCCATGTGAGGATTCCAGGCTCGACGCCGGGGCCTCCTCGGTGAATTCGGTGAGGGCATCCGGCAACGAACCGGACTCGAGGGCGTCGTAGAACTTCTCGAGATTCCCCGCCGGCATGTAGTGGTCGGCGAATCCGGCGGCGATGGCGTCGGCGCCGTCCATGCGTGCTGTGGTGAGTCCGAGGTGGGTCCCGAGCTCGCCTGGTGCACGGGCCAGCAGATAGGTTCCGCCGACGTCGGGGACGAAGCCGATACCGACCTCGGGCATCGCGATCTTGGAACGCTCGGTGACGATTCGAGTGTTCGCGTGTGCCGACAGCCCGACGCCTCCGCCCATCACCACGCCGTCCATGATCGCGACATAGGGCTTCGGGAACCGAGCAATTGCGGCATTGAGGACGTACTCGTCGCGCCAGAAGACCTTGGAGGCATTGCCGCCCTCCTTGGCATCGTGGTAGATCGAGACGATGTCCCCACCCGCGCACAGACCACGCTCACCCGATCCGACGAGAAGAACCGTCTCGATCGTGTCGTCGGCAGCCCACGCGTCGAGCTGAGGTGCAATCTCGAGCACCATCGAATGGTTGAGGGCGTTGATCGCCTTCGGCCGATTCAGCGTGATCCGTCCTACCCCGCCGCGGACATCGAAAAGAACCTCGGGCTCCGCCCCTGCCTGCCTTGGTCGTTCCGCAGGCTCCACTCCTGAAGTCATGCTGCTCCCACAATCGAGCGGGCCACGACGACCCGCATGATCTCGTTGGTTCCCTCGAGAATCTGATGGACACGGAGATCGCGAACGATCTTCTCGACACCGTACTCCGCGAGATATCCGTACCCACCGAGCAGCTGCAGTGCATCGTTCGCGACCTGAAAACCAGTGTCGGTGGCGAATCTCTTTGCCATCGCGCACAGTTCGACCTTGTCCGGCGCGTTCACCTGCAACGCGTCGGCAGCGCGCCACAGCATGGTCCGCGCAGCCTCGAGCTCGGTCTTCATGTCGGCCAACCGAAACTGCAGCGCCTGCGAATCGAGCAAGCGACTACCGAACGCCTTGCGATCGAGCAAATAGGCGATCGCCTTGTCCAGCGCACTCTGCGCGCCACCGATGGAGCACGCCGCGATGTTCAACCGTCCACCGTTGAGACCGTTCATCGCGATTCGGAATCCGTCGCCCTCGTTGCCGAGAAGGTTGGCGACAGGAACACGAACATCCTCGAAGACGACCTGGCGGGTGGGCTGAGCATTCCAGCCCATCTTCTTCTCGTTCGCCCCGAACGAGAGCCCCGCGGACTCCTTCGGAACGACGATCGCCGAGATGCCTTTGGGGCCGGGCTCTCCGGTTCTTGCCATCACGACGTACACGTCGGAAGTTCCTGCACCGGAGATGAACTGCTTGACTCCGTTGACAACGTACTCGTCGCCGTCGCGAACGGCCTTGGTGCTCAGGGCCGCCGCATCCGATCCGGCCCCGGGCTCGGTGAGACAGTAGCTACCGAGCTGATCCATCGAACACAGCCCGGGTATCCACTGACGGCGCTGTTCGTCGTTGCCGTAGGTGTCGATCATCCACGTCACCATGTTGTGGATCGAGATGTACGCCGCGATGGACGGATCACCCGTCGCGAGTTGCTCGAAGATTCGAACGGCATCGATCCGTGTCAGACCGGACCCGCCGACGTCCTCACCGATGTAGATACCGCCCATGCCGAGGCCTGCCGCCTTGCGCAGAACATCGACCGGGAAATGTTTGGACTGATCCCACTCCACTGCATTGGGTGCGAGGAACTCGTCGGCGAAATCACGCGCCGTCTCGTTGATCGCCCGCTCGTCTTCGGTCAACTGGAACATCGGTCAGTCCATGTTCGGGATGACGAAGTGATTGGCCGTTTCTTCCTTCTTGCCCGACGGCCAGCGCTGCGTGACGGTCTTGGTCTTGGTGTAGAACCGCACCGAGTCCGGGCCGTGCTGGTTGAGGTCGCCGAAGCCGGAACGCTTCCAACCGCCGAAGGTGTGGTACGCGATCGGGACCGGAATCGGCACGTTGACGCCGACCATGCCGACCTGCACGCGTGAGCAGAAGTCACGGGCAGTATCACCGTCGCGGGTGAAGATGGAGACACCGTTGCCGTACTCGTGCTCGGTCGGCAGACGCAGTGCATCCTCGTAATCCTTGGCGCGCACCACGATCAGAACAGGCCCGAAGATCTCTTCCTTGTAGATGCGCATATCGGTGGTGACCTTGTCGAACAACGATGCGCCTGCGAAGAATCCGTTCTCGTGACCTTCGAGGCTGAAGCCGCGGCCGTCTACCACGAGCTCGGCGCCTTCGTCGACACCGATCTGGGTGTAGTCGTTGACTCGCTTCAACGCGTCGCTGCCTACGAGCGGACCGAAGTCTGCCTCGTCGTCGTCGGAACGACCGATCTTCAGCGTCGCGATGCGCTCCTTCAGCTTGGCGACCAGAGCGTCCGCCGTCTCCTCACCGACCGGCACCGCCACCGAGATCGCCATGCAGCGTTCGCCGGCCGAGCCGTAGGCGGCACCGAGGAGAGCGTCGGCGACCTGGTCGAGATCGGCGTCGGGCATCACGAGGGCATGGTTCTTGGCGCCGCCGAAGCACTGTGCGCGCTTACCGTTCTGCGCGGCGGTCTCGTAGATGTACTGCGCGATCGGGGTGGAGCCGACGAAGCCGATCGCCTTGACGCGATCATCGTTCAGCAGCACGTCGACGGCGTTCTTGCCACCGTTGACAACGTTGAATACACCGGGCGGCAGACCGGCTTCGATGAACAGTTCCGCCAGGGCGAGGGGGACGGAAGGATCGCGCTCGGACGGCTTGAGGATGAAGGCGTTTCCGCAGGCGATGGCCGGACCGGCCTTCCACAGCGGGATCATCGCCGGGAAGTTGAACGGGGTGATGCCTGCGACGACACCGAGAGGCTGACGCATCGAGTAGACGTCGATTCCGCCGCCCGCGCCTTCGGTGTATTCGCCCTTGAGCAGGTGCGGGATACCGACGGCGAACTCGACGACCTCGAGGCCGCGCTGGATATCGCCCTTCGCGTCGGCGAAGGTCTTGCCGTGCTCGCTCGAGAGCAGGCGTGCGAGCTTGTCCATGTCGCGATTGATCAGCTGAAGGAACTTCATCAGCACCCGGGCGCGACGCTGCGGGTTCCAGCTCGCCCATTGGCGCTGCGCCTGCTCGGCATCGGCGATGACGGCCTCGACCTCGGAGTCACTGGCGAGAGGCACCTTGGCCTGAACCTCGCCGGTGTTGGGATCGAAGACGTCGCCGAAGTTGCCGGACTCTCCGGGGACGTGCTTGCCGCCGATGAAGTGGGTCAGTTCGCGAGCCATGGTTCGTCCTAACGCTGCGGGAAGATTAAGTGTGCTCATCCTATAGTCGGACATCCATGTATGTCTAGAAGCCTGAACCCATCGGATGCGTCTACAGCCGCTCGTAGAACCGCGTCAGATCGGCAACTGCCTGCTTGACCTCGGATTCCTCCACGCCGGTCGCGCGCAGCGCGCGGCGGAGAATCATCGGATCCAGATCATCGATCGCTCGCGAGAAATCCGGTCGCGGCAATGCCGGGAATGCCGCACGATCACCGAACCAGTCGTCTCGATCGAACTCGACCTCCGCATCGCCGACGCCTTCGATCAGTTGATCGAGATCGACCCCGCGCAACGTCAGGATGGTGGTCGCGGAGGCGTCGACGTGCTCGGACGCGATATACATCAGCGCCGCGGCATGTTTGCACGGCCAACCATCGTCGGGGCAGGAACAGTCGAAGTCCAACTGCCCCTTGTGATGCGGCAGCAGCGTCGGGGCAAGAGCCTGCGGGATGGAGTTCGACGCCAATTCGGCAAGCATGCCAGGGCTCGATCGCACCCGGGCCATCAGAGCGTCGATCTCGCCCTGCGTCAACGGCTCCACCGTGACCGACGCCGAGAACGGTTCCAACTGACTCCCCTGGACCTGGCCGTAGATCTGCCCGCGCTCGACGCCCAGATTCAGCACCTGGCCCTGGCGTGCATAGGTCCGCCCACGCGCTATCCGTCCAGGGTCGGCCAATTCCTCCATCGATGTGACGAAATGACGCCCCCACCAGGTTTCACCGAATGCTCCGCGCTTGTTGCGAGCCTCGATGCCACCCTTGGCTTGTCGACGTTTGCCGTATTGGCTGAAGTCGGCCATCACTCCCCCACCGCATCCTCGCTGAGGCGGAACAGTTCACGCAGTTCGGCAGTGTCCATCTCCGTCACCCAGCTCTCTCCGGTTCCGACCGCGAGGTCGGCCAGGTCCTGCTTGGAGCCGAGCATCCCGTCGATGCGTTCTTCGACGGTACCGACGCACAGCAGCTTTCTCACCTGCACGTTCTTGCGTTGACCGATGCGGAATGCGCGGTCGGTCGCCTGATTCTCGACTGCGGGATTCCACCACCGATCCAAGTGGACCACATGGTTGGCAGCGGTCAGGTTGAGGCCGGTGCCACCCGCCTTGAGCGAGAGCAACATGATCGGCGGACCATCGTCGCCCTGGAAGGTCTCGACCATCCGATCCCTCTTGGACTTGCTGACACCGCCGTGCAGAAACGGGACCTCCGTACCGAATCGCTCGGCGAAGTACGGCGCGACGATCTCGCCGAACTCACGAAACTGCGTGAACAGCAACACCTTCTCGTTGTCACCGAGAACCGAATCGAGGATGTCCTCGACGAGTCCGATCTTTCCGGAACGATGCTGACCACGCTTGAGCACCGGTGAACCGTCGGAGAGGAAGTGCGCGGGATGGTTGCACACCTGTTTGAGGCGGGTCAGCGCCGACAACACAGCGCCCTTGCGTTTCATACCCTTCGCATCCGCGATCTGCGCCATCATCTCGTCGACGACAGCCTTGTACAGCGCAGCCTGTTCCGCGGTCAGGTTCGAGCGCACCGTCATCTCGTTCTTCTCCGGCAGATCGGAGATGACCGTCGGGTCGGTCTTGACTCGGCGCAGAATGAACGGGGACGTGATGGCCCGCAATCGAGAGACTGCACCCTCGTCGTTCTCACGCTCGATGGGCACCGAGAATCGCTTGCGGAAATCCGACGGTCGACCGAGCATGCCGGGATTGGCGAAGTCGAGAATGGAACGCAGTTCGTCCAGCCGATTCTCCACGGGTGTTCCCGTCAGTGCGAGCTTGTGGTCGGCCGGGATCGCCACAGCAGCCCGTGCCTGCACCGTCCCCGAGTTCTTGATGTGCTGGGCTTCGTCGAGAACCACTCGGCGCCAACTCTGTTCGGCCAGCTGCGCGCGATCCTTCGCCATCAACGCATACGTCGTCACGATCAGATCGTGCTCGGCAATGGCCTTGTCGAGGTCGTCGTCCTTCAGTCGCCCCGGGCCGTGGTGCACCATCACGCGAAGTGCAGGTGTGAACTTCGCTGCCTCTCGCTGCCAGTTTCCGACGACCGACATCGGGGCAACGAGCAACGTCGGATTCGGACTCTGCTCGTGTGCCAACAGTGCAAGAACCTGGAGTGTCTTACCGAGCCCCATGTCGTCGGCCAACACTGCACCGAGGCCGAGTTTGCTCATGAATGCCAACCATTCGAGCCCGCGCTGCTGATACGGCCGTAGCGTCGCGAGCACTCCATCCGGCAGCGGTATCGACTCGGGTTTCGCATTGGGCTCGAGCAGGGTCGCCGCCCACCCCGACGCCGTGATCTCCTCGATCGGCGCAGGCGGCGGCTCGGCGAGTGTCATCTCGCGCATCAGCTTCGAGAGCGGGGTGCCGTCACCGTGATGTTCGGCGACGTAGCGGGCGGCGCGCGCGAGTTGATTGCCGTCGGCGAAGACCCACTGGCCGCGAAGCTTGACGAGATCGCCTTTCGACACGGCAAGCCGATTCATCTCGGCCTCGGTCAGCACCATCTCGCCCAGCTGGAGTTGCCAATCGTAGGAGACCAGTTCGTCCATCCCGACCGCACGATTTTCGGCGGCCTTGGTCACCCCCGGCGAATCGACCCGCAGCCGCATCGACGGGTCGAGCCTGGTCCACGCGCGCGGCAGCAGGACCGTGGTTCCCGACGCCTGCAACGCGGTAGCTCCGTGCTCGACGAGATCGATCACCACCGACGTCGGGAGGAGCAGATCGAGACTGTCCGGGAGCGACGGCAGGTCCCGCAGCCGCGGATAGGCGGCCACGGCTTCACCGAGCTTGCGGACCGCCGTACCGAGCAGGGCGGCGTCGACCCGACGATTCATCGGAACGGGCACCGGCGCTTCACCATCCGAGCGCAGGCACACCTGCAGAGTCCAGTACGACTCCTCGTTCTCGTCTTCGCCTTCCGGTTCGTCGTCCGGTTCGATGAGTCGGAGCACCAGCGACGGTTCGTCGACGGTCAAGCTGTCACGCCACTTGTCCAGGAGCGTGGCGATCTGCTGGGTACCGTCCAGGTAGGGCTCATCCTCGATGAGTGCATTCCACAACTGATGTTCCGAATCCGGTTTGCCCAGAATCGATCTCACGATGGGATCGGTGAGCTCACTCAGAACGTGCTCCAGCAGTTTCTTCGGTCTGTCCACCTGACGCTGCACCGACGGCATGGTCACCGCCAGTTCGCTGATCCACGCGCGCTGGCGTTCTCCCCCGACGAGTTGCCACCGCGGCCACCACTGCCCATCGGCCAACACCAGAGCAGGGACCACTCGCCCTGCCCGCGCCCACCTCTCGATTCCCTGCGCGACGACCCCGAGATACCGGAGGTCCCCCGCGATCGCGGCATGGGACGCCGGAGTTCGTAGGAGTAGCTCCGCCGCTTCATGAGGGGCCAAACCGATGGCGGGTATCTGCGTGGTCCTCGGTTCCGCCCGGCCGACCGGGGGAAAAGTCACGGCTGCCCGCCTGCGGAAGGAGCGTGTGAGTGCGCGGGCATGGACGGCGGGCAGTTCCGGTTCGTCACCGGTTGTGGTCTCGTCGTCCCACAGCATCAGCCCCGCGTCGAGGGACCAGAGACCGTGCAGCATCGCTCTATCCAATCACGATGAGCGCGCGATGCCGGCTGTGACCGATCCCCCCGACGGACGCCCGGTCGATCGGGGGCGACATTCGGTCACTACATGTGCTCGAGGGGGGCATTCGGTGCGAAAACCGATGATCGAACACACCCACACGCCCAGTTCGATGACGAAGAAATCGGACCGTAAGGCACAGTGGATGGATGATCGCTTATGGATTCAGTGAGTACGGTGGCCCTGAAACCGAGTACTTTCTCGACATTCCCATCGCCGATCCCGGTCAGGGCCAGCTCCTGGTGGCGGTGCATGCGGCCGGGGTGAACCCGGCGGATTGGAAGGTTCGGGCCGGCAATCGCAAGGACACCGTCGCAACGACGCTGCCTGCGGTTCTGGGCCGAGAAGTGTCGGGCACGGTGGTCCAGGTCGGCACTCACGTCGACGGGTTCTCGGTAGGAGATCCAGTCTTCGGTGCGACCGCCGCGGGGCACGGCGGCTACGCCCAGTACACCGTCCTCAATGCGACGGCCACCGCGCAGAAACCGGAAAATGTGTCCTTCGCGGCCGCCGCGACGCTGCCGGTTGCAGCAGGCACTGCCGTCGACGGTCTCGCTGCGCTCGGTCTGAAGGAGAAGGACACTCTTCTGGTCCTCGGCGCGGGCGGCGGAGTCGGATCGATGGTTCTGCAGTTGGCCAGGGCACACGGGATCTCCGCAGTCGGAGTCGCGAGCGCCGCGAAACAGGAGTGGGTGGAAAGTCTGGGGGCACGTTTCGTCGAAGCGGGTGAACACTTCGTCGACGGCGTCGACAGCGACGTGGACGGCATCTTCGACCTCGTCGGCGGTGAGACCCTCCGGAATGCGACGACACTGACCAAACCGGAGTGCCCGATCGTCAGCGTCGCCGACCCGATACTCGCGGCAACGTTCGGTGGTTCGGGGGTGGTTCGCGATCGCACGTCCGAGGCGTTCACCCGTCTGGCCGAACTCGTCGAAACGTCGGTGCTGAGCCCTCGGGTCGACCACCGCTTCCCGCTGGAGCGGGCAGGGGAAGCGCTGGCGTTGGTGGAGAGCGGACACGCGCTGGGCAAGGTCGTCATCGAGGTCGGCTGAACCGTGTCGGTGCCATCCGGCACACTCGTTCTTCGGTTGATGTCTTCGACGATTGGGCGTGTGTGAAGAAGCTGCGTGTTGCGCTGCTGTTGGCGGTCGTCACCGTGGTGATGGCTGTGTTCGCGTCGTGCGACACCGGCGATATCCCCGGGTTGTCCTCCGCGCCGCCCGCACCCGGTAGCCCGACGCGTGATCAGATCGAGCAACTTCTGAGCAGCGTGCAGGTGGTGGCTGCAAGGCCGGATGCCTTCGGTTACGAGCGAGGATGCAAGGCCGGTGAAGGATGCGTGTTCGGTCCCGCGTGGACCGACGACTACGACGGTCCCGGCGGCCACGACGGGTGCGGCACCCGCGACAACGTCCTGGCCAGGAGCATGACCGGCGTCGTTTTTCGCGACGGCACGCACAATTGTGTGGTTCTCGAAGGCACCCTCGCGGACCCGTACTCCGGGGACTACATGAACTTCACCAAGTCCGACGCAGGCAAGATTCAGATAGATCACGTCTATCCGTTGTCGGCGGCCTGGGACATGGGCGCAAACGGTTGGCTACCGGAGAAACGGGTTCGCTTCGCCAACGACATCGACTTCAATCTGCTGGCGGTCAACGGCACGGACAACCAGACCAAGAGCGACAACACACCGTCGCGCTGGATGCCTCCGAACGAGGCGTACCACTGCTTCTACGCAGGCAAGTACCTCTCCGTCGCCGCGCAGTACGGTCTGCCGATCACGCAGGCAGACCAACGGACGCTCGCCGATGTCGCGGCACGCTGCTGAGGTTGGTACTACTCTGACGTGCACCGTTCGACGTAGGGGGATCCGTGAGGCTGTCGAAGACACCGACCACCGGCGAGCCCGTCTCGGTTCACCTCTTCGGACAACCGTACGAGTCCAGTGACGGCACGACGATCATCACCGTCACACGGATGCGAGGCCGCCCGGCTCCGGTCGGAATCTTCGTGGTGCGCGACGGCACTGCCACCTGGACACCGGCGGTAGACGTTACGTCCATCGCGAGGTTCGGCGAATTCATCGGGTTGGCCGCAGCGGTGATCGGCACGCTGGCGGTGCTTCGCCGCCCACCCTGGCCCGATCAGATTCGGCGCGAATAGAATCGACGCCATGACGCGCTCGTTGAACAAGGACACACAGCTCTGCATGTCGCTTTCGGGCCGCCCGAGCAACATAGGTACGCGCTTCCACAATTTCCTCTACGACGAGCTCGACCTGGATTTCGTCTACAAGGCGTTCACCACAACCGACTTGCCCGCGGCCATCGGCGGCGTTCGAGCTCTCGGTATACGCGGTTGCGCTGTCTCGATGCCGTTCAAGGAAGACGTCATAGCGCTCGTCGACGTGATGCACGATTCCGCGAGCGCGATCGAGTCCGTGAACACCATCGTCAACGACAACGGGACTCTGCACGCGTACAACACCGACTACCAGGCGGTGGCGAATCTGCTGGCGTCGTCCGGTTTCTCGACCGACTTCTCGGTAGCGGTGACCGGAAGCGGCGGAATGGCCAAGGCTGTTGTTGCCGCGCTTCGCGATTCGGGATTCACCACGGGAACCGTCGTCGCACGCAACACCGAGACCGGCCCTGCATTGGCGCAGTCGTACGGGTACGACTGGTCTCCCGACGCAGTCGGGGCGGATCTGCTCGTGAACGTCACGCCGGTAGGTATGGCCGGCGGTCCGGATGCAGACTCCTCCCCGTTCACCGACGCGCACATCGATGCGGCTCAGGCAGCCTTCGACGTTGTGGCGATGCCGTCGGAGACACCGTTCGTCACCCAGGCTCGGGCAGCCGGAAAGCCTGTCGTGACGGGCGCCGAAGTGATCGCTTTGCAGGCTGCCGAACAGTTCGTTCTCTACACAGGAGTTCGGCCTACGGACGACCAGATCGCCCGCGCTTCCCACTTCTCACGCAGTTAGTACCTTCAGCACTTCGGCCGCCATTGCTGCTTCGCCTGCGGCGTTGGGATGAACCGGCACGAACTGATCCGAGAACACCAGTGGCTCCACCCATCTCGTTCCGATCGGCGCACACCCGTCGTGGCCCTCCGACACCGAGGACATGTCGACGAAGGTCGTACCGGTCTCATCTGCCGCCCGCGTGAGGGCGGTGTTCAGTGTGCTCTGCAGACTCCTCAGATAGGGAAGGTCGCCCGGCGCGACAGGCATTGCCGGAGCACAGCCACTAGCGGCGGGAAGTAGCCACGGGTACCCGACCATGACCACCCGGGCCTGCGGGGCTCGGGCGTGGATTTCCCGAAGCGCCTGAGTCACCGCGGGATACGTGCGCGAGGTGATGGTGTCCTCGAAAGTCGATCCGTACCGGTCGGCGCACGGGCTCGCCGCACCGAGACGCTCGAGTGTCGCGAGCACGCACGAGACGATCGCTCCGGCGAAGACGCCGTTGTCGTTGCCGCCGATCGACAGGGTGACCAGATCGGTCGAGTCGCTCAACGCGTCGAACTGCGGCGGCGTCGACTCGTACTGAGGAGCATAGAAGTCCTCGGTCGAGGCGCCGCCGCAACTCACGTCGGTGAGCCGATAGCCCTGCTCCCGGGCAACGAGATGCCCGAAGTTGCGTTCCGATTGCAGACACCCGAGGGGAAATCCAGCGGCAAGAGGAAGCACACCGTTGCCTGCGCTGAAGCTGTCACCGAGATTGACCTGCTCGAACACGGTGTCGGCCTGCGCAGCCGGAGTGACGAACACTCCGGCGACCAGAAGTACAGCAATACCTGTCAGACGCCCCCACACGTTCATCGGCACAGTATGCACCTCAGAGGCGCTGCCACGACGGCTTGTTCGCGTACGCATAGCGGTAGTACTCCGCCGACGCCAGTTTCGATGCCGCTGCTTCGTCGAGAATCACGCTCACGTGTGGGTGCCACTGAATGACCGAAGCCGGACAGAACGCCGACAGTGGGCCCTCCACGGCAGCGGCGACGGCGGCGGCTTTCGACTCGCCAGTCGCGATCAACACCAGGTGGCGGGCCTCGCCGATGGTTCCGAGTCCCTGGGTCAGTACGTGGTGCGGGACATCGCTTTCGGATGCGAAGAACCGGGCATTGTCACGCCGAGTCCGTTCGGTGAGGGTCTTGACGCGGGTGCGCGACTGCAACGACGAGCCGGGCTCGTTGAACCCGATGTGCCCATCGGTTCCGATGCCCAGAATCTGCACGTCCACGCCGCCGGACTCGCCGATCGCTCGATCGTAGCGATGCGCCTCGCTGTCGATGTCCGCTGCTTCACCGTCCGGTGAGAACACGGCGACGTCGGGAAGATTCACGAGGTCGACGAATTCCGATCGAATGAACGAGAAATACGACTGTTCCGCAGTGCGCGGAATGCCGATGTATTCGTCGAGCAGGAATGCTCGACACTCGGCGAACGACAGGCCCTCCTCGCGATACCGTCGGGCAAGTTCGGCGTACGCGCCCACCGGCGACGAGCCGGTCGCCAATCCCAGCACTGCAGGACCCGAACGAACGATGTTGTCCACGATGTCGGCGACGGTTCGATCGACATCGACTGCACCGGAACGAATCACGATCTCCACGACGCAACCTCCTGCATGTCGGACCCCTTCCTCATCACCCGCAGCGGCTCGAATTTTTCGTCCACCACCACGATATCGGCGTCGAACCCGGGAGCAAGGGATCCGATCGTGTCACCGCGACCGATCAGCGCCGCCGGTGTCGACGACGCCGCCCGAACCGCCTCGACCACCGAGACACCCGCCACGAGCACCGCCCGCCGAACGAGGTCGAGGACGGTGGCCGTTCCGCCTGCAATCGGCTGCGCATCCGGATCGCCCTCCTCGCTCGCGAGGCGTGCGACGGAATCCCGAACGGTGACGTCCAATGGACCCAGACGATAGCGGCCGTCGCTCATCCCAGCCGCGGCCATGGCGTCGGAGACGAGGGCGATACGTCCACCGCCAACCAGATCGAACACCGCGCGGACCGTCTCGTCGGCGAGATGGACTCCGTCTCCGATCAATTCGAGGATCATCTGTCCGCGAGCGGCCGCGGCAAGGCATTCACTGACCGGGCCTGGGGCGCGGTGATGCCAGGGCGGCATGCCGTTGAACAGGTGTGTTGCGCTGAGGGGGCCACTGCCGAGCGAGTCGATTCCGTGCCTGGTCCTGAGCGCATCGGCGTCGGTGTGCCCGATGCTCGGGACGACGCCTGCCTCGCGAAGGATCCTTCCGATGGCGGCGAACCCTTCGACCTCAGGCGCCAGAGTCATCGACCTGACAGCGCCGCGCCCGGCGCTCAGAATGTCGTTCAACAATCCGGGATCGCCCGGGCGCAGTGAAGTCGGATCCTGCGCACCGCATCTCACCGAGGACAGAAAAGGTCCTTCGACGTGGATGCCTGCGATGTCCCCCGCCGCGTAGAGCTCGGACAGCAGTGCCGTCTGCTCGACGAGCCGGGCCGGAGGCGCCGACACCAGCGACGCCAACATCGTGGTGGTTCCATGCGAGCGGTGATGTCGAACCGCGTCCATCATCTGCTCGGCCCCCGAGTCGGGAAAGCTCGCGCCTGCACCGCCGTGACAGTGCAGGTCGACGAGCCCGGGAAGTATCGTCGTGTCGGTGGCGGGCGGACGTTCACCGAGGGCCGCATCGGCACTTCCGACCCACGAAATCGTGTCGCCGTCCACCACCACGACACCGTCCTCGATCACCGCGTCCGCCGTGACCACCCGTCCGCGCAATCTCATGACTCGTCCGTCTCTCCTGCGCCTCGGCGTTCTCATGCCTTCGTGGTGTCGGCGACCTCGTCGTCCTCACGACCGGGGGTACGCAGATTCCACTTCTTGATGACGAAGCTGAAAAGGAAGTAGTAGATCGCGGCGTACACGAGGCCGATGGGGATGAGAAGCCATGCCTTGGTCGCGATTCCGAAGTTGAGAATGTAGTCGATGGCACCGGCGGAGAAGAAGAACCCGTCATGGATCCCCAGTGCGTTGACCAGGGCCATCGACGTGCCGGTGAGGAACGCATGGATGATGTAGAGCGGCCAGGCGACGAACATGAAGGCGTACTCGAGCGGCTCGGTGATACCGGTGACGAACGCCGTGAGGCCGGTTGACAACATGATGCCGCCGACGAGCTTCTTCTGCGAGGGCTTTGCATTGCGGTAGATGGCGAACGCTGCGGCCGGTAGCGCGAACATCATGATCGGGAAGAACCCGGTCATGAACACTCCGGCCGACGGATCTCCGGCGAAGAAGCGATTGAGGTCGCCGCGCACGATTTGCCCGCTCGCGTCCTGATGATCGCCGACGAGGAACCACACGACCGAGTTCAGAATGTGGTGCAGCCCGGTCGGAATCAGCATGCGATTGGCGAAACCGTAGATGCCGCCGCCGACCACACTGTTGTCCGCCACCGTGGTTCCGACCCAGTTCAGCGCACTGTAGAACAGCGGGTACACGAACGACATCAGCACGGCGACCACGAGTCCGGTGACGGCAGTGAGAATGGGCACGAGGCGTCGACCGGCGAAGAACCCCAGATAGTCCGGCAATTTCTGGCGGTAGAACCGCTGCCAGAGAACGGCCGAAAGCAGGCCGATCACGATGCCCGCGAGAACGCCGTAATCGATGACGGCCGGATCGCCGTTGGCGTCGACCTTTCCGTCGAGAACAACAGGCGACATTGCTTCGAACACGCCGTTCATGACCATGTAGCCGACGACGGCTGCGAGCGCCGTCGAACCGTCCGACTTCTTGGCCCATCCGATGGCGATACCGACCGCGAAGATCAGTGGCAACCACGTGAACACCGCCTGACCGGCGGCGGAGATGACCGAGGCAGCGGTTCCGAGCGCACTGAATCTGCCCAGCAGATCGTCCTGACCGAGCCTGAGGAGGATGCCCGCTGCTGGGAGAACGGCGATCGGCAGCATGAGGCTTCGGCCGAAGCGCTGGAGTCCGGCGAGCGAGCGGGACTCCTTCTTGGCCTCGTCCGTATCCGATGAATTCTTCAGGGTCATGGCGACCTTCTTTTCCGTCTGCTGCGGCCAGGGATGCGAACTGTTGTGACCGGTAAGTAAGAGGGGTACTGTCCGGTCATTACCAGTTGTAGTTTGGCCAGGTGAAGAGCTCGTGTCAACCCGGCCATGTGACCCAGCAGACAGGGAGCGAAAGATTATGTCGAAAGCGGATGCGATCGTCGCAGGCCTCGGCGGCGCGGACAACATCGTCGAAATCGAAGCCTGCATCACCCGGCTACGAACCGAGGTGAAGGACGGGGCACTGGTCGACGAAAAGGCCCTCAAAGCGGCAGGCGCACACGGGGTCTTCCACAAGGGCACGGCCGTCCAGGTGATCGTCGGACCCGAGGCCGACACCCTCGCCGAGGACATCGGCGACATTCTGTGAAAGCGGGACATTCTGTGACGACGGTCCTGAGCCCGATCGACGGCGCCGTCCTCGCCCTGGCCGAGGTACCCGATCCGGTGTTCGCCGCGCAGATGGTGGGCTCGGGTGTGGCAGTTCGCCCAGCCGTGTCGGACGTGCGCGTCGAGGTGCGCTCACCAGTGGCGGGCAAAATCCTCAAACTGCACCCTCATGCTTTCGTCGTGTTCACCGCCGCCAAGCAGGGCGTCCTGGTCCACATCGGGATCGATACGGTCAAGATGCGTGGCGAAGGATTCGAACTGATTGCTGCCGAGGGTGATTCGGTGAGCGCCGGCGATCCGATCCTGACCTACGATCCAGCCGCGATCGCCGCTGCGGGTTACTCGGACATCGTTCCGGTCGTCGTGATGGACACTGCGCCGGACTCGGTGGAGACCACGACGATCGGCTCGAACGTCAGCGTCGGCGACTCCCTGTTCGAACTGGCCTGATCAGGACCGCTGCCCGAGACGGCGCTGCCCCTGCACTTCCATCGAGAGTTGGTACCGGTCGCACCGATACCAACTCTCGGTGTGTTCGATCGGCTCGTCGCCGCTGAAGGAGACTCGGTCGAAATAGAGCACGGGCGCACCACGTTTCGTGCCCAGTAGCGTGGCGGTGTCACTGTCCGCCGCAGTCGCCTTGACGGTCTGTTCGGCTCGGTCGATGGTCAGACCGTAATGCTCCTGCACTGCCTCGTACACCGAGCGGCTGAGGTCGTGCTCGATCAGACCCGGCAACTTCGACGCGTGAAACCAGCCGTCGTCGACGCTGACCGGTTCGGCGTCGGCAAGTCGCAAGCGTTTGACGTGGTACGTGAGCTCACCGCCGGGCAGGCGAAGCGCCCGAACGGTTGCCGCCGAAGGCTTTTCCAGTCGCGCGAAGAGGACAACCGTCGTCGGCGTCAAGCCCTGCGCCCGCATTTCCTCCGAGAACGACGCCAGGTGCAGCCGCGACTGCACCGTGCGACTGGCGACGAACGTGCCCTTACCGCGAACCCGCACGAGGTGACCGTCGTTGACGAGTTGCCCGATGGCCTCGCGCACGGTGATCCGGCTGACGCCGTAATCCTCCATCAACCGTCGCTCACTGGGCATCAGGTCACCGGCCTGCAGTTCTTTCGTGCAGCGGTGCAACAGAATTGCGCGCAGCTGCTCATGCTTCGGGATCTGGCTGTCCCTCAGGTGTACGGGCATCACCACGGCGCTTGCCTTCCGGTCACTCGCTGGACCAGCGGTACGGACTGGTCCGGTCCAACCAGAAGAGTACCCCGTCCATCTCGGGCGTAGATGCAGGTAAGCAGAAGATGCATCGGGCAGGCATGATTGGCATCCGTGCACGCAGACGAGCCCACGCCCGACCCAGGTCGACTCCAACCCGTACTCGCAGGCGTGGTTGCCGCCCTCGTCGGATTCACGAGCTCGTTTGCCGTGGTGCTCACCGGTCTACGCGCGGTGGGCGCGTCCCCGGCCGAGGCCGCGTCGGGCCTGCTCGCGATCTCGGTGACCCAGGCCGTCGGCATGATCTACCTCTCGCGCCGCTTTCGACAACCGATCACTCTGGCGTGGTCGACTCCCGGCGCCGCCTTGCTCGCCGGTACCGGGACAGTGGTCGGCGGCTGGCCTGCCGCCGTCGGCGCCTTCGTCACCGTCGGAGTACTGGTGGTGATCACCGGCATGTGGCCGAGGCTGGGTGCGTTGATCACTTCCATCCCCACCTCTCTCGCCCAGGCCATGCTCGCCGGCGTGCTGCTCCCGCTCTGCCTCGCCCCGGTGACGGCCTTCGCATCGTCTCCGGCGATCATTGCCCCCGTCGTTCTGGTCTGGCTTGTACTGCAACGCTTCTCGAAACGGTGGGCAGTGCCCGCAGCCTTCGGCGTCGCCGCGGTGATCATCGCGATCGACGTGACCGCGGGAGGGCGAGTTCCGGACGTCGCCGAACTCCTTCCGAGCATCTCCCCGACCGTGCCGCACTGGAACTGGCAGGCGATCGTCGGAATCGCATTGCCGCTGTACATCGTCACCATGGCCTCACAGAACATCCCGGGTGTTGCGGTCATGAAATCGTTCGACTACGACGTCCCCTGGCGTCCGGCGATGACCGTCACCGGCATCGGCACTGTCATCGGCGCCCCGCTCGGCGGCCACACCATCAATCTCGCCGCCATCAGCGCTGCCCTCGCGGCTGCCCCGTCGGCGCACCCGGATCCGAAACGACGTTGGATCGCCGCCTCGGCGGCCGGATGGTTCTATCTGGTGCTGGCGTTGTGCTCGGCCGCGCTCGCCACGCTCGTCGCCGTTGCTCCGGCAGGCGTCGTGGAAACGGTCGCCGGCCTTGCGCTGCTCGCGACACTCGGCGCGTCGCTGGCCGGCGCGTTGAAAGAGGAATCGGGACGCGAGGCCGCCATCCTGACGTTCGTCATCGCGGCGTCGGGCATCGGGATCGTCGGAATCGGCTCGGCGTTCTGGGCACTGGCGGTGGGGTTGATCGTGCGCTGGGTTCTAAGGCCGAAACCGCCCAGCCGCGAACCGATAGAGTAGGCGGACATGACAGCCTCCGCCGGTCAGCGCGCCGAACACAACCCCGCCGCCGGATATCCGGCTCTGTGGCCAGTGACAACACGCTGGGACGACAACGATCACTACGGTCACGTCAACAACGTCACGTACTACTCGTACTTCGACACCGCAGTGAACGGGTGGCTGATGCACACCACCGGCGTCGACATCCGCGATCTTTCCGCGATCGGCGTCGTCGCCGAAACGTCGTGCAAATACCACCGCGAACTGTCGTTTCCAGATTCGCTTCAGGTCGGATTGTCGGTGGAGAAGCTCGGCACCAGAAGCATCGTGTACTTACTCGGCCTGTTCCGCGAGTCCGCGGACGACGAACTACAGCTCGCCGCCACCGGCCGCTTCGTTCACGTCTACGTCGATTCGACGACTCGCCGGCCGGTACCGATCCCCACCGAGATAGAGGCGGCGGCAAGAACCCTCGTCATCCCGAGCTAGATCCCGATCTCGTCGGCCGTCGACAACGCCCGCGCCACGATGTCGTCGATCAACGACGTGGTCGGAGTCCCGGCGTCGGCGCGGTTGCGGGTGTCGGATTCGGCTCGACGCATGACGCCTTCGGCAATGATCGAGAGTTTCCACAACGCGAGCACCTGCCAGAAACCGGCGGCGGACACATCGCGCCCGGTCTTCGCCGCGTAGGACGCCGTCAGTTCGGCTCGCGTCGGGAAGCCCTCGAGCGTGGATGCCATGAAGGGGCCCGCGACCGGGTCTCCAGCCTCGGGCCAATAGGCGAGCAGCCCGCCGAGATCCGCGAGGGGATCACCGAGGGTGCACAGTTCCCAATCGACGACGGCGACGATGGAACCGTCGGACGGCGAGGTGATCACGTTGTTGAGATGAAAGTCGCCGTGCACCAGCGTGAGCTCGCGTTGCTCCGGAATATTGGCGGCAAGCCGCTCGGCGAGGGCATCGAGCGCAGGCACCTCCCGCGCCTGCGACTTCTGCCACTGCGTCGTCCAACGCTTCAGCTGGCGTGCCGCATACGGTGAGTGACTCGCCAGATCGGCCAGCCCGACGCTCTCCAGGTCCACACGGTGAATATCGGCCAGTGCACTCGTCATCGCGTCGCCGACAGCACCTCGAATCGATTCGCTCATGTTCTCCGCCGTGCCGACGGAGTCGACGACGACGCCGTCGACGAAACCCATCAGCACCACCGGTACATCGGACACCGCCTCGTCCTCGGTCGAGGCGATCATCTTCGGGACCGGGACTCCCGTGTTCTGCAGCGCCGTCAGGATCCGATATTCACGAAGGACGTCGTGCGCCGACGCGAGCAGGTGGCCGAGCGGCGGTCTGCGCAGCACCCATCGAGAACCACCTGCATCCTCGACGGCGTAGGTCAGGTTGGATTGCCCGTTGCCCACCCGCGCGAAGGTCACGGGCGACACCGCGCCGATTCCCAGCCCTCCGATCCACTCGGAGACGGCAGTGAAGTCCAGGCTCGATGTCATCGATGTCCTCCCAAGGTATGTAGCGAGTCGGCAACGTCAGTCACTCTCGCATGTTCGCACTCGGCTTCGGAACGGTTCCACCGAGCCCGAGACCGTCGGCGTGTGGACCCGAACGCAAACACCGCGGGACCGGACCCCATGAAGGGCCCGGTCCCGCGGCGGAAGGAGAGAGGGTGGTGCGAGTGCGATCAGCTGGCGCGCAAGAACGAAGACTTGGTGACGATCTCGGGTACGGCTTCGGTGACCTCGCGGCGAGCAGCGACCTCGTCTATGTCGCCGACGAGCAACGACACGAGCGCGTCGGGTTCGGTCAGCCACGCGACGGTCATGGTGCGAAGTTCGCTCGACATGAACAGGCCGCTCATCTCGAGAGCTTCGATCCACTCGGCCACGGCCTCGGGCGTCGCCTCAGGAATCGACTCGCGGTCGAGCAGCGCAACTTCGAATTCGTAGCAGAAGAACGAACGCATCATGTCCAACTGGCTCGAGGAGATCGAAGCCGCGTCGGCCGAGGTCTCGTCGAGCGTGACCGATGAGGTCGCAATGCCTGGACGGGAATCTGCGAGTGTCATGATTGTCTCCTTCGATCGGCGTCGCTGTGCGGTACACCAAGGCCGACTGTTCTGGACCTGCTCGGCACCGTTTTCATATCGTTACGAATTGACTTGTAACGAATTTGAGCTCTTGCCCGATCAGTTGAAACTACGCTCTGCCTGACGCGTGTCGCCAGACCAAACCGGATGATGTGATAAGCGTCACAGTTGTTTGGCCAATCCGCCCGGCGCCCTGATTCGAATCATCTTCAATCCAATCCGTCATGGCGGTGCGGTCAGGCAAATCGCCCGAATCACCAGGTACCGTTGCGTGTCGTGGTCGACAAGTCAGCGCAGGTCCAGGCTCGCGCACGCCGCGCGAGGGCGGCAGTTTTCGGTGTTTTCGGTGTGAACGGCTTCCTCTTCGCCATCTGGGTCGTCCACATTCCGAGCGTCGAGCGTCGAACCGAAATATCGCATTCCACTCTCGGCTCACTCCTTCTGATCCTCGCCGTCGGCGCCATCGTCGGCATGCAGACCTCGGGCCCCCTGTCCGATCGCTTCGGTAGTAATCGACTCGTTACAATCGCCGGCGTCGGGCTCTCGTGCGCACTCCTCGGTCCGGCGCTCTCGACTCACGTCGTGGCACTCGGCGCCTCCTTGTTCGTTTTCGGGATGTTCAACGGAGCTCTCGACGTCTCGATGAACTCGCAGGCGGTTGATATCGAGCGGTTGTACCCGCGTCCGATCATGTCCTCCTTTCACGCTCTGTTCTCGGTAGGCGGAGTTGTGGGCTCCCTCGTGGGCGCGGTCACACTCTCGGCGGATGTGCCCATCACCGTGTCCATGGGCGGTGCCGCTGTCCTCGGTGCGGCATCCATCGCCCTCTGCCGCCCGTTCCTGATGTCCGACGCGGCCGACCGGGCGGCGGATTCCGGGACGTCCGAGCAGAAAGTCCACGGACACTTCTCCTCACGTGTACTCGCCCTCGGCGCACTCGCCTTCGCGCTCCTGCTCTCCGAGGGAGTGGCCAACGACTGGAGCACCCTGCAGGTCAAGGAACACCTCGGAACGTCCGACGGCACGGCTGCGCTGGCCTTCGGGTTCTTCGCCGCCATGATGACGGTCGGCCGTTTCTGCGCCGACCGAATCAGTGGGCGGTTCGGTGCTGTCGCCGTCGTTCGCTACGGGAATCTGATCGCCGCAGCGGGAATGGCTCTCGTTCTCGTTTCCGACCTGCTTCCGCTGACCCTCGTCGGATGGGCGGCGTTCGGTCTCGGGCTGTCCGGCAGCGTCCCTCAGATCTTCACCAGCGCCGGAAACCTCGGATCGGGCGCAGCGGCCACGAACATGTCCCGTGTCGTCGGTATGGGCTATGTGGGTCTGCTCGCAGGCCCGGCGATCATCGGGTGGATCTCCCACTTCGTATCTCTCACCACAGCGATGGCCGTTCCACTGGCCCTCACTCTGATTGCCGCACTGGCCGCCGGAACGGTTCGACCGCGACGAACGCATGGCGTTCGTCCACCCGCACAAGTTTGACAGCCTCTTCACATCGCATGCTCAGCGTCGTGATGCATCCTCGTAGGCGAAGACGGCGTACAGAAGGGGGTGTTCGGACTTGAGTTCCGACACGGACAGCATGGAACTGATCGAACTGGAAAGCTTCGAACCGGAATCCGACGACGCGAACGCATCGCAGCGACGCAGGCGCACGACCATCCGACTGGGAGCGGCTGCCATTGCAGTGGTCGCCCTGATCGTCGTGCTCGCGGTGCTACCGATCGCCGGCGTCACGTATCCGTATTCGCGCGCGATCGTGCCGAGCCTTTCGGACCCGTCCGACGCAGCGCTGAAAGCCTTCGGCCTCACTCCGGTTCTCCTCGCGGTGGCCGGACTGACCGTCGTCGCGCTCGTACGCGCACTGCCGTACGGCATCGGTGCGGTCATCACACTCGTCGTCGGTGCCTCGTTGACGACAGCGGCGGTCAGAACGTGGGCCGACGGGCTGGTACCGGCATCGGCATTGCCCAACGGCAACGTCACGGCCTGCATCGCATTGATCTGCGCGGCGACGCTGGTTGCCTCACGTGCATTTCTACCGATGGTGTGGGGCCTGGGAACTGTGGCCGCCGCGACGGTGTCCGCCGGCGCGGTGCTCGGCGGTTCGGCGACCGTGGTCGGCATCTTCACCACTGCGGCCATCGTCGCTGCATGGTGGGCGGGGTCCTCGGCCGTGATGCTTTACTCCCCCGTCGCCGCCGAGCGGGAAGCCCAGAATCCCCTCGATACCGCGGCCATGGCGCTGAAGCGACGACTGGGCTGAGAGCAGGCACCAGACGAAACAACGGTGCGCGTGCAGTCGGGGATCGACTGCACGCGCACCGTTGTTTCGTCTTCGGGTCAGAGGGCTTTGAGTTCCTCGATGACCGAGTTGACCGACTTCTTCGCATCGCCGAACAGCATCGACGTGCGGTCCGCGGTGAACAGCGGATTGTCGATACCTGCATATCCGGAACTCATCGAACGCTTGAGCACGATCACCGAACGCGATTCGTCGACATTGAGGATCGGCATGCCATGGATCGGGGACGACGGATCGTTGCGTGCCGCCGGGTTGGTGACGTCGTTGGCTCCGATGACGATGGTGACGTCGGTTCGGTTGAACTCCCCGTTGATGTCGTCCATTTCCTTCATCGCGTCGTAATCGACGTCGGCTTCGGCGAGCAGCACGTTCATATGGCCCGGCATACGTCCGGCGACGGGGTGGATCGCGTACTTGACCTCGACGCCCTTGCTCTCGAGAATCGTTGCCATGTCCTTGACCGCGTGCTGTGCCTGCGCAACGGCCAATCCGTAACCCGGTACGACTATCACCTGCGAGGCGTACGCCATCTGAATCGCAGCATCGGCAGCCGAGGTCGCCTTCACCGTGCCGCCCGAGGCGTCCGCGCCCGGTCCGGCGTCGGAACCGCCGCCGCCGAAGGAACCGAACACGATCGCCGGAATGGACCGGTTCATCGCCGTCGCCATGAGGTTGGTCAGGATCGTGCCGGACGCGCCGACGATCATGCCTGCCACGATCATCGCCGTGTTGTTGAGCGCCAGACCCGCGGCGGCCGCGGACAGACCCGTCAGGGCGTTGAGCAGCGAGATGACGACGGGCATGTCGGCGCCGCCGATCGGGAACACCACGAACAACCCCATGAGGGCCGCCGCGAGGAGCACCAACACGATGAACCACACCGTCGTGCCTTCACCCGGAGTTGCCTTGACGCCGATGTAGATCGACACTCCGACCGCCAGGATCAGCAACACGATGTTGGTCAGCTGGAAGATGCGGGCGTTCTTGACGAATGCCTTCTCGACGTTCTTGTTCAGCAGTTCCTGCAGCTTCAGGAACGCCACCAGCGAGCCCCAGAAGGAGACCGAGCCGATGATCGCGGCGAACAGCGAGCCGATGACGATGTGAATCGTCGGTTCTTCGCCGTGCTGGAATGCGGAGAAGCCGTCGGTCTCGATGAACTCCGACCATGCGATGAGCGCGACGGTGCCACCGCCGACGCCGTTGAACAGCGCCACGAGCTGCGGCATGGCCGTCATCTTGGTGCGTTTGGCCGGCGGAACACCGAGAAGCACACCGATCGCCAGACCGGCCACGATGAGGATCCAGTTGACGGCTGCGGTGTCGCGAACCTCGATCAGCGTGGCGACAACGGCGATACCCATACCGATTCCGGCGATCCAGTTGCCGCGGACCGCGGTCTTCGGCCCGGTCAGGCCCATCAGACCGTAGATGAACATGCCGAACGCGATGATGTAGAGAATATTGACGAGATTGTTCATCAGGAATCAGCACCCTTCTTCACAACGGCGGGTGCAGGCTTGGACTTGAACATCCCGAGCATGCGGTCGGTGACGAGGAAGCCGCCGACGACGTTGAGCGTGCCGAAGATCAGCGCGACGAACGCGATGATCCGAACGCCCCACGACGCGTCCTCGGGCAGGCGCCCGAGAACGATGAGAGCGCCGAGCACAACGATGCCGTGAATGGCGTTGGTGCCCGACATCAGCGGAGTGTGCAAGGTATTGGGAACCTTCGAGATCACCGCGAAGCCGACGAAGCCGGCCAACACGAGAATCGCGATGTTCGCAAGAAGCGGGGTGTACATCAGGCTTGGTCCTTCCGGGTCACACAGGACTGCGCGAGCACCTCGTCCGAGAAATCGGGCGCGAGAGCGCCGTTCTCGTCGAGCAGAAGCTCCAGCAGGGCGGACACGTTCTTCGAATACAGCTCACTGGCGTGCTCGGGCATCGTGGCAGGCAAGTTGAGCGGTGAGCAGATGGTGACGTCGTGCTTGACGACGGTCTCACCCGGCTCGGTCAACTCGCAGTTGCCACCGGTCTCACCGGCGAGGTCGACCACGACACTGCCGGGCTTCATACCCTCGACGGCAGCGGCCGTGACCAGCCGCGGCGCCGGGCGTCCCGGCACGAGAGCGGTGGTGATGACGACGTCGAAGCCCTTGATCGCTTCTTCGAGGGCCTGCTGCTGCGCAGCACGCTCGTCGTCGGTCAGCTCGCGGGCGTACCCACCTTCACCGGCGGCGTCGATACCGAGATCGAGCCACTGCGCTCCCACCGAGCGGACCTGATCGGCCACCTCGGGGCGTACGTCGTAGCCGGTCGGGCGGCCACCGAGACGCTTCGCCGTCGCCAAGGCCTGAAGACCCGCGACACCGACACCGAGCACCAGGACTGTCGCCGGCTTGACCGTGCCTGCGGCGGTGGTGAGCATCGGGAAGAACCGCGTCGACTCGGACGCCGCCAGAATCACCGCTTTGTACCCGGCAACGTTGGCCTGCGAGGACAGGGCGTCCATGACCTGCGCGCGCGAGATACGCGGAATGGCCTCGACGGCGAACGCTTGCACGCCCGCGGCCGCCAGTGCGTCGATCTTGTTGTCCGCGTTGCGCGGTGCCAGGAATCCGATCAATGTCGAACCCTGCGCCAATTTGGCGATCTCGGCATCCGTGGGAGGTGCAACCTTGACCACGACGTCGGCAGACCAGGCGTCACCGATCTCCGCACCGGCTTCGACGTACAGCTCGTCCGGGATGAGAGCCGACAGACCGGCTCCCGACTCGACGACGACATGCACACCCTTGCCGATCAACGATGCAACGATCTTCGGAACCAGCGCAACGCGACGCTCGCCGTCCCCGGACTCACGGACGACACCGACTCGCATCGTCACCCCACTGCTCGTCCCGCTCTGTGTGCTCTGCGATGTTTCCAATTCTCTGCTTTCGTAAGTTTCGATGGTGCCTGCGGTGGCGAACGGGGGTAACCGCGCGGCAAGCAGGCAAAGCCCAGCGTCAAGGCACAAGGTCCCTGATGATAGCCAGAGCAGGCAGACCTTAGGTAACCCACGCCACAGAGCTTCGGCGTCTGAATCGAATCCGAAAGCTCGGTGACGTGCACGCGCACCATATGCTGTGACAGACCTCATAGCGAGTCGGCAGCGTGGTGTGCACCTACAGTGATCGACGTGAACAGCTGCGTATTCTGTGCCATCGTCGCCGGCGACGCGCCGTCGGTCACCGTTCTCGAGACCGACAGGGTCAAGGCCTTCTTGGATATTCGACCGATCTCACGCGGACATGTCTTGGTAATTCCCAAGACTCACTCAGCGGATCTCGATGCATTGGAACCTGATCTCGGAAGCGCAGTCTTCGAGGCCGGTCAACGGATCTCGCGCGCACTGCGTCGATCCGATCTGCGGACCGATGGTGCAAATCTCGTTGTCAACGACGGCAAAGCGGCCTTCCAGACGGTCTTCCACACCCACCTGCACGTCGTTCCGAGATGGGCCGGGGACAAGCTGCGATTCGCCGCCGGATTCGTGACCAGGCGCTCCCGCGAGCCGGAGGCGACTGCGGCAGCGATTCGCGTCGGTCTGGAGCGCCTCGCAGCCGAGCAACGGTGAAGTTGTTTCTCGCGTCGTACCGTTTCGGCGCCCACACATCGGAGTTCGCCGCGCTGACCGGTGGACCCGGGCCTGTCGCAGTGATCGCCAACGCAGCCGACAGCTGGCCTGCAGCCGCCCGAGAATCCGCGGTGACGAGCGAGCTGCGTGCGTTACGCGAACTCGGCTACGAACCCGAGGAACTCGACCTTCGGCAGTTCGACGGCCGCCCTGCCGATCTCGCCACGCGACTCGACGCGGTCGACGCAGTGTGGATTCGGGGCGGCAACACCTTCGTCCTCAGGTCACAGCTTCGGCTCGGTGGCGCCGACGACGCACTGGTCTCGCGGGTCCGCGATGGCAGCGTGGTCTTCGCCGGTTACAGCGCGGGAGCATGCATCGCTTCGCCGTCCCTTCGGGGCGTCGAGGCAGCCGACGATCCTTCCGATGTCACCGATCGCGCGGTGATGTGGGACGGGCTCGGACTGGTAGATCTCGCATTCGTGCCGCACTTCGGGTCGATCCTCGACGAAGCCGGTGCGGGCCAGGCGATGGTCGACCGATTCGAGCGCGAGCAGGTTCCCTATCTGACGCTGACCGACGAACAGGTGTTCGTCGTCGACGGCGAACGCGCTGAGCGTCTCTAGCCGAACTGTGCGATCGGCGCCAACCGGTCGAGTGATGCCCACGCCATGGTGCAGCGTCGGCGGGTGACCTCGTCGGCGTCGAGCAGAAGCATGTCGAGCAACAGACGAGGCTGTTGTCTCCAGGCAGCTTCGGCGTCGGCGATGGTCGCACGTTCGAACAATCCACACTGCGCGAGTGCGTCGGTCCACTCCCCGACGTCGCCGCGGTGGATGGTTTCGATGGTGTCGTAATCGACTCCGCCGCCTTGAAATTCGTACGAGAACATCGCGGCCACAAAATTCCACGACGTCGGGTGTTGATCCATCATCTTCGGACCTCCGTATCGGCCGGCGCGTGCGCCGAACCTGTAGAACCGCTGGCCTGGACGCTAGACCTCGGAGCTACACGTTTGCGTTGCGCCGACGCATCGATCAGGTAACAGAGTTACTGAAGTGACAGATGTGAACAATGAGCCACGGCTTTGCTCCACCTCGATCGCGGCGCATCGGTAGGCTCCTCCCTCGTGTGGAAGAGGGGAACCATCATCTGCGGCGCAGCACTGTCGATCGCCGCGCTGTCGATCGCCGCGACGAGCTGTTCGGCCGACGACGGCGAGGCCGAGGAATCGGAGCACACCTCGTCCGAACGACCCGCGACGGAAGAATTGTTCGTCGGCGAGTGCGGTTCGATGAACGACAACGACCTGGCCACCATCACCGGTGTGCCCGGCCTCGTCTCCACCTCGCGAAACTCGATTCGCTGCCGATGGGACGCCGTCGACACCGGCGCGTATGCGATGTTCACGTGGTACCGCGGCAGCCCCATCGACCGCGAACGCGCCGTCGCCGGCCAGATCGGACGCGAGATCGGCGTCATCGACGCCGACGGGCATCCGGGATTCACCGCACGAGGAACCGACTCGTCCTGCGAGGCAGGCGTCGAGTCCGGCGACGGATTTCTGCACTGGTCCCTCAACTACGTCTATGCCGTGCCGCCTCGCGATGCCTGCGACGTCGTGGCCGATCTCGCCCGCGCCACCGTCGAGAATGCGCAGTAGGGGGCACCCATGAAACGAACGATCCGACTCGCCGCGGCTGCGACTATCCTGCTGATCAGCGGCTGCAGCACCACTGTCAGCGGAACCCCGACGGCCGTCGGCGCCGGCGACACCAACACGGACTTCGACAAGCTGCTGCAGGAATGCGTCGCCGTACCGGACGACAAGATCGCCGAGTCCGTCCAAGCCGACGTCGTGGACCAGTACTTCTTCGGTGCAGTGTGCATGTGGACCGGCACCGGGGCGTCGGGCATCGTCGATGTCACGTTCGCCTGGTTCGAGAACAACAGCCTCGGCCGGGAACGCACATTGTCCGACAAGCTCGACTACCAGGTCGAACCGATCACCGTCGCCGGGACGAGCGCGTTCCTCTCACGCCGGCCGGGCGACCCCTATTCGTGCGGGATCACCGCGTCCTACTCCGGAACGGTCACCTGGTGGGTGCAGTACCGCGGCGGCAACGTCGATCCGTGCGCCGGCGCCACCACGCTCGCCGAATTGACCTTGCAGCGCAACCAATAACGACTCGCATCTGCTCGGTGGCCCCTAGGCTTGGTTGCGGAGTCACGCAGATCGAGATGGAGAATACCGATGGCCGACCTGGCAGCCCTGGAACGCGCGTTACCGAGCGGAGCGGTACTCACCGACCCCGACGTGACGGAACGCTACCGGCGCGACTGGGCGAAAGATCCGAATGCCGGAACTCCGCTCGCCGTCGTACGAGCGAGCTGTACCGCCGATGTACAGGCGGTCATGAGGTGGGCCACCGCACATCGAATTTCGGTTGTTCCGCGCGGTGCAGGATCCGGCTTGTCCGGCGGCGCAACGGCTGTCGACGGCGGAATCGTCCTCAGCACCGAACTCATGCGCGAGATCACGGTCGACCCCGTCACCCGCGTCGCCGTGACGCAGCCCGGTTTGTTGAACGTCGAAGTCAAGAACGCCGCCGCCGAGCACGGGCTGTGGTACCCACCTGATCCGTCGTCCTTCGAGATGTGTTCGATCGGCGGAAACGCGGCAACGAACGCAGGCGGGTTGTGCTGTGTGAAATATGGTGTGACCACCGATTACGTTCTCGGACTCGAAGTCGTACTCGCCGACGGTACCGCCGTTCGACTCGGTGGCCCTCGATTGAAAGATGTTGCCGGACTGTCTCTCACGAAGCTGTTCGTCGGGAGCGAAGGGACGCTCGGCATCATCACCGAGATCACTGTCCGACTGGTGCCTGCACAGCCGCCGGCCAGCACCGTCGTGGCCTCGTTCGCCTCGGTACGCGATGCCACTGCCGCCATTCTCGCCATCACACGAACCCTTCGCCCGTCGATGCTCGAATTCATGGATCGCGCCTCGATCGGGGCCGTCGAGGATGCCATGAAGATGGGACTCGATCGCACGGCGTCGGCGATGCTGATTGCGCGGTCCGATTCCCCCGGAGCCGATCGGGACCGTGAAATCGGCGTCATGGCCGCGGCGTGCACTGCTGCGGGCGCCTCGGATGTCTTCACCACCGACGATCCGGACGAGGGTGAAGCATTCGCTGCAGCACGACGTTTCGCGATTCCCGCCGTCGAGAGACTGGGCAGTCTCCTGCTCGAAGACGTCGGCGTTCCGCTGCCTGCGCTTCCCGACCTCGTCGAAGGCATCGAGAGAATCTCGGAGAAGTACGAGGTGCTCGTGGCCGTCATCGCACACGCAGGAGACGGAAACACGCACCCGCTCATCGTGTTCGATCCCGCCGACGCCGACATGGAGCGGCGAGCCAACGTGGCTTTCGGTGCGATCATGGATCTCGCCATTTCACTGGGCGGCACCATCACCGGCGAGCACGGTGTCGGCCGCCTCAAGAAGGCGTGGCTACCGGATCAGGTCGGCGAGGACGTCATGAAGCTGACGCAGCGCATCAAGACCGCCCTCGACCCCGACGGCATCCTCAATCCGGGTGCGGTGTTATAGGGCCTTCGCCCCATGTGAGTGCGAATACATAGCAGGTTGTGGGCGGATTCGAGCGGTTGTCGCAACGTGCCTGATCATTGAGGGATGGTTGCGGTGGTTTATCGGTTTTACACGCACGAGGTGCGGATGACGTTTTGGTCGCTGCGGAGCTCG
>NZ_JAHFVG010000033.1 GCF_023264675.1 Rhodococcus sp. (in: high G+C Gram-positive bacteria)
TCCAGCGCCGATGGTACTGCACTCGACAGGGTGTGGGAGAGTAGGACACCGCCGAACACTATTTCCAGGGAGCCCCTGAACCACACTGTGGTTCAGGGGCTTTCTGCATTCCACCCCCCACCAACATTCCCACCACGGGGTTGCACCCGACAGCACGTGCATTCGCGCCATCAGCACCAAGCCGGCCCCGTCGCTACGCAAACGCACGTGCATTCGCGAACCCGTGATCGCCGACGCCCACGTTTTACGCAAACGCACGTGCATTTGTGTGAACCGCACCGACACGAACCACGCGCGACGCAAACGCACGTGCCTTCGCGACCCCGCGGGGCCGGCCGATGGGTACACACGCACCGGACCGTTAGACGCACCCCCAGTCGCTCACCACCAGCCCCGCACCTGACCAAACCACGCGCACCTCTACATCACGCACCTCTCGTAAGCAGATGTCACACGGAATGGGCGATGCATCGCGGCCGCCGAGAGCTGAGACTTGTCATGGGCAAGAACAGAGGAGGGCTCATGACGTCGGTAGGTTCGACGACAGTCGTCGGTACATCGCGTGGTCCAGTCGAGTACCAGGTCCGTGGCCGAGGCAGGCCAGTACTGGTGCTTCACGGGTCACCCGGCGGAATCGATGCGGCGGAAGCGATGTCTCGTTTCCTGCCGGAAGACAGATTCGTGTCAGTCTTGCTCTCGCGGCCAGGCTACCTCGGCACCGAACTCGGAGATCGGTGCACGCCCGACGATCAAGCTGATCTCTACGCAGCGCTTCTCGATGAGCTCGGCATCGAGAAGGTCGGTGTTCTAGCCTGGTCAGGCGGAGGACCTTCTGCATTCCGATTCGCAGCCAAATATCCCGATCGGGTCACATCACTGGTGGCGTTGGCCTGTTTGAGCGGTCCCTGGGTAGACCCGGCGTCAGATCTGTCCACTCGATTGTTCCAGTCGACGAGAGTCGGCGACTGGTTGATGAGAAAGCTCGTCGCGCGCCAACCGCTTCAGGTGATTCGTGGTGCCGTCGCCAGCGAAAGCTCGCTCACCGGAGAGGATTTGGAGGCGGAGATTCAGCAGATCGCCTCCGATGAGTCCAAGAAACAATTCGTTCTCGATTTGGCGCTCACGGCGTCTCGCGTGGGGCGTCGTCGAGACGGCTGGCGCAATGACTGCCTCCAGTTCGCGAAGTCGCACACACTCGGGTTGGATGTCATCGCTGCACCAACGCTGCTCGTTCAGGGCTCTGCAGACTCCGATGTGGTGCCGGCCAACAGCGACCGTGCTCATCAGGACATCGTGGATTCTGAATTATTGACGCTGGACTTGGGTACGCACTTCGCGTTCTACACGCATCCGTCGTTGCAACTGGCGCAGGCCAAAGCAATCGAGTACCTACTACGGTCCTGAGAGCTGAAGTCCGAACGTTGATCGCTGCTGTGTCTTTCGTTCAGTGTTGCTACACCTATATCCTGCTCGAATCTGCTCGCGCGCAACGGTGTTCAATTGCGCGCGGCGCTCTGACCATCCGGCGATGGGTCCCGCCGTGGGTATCGCGGTCGAGCCGGAAAGCTGTGGGTTCTCGACCAGAAGATCGATACGCAATGCAGTTCTTCCTGGGCAACTGGGAGGGCACACCGCTGCGTGGAGAGTCTTTTCTCGACGGACGTTCGCGATGTGACAGACCTGAGCAGCTGGGGTGGGCCTGCGCGCAAGCTGGAACGCGCGAAGTTCGATTGACTGAACTTCGCGGACTCCTTCGCGCTGTCTGAGGACCTGCATATGTCGCTGCGATGACACTCGACCCGCTGGTCCCCATCACAGCGCTCAGTGTGTCGACCGATCATATCGGCGTTGTGGCCACCCACTCGACCACGATCGATTTGCCGTGCACCGCACCCCCGTCAGTTGTCGGCCATCGATCATCTGACCGGCGGACATCTGGGAGGGAACGAGGTGCCGAATACGTCGAGTTCTTCTCACCGCTGCCGGCAGTTTCTCTGCACGAACTAGTCGAGAAGTGCGCGAATATCGTCGGCTGTCAATCCTCCGGAGAACGCCGAACCGTCATCCATGACGCTCGCGAACAGTGAGGCCTTCTTCGTTTTCATCTCCATTACCTTTTCCTCGATGGTTCCCCGGGAAATGTAGCGATGGACGAACACCGTTCGGGTCTGGCCGATTCGGTGAGCCCGGTCGACGGCCTGCGCCTCGGTGGCAGGGTTCCACCACGGGTCGAGAACGAAGCAGTAGTCGGCCTCGGTGAGGGTCAAACCCACGCCGCCCGCTTTGAGGCTGATCAGAAACACCGACGCGTCACCGGACTTGAATTGTTCGACGACATCACCACGGTTGCGAGTGGAGCCGTCCAGGTACGAAAAACTGATTCCTTCGTCGTGCAGACGGTCTCGTATTCGCCCGAGAAACCGGGTGAACTGGCTGAAGACGAGGGCGCGGTGACCGCCGTCGATAACGCCCCTCAGTTGGGCTACTAGTTGTTCGATCTTAGCGCTTGGAATGTCGCCGTGTTGTGGTTCCACCAGTGCGACATCGAGGCTCAGTTGTCGAAGGATGGTCAGCGATTGCAGAATGACAACGCGGTTGCGCTCGAAGTCGTGTAGTAGGCCGAGAATCTTCTGGCGCTCACGGGCAAGCCGCGTCTCGTAGATTCGGCGATGTCGTGGGTTGAGCTGTACTTCGACGATCTGCTCCTGCTTGGCGGGAAGATCCTGTGCTACCAGATCTTTCGACCGGCGCAGCACCAAAGGTCTGATTCGGCGCCGGAGTGTAGCGAGCGTGGCCGAATCCCCGTCCTTCTCGATCGGAAGGCGGTAGTTGTCCGTGAACTTGGCGGCCGAGGGGAACAAGCCGGGCGCCGTGATCGACAACAACGCCCACAGTTCCATGATGTTGTTCTCCATGGGTGTACCGGTGATGGCTAGTTTGAACGGCGCAGTCAACCGTCGTGCGCAGTGGTAGGACTTGCTCTTGTGGTTCTTGACGTACTGGGCCTCGTCGAGGACGAGGCCCGACCACAACACCGTATCGAAATCGTCGAAGTCGAGCCGGAAGACCGTGTAGGACGTCACCACGATGTCGGCACCGTCGGCAATCTCGGCAATCGATGCCCGACGCCGCGCGCGGGTCCCCAGCGCGGTGACCACCGTCAGTCCTGGGGCGAATCGCTCTGCTTCGCGAGCCCAGTTGTGGACGACGCTCGTCGGCGCGACGATGAGGAAGGGTGGCCGAAGCGGACTTTCTTCGGCGGTTTTGGCGATCAGCGCGAGTGTCTGAATCGTCTTTCCGAGTCCCATGTCGTCGGCAAGAATGCCGCCCAGCCCATGCCTCCACAAGAAGTACAGCCACGAAAATCCCTCGAGTTGGTAGGGGCGCAACTCTGCGTCGAACATCGTGGGCGGTGTCTGCGCAGCGATACTATCGAACGTCGACAGGGCAGTCACTTGTTCCCGCCACGCCCGTGCTTGACGGCTGACTTCGCCGATTTCGGCGAGCTCGTCCCACAACGAGGATTGGTAGCGGCTGATTCGCAGCGGTCCATCTGGTTTGTCCTGCAATGACCGGGCTTCGTCGATGAGGGTTCGCAGGGTGTCGAACTCTGGGCTGTCGAGGGAGAAGAACCGGCCGTCGGACAGCACGAGATGGCGGTGGCCTTGTGCAACGGCGGTGATCACTGTCGAGAATTCGACGAGTGTTCCGTCGATGTCGAGGACGACGCCGAGGTCGAACCAGTCGTTGTCGCCGCGGATAGATCTGGTGGACAGTGAGATTCGGACGGAGGCATCGACATTCTCGAAGTCCGGGACGTCGGCGGCGATGTCGACGTGGACGTTCTCGTAGCCGTCCAGGTTCGGCAGGCGTTCGGTGACGAACAGTGCGGCCGTCACTGCGGTCAGCGTGAACGGATGGAATGCGACGCCGTGTTCGGTGGGCAGCCCGAGAAGCGAGAGAACGGTACGGAGCATGTTCAGCTCGGCGGAAGCGTCGCGAAATTCGGCGGCCCGGGGATGCGAGTCCGCCGGATAGTCCAGTTCCACATCGTCGACGTAGTAGCGCCAGTGGGCACCGATATCGATGCGATCGCCGGTGGCGCCGGAGATGGTGATGTGCAGATCAGGTCCGGAGATGGTGGGAGGGGTGTATGAACCGTCGGTGGAGACAATGGACGAACTGCGTTGTAGGACAAACAGATATGAGGTCGCAAAGGTGACGCGGTCCGACTCGGGGATGCCGATGGGAGCGGAGTGTGACGCGACGAGGCGGAGATCTCGAGAAATTGGCACGGCCAGGCGAGCGAGGAAGAATTCGAGGATTGGCCCACCGCGTCGCGCCTCGTCGTCCCAGAAGATGATTCCCGAACCGTCGTCGCCGAGGAAGCTGCGCCGGTGCGGCGGCACGACGACGCCGTCGACGGTGATTCTTCCGGCCACTTCCAGGTCGCTGTGACCGGTGATGTCGACGGCGAACTGTGCTTCGCCCGGCCACGGAATCGGTCCGTGCGGCCCGATCAGTGGAAGTTCGTGTTCGGCAACGTCGGACAGAAGATCCCACAGGAGACGGCCAGAGGCGTCGGCCAGATCGATGGAGTTCGGATTCGATCGATAGATCGACTGCACGGCGCGGCCGTGTGTACGCATACGGTGCAGCGCGTGCACTTCACGTAACAGGTCCACGCGACGCTCTACGACTGGATTGCTCGAGTACGGAAGCGTGCTCCAGGAGATATCCTTCTTGGTCCACTCTCCGAGGGGATCCGCGCGCACGGGGTGGGCGAGCAGCCGAACGGCCTCCCCGTCGGGAATGTCCAGTTCGAGCCCGAGTCCGATGTGCAGTTCATTCGGATCGGAAGCATCGAGGCTGTGGCCCAACAGTGGTGCCAGGGTCTGTGCCCAGTGTTCCGCAGTGGTGAGCCGGCCTGGTGGGCAGGAGCCGCGGGAGTCGTCGTATGCCTGCAGGAGTACAGCGACGACGTGCTTGCAGTTGAACACCAACGGGCAATTGCATTGCCCGTAGTCGACGGCCACGATCTGTCCGGCCTCGACGGCGAACGACACCGAAGCGGCGTAGGGCGTCGCGCGGTTACCGCGTACCGAGGCGCTCAGCGTCGAGGCCCGTTCGCTCCAGCGCACATACCCGACGCGCCCTTCGTTGAAGTACTGCGTGCCGCGTTCGAAGGTGGTCACCCCGAAGCGCTGCTGCTGTGTGGTGAAGTCCAAACCGTCCATCGATGGGATCGTCATGGTCGGCGATGGTAGGCAGACGTACCGACAAGAATTCACAGAACGCCGCAGGTCACAGACGCACGGCTGATTGCGTGGCACGGACCGTCATCGCCCATCCAGCAACAGAATCATCCCGAGCCGATGGGATCTGGCTTTGGACCGCAAGTGTTGCGGGTCACTTTTCGGGTATACGGCGGAGGGTCAACGCCGACACGACCGATGGGGGATCCATGGCTTTCGACCTCACACCGACGCCTGCCCAGCACGAGCTGATCGCCAGGACTCACGATTTTGCCGAGAACGTCGTCCGCCCGGTGGCGTCGAGATACGACCGCGAGCAGGAGTTTCCGTGGGAGGTGCTCGAGGAGGCAGCGAGGGCGGGTTTCTACAGTCCGCTGTTCTACCGGGATCTCATCGGTGACCCGACGGGCCTGTCGTTGCCGATGTTCATGGAGGAACTGTTCTGGGGATGTGCAGGCATCGGTCTCGCTGTGGTGATGCCTGCACTGGCATTGTCGGCCATCGGGCAGGCGGCGTCTCCGGAACAGATGCTCGAATGGGCACCGGAGTGCTTCGGTACACCGGGAGACCTGAAGCTGGCGGCTCTGGCGATCTCGGAACCGGAGGGCGGGAGCGACGTCAGAAATCTGCGAACACGCGCGCGCCGCGACGGCGACGATTGGATTCTCGACGGCCACAAGATGTGGATCGGCAATGGGGGGATCGCCAACGTGCACGTGGTCAATGCCGTGGTCGACGAGGAGCTCGGCCACAAAGGTCAGGCCCTGTTCATAGTCCCGGGCGGCACTCCGGGACTGACCCTCGTGCGCAAGTTGGACAAGCTCGGGTGCCGGGCATCGCATACGGCGGAATTGTTGTTCGAGAACTGTCGCATTCCCGGCGCGAATCTGCTCGGCGGAGAGGACAAGCTCGAGCACAAACTGGCCAAGGCTCGCGAAGCTGTCGAGGGTGGTAGACATTCCGGGTCGGCGACGCTGGGAACATTCGAGCAGACTCGGCCGATGGTGGCAGCGCAGGCTCTGGGGATCGCACGTGCGTCGTTGGAATATGCGACCCGATATGCAAACGAGCGTGAGGCGTTCGGCGGACCGATCATCGACAAGCAGGGCATAGCTTTTCCGTTGGCGGACTTGGCAATGCGGATCGATGCTGCTCGCTTACTGACCTGGCGGGCCAGTTGGATGGCGGCGTCGGGAATCCCGTTCGAGCGTGGTGAGGGATCGATGTCCAAGCTCGCCGCGAGCGAAGTGGCAGTGGATGCGACCGAGCGCGCAATTCAGACATGCGGTGGGTGGGGATACATCACCGACCATCCTGTCGAAAAATGGTATCGAGATGCGAAGCTGTACACCATCTTCGAGGGCACGAGTGAGATTCAACGCGTGGTCATCTCGCATGCACTCGGCGCCAACGACGGTGCGCCGCCGCTTCACGTCGAGATGGAGCCCGCGGGGAGCATGTTCAGCAAGAAATTCGGCCGTGGCACATCCGCGCGGACGAAGGTCATGGACACGGCCATGTCGTGGAAGGACCATGTGCCTGCCCCGGCGATGAAGGCTGCGATGTCGTTCATCCGGCCGCCGAAAAAGTGACGAAAACTCTCGGTGATCCTAAGTCTGTTGCCTGCAGCGGCGGACTCGTAGGCTCGAATGCGTCCCGGATCCGGCCCTAGGAGTATCGAGTGACCCGCCCTCGTTTGCTGTTCAACGCATTCACGATGAACACCGTCACGCACGTGTCGTACGGATCGTGGACGCGAGAAGACTCACGGCAAACCGAATTTCACACCCTCGATCCGTGGATCGAACTGGTACAGATCCTCGAACGGGGCAAGATCGACGCGATATTCTTCGCGGACATCGTGGGGCTGTACGACGATTACCGTGGTGGCTGGGACACTCATGTCACCGAGGGGTTGCAGATTCCCAACCACGATCCGTCGGTGATCGCGTCAGCTCTGGCTGCCGCGACCACCGATCTCGGAATCGTGATCACCAGTTCGGTATTGCAGGACCATCCGTTTTCGTTCGCGCGCAAGATATCGACCCTCGATCATTTGTCGAACGGGCGCATCGGGTGGAACGTGGTCACGAGTGCCCTCGAGAACTCGGCCCGCAACTTCGGGCTCGATCGCCGGGAAGAACACGACCGTCGATACGACTGGGCCGAGGAGTACGCCGAGGTCGTCTACAAGCTGTGGGAAGGTTCGTGGGACGAGGACGCACTGGTACGGGACCGCAAGAAGGGTATTCACGCCGACCCGGCCAAGATTCACAAGATTCATCACCGCGGGGAGAGGTATTCGGTCGAGGGACCGCACTTGTCGGCGCCGTCGCCGCAGCGGACTCCGGTTATCTTTCAGGCGGGCAGTTCCTCCCGCGGTCGAGAGTTCTCGGGGCGTCACGCCGAAGGGATTTTTGTCAGTGCCGCCTCTGCGAATGGCGCAAGGAAGGTCATCGACGACACCCGGGGCAAGGCAGTGGAAGCCGGTCGGCGCAGCGACGACATCAAGTTCTTCCAGGGCTTGAGCTTCGTGGTCGGATCGACCGAGGAGGAGGCACGAGCAAAAGCGGCGGATCTGGACGAATCCTTCAGTGTGGAAGGGCTTCTCGCGCATCGTAGTGGCGGAATCGGAATCGATTTCGGCGGCTGGCCGTTGGACACACCGATTGCAGACCTGGCAGGGCGCGTGCAGGGCACACAAAGTTCCATCGAGGCTCTGATCAATGCCGCCGAGGCCGGTTCGGAGGTGACCATCGCTGATTTCGTGAAACAGAAGCAGGACAGCACCAGGCTCGTCGGAACACCCGACCAGATCGCCGATGCGCTCGAGGTCTGGCAGGACTCCGGGGTCGATGGCATCAACATTCAATACCTGACGACGCCAGGAAGCTACCTGGATTTCGTGGACCATGTCATTCCGGTACTGCAGGACCGTGGTCTGGCGCAGCGTGAGTACGCATCGGGTGCATTGCGGTCGAAGCTGTTCGGGCGATCGGATCGGGTGGAGCCCTCGCACCCGGCGGCTCAGTGGCGTGGAGCCTTCGGCTAGCTGTCCCTTTGGTGATCGTTCGTCCCGTTCTTCGATTCAATTCACCGCGAGTTCATCTACGTGTCGGTTGTACGCGTCGGCAAGTATTTCTGCCGCGGGAACAGTCACGACATGCTGATCAATCCACGGGGAGAAACAGTCGCTACCGGCGTTCCGGAAGCGCTTGCCGCGCAGATGACGATGGCCGAGCAGCACGACTGGCATCGCTCGTTCCTGCGCCGAAATCCTGTGTCGCGACGAAACTTTCTCGTCGGTTCGGCCGCTGCTGCTGCGGTCGCTGCCGTCGGGAACGCCAGGTGGTCGGGAATCGCGTATGCGCAGGACGCACCGCTTGCCGTCGGTGGCCGTCATGCGTCGTTCGGTGCGGATTCTGCGTCGCAACTGAGGTTTTCGGCGCAACTCTCGCGCAATCCGGGTGTGACGGGAGTATTCCTCGATCACGGCCCGACACCCGCCCTCGGAGCGACGACGGCAGCGGAAGTGCGTAACCTCGTGAGCCAGGTTCCGCAGACCGACGGGGGCATACTCGGAGCCGAACAGTTCTACGTCCACGTTCCCGTCGACGGTTTGGCCCCCAAGACTCCTCACTTCTACCGGTGGCGCACCAACGACGGATATGTCAGCGACACGCAATCGGTGTGGACGGCACTGCCGCCAGGACGCGTTGCACCCTTCCGGTTCACGATGATGGGTGACCAGGGCGTCGACGAGACCCCGACACAGCCTGCCGGGTTGAAAGCCGGGGACTACGACGACCTGTATTACAAGGCCGACAACGAACCCTCCGTGAGGCACGCGGCCAACATCGTCAAGCAGATCGCCGGCAGCAAGCCCGACTTTCACGTGCTGGCAGGTGACATCGCCTACGCGGACCCGTCGGGCGCCGGACTGCCGCCGCAGTTCGCACCGAGCGGCGCCACTCCGCCTACCGGATTCGACAAGTACAACCCCTTCGTGTGGGACGGATACTTCGCCGCGATCGAACCGAGTGCAGCAACCACACCGTGGTTCTTCGCCACCGGAAACCACGACATGGAAGCGCTGTACAGCGCGAACGGATACGGCGGGCACGCCGCACGTCTCGACCAGCCCGAGAACGGTCCTGCCGGCTGTCCTTCGGTGTATTCCTTCGTCTACGGCAACGTCGCAGTACTCTCCCTCGACGCCAACGACGTGTCGTACGAGATCAAAGCCAACACCGGATACAGCGGAGGTGCGCAGAACACGTGGGTTGAACGGACCCTCGCGAAATACCGCGCAGACAGCAACATCGACTTCATCGTCTGCTTCTTTCACCACTGCGCCTATTCGACGACAGAGGCCCATGCCAGCGACGGGGGCGTCCGCGATGCCTGGACCGCATTGTTCGACCGCTACGAAGTGGATGCCGTTCTGCAAGGGCACAATCACGTGTTCGAACGGACCGATCCGATCCGCGGCGGGCGCCCGACGAAAGCGGCGGGCGACGGCGCCGTCGTGTACCCCCGGAACGACGGGACGGTGTACTACACGGTCGGAGGGGGCGGGCGACCCCGGTACACGTTCCAGCCGTCGGAGCAAGAGTCCTATCGGGGCAATGTGTTGCCGGACAACAGTGTTCCCAACAGTTATGTGTGGACGCCCGACGGCGAGAAGCGTGACGAGGCCGTCGAGTGGTCGCGCGTTCGATTCCGGAATTATTCGTTCATCTCGGTCGATGTGATCCCTGGAATCCCGGGGATCGTGGCGAGCGAGATGCGCATCGCGGCCGTCGACGAATACGGACGCGAGTTCGATCGCCTCACTTTCCGCAGGGATGTTCCGCTGAACGGTGTCTTCGGGTCGTCGTGATGCGGCTTCGCCGCCCGTGTGTGCGTAGTCGGTACGGGCGGCTACTACGCGCACACCGGGGTCAGCCGGCGTTGAATCTCGCGTGAACTTCGGTGCGGATCTCGATGTTCTGCGGCGCAAGTTCGAATCCGTCGTCGGCACCCTTGTAGGCGCGTGAACCCAGCGCAAATTCCTGATGCGAGGCGGAAACTCCGAGAAGCCCTGGATCGGCAACGGCGAGGGCCGTAATCGACGACCGACCGACACTCTGGGCATACACCTCGGCTTTCTCGACGGCATCCTGGACTGCAAGAGTCCGGACGTGACGTGTGCTCGCGGCGAAGCTCTCGTCCGTCAACGCCCAGTGGAAATGCCCGATGTCGACGCCGTCCAGCGCGGTGACGGCGTAGACGAAGGCGTCGATCACGTCGAGCTGGCCGAACTCGACGTCGATGGACGCAAGCGCCTGGTAGACGTACGGCAGTTGCTCACCGTCGTGGTTGAACGGCCGGTTTCGCGAATGCCGAACCTGATCCAACGACCATGCATCGATCGGACCACTCGACGGGTTGAACAGAGGATCGATCAATCCGGTCAGCTCTCGTACCAGCCGGTGGGCAGGTTCGGCGGCGGACTCAGCGGTGCGGCCGTCGGAACGCACGGTCAAATGCACCGTGCAGCGCTCGGGCGGGAACGAGGCCTGTCCTTGGCCGACGACAGTGATCTCGACGGGGTGCGCATCCATGGTTTCGAGTGTTGCACAGCGACCGAGCACCGAGCGTCGCGTTCGGCCCCTTGTGTTTCACATTGTCCGGTCGATTGGCTTGTGCGCCAGGTCGATGACCTCTTCCGATGTCAGGGGGCTTTTGGGGTGATAGCTGAGGCACAGGGGCGCTTGAATCTTGTTGAAGCCAGCGCCTTCCACTGCGGCATAGAACTGTCCAGTTTTCAGACGTCCGATGTCTGTGGCCGAGCTGCCTTTCGCGCGCGCCATCTCTTGCGCTGCATCGATCTGTACAGGGCTGTTCAAGAACCCGAAGAACTGCGTCGCGGCATTGCCTGGGATTCGGTTGTTCAACCCCTTCGGCGCTTGAGTCGCGAAGACAAGCCCCAGGCCGTACTTGCGGGCCTGCGAGGCCAGAGCCAACGTGCTCTGGGTACAAGCCGTCATTGCACCTGATGGCGCAAGGGTCTGAGCCTCGTCCATGACGAACAATCCACCGAGCGGCTTCTCTCCTGCGGGATTCTTCTTGATCCAGGCGAACAACGCCATCTGCAGCTGGTTGACGAAACTCTGTCGCTGCTCGTCGGACGGGAGACCAACCATGCTGATCACCGAGATTCGTGCACGTTTGCCCGCCGACGGTGTCAGGAGCAAGCCTGGATCAACAGGTGTGCCTTCGCCACCGAACATCGGATCGGTCACCATCGAAGCGCGAAGAGTCTGCGCGATATCGGCGGCGATCTTCTCGGAATTTTCGAGATTGCTGATGTAGTCGGGAAATTCCGACAGGAGGTCGATGAACTGGACCAAGCTGTTACCGGACGAGCGACCGAAGTGCTCCAATGCCTGCTTCAGAACAGCCTGTTGCTGAAGTGCTTTCGAGGTGTTTCCGGCGATCCGTGCCCGGGGAGCCAGCGTGGCAACTGCCGCATCGATCGCTTCGTTGAACTCGTCGGGGAAGTCGACAACGCTGGAGAAATCAGGGAGAGGTTGGAAGCTGATCGGCCGACCGGCCGCGCGTCGCGGAGTCCACACCACAACTTCGGTGTTCCGGTGGTACTCC
This sequence comes from Rhodococcus sp. (in: high G+C Gram-positive bacteria), assembly GCF_023264675.1. GTDB lineage: Bacteria > Actinomycetota > Actinomycetes > Mycobacteriales > Mycobacteriaceae > Rhodococcoides. The sequence goes on from NZ_JAHFVG010000033.1 coordinate 11,904, forward strand.
GCAGCCCGACTGACCTCTACATCGTCCCAGTGTGGCGGGGGCGTAGGCCACTCGAGGCCGAGCCGAGCCAGATCATTGTTGGGATCGAGGACAATCGAGGAGACCCCACGCAACGCACATTCCTCGACCAGCCGTCGGATGAGGACAGTTTTGCCGGAACCCGACCCCGCGAAGATTGCTGTGTGTTTGCGTAGTGCTTCGAGATCGACATGAAGGTGGCCAGAGCCATCGATACGACTTCCGAGCGGGACAGTATTCGGATCGGTCTCCAGATCTGGAAGAACCGTCTTCGAAGGCTCGACGTCGTTCGATTCATCGGTTGCATCGATGCCGTCGTCATCGGACACTTCGCTCACGATGAACAATCCGGAATTCGTGTTTGTCCGATCCTCCAGCGCATCAACCAAAACCTTGATCCGGTGAGCCGGCCGACGGGAAGTGAGCCACCCGTCGAGAACGGGTGACCCTTCTTCGAGCATGTCGCCCAGTGCCGACAGCGACGCCAACTCATCTTCGGATATCGATAGTGTGCGCCCGCCCGCCTGCTCGAACTCGTTGACAGCTTCGGCTGTCTTCGGTCCCCTCGACCATTCGACGTTGCGGATGACGAAAAGTTTGCGACGAGAAATTCCGGTGTGTAGGCCGGCGGTAGTTGCTGCTGCTCGCAGGCGATTCAAAACGGCCACTGCGCTTTCCGACGCAATAGCCCTGAACGCCCAGTGTTGTTCGTCTTCGGTTGCCGGATCCAGTTTTTGTCGCAAGCGAGCATGAAGGGCAGGCTTCGCGCTCGGAAGGTTGTCCAGAGTAAAAGCGTCGCCGATGCTGCCCAATTCTTTGATCCACGCAGTGAGACCTGCGGACAGCAGGGGCGGTATGAGCTTGTCTTCGAACTTGTGGCTGGTCGGTAGATTCGTGACGGCTTCTTTGCGGAACTCCGCGAACCGAACGTCGAGCAGTTCGAGTTCGGCTTCGTCCCCGCTGTCGTCGATTAAGTCGGTTTGATCGCCGACGAGATCTGTCAGCATCGTTACTTGACCAGACTCCAGGCACCGTCGAATGTGCTTGTCGACGTTTATCATCAGTTGCCGAGGAGTTATACCCTGGGCCGACTCGAAGGCCGAGGGAGATACCGGCCACGTCGGATAAGGTGGTTCGAAACCGAGCGGACCGTACTTGGCCTTGAAGCGCTTTTCGAGAATCTCTTCGGCAACGGAGCCTGACGGCAGTCCTTTGAGCGGCTTGCTCTTACGAAAGCGATCGCTGACGGTTCGGCTTGCGGTTCCCTCGATCAAGGTCCAGACACTCGGTAGACATGCCACGACGGAGGCAGTACGGCCGAGATTCTCGCGTAGCGACATGAGTCCATGCGCAACCTGCTCCAGAACGAGGTTGTCGAAAGAGTCAGGGTCGCTTTGCGCCTCGGTCGACGAACGAGATTGGGCGAGCAGCGTATCGATCTGGTCGACAGCCAACACCGAGGGACCTGTAGCGGCGAGCAAACGAGATATGTCCCGCACAATCTGTTGTGGGGTTACTACGGTCGGCTGGATTCCCCACTTCTCACGAGATCCCGCTTGTACTTCTTCGATCGATTGAAGGAAGGCATTTCCCACATCGAGAACGCTCAAGTCGCCTGTTGCATAGAGCGTCAACGCTCTGAGTGTCGATTGACTCTGATTCATCAGCCGAGGCTGAACAGCATGGACAGCAGCGATGAATTTGTCGAGCATTTCGGGCGTCAGTTTGTCCTCGCCGATGATTGCTCGACGCTCGGCGCGGCTGATGTTCGTGGTGGATGCGAGACGCCAGAGAAACAACCGCAGCTGAGTTCCCTGCTCCGGGGCCGGCCGAGTCAGATCATCGAGCATTCCTACTACGGTCGTTTGCCAGAATGTTGTGGCATCGAGCAGTCCAATGAGGAAGAAGTACCCGCCGTTGGCCTGAACACGTTCACGAACCTGACCTAGCAGATGTGTCTTCCCAGATCCGGCTTCGCCCTGCAACGCGACACCGATCGGACTCGCGTCGTGACTGGCATCCGCATCGTCGAACGCCTCCATCATGAGATTCAATGCCGTGTCGTGAAGTGAGTGAGCGTGCAGTTCCGACTGTGATCGCCACACGTCGTCCGGGGTGGGAGCCCAATTCAGTCTGATGGACCTCAGAGCTTTTCTCTCGAGAGAATTCACGATGCCTCGATCGCGATCAAGTGGACTGGTCGCCCGGCGATTGTTATGGCCGCGCCCCTCACCGTATCCCTCAAGGCCTTTTGGTTCTCCTCGGCGATCAAGCTGACGTCGTCATCCCGGTACATTTCGCCGAGTGCTCTGTCCAGCTTCGGTTTCGGGATGTCGTCGAGGGCGCTGCGTACATCGAACAGGGTTACCCATGCTCCACGCTTGGGTGCGATCGACGCATAGGCCGTTCGGATTCGGGCGTCGATGCTCTCGGTCGGGGTGACGACTGGTGACGTTTCTGCCGGTGCAGGGGCATCTGTTCGAAAGACGTCGGAGGGCCGGAGATCTTGCCGGTCGAGAAAGCGCTGCAATCCACCCAGAATTGCGTACATCCCGCGAGCCTGGGGCGTCGCACGGGGCGGCGGTCCGCTCTTCAACTCGCGCGCGCATTCTGCCCAACCCTTGTCGGTGAGGGAGTGCACCATCGGAGTTTTGGTACGGTCGGTCTCGATGAGACGTAGGCGGTTCAACCGTTCGCGATGGTCTTTCTTGAGCTCGGGACCAAGCTCCTTCAACCGAGTGTTCGACGTCTCCTCCGCCTGAGACATCAGCACGAGAAGAATCAGTCTCTCGGTGCCGGTCAGCTCGTCACTCGTCACTGGGCGTCCCTTCGATAGGTGCACTACGCGGAGCCGGGCTCCGTTTGTTCTTGATGAAGTTCTCGATTGCGGAGACTACAGCGGCGACGTCGTCGAAGATTTGTCTGTTGGTGAACCGCAGGACTGCGTGCCCATGAACCTGTAGTACGACATCCCTTTCGCGGTCTCGTTCGAACTTCATCTTCTGTCGGTGATCGTCGCCGTCGACCTCGACCACACAATGCTCGTTCGGCCATCTGAGATCGACGACGAAGCGCTCGTGCAGGACGCTGACGTGGAACGGTTGATTCCATTCACGCCCGAACGCCCAATCGCAGCGCGACAGTGCGCGTTCGAGCGTCTTCTCGGCTTCGCTTCCCGGATGAGGCTTCCCGGCGAGCGCGGGAACATAGACGGCCGCGATCTCGGTGGCACCGGAACCCTGTCGGTACCTACTGGATGGAAAAGCTTCGAAGCTGTGCACCCTGTCGGAATCGAGTTCGTCGGGACCCACAATCCAGACAGTGACGCCGCCTTGCTGGCACAGCCATTCGCATGCTCCGACCAACTGGACGACCTGATCGGTGGTGAGCGTGTTCGACACGCTCAGGATCACAGTGAGGCGCGTTCGTTCGTATGTGCTGACAATCAACCTTCGAAGTCCCTCGGCGCGGGTTCGATCGATGAAAGTCTTACTCATGGGACGGGCGAGTATCGCGGATTCGGCCATCGCACGGACGAATGGGCTGAAATGGTCGGACTGGGCTGCTAGATCCGATGCCAACTTTTTGGCGGCCATCAGATCCAGGCGGTTGGGACCATCGAGGTCTCCAGCGCCCGGCAGCCATGAAGGAAACATCTGTCGCGCAGTTGTTTCCAAACAATCGAGTACCAGCGTGACTACTTGACCCTGCGATCGGATGAACTGGATGGGGATGGTGATGATGGCGGGTGCGTCCGAGGGAAGCGGATCCAGGGCCGCAGCGACGTCGAGGGCGTTCGCGCCAACGAGTAGCGTGACGCGGTTGGTCGAAATAGCTCGGTACCAATCGTCAGCGTCGCGATCGGTCAACGAAATCTCCGAAGTGAAGGTGCTGACTCGGTGGTGGCGCGATCGCCGCGCCAGTGAAATTCGTTGATATCGGACATCGGGTCAAGTTTGTCACGCTTGAATGTCCTGCGCACTGGGCAACCGGGACAACGGCAGTGTGATCTGCGCCTTCGCCGGCGACCCCGGTGCAAGTTCATTCACTCGGATGACTCCGCTGTTTGTTAGCCGAGATCGAGGTTGCGTCGGGAAATCGCCCGAAAGGCGTCGTAACCTCGATCTCGGCGGGCAGGTGACGGAGAATGTCCCCATGACAACCCCGGTGCGCCGACGGTGGGTGCTGCACGTCGACATGGATCAGTTCATCGCCGCTGTCGAGGTGCTACGCAACCCCGAACTCGTCGGCAAGCAGGTTGTGGTCGGAGGTAGGGGAGACCCGACCGAACGCGGCGTGGTCTCGACGGCGTCGTACGAGGCCCGGGCGTTCGGCGTCGGCTCGGGGATGCCGCTTCGTGTTGCCGCGAAGAAACTTCCCGACGCGATCTTCTTGCCGGTCGACGGCGAGGCGTACACCGAAGCGTCGAACGGCGTCATGGAGGCTCTTCGGAGTCTTGGCGTCGTGGTGGAGGTGATGGGCTGGGACGAAGCATTTCTCGGGGTCGAGACCGACGATCCGGTGGCGTTCGCCCGGCGGGTTCACGACACAGTGTTCGAGGCCACGTCGTTGCATTGCTCGGTTGGCATCGGCGACAACAAGTTACGCGCCAAGATCGCGACCGACTTCGGCAAGCCTCAGGGTATTTACACTCTGACGAGCGAAAACTGGTTCGACGTCATGGGGGATCGGACCACCGATGCGCTGTGGGGAATCGGCAAGAAGACCGCGAAGAAGCTTGCGCTGCTGGGGATCACGACGGTTGCCGAGCTGGCCGCTACCGAGGACAGCCTTCTGGCAGCGTCGTTCGGGCCGAAGACGGGCCCCTGGATCGGCACCAAGGGCCGCGGCATCGACCTGTCTCCGGTTTCCGCCGAGCCGTGGGTCGCGCGCTCACACAGTCGCGAGACTACATTTCAGCACGACCTCGACGACTGGAATCTCGTCACCGAAGAGGTCCGACGACTTGCGCTGCGAGTGCGCGATGATCTTCTCGCCGAGAATCGAATGGCCGTCCGTGTCACCCTGAAGGTTCGGTACGTTCCCTTCGAAACGCACACCACTACAGCGCCTCTCGTAGCTCCGACGTTCGAGCCCGAGGTCATCTCCGATGCGGCGGCGGCTCTGATCGAACGCCTCGATCACACTCGTGCAGTCAGACTCATGGGTGTGCGATTGGAGATGACGCCACCGGTGGTTCAGACAGCGGCGAACAGCGCGGGCGACGATCCCGGCACCTGAGCGACGCGGCCGAGGGCAACGAGGTGACGTAGGTGGGCAGCGCCCTCGGACAGTGCCATGGTCTTGCCGAGAGGTGAGATGTCGGGCCACGGCTTGTACCACTTCATTCGGCTCGCAACCTCCCACACACTGATCTCGTCGGCGCCGAATGCCTCGTACAGGTGATCGAGCCGCTCCTGATGGTGTTCGATGAGTTCGCCCGCTCGGCCGGCAACGTCGTCGATCGGGAGGCCGTGGGCGCCGAGCCCACGGGTGACGGACATGGTCTGAACGCGTCGCAGCGAATCCATGAATTCGGCGAGCCCATCGCGTTCTTCCAGTGGGTAGACGAAGTTGCCGACGTGTGGTGTCGTTTTCTGCAAGACATGGTCGCCGGTGAACATCACGTCGGACTCGGGCAGGTAGAAGCACACGTGTCCGGGGGTATGCCCCGGCGTCGTGACCGCGCGAAGTCCTCGCCCTTTCAAGGCGATGACCTCGCCGTCGACGAGAACACGATCGGGCGTCGACTCCGAATCCATCGGGGCCTCGAGCTCCAACGTTTGCCATGCCGCGATGTCCGCCTCGGGAGCGCCGGCGGCAAGGAGATTCTCTCGTTCCCTGGCGCGTCGTCGATCGCTCCGCGGAGCTGTCATCTCGGAGAACATGGCGTCGTCGGCTTGGTGCATGGCGATCCACGCGCCGGATGCGGCGCGTACTCGTCCGCACAATCCGGTGTGGTCGGGGTGAAAGTGCGTCAGCACCACGCCTTCGACGTCGGTAATGGAGTGTCCGATCGCCTCCAGACCGGAGGTCAGTCCGTTCCACGCGTTGTCGTCGTTCCAACCGGCGTCGACGAGAACGAGCCCGCCGGGGGACTCCATGGCATAGACCAGTGTGTGACCCAACGGGTTGTCGGTGATGGGGACAGGTATCTGGAAGATGCCGTCGCCGATTGCCGCTGCGTCGCTCATTGAACTACCTCGTTGCTTGTTCCAAGTAAAGAGTCTCGATCTCTCCATACTGGCCTCGCGGTCCAGGACACTCGCACCCGGGTCTCATACGGCTAGCGACGGCGCCATTCGATCGCCGGACACGTATCCATCACCATCGGGATGCCGGCAGCGATCGTTCGCTCGAATGCGGCCTCGTCGACGACTCCCAGTTGAAACCACACTGCCTTGGCGCCGACGGCAACAGCCTCGTCGGCGAACCGGCCCGCGGACTCGGACCGGCGAAACACGTCGACGACGTCGATCGGGAACGGAACATCGGCAAGAGTGGCGTAGCCCTGTTCGCCGAGAACGGTCGGGGCACTCGGGTGGATCGGGACGATTCGTTTCCCTCGGCGCTGCAGCAACGACGCGATCTCGAACGCGGTTCGGTGCGGATTACCGGACAGGCCGACCACAGCCCAGGTTTCGAGGTCGTCGAGCATCACGTCGACGGAGGTCGATTCCTGCCACGAGGTCATGACGGGTAATTTACACCCGGTCGGTGCGGGAGGCCCGTGATCTCCATGCCGCCCAGGCTCCGGTACACCACAGTGCCCACAGGATCAGCACAGGTTGGAACACGAGTCTGATTGCGCGTCCTGTATCGGAGTCGAGGCCGAAAGCATCTGTGTGGGTGAGATATTGCGAGATATTTCCCGGAAATACCGCGACAAAGAATGCGGCGACAACCCAACCGACCGCAACGCGTCGGCGAACAAGGAAGACGAGTGCAAGACCGAGCACGATCTCCACGACGCCCGATGCCAGAACGACGAAGTCCGCGTCCAGTGGTACCCACGTCGGGACCTGCGCCTGGAATGCGGACCGTGCCCAGAACAGGTGGCTCAGGCCCGCGAACACCAGGAATGCTCCGAGCAGAACACGAGCAATTGTCTTCATTCGGACGATGGTGCCGGAAGGGTGGGTGAGACCCACCCCTGGGGTCGGTATCGAGAAGACCGGGAAGCGACGAAAGTTGTACTTGTCCAGCCGAGCAGACCAAAGGAAACAACCGATGAACCTTCGCCGCATCACTGCCACAGTCGCTTTCGCAGCATTCGCCGCCGGATCTGCGGCATCGGTCGCCCACGCCGTGCCGATCGATTCGGTGAACGGGCCGGCCAAGGGGTGCCCGATCGAACACACCGATTCCAATAACAACACAACGGTGACATACGGCAAACCGGGAGATCACAACGGCGTACTGGTGTGCGGAGACGACGGCGAATGGTCCTTCGGTCGCAAGGCCGGGACCTACAACGGCCAGATGCAGGTGCCGATCCAGGGCGCTTCCCAGCGTTAGGCGGCGTCAGCGTACTGACGTCGGATCCGTGGAGTGCAATCGAGCAACGACCACTGCCCCCACGGATCCGATGGCCAGAACCACTGCCGCGACGATGAATGCGACGGTGTACGAATCCCCGAGCGCGGGGGCTACTACGAGCGGCCCCACGACCTGCCCGACACCGTAGACCGCGGTGAGGGTCGCGGCGGTCCGCCCGATCGGCAGACTTGCCGCCATGCTCAGGGTGAGCAATGTGATTCCCATGAACGTGCCGCCGAACATGATCGCCGACACGATGGCGACAGCCGAATTCCCGGACAGGGCGGGCAGGAGGGCCGAAACCGTCTGAAGTACGAATGCCGCGGCCAGTGCGCGGTAGACCTGTACCCGGCGCGCGACGGCCTGCCACAGGAATGTCGCCGGCAGTGCGGACAGGCCGACGACGATCCACACCGCGGGACCGATCGAAGAGTCGCCGTGTCCGCCTGCAGCGGCGACGAGGAACGTGCCGACGATGATGTAGCCGAGCCCCTCCATGAAGTAGACGCCGAGCAGCACCCGCCAGATCAGGCTTTCGCGTGTCGATGGACCAGCTTCGTTCGAGGACACCCTGCTTTCGGCGTGCACGTTCAGCGTCAGCGCCGGTGCGATCAGAGCGGCCGTCAGAATCGCCGAGGCGATCCACAGTGCTTCCCACGAAAGATGAGGCGCAGCAACCAGTGTGAGAAGACCGGACGATGCGATGCCTGCGCCGACGCCGCCGAATGTGATTCCGGGGGATGAACCGATCTGCCGTGCGACGGTGCTTGCGCAGGCGAGGAACACTGCCGCGCTGGCGAGCCCGGCGATCAAACGCAAAATCGAGAATGCGAACGTCGAATCGACGAACGCCATTGACACCTCGCTGACGACGAGTACCGCTGCCCAGAGCCGAAATGTTGTGGTGCTGTTGAGTCCCGGGCGGAGTGTGAGCAACACTGCGCCCAGTAGATACCCGGCGTAGTTCGCCGTCGCGATGATGGCGCCGCTGCTGGGTGAAATACCTGCCGAATCGACCATGATCGGGAGGATGGGGGTGAAGACGAATCTGCCGACACCCATTGCTGCAGCCAGACCGGCTCCTGCTGCGACGGACACGCGTCGACCCTGTGACGAAGAATCCCCAAGTTCATTCACTCGGCTAACGGTACTCACCTCATGTGCGCGCGAATACATAGCAGGCTATGGATTCGCGCACACATGGCGCGGAGCGCCCTAGCCGGTGATGTTCACCAACCAGTTGATCCCGAACTTGTCCGTCAGCATGCCGAAGGTGTCGCCCCAGGGGGCCTTGTTCAACCCCATCGTGTTCTGGGCGCCGACGGCAAGTTTGTCCCAGTATCCGGTCAACTCTGCTTCGTCGTCCCCGCTGAGCGAGACGGAGATGTTGTCGCCCACCTCGAGACTCATGCTGGCGGGGGTGTCCGCACCCATGATCGTCAGCCCGGTCGGCGACTCCAGTTGACCGTGCATGATCTGATCCTTCTCGGCGGGATTATCGGTGTTCCCGAAGTCGGCGAACGTATTGAGCAGTAGCTCGCCGCCGAAAACGCTGTGGTAGAACTCCATTGCTTCACGCGCGTTTCCACGGAAGTTGAGGTACGGGTTGAGTCGCGTGGCCATGATGTCTCCTTGTCGGCGGTGGGGCGACCATCGTAAGACGTCCCGACGCCCGAGCGTGCGAAATCGGGCTTACTCGGCGATGGACAGCAGCTGAAATGTTCGAACGCCGCCCGGCCGGCTCGCGTGACACGTCGTGGTGATCGGCTCGGACAGTCCTTGCTCCAACACCAGAACGATGTGCCGCCCGTCATCGTCGAGAGTGACGGTGAATTTCGGGCCGTCCTGTTCGACGGACACTGGATGCAACGTGTCGATTCGATTGTCGTGCAGGGATTCTCGTGCGTGATGCTGGGCTACCTGGACGACGGCAGGCAACGAACTTCTGCCTCGCAGGAACCGCGGCTCCAGAAGTCCTTTCTCATGCGCCGTCACGATCGACACCACGTCGGAATCGTCGACGTTGCCGTAATACAGCCCTTCGGGGAACACGATCATCGTCCCCGCGAACCGATCTCCTCCCAGATGCGAGCATTCCCAGGTGATCTCCGGATCGTGGTCTATCAGAGGAGGAAGGACACGGCGACCACGGACCGCGCAGCACTGGTCGTGGCGGCCATGGGCGCAGACCGCCACGATCGGTCGGCGTGTCTTCGTACCGGTCGAGCCGTCCAGTGGGAGCGTCAGAATTTCTTCGGGTTCGCCGACTTCGCCCCACGAGATGCTTTCGTACCCCACGCGCGCGTCGACGACGGCCCACCTCCAGCGGCCTTCACCGCGTCTGCGCCCCGGCCGGCGGATGGCGAGCGTCCGCATCCCGGCAGCCTCGATGCGACGTACGATTCGTAGCCCGAGGTCGGAATCGAGAACTTTGTCGGCGTTCAGAAAGGCCGAGTGGCCCCACGGGCCGTCGATCTCGAGTAGAAACCAGTGAGTTCCGGGAGATCCTGTTCCCGTCAGTGCGTCGCCACGTTCACGAGCGGCGTCGCTGCAGGGCATCGAGGGGATCGTCACGGTCCCGGGACCAACACGCCCTCGCGCAGGAGGCGTCGGGCTACGACGACGGCACTGGCGGCGTCGAGGCCGGCGAGATCCTCCAGGCGACAGGGCTTTCGAGTCTGCAGTTGGATGATCGATGCCGAAGCCTCGATGGGAAACGAGATGGTCTTGTCCTTCAACTCGAGATGAATCCGGCGCTCGTCGCTGCGTGTCCGGGCGATCAAACCCTGCCTCCAGCGGACACAGCTGTTCTCATCGAGGGAGTTCATGAAGGACACGGTGCGCAAGGGATTCACCGGCGCGGGACGGGTCACATCGGCGAAGCGTCGTCCCAATTTCTCGGCGATCCTGGCCCGCGCTGCCGGATCCAGCCGGAGTCGGTCGAGGGCTGCTGCGAGATCGTCGACGACGCGATCGACATGATGCAGCGCTGCGTCCGGATCAGCCGGATCGATACCCGCAGGCAACGGTTCGCGCAGAGCCGCGTCTTCCTGCAGCGTACCGAGGACAAGTTGGGCAACGTCGTATCGGCTGAACGACGCTACGCCGAGCGTGAGGTGAATGGTTGTGTCGCCCAACGCTTGCGCGGAATGTATCCATCCACGCGGCAGATAGAGCGCATCACCCGGCCGTAGCACCGTATCGAGTGCAGGCGCCTCGCGTGCTCGTTCCTCGACAGCGGTTCGGCGATCCGACCACGGCTGACTCGCCAGTGGATGCGTATGAACCGGAGGGTGCAGAATCCAGCGCTTCTCACCGCTGATCTGCACCACGAATACATCGTGAACGTCGTAGTGCGGCGAGAAGCCTGTCGAGGATGCAGGTGTGATGTAGGCGTTGGCTTGCGCGGGATGGCCGAGGTCGTCGACGAGGTCGCGAACGAAGTCGATCAGCGGTGGCCACAATCGGTGCAGGCCTTGCAAGACCAATGTGTGTCCGTCGGCGAATGCTGCCAGAACACCTGTCGAATCCAGCTGGTCTGCCATCTCCGCTCCGAAGCCTCCGGACGCGGTGAACTCGGACTTGTCGAGCAGGGCCCCGTCCTTGGCCATCCGAGCGAACGGAGTCCTCACTCCGCGGTGGGACACGAGCTCGTCCACGGCGACGGCCGTCAACAGGTCGTCGAACGTGGTGGGTAATTCTTCCGCCCGAGAAAGCAGTGGCCGTCGACCCCAGTATTCGTCGGCGAACGTAGCGTCGCCGACGGAGAGCAGACGACCTAGCGCGGACCGGAGATCCGATCCGCGCTGGTCAGCGTGCTGGTGGCTCAAGCCGTGCCGTCCGCACCGCCGTCGTGGCCGTTGGGGTTGGAGCCGCCGTCGGCAGGTCCTTCACCGGGACCTGCGGTGCCGTCCGCACCGCCGTCGTGGCCGTTCGGGTTGGAGCCGCCGTCGGCAGGTCCTTCACCGGGACCTGCGGTGCCGTCCGCACCGCCGTCGTGGCCGTTCGGGTTCGATCCGCCGTCGGCAGGTCCTTCGCCGCCTGAGCCGCTCGTTGTGATGTCGTCGTCGTTGATGCTCATCGAATGCCTTTCGGTCGATGTAACTTCTGTGGGCGAGGGGGCTGCCCCGCCTGGTGAAGTGGATTGACGATTCACCAGGCTTTCAAACCACGATTTTCGACGGCATGTCAGTGGTCCGGCTCAGGCGACGGAGATGGTCGCCGATCGCGCGATGGCGTCGGCCAGATAGGTGTCGACGTCCACCTCGAAGGGTGAGGACTCCACGCCGCGTCTGATCGTGTTCAGGTATCGATCCACGGGATTTCCGCGTTCGCGCATCGTCGAGCTCGTGACGGTCACCGCGGGAGTGCCGTCGATATCGGGCAGGCGAAGGAGCGCGTCGTACTTGCCTCGGAAATTCTCGCCCCGATGGTCGATGTCGAGGATCGCGTAACGACCGATATCCACCGAAGACGGGGAGGGCGGACCGATCGCATCGACGGCATTCTCGACAGCCACGAGATGGGCGAACTGGCGATCCTCGATCAGGTACGCGTGTGCAATCGACTCACCGCTCCCTGCTTCGGGCGAGACGAACGCTGCCGATCCGGTCCACCGTTTCGAGACGCCGGCGAAGTAGAGCGCGTGATCGATCCACAGCCAGTGCTCATCGACCGGGAGCGCTGTCGACGGCGCCGCAGGGTGTGCGCCGAACGGACTCGACGCGTCCGAGCCGGTCAGGTAGCTGTGAAAACGTTCGGCCAGAAGATTGGACCCATAGGCGACGTACCAGACCATGCTCAGACGGTATCCGATTCAGCTCACCCAGCCGGCCCGGAATGCGGAGAGCGCAGCTTCGACGCGGTTGCGGACACCTAGTTTGGTGAAGATGCCGGCGATGTGAGTCTTGACGGTGGTCTCGCTGAGGTAGAGCTGCTTCGAGATCGCCGAGGTGGTGGCGCCGGAAGCCATGATGCACAGCACCTCTCGCTCGCGGTCGGTCAACGAACTCAGTGCGGGAGGCACGACAGCGCGGGTGGAGGATGCAACGATCCGTCGGAGAGCGTCGGCGCTGAACAGTGTGTTTCCCGCGGCAACTGCACGAACTGCGAAATGGAAGGTCTCCGGAGCCTCGTCCTTGCTGACGAAGCTGTGCGCGCCTGCCGCGACTGCTTGGACGACGAGATCGTCGACGTCCATTGCCGTCATCGCGATGACGCGAGGCGGTTGCGGCATCGACATGACGTTCTTGGTGGCGTCGAGTCCGCCGACCCGTTTCATCTTCAGATCCATCAGCACGACATGGGGACGGAACGTCGCGATTGCCGTGGGTACTCGATCACCGTCGTCGACGTCGGCGATCACCCGGATATCGTTGGTCGCCGCAAAGATGTCGGCGATGCCGCGTCTGACGAACGCGTCGTCATCGGCAACGAGAACGGTGATGATGCTCGGCGAAGTCATGATGTGCGCAGCCTACGACGGCCCACCGACACGGTCCTAGGTGTGCCAGGGCAGCCAGGATTCGACGACGAATTCGCCTGGCATCGGCCGGGCGTCGAAGGTGCCGCCCACCTGACGAACTTGCTCCGCGAGACCGATCAGCCCGGAGCCCGATCCGTGGGCGAATGCGGGAGCCCCGGTGGTGTGGTTGCGTACCGACACTCGGATACCCCCGTGGTCCGTGCCCTGGACGGTGACCTGGACGGGTGCGCCCTGAGCGTGCTTTTGTGCATTGGTCAGTGATTCCTGGACGACGCGATACGCAACCTGGCTGCTCGACGCGCCCACATCTCCCGGCGATAGGTGCATCGACATCGAGATGGGCGTCCCGTTCTCGCGCGCTCCGTACACGAGATCGGATATTCCCTCGACGCTCTGACGTCCACCGGAGTATTCGCCTGCGCCGCGAAGAACCCCGATGATTCGTTTCAGATCGTCGAGCGCGTCGTGTGCAGTCTGACGGATCAGCGACGCACTGTTGGCCACCTTCTCCGGTCCCTCGGTGCTGTTGACCTGTAATCCGCCGGCGAACAGGGATATTCGGCTCAAGCTGGCAGCCAGTGTGTCGTGCATGTCGCGGGCGATTCTCGTACGTTCGGCGACAAGGATCGCTTCCTCCCGCAATGCATCCGACTGCTTGGCATACCGGTCCCGGGTGTGGACCGCGACGTCGAGGTCGGACTGCGTCCGGCGCAGTATCGCGAGGCCGGTGACCGTGGCGACCAGCACGGCGGCGACGAGCCAGGCAATCCACAGCGGGACGTTCCATTCCGGTCCCGGTCCGTCCTCGACGATCGTGGTGCCGATGGTCAGCACCGAGTAGTCGCGTCGCCGAAATGCGTCGTAGCTCAGTGAAACCCCGCAGGCCACGAGTACGACGCCGGCCGCCGAGGCCAGCAGGCGGCCGGTGGCGAACCGCGCGACGGCATACAGAGCGATCAGTGCGGCCGTTGCGTCGGTTTCGAAGACCAGCGGACCGATTACCGCGAGTCCGAGCACGAGCCAGGGCTTCTCGTGCCGGCGAATCAGTGCGAACGCGGCAACCAGATTCAGTGCGAGGCCGAGGGCGTGATTCCACGTCGGTGCATTGTTCGCCGCGCCGGCCAGCCCGACCGTCATCAACGAGCAGAACACACTCGTCGTCACCGCAGCGGTGGTCCACGCGCGGCGACGCCAGCTACCGGGTGGATGGGTACTCATGATGGGAACCATACGGTCGGCTACCGACACGAGAGTATCGGCCGACCGGGCGCGACTTCCGACCGAAAGGACGAGGCGATTCGTCCGATTTGCCGAAGTGTCGGGCGGGGGTTCTGCGGTGTTCTCGATGCAGCACGAACGCAACGAGAGGACACCTCACATGACCAACACCCCGCCCCCGAACCCACAGCCCCAGAACCTGCAGCCTGCGAGCACTCAGCCGAAACGCAGCTGGTTTGCCCGGCACAAGATACTGAGTGCCTTCATGGCATTCGCAGTCGTCGTCATCGTGATCGCAGCGCTCAACAGCGGTTCGGATGGAGACAGCACTTCGGCCGACGGTGCGGGCGGTACGTCCGCGGCGCCGCAGGAGAGCGCAACCGGCATCGGCACTGCGACGCGCGACGGCAAGTTCGAGTTCACGGTCTCCCGTGTCGAACCGGGTGTACCGAGCGTCGGCCAGGACTTCCTCACCGAAACGGCACAGGGCGAGTACGTGCTGGTGACGATGACGGTACGCAATATCGGTGATCAGGCGCAGAGCTTCGCAACGTCGGCGCAGAAGCTGCTCGACGGCCAGGGCCGCCAGTTCTCCGTCGACGACATGGCGACGATCGTGCTCGACCAGAACATTGCGTACGAGCAGATCAACCCAGGCAACTCGATCGAGGCGACCGTTGCCTTCGACGTTCCACTCGGCACGGCGCCCGCGGAGATCGAGCTGCACGATTCGTTGTTCTCCGGTGGGACGACGGTGTCCCTGCGGTAAGGCTGCTCGAAGCAGAACGGCACGGTCGAGAAAGTCTCGACCGTGCCGTTCTGCTTCTACTCGGTTGCTTCGCCGACGACGGCGGGGCGCAGGATCGCCCAGACGCCGAAGACGATCGCGATGGCGAGCATGACGAGGCCGACCCACAGGTTCGCGCTGGTTCCGACGCTCATGTCGACGACGTTGTTCGACGGCGAGGAGTGGGTCTTGTTGCCGAACACCGACGGAAACAGGCCCGCCAGGGTCAGGAGGATTCCGTAGATTCCGAGCAGTGCGCCGATGACCGAACGGATGTCGAACAGTCGGGCGACCAGTCCTGGTGTTTGCTTTTCGGGAGTTGTCATGACGATGCCCTTGTCAGTGGAAGACGATGTTGAGGATGACGACGAGGCCTAATGCGAAGCTCGCCAACGGAACCGGACGTCGGTACCACGGGTTGGTGGCGTCCTCGGGGTCGGTGAACATTTCACGCGGCGTCTCCGAGTAGACGAAGCCGACGAGTTCCTTGGCAGGCTTGGGCTGCGTGACCATGCTGACACCGATACTCACGGCGATGTCGACGACGAACGCGGCCGATGCTGCCACGAACGGCATTCCCTGACCTGGCAGGTCGATCACCCCGACTTCGGAGAGAACGAACACGAATACTGCGGCACCGGTACCGGATACGAGTCCGATCCAGCCGGCGGCCGGGGTCATCTTTTTCCAGAACATGCCGAGGATGAACGTCGCGAACAGGGGAGCGTTGAAGAACCCGAACAACGTCTGCAGGTAGTCCATCAGATTCGAGTAACCCGACGCGATGAGCGCGGTGAAGATCGCCATGATGGTCGCCGCGACCGTCGCTATGCGACCGACGCCGATGTAGTAGGTGTCCTCGCGGTCCTTGACGATGTACTGCTGCCACAGGTCGTAGCTGAAGACGGTGTTGAACGCCGAGATGTTGGCGGCCATACCAGCCATGAACGCGGCCATCAGGCCGGCAACGGCAACGCCGAGAAGGCCGTTGGGAAGGATGTCGCGCATCATCAACAACATCGCGTCGTTGTAGGTGATGTCGCCGGTCCCGTTCTCCTTCAGGTTGATCATGTCGCCGATGGCAGCTGCGGCGATCATGCCGGGCACCACGACGACGAAGGGCACCAGCATCTTCGGGATCGCACCGATGATCGGAGCGCGTCGCGCTGCCGACATCGAACTCGACGCCATCGCTCGCTGGACCTCGACGAAGTTCGTCGTCCAGTAGCCGAACGAGAGCACGAAGCCGAGACCGAACACGATGCCGATCACGGACAGGATCGGTGAGTCGAATCCGCTCAGCGCCTGGCCGGGCCACGAGGACAGCTGTTCGCCTGCGGATGCGGTCACGGTGCCGTCGGTGACCGTCGGGACGACCTTCTCCTTGAGTCCCGACCAGCCGCCGACCTTGACCAGGCCGATGATGGTCAGCGGGACGAGCGCCGCAAGGATGACGAAGAACTGCAGGACCTCGTTGTAGATGGCTGCCGAGAGACCGCCGAGGACGGTGTAGGTCAGCACGATCGCGGCCGCGACGATCAAGGAGAGCCAGAGCGACCATCCGAGAAGCACTTTCACGACGGTGGCGAGCAGGAACAGGTTGACGCCCGCGATCAGGATCTGCGCGACGGCGAAGCTGATGGCGTTGACGAGGTGCGCTTTGGTGTCGAACCGCTTGCGCATGAACTCGGGGACGCTACGGACCTTCGAGCCGTAGTAGAACGGCATCATCACGATGCCGAGGAACAGCATCGCCGGGATCGCGCCGATCCAGTAGTAGTGCATGGTCGCGAGACCGAGTTGAGCGCCGTTGGCGGACATGCCCATGATCTCGACGGCCCCGAGGTTCGCGGAAACGAACGCGATGCCGGTGACCCATGCCGGCAGGCGCCGACCGGAGAGGAAGAAGTCGAGGCTGGTCGACAATTGTCGACGAGCCACGTATCCGATCCCGAGAACGAACACGAAGTATACGGCGATGAGTACGTAGTCCAGCGCGTTCGTGTTGAACGAAAGCACGCCTTCGGCCGCAAGAGTCGACGTCACGCGTCAACCTCCCTGGTTGAGTGAGCTGGCTCACTTATGTGAGCGATGTGAACACAAAGTAACAGGTTCAAACAAATAGGTACATTCAATCCATGATTTCTGTCTGAATCTGTTTGGTAATGTTCGTTTCATTCCCCGGGCCCTGGCCCCGAATCAGAGGTAGGTGCCGATGCTGGCTGCTGAGCGGCACGCGAAGATCACCGCCGCGCTTCGGAGCGACGGCGCGGTGAAGGTTGTCGAGCTGGCCGAGTTGCTCGACGTCTCGGAGATGACCATCCGGCGAGACCTCGATGTGCTCGACGAGAGAGAGCTTCTGCGCAAGGTTCACGGCGGCGCCATCGCGCGCAGCAACCGCGGCGTCGAACCACCGTCGACGGCCAAAGCTGCTCGCCAACATGCCGAGAAGGTTGCCATCGGCCGCGCTGCGCTCGCAGCCGTCGAGGACGGAATGACGATCGCCGTCAGTGCAGGCACCACGACGCTGGAACTTGCGCGGCTGTTGCGCGGCAGGTCGTCGATCACCGTCGTCACCAACTCGATCTCGATCTTTCAAGAGCTCACGGGTCATCCCGACGAACCGAACCCGATCGTCTACCTGACCGGCGGCTCTCGCACACCGTCGGATGCGCTGGTCGGTCCGATCGCAAACTCGGCGCTCGATTCCTTCCGCGTGGACGCCGTATTCCTCGGTGTGCACGGGTTCGACATCGAATCTGGCTTGACCTCACCGAATATCGCCGAGGCAGAGACCAACCGCCGACTGATCGCGACGGGTCGACGGCTGTTCGTGTTGGCCGACAACACCAAGTATCGCGAGGTCGGCACCAATGTCTTCGGCAGGATGTCGGACATCGACACACTCGTGGTCGACGACGGACTCGCACCTTCGGACCGCACAGCGCTCGCGTCACATCTCGAGAACATCGTCATAGCGGATACGGAGAAGGAATGACACCGACGCAGCCCCCCGTCAGCGCCGAACTGGCCGACGGGCGTGAGATCTTGTTCTTCTCGTTGCCCGGCAACATGGCTCGTCCTGTACCCGACGTACGTCCGTTGGCGCCGCGGCCGGTCACCACCCAGTCGGAGGTTCGACGCGATCGCCAGACGGGCGACTGGGTAGCCATCGCCGCGCTCCGTCAGGACCGCACCTACAAGCCGCCCGCCGATCAGTGTCCCTTGTGTCCGTCGCCCAGTGGCGATCGAAGCGAAGTTCCCGCGCAGGACTACGACGTGGTCGTGTTCGAGAATCGTTTTCCCAGTTTGTCGCACGCGGGCACGGGGGCGGAAGATCTCGATTCGGCCGCCCTGTCGGCGCCGGGGATCGGTCGTTGCGAGGTCATCTGCTTCTCGAGCAATCACACGGCGTCGTTCGCCGAGCTCGCACCCGACCATGCGCGGCTCGTCGTCGATGTGTGGCGCGCGCGGACCGAGGCGCTCCTGGCGATGCCGGGTGTGGAACAGGTCTTCTGTTTCGAGAATCGTGGTGAAGAGATCGGCGTGACGTTGTCTCATCCTCACGGGCAGATCTATGGCTATCCCTACCTGACCCCGCGGACCACGTCGATGCTGCGTCAGGCCAGTGAGTTCGACGAACGTGAGGGGCGGAACCTTTTCGCAGACATACTCACTCACGAGATCGACGACGGCCGGCGCATCCTCGTGGCCAACGAGCACTTCACGGCATTCGTACCTTTCGCGGCGCGTTGGCCGGTGGAAGTGCACATCTACCCGAATCGGCACGTCCACAACCTGACCGAACTGACCGACGACGAACTGGACGGGTTGACGTCGGTCTACCTCGATGTGCTCGGCCGCTTCGATCGCCTGTATCCGACTTCACTGCCGTACATCTCGGCACTCCACCAATACCGAGCCGAGGGTGTGCAAGCGCACGGATACTTCCATATCGAGTTGATGTCGGTGAGGAGGTCGGAAACGAAGCTGAAATATCTCGCCGGATCGGAGTCTGCGATGGATGCGTTCATCACCGATGTCACGCCCGAGCAGATGGCAGATCGGTTGAAGGCGCTGTGAATACCTTCGTGGCACAGGCGCCGGGGCGGATCAATCTGATCGGCGAGCACACCGACTACAACCAGGGCTTCGCGTTGCCGATCGCTCTCGAGAACCGCACCACGGTGCGGTTCAGCCCCGACGGGTCCGATCGAATCACGCTGCGCAGTATCGAGGAAGGCGACGGTGCATCGTTCACCGTAGCCGCCGCGCCGGGCGACGTCGAAGGATGGTCGGCCTATCCGGCAGGCGTCGTGTGGGCTCTCGCCGACGCGGGTCATCGCGTTCTCGGCGGCACGATGGACGTGAGCAGCGACGTGCCGATCGGTGCGGGTCTGTCCTCGTCGGCAGCTCTCGAATGTGCGGTGCTGCTGGCGATGAACGCGGCGACCGACACCCAGCTCGACCGCATCGATATTGCTCGCATCGCTCAGCGCGGCGAAAACGATTTCGTCGGTGCCCCGACCGGACTGATGGATCAATTGGCGTCGCTGAACGGCGAGGTGGACCGCGCGCTACTGATCGATTTCGACGACTCGTCCGTGGAACCGGTGATCTTCGATCTCACTGCCCACGGTCTCGCGCTTCTCGTCGTCGATTCCAATGCAGCGCATCAGCATTCGACCGGGGAATACGCAGCTCGTCGTGCATCCTGCACCCGAGCGGCACAGGCGCTGGGAATCGATTCGCTTCGCCGCGCGCAGGGAGTCGACGGCATACTGGAGCGGATCGACGACGAGATCGATCGTCGCCGAGCCCGCCACATTCTGACCGAGAACCAGCGAGTACTCGACTGCGCCGAGGCGATGTCGAGCGGCGACTTTCAGCGGGTCGGCGCGTTGATGGCGCAGTCCCACGCGTCGATGCGCGACGATTTCGAGATCACCACGCCGCACATCGACCTCATAGCCGGTTCCCTCGTACGGCATGGAGCACTCGGCGCCAGGATGACAGGCGGAGGATTCGGCGGTTGCGTCATCTCCGTGGTTCCGTTGTCCGACGTCGTGTCGATCACCGCGGCGGTGACGACCGATATCGCCGACGGCGGATTCCCGGCGCCGACGGTGTTCACGGCGCGGGCGGGGGCAGGCGCTTCGCTCATGTGAGCGCGAATACATAGAGGGTTATGGATTTCCACTCACGAGGAGCGACGCAACAGCCTCGGCCTGATCGGCGATCCGCGGACCCCAACGACTGGACAGGTCCTCGTCCATCGCAAAGACCTTGCCCTTTCGAACGGCCGTGGTTACGCTCCAACCAGGCCGCGCCGCAACAGATTCTGCGCTTTCGCCGCAACACTGGGAGTCGGCGAGGAACACGATGTCGGGATCGGCGGCAATCACACCTTCGTCGGACATCTGTGGGTAGTCACCGCCTGCAGATCCGTCGGCGATGCTGGTGAGGCCGAAAAGTCCGTAGATCTGGCCGACGAAGCTCTGGCTGGTGACGGTGTAGAGCGTCGAATCCAGTTCGTGGAAGTACGTCTGCTCCTCTCGGGGAGCACGTGCGACCGCGGCATCGATCCGATCCCGCGTCGCCGCGACCAGTGCGTCACCCTCGGCGTCGTGGCCGGTGGCGTCGGCGATGCGTTCGATCTGGGAGTAGGCGTCGTCGATCGTGGTTGCTGCAGGCAACAGCAACACCGGGATGTCGGCGGCGTCCAAACCTGCCACCAGTCCGTCGATGTCGTCGGAGGCGATGACGAGGTCTGGTTTGTAGCCGACGATCGCTTCGAGGCTCGGCGTGTAGGCGGACAGGTCCGTCTTCGGCGCATCCGGCGGGAAATCGGACTGACTGTCGACGGCGACGACCTGATCGCCTGCCCCGACCGCGAACAGTGTCTCGGTCGCCGTCGGGCTGAGCGAGAGGACGGCCTCCGGCCGATCGCCGACCACGACATCGGTGGGGGAGTCGGGTGCGGGATCACTACAGCCCGCGATGAGTGCTCCCGCCGCGGCCAGAGCGGCGATCGTTCGTTTCGGCATCACCCGAATCCCGCTACTCGCCGGAGTCTTGGTCGCTGTCGCGGAGTTGCCGGTACGCCTCCGCCAACAGGTCACCGGCGAGATCTCCGCTGTGACCGGAGACATCGGGTGTGTCCGCCATCAGCGTCGAGTTGAGCGAGTAGGCGAGATCGTCGAACAGGTCGTCGTCGATACCGAAGTCGACCTCGGAATCATCGGTGAGCAGCGCTCCCAGATCGATGCGCCAGGACCAGACGTCGTGCGAGGCATATATGCCTTTGGAGGCGGTGACGACGTCGGTGTCGATGTCGAGTTCCGAGCCCGAATGATCCTGCGAGAGTGCCGTGTTGACCGTCATCTCTAGTTCGATCGAATCGTCTTCGTCGTTGGTGAACTCGGTGACGACGAGTGTCTCCAGCGTTCCGCACGTCAGTGCGAGCAGGCGACGCTCGTTGGGGGGAGCGTCCGTCGGAGGGAGAGCCTCCACCGCCCAGCGATGACGCTCGGTGTTGGCAGGGTCCGAAATCGTCGTGTTGATGTAGTCCGCCACGATGCTACGTATGTCGGTGTACGCGATGTGCTCGGACAACGCCCAGAAGTTCAGACGGTCTTGCGGTGCCGACCCGGTGAGAAGTGTCGTGCGCTGCGCTCGATCGCTCGGGAAATCGGGATTGTTCGTGGACGCCATGACTGTCGATCTAACTACACACCTCGGTAGTCGTGAAACCTGATCGCAACCCTAGGACGTCCTATAATCTCGGAGCATGAGTTCAGGCACCCGAGTCAACACGGTCGACGGCATCCTGCGCCGCTCGGCAGCGAAGTACCCCGAACGCACCGCGCTGGTGTTCGAGGGGCGCAGCCATACGTATCGCGAACTCGACGATGCCGTCGACCGCGCTGCGTGTCATCTGTTGGCACTCGGGCTGAAATCAGGTGACCGCGTCGCCGCGTACGGAGTCAACTCCGACGCCTATGTGGTCGGCTTCCTGGCATGTGCAAGAGCAGGACTCGTTCATGTGCCGGTGAACTACGCGTTGGTGGGTGAGGAGCTGAAGTACCTCGTCGCGCAATCGGGTTCCCGAGCCATCATGGTCGACCCGGAGCTCGTGTCGACCTTGGATGCAGTGCGCGAGGATCTGAATCTCGACCATATTCTGTCGTTCCCGGACATCCTCGATGCCGCCGCTGTCGATGGTGCGGTGGAGTCGTCGGCCTCGGGCGCCGACCTCGCGCAACTGCTGTACACGTCGGGAACCACATCGAAGCCCAAGGGCGCGATGATGTCTCATGCCGCTCTGGTGGCCGAGTACGTGTCCTCGGTGATCGCGCTCGGCTTCACCATGGACGACAATCCGCTCGTCGCGATGCCGTTGTACCACTCGGCGGGAATGCACGTGTTCACGTTGCCGTACCTCTCGGTGGGAGCGACGATCCAGTTGATGAAGCGACCCGATGTGCCGGAGATCCTTCGCCGGATCGAAGAGGATCGAATCGGTTCGCTGTTCCTGGCGCCGACCGTCTGGGTGCCACTCGCCAATCATCCCGATCTCGACACCCGCGATCTGTCCTCGCTGAAGAAAGCGCAGTACGGAGCGTCGATCATGCCGGTCACCGTGTTGAACCGGCTACGTGAGCGCTATCCGGACCTTGGCTTCTACAACTGCTTCGGCCAGTCCGAAATCGGTCCTCTGGCAACGGTACTGCAGCCCGAGGAGCACGATGCCCGCCCGGCATCCTGCGGGCGGGCGGTCTTCTTCGTCGAAACCCGAGTCGTCGATGCGGACGGAAACGACGTGCCCGACGGCGTGGCGGGTGAAGTTCTCTACCGCTCACCGCAGCTCTGCGACGGCTACTGGGACAAACCCGAAGCGAGCGCGGAAGCGTTCTCCGGCGGATGGTTTCACTCCGGCGATCTGGTGACGCGCGACGCCGACGGCTTCATCACTGTGGTCGATCGGATCAAGGATGTCATCAACACCGGCGGCATTCTCGTCGCCTCCCGCGAGGTCGAAGATGCGATCTACACGCACCCGTCGGTCGCGGAGGTCGCCGTCATCGGTGTTCCCGACGACAAATGGATCGAAGCTGTGTCCGCGGTGGTCGTGCTGAAGGCAGGCGAGCACCTCGCGGCGGACGAACTGATCGCGCACGTCAAAGGGCTGATCGCACCGTTCAAGGTCCCCAAGACGGTCACGTTCGTCGACGAGTTGCCTCGCAATCAGAGCGGCAAGCTGCTCAAGCGAGAGTTGAGATGAACGAGGGCGCGTCCGATTTGTCTTTGTCCGTGGTTGTGCAAGAGTGAGGCAGGTCACGCACCACGCACAGCGCTAGGAGAATTCGATGACCGAACGTAGCGCGTCAACCGACGAGTCGACCGCACCACCCAAATGGAAGGTGGTGGGGCCTGGATTGGTTGTCGCTGCAACGGGTATCGGTGCGGCAGATCTGGTCGCGACCCTGGTGGCGGGATCGAAATACGGCTACGCACTGCTCTGGGTCGTGATCGTCGGCGTGGTGATGAAGGTCGTCCTCGTCGAAGGCGCCGGTCGGTACACGCTGGCGTCGGGCAACACGATCTTCCAGGGGTGGCGCACGCTCGGAAAATGGACGAGTGCGTATTTCGCGCCGTACATCGTCATCTGGGGTTTCGTCTACGGTGCTGCGGCAATGTCGTCGAGTGCGCTTCCGATCGTCGCACTGTTCCCGTCGCTGGATCTGAAAGTGGTCGCGATCGCGTCGGGAATCCTCGGTTTCCTTCTCGTCTGGTTCGGTAGCTACGGATTCTTCGAGAAGATCATCACGGTGTTCGTTGGCATCATGTTCGTGACGGTCATCGGGGCCGCGGTCGTTGCCGTCCCGAATGTTCCAGCGATCGTCAAGGGCATCGTGCCCACCATTCCCGACGGTTCGATCGTGTACGTCCTCGGGCTCGCCGGTGGTGTCGGCGGCACCATCACGTTGGCGGCGTACGGCTATTGGCTGCGGGAAAAGGGTTGGATCACTCCGAAGTTCATGAAGGTCATGCGCATCGACAATGCGATGGCCTACGTCATCTCCGGGGTGTTCGTGCTGGCGATGCTGATCGTCGGAGCCGAACTGTTGTACTCGGCCCAGATTGCGATCAGCACCGGCGACCAGGGACTGATTCAGCTGGCCGATGTACTCACCGACCGGTACGGCGTGCTGTTCGGCCACGTGTTCCTCATCGGATTCTGGGCTGCGTCCTTCTCGTCGTTGATCGGAGTCTGGAACGGCGTCAGCCTGATGTTCGCCGATTTCGTCGGCAATCTGAAAGGGCTGGAGCAGGGCCACGACGACACGAGAGTCGGCGGCAAGTACTTCAAGTGGTACGTCGCATGGTTGACGTTCCCGCCGATGTGCTTGCTCTGGCTCGACCAACCGATCGGCCTCGTTCTCGCCTATGGCGTGCTCGGAGCGGTGTTCATGCCGTTCCTCGCCGTGACCCTGCTGCGGCTACTCAACTCGGATCGTGTTCCACGTCAGTGGCGTAACGGCTGGTTCACCAACCTGACGCTCGGGGTGTGTGCGTTTCTGTTCGCGTGGCTCGCCGTCGATCAGGTGTACGACGTGCTGGACAAGTACGTGTTCTGATCTCCCTGCGTCGAGTGTTGGAGTTCGAGGGCGACATTTCCTCGATAGGTGCCGCCGACAAGGTTGCGCAGCACGTCAGGAGCGTCCACGATGGATCCCCGAACGAGGGTGTGAGGGAACACGAGTGAGCCGTCGGCCAGCCATTGCGCGAAGTGGACCGACCATGCCTCGATCTGTTGTGGAGTGTGATACGTCGCAAACGGAAAGATGCTGAGGTTCTTGGTGATTGCTGTCATCAGATTCAGACGCGGCCACGCGTCACGGTCCTTGGAGATCTGGCTCGACAGCGCCCCGCACAGCGCGAATCGAGCTCCGGAATTGGCCACCTGGACGGCGGCTTCGAACTGATCTCCGCCGACAGTATCGAAGAAGACGTCGATGCCCCGAGGTGCGGCAGCCGAGAGTTGTTCCAGCACCGTGCCGTCGTGGTAGTTGAACGCAGCATCGAACTCGAGTTCTTCGACGAGATAGCGGACCTTCTCGTCGGTACCGGCACTCCCGATGACGGCCGCGGCTCCGCGGATTCTGGCGATCTGCCCGGCGAGTGACCCGACGCCTCCTGCGGCGCCCGATACGTACACGACGTCACCGGGGCCGACGCGTGCCACGTCGGCGATGCCGTGAAATGCCGTGACGCCTTGGTTGAGGTAGAACGCAGGGCTCGGCACACTGTCCCGGTCGAGCGTCGTCAGTCGATCGCCGTGCACGATCTGGTAGTCACTCCATCCGGTGAAGGAGAAGACGAGATCGCCTGCGGAATGACGTGAGGACTTGGACTCGACGACGGTGCCGACTGCGGCGCCGCCGATAGTGTCGCCCAGCGAATACGGAGGCATCGGTATCTCGGAGTCGATGCGCATCAGGTCGGTGAACGCAGTGGCGATCTGGACGAAGTCGGTGCGAACGAGAACTTCGTCGTCGGCGATGGGCGGCAGCGTCTGCGACCGGGGCGAGAATTGGGAGCTCCGTACTTCGTCGAGCAGGTGCTCGGCCAGCGCGATTCGGGTGTGGTGAGTGGGGACCGACGACGTGCTCATGGGCATTCCTTCACTGAAGACGGATGTTCGTACAGCTCGATGCTGTCGGCGAATGCGGTCGGTTCGTGTCCTCGATACGTAAAATGCGAACAGGAAATCTCACCGGTGTAATTATCGTGAAAGTCGATTTGTCAAGTACCGACATGGCTCGATTTGTTGCGCAAGGCGAATATTTACGCAACACTCACCTCATCAGTCTCATAAGTAACACGAGTCACACGGATCGATGGGGAGTGTCTATGCGTGCACGGAGTCGGCAGGTAGCGATAGGCGCGGTCCTCACTCTGGTGGCCAGTGGACTCGGGGTTCTGTCGGCACCTACCGCCAGTGCCGAGCCCTGTGGCGGAATCGGTGGACCAGGGTCGTCTCCATTGCTCGGGTCGTCCGGCAGCGCAGGCGGTGGGCCGGAGAAAAATCCTCGCGGACCCCAGGGCCCACTTCCGTCGATCTCCGGCAGTGCGACATCGGTTGCCTGGGTCACCGGTCCCCTCAGTCCGAACAGCACCTACGACCGGTTGGGGATCTCGGGAACCGATCTGGGCATCAGTTGGGACAACGGCAAGGGCCAGACGCTGATGGCGTTCGGCGACACGTTCGGAAACTGCTCGGTCTCGGGTGCTCAGTGGCGCAGCAATGTGCTCATGCGGTCCGACGACAAGAACCTGGCCGACGGCATCACCGTCGCCGACGCCGTGCCGGGCGATCAGAATTCAGGCGCTGTGGTTCAGGCTGCCGCGCCGAAGTTTGCGAGCGAGATCGTTCCGAGCCTCGGTATCGCAGGCGTCGAAGACACCGTCATTCCCACGGCCGCGATCGCAATCGGTGGCACGCAGTACATGAACTACATGTCGGTACGGCAGTGGGGCGACCCGGGCCGCTGGGTCACCAACTTCTCGGCAATCGCGACGTCCACCGACAACGGCCAGACATGGGCGACGTCGCTGCCGACGATCCGCGTCAACGCAGGGATCACCATCCCGTCGCTGCCTCAGGTCGAGGAGAGCAACGGCAAGTATCAGATGAATGCGTACGTCGAGGGTCAAGACGGCTACATCTACCAATTCGGCACGCCGAACGGTCGATTCGGCGCTGCGTTCGTTGCGCGTGTGAAGCCTGCGGACATTCTCGACCTCACCAAATACGAATACTCGACGCAGGATCCGGCCAAGCCGTGGTCGACGAATGTTGCCGATTCGGTGTCGACGGTCAAGGAGCCGGTCAGCGAGCTGTCGGTCGCGTGGAACGACACGTTGAAGCGCTACGTGATGATGTACGGCAACGAAATCGATCGCACCATTCTTGCGCGGACGTCGGACAAGCCCGAAGGGCCGTGGAGTGCCCCCAAGACGATTCTGGACACCAGGCAGACCAACGGCGGAATCTATGCCCCGTACATTCACCCCGATTCGACCGGAAACGACCTGTACTTCACAGCATCTCGGTGGTCCGACTACAACGTGTTGCTGCTGAAGACCAGTGTGGATTCTCTCAATCGTTGACCACAGTTTCAGCGGGACCAACGAATCCTGATGGGCCCCTTGGCAGTCGAAGGGTCGACGACCGACCCCTTCTGAGTGATCTCGACTTCGCCTGCATCGACCAATCGCCTCGCGGCGCGCCGCACTGGTTCCATCAGTTCACGCCAACCTCTCTCCGACATCGCCCGCGCCACGTCGGACGGGCAGATGGTCGAGTCGCGGGATCGGGCGTCGAGAAGCTCTCTGATCTTGTTTTCCAGGTCGCGATCCGGGGTGCTCACCTTGTGTCGCCGGCACGCGTCGCTGCAGTATCGGATCTCATCCCAGTTCTTCTCCCACTTCTTGCGCCACTCGATCCGCCTGCCACACGACGCGCATGTCTTGTCGACGGGGGTGGAGGCCTTCGGCCGGCGTGAATGTGCCACTTCATCCACTGTAGCGACACTCAGCGGTGCACTGTCGAGACGAACTGATGGGTTGCGGCCTTGACGATTTGGCTCGTCGTCACGTCGATCTCGTCGTTCAGCCAGGCGACGACGAGCTCGGCCAGGCCGCCGATGAACAGCAGACCGTTGATCTCCGACTCGGGCGCAGGCCACGCTTTGTCCCCGTAGAGCACACGGGCTTCGGTCGCCACCAGGTGAGCGAAGTCGCGCATGGACTCCCGGCGGTGAGTGCGCAGCGTATCGATGGACTGGGACTCGATCAGGGCGACGCGACCCTTGCGAGTGTCCTCCGTCAACACGGCCACGAACGCTGTGATGGCATTCGTGACCTGCTGCTCGACGGTCGATGCGGCAGCATGCAGTGCGGCAAGGGCGTCGGTCTTGATCTGCTTCGACACTGCATCGACAACGTGTTTCAGCAGTTCGTCTCTGTTGCCGAAGCTTTCGTAGAAGTAGCGCTCGGTCAGTTTCGCCTGCGCGCAGATGGCGCTGACCGTTGCGCCCGATGCTCCGTGAGCCGCGAAGACCTCCAGTCCGGCTTCGAGCAGTCGTGCTCGACGTTCGGCTGTGCGGTCGTCGGCGCTCATCCCCGCATAGCGACGAGTCGTGGGAGTCATGCATGAATGTTGACAGACGACGCAAAAGTGACGCACACTACATCTCATCTGACATGACTCATTGTCAGATCGAGGGAGGTCCG
This sequence comes from Rhodococcus sp. (in: high G+C Gram-positive bacteria), assembly GCF_023264675.1. Classification (GTDB taxonomy): domain Bacteria; phylum Actinomycetota; class Actinomycetes; order Mycobacteriales; family Mycobacteriaceae; genus Rhodococcoides. The sequence goes on from NZ_JAHFVG010000033.1 coordinate 40,253, forward strand.
AGATGTCGAAGGTTCTTGCTGCTCCGCCCGTCGATTCGCCCCTGAAATCGGTGAACGGGGACGGCGGATTACCGTTGGTCGGGCACACCCTCGAGTACATCCGTGATCCGCTTGCGCTGTTCCAGAGCCGCTGGGAAAAGTACGGCGACGTGTCCTGGCTGACGATGGCGGGTCAGCGGTGGATCACCGTGCTCGGCCCCGACGCCTGCCAGCAGGTGCTGCAGAACAAGGACAAGGCGTTCGTCAACAGCGACGGGTGGTCGCTGCTCATCGGTCCGTTCTTTCACGGCGGCTTGATGTTGCTCGACTCCGACGAGCACATGCGTCATCGACGAATCATGCAGCAGGCGTTCACCCACGACAGGCTTGCGAAGTCTGTTGCGTCGTTGAACCCGGTTGTCGCGTCAGGTCTCGATTCGTGGACCGACGGCGAGGGATTCTGCGTCTACCCGGCGCTCAAGGCGCTCACTCTCGAGGTCGCAACCAGCATCTTCATGGGCGGTGCTGAAGGCAGTACCCCGGCGCAGATCGAATCGGTCAACGCCAGTTTCGTTGCGTGCGTTCAGGCGGCGACGTCGATCGTTCGGTACCGCATTCCTGGATCGCGGTGGAAGCGCGGTCTCGACGGAAGACGAGTGCTCGACGAGTTCTTCCGCCACTATCTTCCGGCGCGGCGCGCGACCGCGACCGACGACCTGTTCTCGGTGCTCTGCCACATCGAATCCGATACCGGGCAACGTTTCACCGACGACGAAGTGATCGACCACATGATCTTTCTGCTCATGGCCGCGCACGACACCTCGACCATCACGCTCTCCACGATGATGCAGTACCTGGGCCAGCATCCGCAGTGGCGTGAGAGGTGTCGCGTCGAGTCCGTTGCTCTGGGGACGGACTCGCCGACACTCGGCCAGCTGGACGAACTCGAATCACTCGACCTGGTGATGAAGGAATGTCTGAGATTGGTTTCCCCGACTCCCGTCGTGGCCCGGCGAGCAGTGAAAGACACCGAGGTGCAAGGAAAATTTGTCCCCGCGGGGACGTATGCCTCCGTTGCCCCGCACTTCACGCATCACATGGCGCAGTTCTGGCCGGATCCGGAGGCGTTCGATCCTGGTCGATTCGCGCCGGATCGTCGGGAAGACAAGATCCACCGCTACGCCTGGGAACCCTTCGGTGGAGGCGTGCACAAGTGCATCGGGATGTTCTTCGCCGGCGCCGAGATCAAGACGATCATGCATCACCTGCTGCTGAAGTTCGACTGGACCGTCGACTCCGATTACGTTGCACCGCTGAACTTCACGTCACTGCCCTTCCCCGAGGACGGGCAGCCCGTGAACCTCGTTCGACGTTAGTTCTGCAGCGCTCGCGCGGTCAGCCATCCCACGACGTCGGCCGTGACCTCGTCGCGGTTGGTTTCGTTGAGAATCTCGTGCCGGGCGCCGGGATAGACGTGGACGGTGACATCGCTCAGTCCTGCCTCGCGGTAACGAGATCCGAGAAGTTCGATCAGCTGACCGCCGCCGGCCAGCGGATCTTCGGAGCCCGACGCCAGGAGCAGCGGTAGATCGGAGCGGATCTCGCCGAGCTTGCGTGGATCGGCGAGCGTGTCCGCTTCGACGAAGAGCGCGGGCACGGTGGCAGCAGGTAGATCGAACCCACACAACGGATTGGCGACATACGCGTCCACCTCGGCTTCGTCGCGCGAGAGCCACTCGTAACCGGTGCGGTGCTCGAAAGCACTGTTGAACACGCTGAGGTCAGCGGCAGGCGAATCGGCCATTGCGGCGGCGGTGACGTCGATCGCTGTCGATCCCGACAGGACGACGCCCTCGTACAGATCGGACCGTTCGATGAGCATGTGCTGAGCCGCAAAGGATCCCATCGAGTGCGCGAACAGGAAGAGGGGCAGATCGGGATAGTCCGCCAGCAGTGCCTCACCGAGCTGCTCGATGTCGGCCCACAGCGCCGGGAACCCGGTGGGACCCAAGTCTCCGGGGGTGTCGGTGATCGTGTCGCCGTGACCGCGATGATCGGATGCAACCGCATGGAATCCGGCGGCGTTCAACGCGGCTGCGAAACGCGCGTATCGGCTGCCGTGCTCGGCGAGGCCGTGTGCGATCTGGACGACACCGCGGGCCGGCTCCACCGACGTGGGCCAGGTGGTCAGATTGATCTCGAGGTCGTCCTGCTTGGAAACGTACGACGATGTGGTGGGCACGAACTTCTCCTTCAGCGCTGAGGGGGCGCTCTCGAACATAGCGGTCCGAACGCCGGCGCGGGCGTGAAGCGTCGTCGACAGAACGCGTGCTGTCTGCGATCTCCGCCTCACCGCGGCGGAAGGTTGACTCGTGCGTTGTAGTCTCCGAGGTACGGGAGCGCGACATTGGACGCGCGGGCGGGGAGAAGGATGACTGAATCTGGTTCGGAGAAACCGTCATTCGTGTGGCTGTGGCGGGAATCGTTGGTGGTGTCGGCGATTGCGACTTACTGCACGGTGCTGGGCTCGGCGATGGTTGTGCTCACTGTGCTGCCGGTGAAGTGGGGGCAGGCCTCGGCCCAGGGCTTCGTTGTCACGATCTTGGGCGTCCTATGGATCGGTACGTTGTTCTTCTTCATCGTGGGATGGGTGTTGATCGTGATTGTCTCCTTCGTGGTCGCGGGCGTTCGTTACCTTCTCGCACGGCGGAGCTACGGTGAAACCGCGCACCGAGGGATCGGCTAGATGTTCAGCACCGGCTCGAAATGCTCGACGACTGGAAACGGCTCGTAGAAGTGGTGCAGAAGCGCCTTCCACTGCAGGTATTCGCTTGACTGCCGGAATCCGGTGGTGTGGTCTTCGATCGACTCCCATTCGACCAGGAGCAGGTACAGGTTCGGCTGCTCGATGCCACGGGAGAGTCTCAGGCTCAGAAATCCCGGCATCGAGGAAATGATCGACGACGCCTCGGCGAATGCCACGTCGAACTCTGCAGCGCGGTTGGGAATGACGTTCAACAGTGCGTGTTCGAGAATCACTGCCCCAGTATGCGACTTCGTCGCCCGTGTGCGCGTAGTAGGTACCCACACCTACTACGCGCACACGGGCAGCGGAGCTGCACTACCGGACGCTCAGCGCCAACTCGTCGTCGGCAACGTCGACGGACACCGTGCCGCCTTCGGTCAGAACGTCGTCCAGCAGCAGATCGGCGATACGATCGTCGAGCGCTCGTTGAATCGACCGCCGCAACGGACGCGCACCGAACTCGGGCTGATGCCCGTTCTCGGCGAGCCAATCGACGGCGGAGTCACTGAATGTGATCTCGATGCCCTTGGCCGACAGTCGCTCCCGGCTTTCCTGCAGCATCAGATTCGTGATGCGATGCAACTGCTCGGCGTCGAGCTTGCGGAACACCACGATCTCGTCGATCCGGTTGAGGAACTCCGGACGCATCGCCTCGCGAAGACGACCCATCACTCGATCACGCAGCGGCTTCTCGTCGGCAGTACCCGTCGTGAAGCCGAGACCACCGGACTTGCTCGAGATGATGTCCGAACCGAGATTGCTGGTCATGATCACCACTGTGTTCCTGAAGTTCACCGTGCGGCCCTGGCCGTCGGTGAGCCTGCCGTCGTCGAGCACCTGCAGCAGCGTGTCGAAGACGTCGGGGTGCGCTTTCTCGATCTCGTCGAGCAGAATCACCGAATACGGGTTTCGTCGAACCTGCTCGGTGAGCTGACCGGCCTCGCCGTACCCGACGTATCCCGGAGGAGCGCCGACGAGTCGGCTGACGGTGTGGCGTTCACCGAACTCGCTCATGTCGAGGCGAAGCATTTTCTTCTCGTCACCGAAAAGTGATGCGGCCAAGGCTTTTGCGAGCTCGGTTTTGCCGACACCCGTCGGCCCCAGGAACAGGAAGCTGCCGACAGGACGATCGGGGTCGCTCATCCCGGTGCGGCTACGACGTACCGCTCGCGCGATCGCCTCCACTGCCTCGTCCTGGCCGACGACGCGGTGATGCAATTCCGACTCCAGAAGGCGGAGGCGTTCCTTCTCCTCCTGCGTCATCTGACTGGCGGGGATACCCGTTGCGCGAGAGACCACGTCGGCGATGTCCTCGGCGGTAACCTCCGGGGGGTCTTCCTGCGACGTCCCGTTCAACCGCCGCGTCAGCGTGAGAGCATCGTCGCGCAGCGTGGAGGCGCGTTCGTAGTCCTCCTGCGCGATTGCGTGCTCCTTCTCGACATCGATCGCCGCAAGCTGGCCTTCGATGGCATCGACATCGATGCCCGGCCTGCTCAGCTGTGCACGAGCACCGGCCTGATCGATGAGATCGATTGCCTTGTCGGGCAGGAAGCGGTCGCCGATGTACCGATCCGACAGTTCGACGGCCGCCGTGATCGCCTCGTCCGTGTACCGAACGCCGTGGTGCTCCTCGTACCGGCTTCGCAAGCCGGTGAGAATGGCAATGGCGTCGGGCACACTCGGTTCGGGCACCGTGACCGGTTGGAAGCGACGTTCGAGAGCCGGATCCTTCTCGATGTTTTTTCGGTACTCGTCGAGTGTCGTCGCACCGACGATGTGCAGTTCACCGCGAGCCAGCTTGGGCTTGAGGATATTTCCTGCATCCATCGCACCCTCGGCCCCACCGCCGGCACCGGCGATGGTGTGCACTTCGTCGATGAACACGACGAGCTGGTCCTTGTGAGCGACGATTTCGTCGATCACGGTGTTCAGACGCTCTTCGAAGTCGCCGCGGTACCGCGTACCCGCGACCATCGAAGACAGGTCGAGTTGCACGATTCGTTTGCCCAGCAGTCGATCCGGGACGTCGCCGTCGACGATGCGCTGCGCAAGTCCTTCCACGACGGCAGTCTTGCCGACACCCGCTTCGCCGACCAGAACCGGGTTGTTCTTGGTGCGACGCGAGAGGATCTCGATGGTCTGCTGGATCTCGTCGCCGCGCCCGATGACTGGATCGACGCCGCCCTCACGAGCGCGTCGGGTCAGGTCGAACCCGTACTTGTCGAGGGTCGGAGTTTCCGAGTCCGACGCCGGCTCGACCGAGCCGCCCTTGAGCGCCGTCTGCAGGCCTTCGGGGGTGATGCCCTCGGATGCGAGGAGGCGTCCGGCGACATGTTCCTGATCTGCAGCGAATGCCAGGAACAGGTGCTCGGGGTCGATGTATGTCGAGCCCAGAGTCTGGGCGACGTGATGAGCCTCGAGGATTGCGGTCTTGAGGGTGCTGCTGAGTGCAGAAGCGCCGGCGGGAGCAGTTCGAGTCTGCGGAAGACGCAGTTCTACGGCGTCGACGACGGCCTGTGGCTGCGCGCCCGCTCGCTGCACGAGACTGCGGGTCGGCTCTTGCTCGGCCATGACGTGCAGTACGTGCAAGGTGTCGAGCTCGGAATCGCCGCGGCCGGATGCGAACGTGGCGGCGTCGCCGACGACGGACTGGGTAGCCCTGCTCATCAGACGACTGATGTCGATGCGACGTGGACCCTCAGGCCCTGAGTAAGCCGGCATTCGTTTCCTCCTACGGAAGATTGAGCGTGTTCGACTCAACTAACGTGCTTGGGTGCCGATCAATTCCCGGGGGCTGGGAGGTTTCGTCGTGGGCGAACAGACGGCGTGCTTTCTCACGCAGACGCACGTGCATTCGCGTGAACGGGGAGGTGGTCGCCCCGGGTTTCCGCGAAAGCACGTGCGTGTGCGTGGACGGGCGTCAGCGCTTCTTGGTGCCGGGCAGGATGCCTGCGTCGATGACGGCCTTCACATAGGGCCGGACGCTACCGACGAGGTCTTCGGCATCGGGCACATCACGCCAGATCGCCGACGCCAACTCGTCGGTGCGGGACTCGATGTGTGTGTCGAGGACGACGCCGGCGTCGGTGAGGTGCTCTTTGCCGTCGGTGCGCGTGAGCAGTCCGCGTGCCACGAGTCGCTCCGCTGCCGAATCCCATTCCTCGTCGGACCACTGCCGGGTGAGCTGGGTGATCCGCTTGCCGAGCACGCGTCGCGCCTTCGGGTCGGGGTGGATCGCTTCGTGGAAGACGACGGCTTCGGTCGGATCCAGCTGGGCGTCGAGCAATGCGGACAGGTGACCGTCGCCTCGCCATTCCCTGATCACGGCGATGGAATGCCACAGCGCGAGGTGCGGAACTTCCGGGCGGGCCGACGAGTGCCAGGCGGCGGCCAGTGGTCGACCCGCGAACACTGCGGTGTCGCCGATGTCCCGGAGGCGGTCGGCAACCGTGAGCAGTTCAGGCTGACCGGCGAGGTCGCCCAGCGCGTCGCCGAGAGAAGATTCCAGCATGGCCCAGCGACGATCGGCTACCTTGTCGAGACCGGCGTCGAGCGCAGCAGGCCAGACGCGCTCGACGAGCGCCGGGTTGAAATTGTAGAACGCCGCCGCGACGACACCCGCCGTGGTGCGACCCATCGGCGCTGCGCGCGAGGCGAAGTACCATGCGTGGCCGTCGAGGCCGGTGTCCTCACCCGCGGCTTTCAACCCCGGATTGAAGTACGCGGTGATGTGGAACGGCTCGAAGGTCGTGTAGGCGGCGCGGGCAATGGCGGCTGGCGTTGACGTCATGGGCTCGAACCTACCGCCCGAGGCTCCTCGCCAGGTAGAGGCCGGTGTGGGTATCGGTTCGCGCCAAATCCTCGACGGTTCCCGTGAAGACGACCTCGCCGCCGTTGTGGCCACCGTCGGGGCCGAGGTCGATCACCCAGTCTGCGGCGGCGACGACATCGAGGTTGTGCTCGATCACGATGACACTGCGGCCCTCGTCGACCATTCCCGACAACAGTGAAATCAGATTCGCGACATCCGACGGGTGAAGGCCCGTCGTCGGTTCGTCGAGAACGAGGATCGGCGACGAACCGACCAACTCGGTGGCGAGCTTCAATCGCTGGCGTTCACCACCGGAGAGCGACGAAAGGTTTTGGCCGAGCGATAGATATCCCAAGCCGACGTCCGAGCACCGGTGCAGGATATCGCGAATCTTCTTGACCTCGAAAAAGTCCTGAGCATCCTCGACGGACATCTCGAAGATATCGGCGATGCTGACTCCGTCGACAGCGTGCCTGATTGCGCCCGGTCGAAAGCGCCTGCCCTGGCAGGTTTCGCACGTGCTGGTCACCGGATCGGTGAAGCCCAGGTCGGTGAAGATGATGCCACTTCCTTGGCAGTCCGTGCACGCACCGTCGGAATTCGGGGAGAACAGCGACGCGGGCTGGCCGGTCTTCTTCGCGAAGTACGCCCGAATCGGATCGAGTAGCCCCGAATACGTTGCGGGGGAGGACCGGCGAGATCCGCGGATCGGCGACTGGTCGATGATGACGGCATCGGGTGCAACCGAACGCAGATGGCCGTGGATCAGGCTGGATTTGCCGGATCCCGCGACCCCGGTGACCGCGGTCAGAACGCCGAGGGGAATGTCCGCGCTCACATTTCGGAGATTGTGGGTGTTCGCGTCCGTGATGTGCAGAAAGTCCGTCGGTCTCCGGGGAGTTCGAAGCGGCGCACCGTCGCGTCGGAGCGCCGTGCCCGTTCGGGTGTCGGCCGACTGCAGCTCGCCGTAGCTTCCCTGGAAGACGATGGTGCCACCGGCTTTGCCTGCCCCGGGTCCGATTTCGACGATGCGGTCGGCGATCGCCATCACTTCGGGATCGTGCTCGACGACCAGGACCGTATTACCCTTGTCTCGCAGTGCAAGCAGCATCTCGTCGAGCCGGTGCACGTCGCGCGGGTGAAGGCCGGTGGTCGGCTCGTCGAAGACGTAGAGCATGTCGTTCAACGTCGCTCCGAGATGCCGAACCATCTTGATGCGCTGGGATTCGCCGCCGGACAACGACGACGTCGCGCGGTCCAGGCTCAGGTAACCGAGCCCGAGGTCCACGAGGCGGCGCAGCTGCGTGACGATCTCCAGGCGAGGCCCATCGAGTTCGTTCATCTCCCAACCGTCGATACGCTCGGCCAGATCCGAGACCTGCATGGCGAAGGCGTCGGGCAGGGCGAGTCCCTCGAGCGTCGCGTTTCGGATGGTGTCGTTGTAGCGGGTGCCGCCGCACGCGTCGCAGGTTCCGCGGGTGACGATGCGATCGAAAGCGGCCTTGGCCTTGCCTTTCAGGGCGTCGGCGTCCTTGGAAAGGTAGCTGCGCCGAAAGCGGGAGATGATGCCCTCGTAACTCTTCATGATCGCGTCGGCGTTGACCACCTCGACTTCACCGGGTTTGGCGTCGAAGAAGATGTGGCGCTCACGTGCGGAGTACTGCTCGATGGGTACGTCGAGATCGAACAGGCCCGAGTCGCCGAACACTCGGTACGGCCATTTGCCCGGTTCGAAGTCCGGATGCTTGAACGGTCCTTCGCGCAACGATTTCGACTCGTCGACGAGTTCGTTCATGTCGATCACCTTGGCCTCCCCGAGACCCTCGCACTCCGGGCACATGCCGGCAGGATCGTTGAAGGAGAAGGCATTCGCATAGCCGATCGACGGCTTCACCCCGCGCGACCACAGCATGCGCAGCCAGTCGCCGATATCGGTGATGGTGCCGACCGTCGAGCGAGGGCTGCCGAACAGGCGTTTCTGATCGACGATGACCACCGCCGAAAGGTTGGCGATCAGATCGGCGTCGGGTCGGCCGTACGACGGGAGAAAGGTTTGCGCGAACGCTGTGAACGTCGAGTTGATCTGCCGCTGCGCCTCGGCAGCGATGGTGTCGAAGACCAACGAGGACTTCCCTGATCCCGAGACGCCGGCGAACACGATCAGTTGTCTCTTCGGGAGGTCGAGGTCGACGTCGTTCAGGTTGTTCTCGCGTGCTCCGCGGACGACGATCGTGTTCAGTGCGGTGTTCTCGATCGCTGAGGCCGTGGTCATCTCCGGCACTCTACCGTACGGCGTACGACCGAATGTGGAGCTGAGGCTGCCTCCGGCCCGTGTGCGCGTAGTCGGCCCCCGCACCGACTACGCACACACGGGCGACGAAGTCGCACTACCCGCCCGCGATGTCGACCACCAGCCGGACCACCAGCTGGCCGTCGACCACCCTCGTGCGGTTCTCGCAGATCGTGTTCATCACCGCAGTGCCCTCGTCGATGTCGAGTTGGTGGGTGAGAAGGGCATCGAGCGAACGACCGGATTCGGTCAATGCCGCAGCGGCCGAGGTCAGTTGATCGTTGGTGACACCGCGATTTCCCGTCAGGGCCACTCGAAGCCCACCCCGGCTGAAGGTCGTGACGGCAGGCGGCATCGGTCCTCCGGTGTTGGCCTGCCGGACACCGGCGATGTCCACGCCGGGGAGCAGATCGGACGTCGCCTTGGCGGGCACGCCTCCGATCGGGTGCACTGCCACGACGTTGTCCCCCAGCCGCTTCACCGCCGCGTCGATGGAGGACACCGTGCCGGATCGGTGGGTTGCGACGAGCACGGCGACCGATCCGGTGACGTCGCGTTCCCACGGATCCTCGGCACGTGCGTTGGTCACCGTCGGCAGGAACTCAGCCGTCCACTTGGCTCCGAGTTCGGTGCGGTGAACCATCACGATCTTCACGGTGGGGAAGAGGACCGACGGAGCGAGTGCGGCAGCGAGATTGCCGATGAGGCCGTCACCGAAGATCAGCAGAGTCTGCGGTGACTCGCGGGAGAGGCAGGACAGCGCGTACCGCACCACGGCGTACGGCTCCACCAGCGTCGCGCGAGCACTGGACAGACCCGGCGGCAGCAACGACACGAGACCGCCTGCTACCGCCGATGCGCCGATGACCACACGTTGCTGGAACAGACCTTCGACGTTGTGGCCGAGGAGGAACGACGAATCGTGCGGGTGGGTCGGATTCACCACGACGCGATCGCCGATCACGAAATCGGAGACACCGTCGCCCACCCCGACCACCCGGGCTGCACCCTCGTGCCCGACGATGCTCGACGGGTCGTCGCGGTCACCGCGCACTATCTGAATGTCGGTGCCGCACAGGCTGACCTTCTCCGGCGCGATCAGAAGTTCGCCGGCGCCGGGTGCCGGAGTCCGTCGCTCTTCGACGGACGAGCGGCTGCCGCGGCGCACGATGGCACGATGTGTCGGTGGTGCAGTCATTGTTCCTCTTTCACAGTTTCGTGACGCGTAGGTAGCCACCGGCGATGGCGTCGGCTCCGGACATGGTGTCGATGTCGCCGGGTCTGCACACATGGACGGTGGACCGAATTCTGTCGGGAGTGAGCGATTTGTCGGCATACGATCTTGTGACGGCGAGCTGTGCGATCAGTTCCTTCTCGTAGAGACAGTTCAAGCCTTCGGCCACCCCGCCGCCGATTCCGATTCGGTCCAATCGTGGGTCGAGCGCGATCATCGTCCGGATCAGCTCGGCGATCGGTTCGACGAACATCGACAGGATCCGCGCGGCGTCGGGATCGCCCTGCTCGATTGCGGAGCCGAACGAGTCTGCCGCGTAGGGAAGTTCGAGTGCCGACGCCAGCGCAGTCAAGGAGGGTCCCGACGAGATCGAGGCGATGTGACCGACCCCGCCGCACGCGCACGGCAACCGTCGCACCGCGTCGGGCCCCGAACTCGTTGCTCGCAGGTGGCCGACTTCGCCCTGTAGACCGAGTGCGTCGACCGGGACTTCGTGGGTGGTCATGTCGGCAGTTCGAAGTGCAATTCCGCTGCTGATCGTGATGTAGGAGATTCGTCGATCGGTCGGCTGCGCGAACTGCTGGGCAAACGACGCCAATCCTGCGGTGACGTCGTTGACGAGGGTCCAGCGTATGTCCGGCCGTCGGGCTTCGAGCAGGTCCAGCAGAGGAACTTCACCGTCCGGTGCCCCGCCCCACAACGGTCCGGATCCGTGGGCGATTCCTTTCTGCTCGTCGAGCGCTGCGCCACAGGACATGGAAACGGACGCGCTGTGCGGTACCGCCGCGTCGAGGGTGTCCACCAATGCTGTCAGCAGTTGGTCGGTCGAGGCATCCGGTCTGCGGAGAGCGCTCGGCGCCGGGAGACGCTCGGTGTGTCCGCCGCGCCTGATGCGGAGCCACGTGCCGCCCAAGTCGACCGATACCTCGGTGGTCATCGAACTGCGGCATTGTCGGCGGAACGAGCACTGACGCCTGTGTGCGCGATCGTGAGGACCGACGAGGCGTCGATCGTGATGCGTAGTTCGCCGAAATGCTCGGCGCGCAACGCATGTTCGCCGGTCTCGTCGCCGATTGCAATGCACGCGGCGCCTGCTCGCGCGGCCGCCGTCATTCCTGCCGCGGAGTCCTCGAACACGACACACGAACCGATTGGCACTCCCAATTGCCTGGCCGCAGCGAGGAATCCCTGAGGATCGGGTTTGCCCGCGCTGACGTCCTCGGCACATATCGCCAGGGTGGGGATCGGTAGACCGGCGGCTTCGAGTCGCCGGATCATCATCGCTCGCGGCGCCGCCGTCACGACGGCCCATCGATCCGCAGGTAGCGAAGACAGGAACTCCGGCGCACCGGAGACCGCGTGCACGGGCGTCGAGTTCAGATCCTCGCAGCGCCTGATCCACGCCAGTTCCGCCGCGACATCGGCAGTCGGTCCGAGGATCGCCGCGATGATGTCGGGGGCGATACGTCCGGGCAGGACCTCGGCGACCCGTTCTCGTTCGACGCCGTGGCGATCAGCGAACTCGAACCAGACGGCCTCGATCGATGCCTGCGAGTCGACGAGGGTGCCGTCCATGTCGAACAGAAGAGCCTGCGCCGTCACGGTCTCGGTAGTCTCGCCTGGCGCGGTCACACCGTCGCCTCCGACCTCATACCGAGACTGGCTGCGGCCAATTCGACCAGCTCGAGATCATGGGCCGTCGAACGCCGCAAGCGCTGGTCGCCCGGATCGGTGTCCAGCACGACCGTGCTCGCGCCGACATCCGTCAGGAATTCGATATCGGATCTGATCTGTTCGATGCTGCCGTAACCGAGGGGCCGATCAGAGGAGGCCACCCGGGTTTCCGTCGGCAAGAAGTAGACGCGAGGGACGAACTCCTTTCCCGGCTTCAGCGCCCGAGGTCCATCGATGCACAGCTGCCGCGACGGATGCAGCGGGTGCCATGCCGTTCCGAATCGGTTGGTGCGTTCGAGTGCAGCCGGTCCGTTGCCGCCGATCCAGAGCGGGGGATGCGGGCTCTGAAGGGGCAGCGGTCCACTGTGCACGCGATGCGTGCGTCCACTGGCTCCTTCGACATCGTAGATCTCCGACGTCCACGCCGAGATCAAGGTTTCCAGTGCAGCGTCCGTCAGTCGCCCCCTGCGCGTGACGGGAACTGCGAGTACATCGAAAGCCTGTGCCGTCCAGCCGACTCCGACCCCGACGGTCAAGCGGCCGCCGCTGAGTCGATCGATCGTGGCGGTAGCGTGGGCGAGGTGTGCTGGGTGACGATGACTGCCGATCAATACGCCGCTGCCCAGGCGAATTGTTGTCGTCGATGCAGCCAACCACGAGAGCGTTGCCAGGCACTCGTAGAAGGGTGCGGGGGAGCGGCGGTGCGCGTCGTCGGTCAACACCACGTGATCCGACAGTAGGACTGTGTCGAATCCGGCACTTTCGGCCGTGCGGGCCCACGCGAGGATTCCGTCCGGGTCGATCTGTGGCCCGAAGTTGGGCAGGTTGAGGCCATATTTCACAGCGAACCCGGTATCAGTCGAACGGCGTCGGGGAGATCGCTGCCCGCGGAAGGAAGCGTGAGGTGGTTGCCGCCGACGGCAGCCGACGATCTCGGTCCCTCCTGCGAGCCGACACTGTGTTGGAAGAGTTCGACGTTCAGATCTCCGACCGCCACCATCGCCATCCGCGACGTGCCTTCGACGTCGAGGTCGAACTGTGCGGTCATGAACGCGCGATCCGCGGCGATCTCGGTGCGCAGCACCTCGGTTGCCGAATGAAAGTGCACCAGACGCGCAACGGCGGCGTCGAGGTCGGGGACGCTGTACCCGGTGTGGTCGAGACCGCGGCATGTCGGGAGGAGGGCCGACGCCACGTCCTCGCGTGAATGGCTCAGGCGCGCAGCGGTTTCACGGAAGTACGCTGGCTCGTCCGGCCACTGCTGGAGCTCGAAGAGTGCGCCCCAAGGGGATCGGAAGTAGACCCACTTGTTCCCGGCGATCGGACCCTCGGGAACTGTGACGATGTCACCGAGTATCGAGACCTCGTCGAGCGAGTCCAGATAGGCGGCTGCCTGTTCGATGTCGCCAACGGTCAAGCACAGATGGTTCGTGCCGAGGTCGACGAGGCGCGGCGGCAGTTGATCGGGTGCGTTCGCTGTCGTGAAATCCACCGAGGACGCCGGCCCGATCGGCACCGAGGTGTTCGCGGCCGATCGCCGAACGATATCGACGCCGAGCAGCGATGCGAGGAACTCGGCTGCATGCCGCGCATCGGGGACGGTGACGCCGATTGCGGCGTAGGACGTGTCGATGTTCGCTGTGACGGTCATGGGATCAGCAGTACCTTTCCTCGTGTTCCACCGGCGGCGAGAAGGGCGTGGGCCCGCGGTGCCTCCTCGAAGCCGAAGGTCGCGGCCACCGGAACGGCGATGGTGCCCGCCGATACCAGCGCCGCGAAGGCCTCCAGCCCCAGGCCGTTCTCGTCGACGTAACTCTTGGTCGGGGTGATGCCTCGCGACGGCTCCGGCTGATCGGTATCTTCGATGGAGACGAACGATCCGCCGTCGCGCACGCTGTCGATGCTGTCCGCGACGCCTGCGGTGTCCACCACGGCGTCGAACTCACGGGTCGGCAGATCGACGGGTTTCGCGGTGACCTGCTCGATGCCGAGGGCCAACAGATCGTCGGTGTCGGTCTCGCGCGCCAGGGCGTGCACTCGATGGCCGCGGGAGATCAGGAGCGCTGACGCTATTCGGCCGACGGCACCCGCAGCACCGGTCACCAACACCGTCGACGCCGGTGCCAGGTCGATTGTGCCGAGAGACTGGACTGCGGTGAGGGCCGCGAGCGGAATGGCCGCAGCGTGCTGCAGACTCACTCCCGATGGCGCGGGGGAGAACAAGGATTCGTCGGCGACGACCAGCTCCGAGTAGGTCCCGTAACGGTGAACCGGCTGCGCGATCATGCCGATGACGTTGTCTCCTACGGCGAAGCGTGTGACGGAATCCCCGACGGCGGTGACCGTTCCCGAGACGTCCCAGCCCAGCACCGCCGGAAATGTCAGCTCGATCGGTAGGAACCCGGACCTCGTCTTCAGATCGACCGGATTGACCGCCGCTGCTGCCACGGACACCGTGATGTCCGACGCGCCCGCAACAGGGTCGTCGACGTCGGCGACCGCGATTACCTTCGGTTCACCTTTGGCGGTGATGACTACGGCTCTCATAGACTTCCTTTCGTCAGAGTCTTCGAGGGGACACGGTCGACGGCGTGCCGAGCGTTTTCCTCGGCTGCCGTCAGAACGAGCCCGCCGTCGACGGTGATGGTCGAGCCGGTGACGTAGCTCGACTCCGAACTTGCGAGAAATACTGCGGCGGCGGCGACTTCGTGCACACCAGCAGGTCGTCCCAACGGGATCGAGGGGCGATCCATGCGTGCATAGGCGGATTCGTCGTCGACGCCGTTCATGGCTGTTGCGGTCTCGCCGGGGGCCACGGAGTTGACCCTGACGCCGTGCCGTGCAAATTCCAGTGCGAGAACACGACTGGACGCGGCAAGCGCGGATTTGCTGGCGCAATAGATCGCGCCGCCGGTGATGGGAACTGTGTCGTGGATGGACGTCACGTTGACGATCGAGCCTGTGGTTCCGCTGCTGATCATTCGATTGCCGACGGCGGAGGCGAGCGCGAGCGGCGTGATCGTGTTGACGGTCATCACATCGTAGATTCGGTTCACCTCGAGAGAATCTGCGGACGATCGATCGTTGACACCGGCGTTGTTGATCAGGCAGTTGATCTCGCCGAGAGAATTCGCGCTCGTGAGTACGGCGTCGATGGTCGCCTGGGCGTCGTAGAGATCGAGGTGAACGGGCACGGCCTCGACAGCGTGGAGGGCGCGTATGTCTTTGGCCAATCGGTCGATCCGATCCTGGCCCTTGCCGTATCCGAGCACCAGCGCGTGCCCGCGTTCGGCCAATGCGAGAGCGATCGCTCGGCCGATTCCGCTGCTCGCGCCGGTGACGACGGTGCAGAACGTGTCAGCCAACGGAGATCACCACTTTCGGTCGTGTTCGTCGGCTCTCCAGTCGGTCGAAGGCGGACTTCACGTCCGCGAGAGGGACGACGCTGTCGATCAGAGCCGACAATGCGGGCCTGATCCGCGGAAACAGGGCTGCTGCTCGTCGGTAGTGATCCACGCCGTGCCGAACTCCGACTATCGAAATGCCCTGTAAGGCAACAAACCCAGGATCGATGGGTTCGGGCTGCGCGGCGACTCCGACGAGTATGCACGTGCCCCCGGGGCGCAGTGCGCGGACGGCGGTGTTCAATGCTCCGGTCCCGCCCGAGGCCTCGACCACCACGTCGTAGGGGCTGGCCAGTGCCGCAGCATCGTCGAAGCTGTGAGTGACGCTGCCGGCGACCACGTGTGCGATGGACCGCGGCTCGAGGACGTCGACCGTGATCGGGTACTGCGCGAGCATGGCAATTGCCAAGCTGCCGATCGTGCCTGCACCGATCACGAGGACCCGATCACCCGGCGTCACCGACGCTGCGTCGATCGCCTCGAGGACGGTGACGAGCGGCTCGATGAGTACGTGTTCCGGCTCGGCGGCAACGCTGCCGAGCGAGACGAGAGCTCGCCGCGGCATCACCAGGAATTGCGCTGCAGCGCCTGCATGTTCGTACAGTCCGACCTCGCGGAGGTCGGAACATTGATTGCGCCGCCCCGAGCCGCAGGCCGCACACGACTGGCAGAAGATCATCGTGCTTCCGGTTACGGCGTCTCCGTGGTCGAGATCGTCGACGTGCGCGCCGGTGTCCTCGACGACGCCCACCCATTCGTGGCCGAAGTGGTGCGGGAACGATGTACGTCCGTCGACGAGGTAGGACGATGTGCCGTGTAGCAATTCGAGGTCGGTTCCGCACAATCCGACGTAGGAGACACGAACGAGTACGTCGTCCGATCCGCATCGCGGGGTGTCGAGGGTGACGATCGAAACCGAGTGGGGCGCGTCGATGACCGCTGCCTGCATGGTGTTCACGCTGCCTGTTTCGCGGTTCGTGTGCTGAGGAACAGCAACAGAACGGCGCCGACGGCAAGGACTGCGCCGATGGCGGGAAGGACCGCGACGCTGCTTCCCCCGGACAGTGCGATCGATCCGATCCAGGCTCCGGCAGCATTCGCGAGTTGGAAGCCTGCGATGTTGACCGTGGCTGCAAGGTGCGGAGCTTCGCTGGCGGCGCCGATCAGTTTCGATGCCAGTGGCGGGATGATGGAGAAGCCGGTGGCGCCGAGAACGAACATCCAGGCGAACGCGAACCAGGATGTGCCACCGAAGGCGAACAGCACGACGAGCGCGAGGGCCAGGGCGGTCAGGGCGACGTACAGGGTGCGGTCCAACGCCTTGTCGGCGAAATATCAGCCGAGTTGGTTACCGACCACCGAGCCGATTCCGAACACGAACAGCACGATGGTGACGGTCGAGAGCGAAATGCCCGCGTGGTCGGTGAGGTACGGCGAAATGTAGGTGAACACCACGAACAGCGCGGCCTGGCTCAGTGCGGTGAGACCGATCGCCCACAGGACCGGGCCGCGGGTGAACACGCGCAGTTCCGACGTGACGCTTCCACCCTGCTGTGACTGGGGCGCATTGCGGGTGGAGGCAATCAGTGCGGCAGTGACCAGCAGTTGGAAGACGGCGATGATGGCGAAGGACCAACGCCAGCCGAGCTGAGTCCCGATCAACGTTCCCAGCGGGACACCGAGCACGGTGGCGAGGTTGAGGCCCAACGTCACGCGGGCGATCACTCTGCCCTGAAATTCGGGCTCCACCAAAGACGTCGCGAGAACGAGGCACAGCGCGAAGAACGTGGCATGTGGCAGCGCCGTGATGACTCGGAAGACCACCAGCGTCGCAAAGTTGGGTGCCAGTGCCGTGCCGATGTTGCCGACGATGAACAACGCCATCAGCCCCACGATCAGGGGCGTGCGAGGTATGCGCGTCGTGGCGATGGTGAGCAGAGGCCCGCCGATCACCACGGTGACGGCGTAGATGGTGACGAGAAGACCTGCCGTCGAATTGCCGACGCCGACATCCGACGAGATGTCCGGCAGCACCCCGGCCACGAGGTACTCCACGGTGCCGACACCGAATACCGCGAGCAGCATCCACAGGATGGCGGCGTTGGCGTTGGTCGTTCCAGCAGAACCTGTTGCCTGAGTTCCCGATTGGTTTCGCGTCTCGGTGACCACGTTCTATCCCTTCGTCGGTGTGTCGTGTCCGGTGTATTCGACGACTGCGCAGCCCCAGGTGAATCCGACGCCGATCCCGGTGAGCATGATCCGAGTGCCTGGTTCGAGGTCCTCGGTGCGGCGTAGGAGGTCGAGGCCGAGCAGGGGATCGGCCGCACCGGTGTGGCCGATGTCGCGGCCGAGTTCGATCAGCGTCTGATCGGGGCGGATCTTGAGGGGTTCGAAACACTGCTTCCGCAGCAGTACGTTGCCGAAGTTGGGGACGATCCAACGTTCGATCTCGTCGTGATGTGTCGCCGAATCGCCCAATGCTGTTTCAGCGCAACGGGAAAGTGCTGCACTGTTGCGTGTCCAGAACTCGTCGATGGCGTGCGTCTCGGTGAACCCGGCGACCCGGGCGCGGAGATCGATCGGCCCGTCCGTGTCGTAGACGGGCATGCTCAGGCTGTCGTGACCGCGATGCATCTGCTCGAGATGCGCATCGCTCACCACCGACGTCGAGAGCACTCGAAACGGGCCGGGATCGGGACCGATCACCGCGGCACCCGCACCGTCGCCGTAGACGAGTCCACTGTCGGAGTTCCATCGATCGAACAGAGGCTCACGCCAGGCGTCCGAGGCGGTCACGAGTCCTTTGCCCTGGCCACCGAACCACCGGCCGATGAGTTCGATCCCCACGATTGCCCCAGCGCAGGCGGTTCGGATTTCGATGGGAAGGCAGTCGTCGATGCCCAGTTCGTTCTGAATGTAGGCGCCGCAGTTCCACGCCTCCAGCCCGTTGTGAAGGACGACCGCATGCACGAGTAGGTCGATGTCCTCGGCGGCGATACCGCTGTCTTCCAGCGCCTTTCGACCTGCCATCACCGCCATGTCCGGAGCCGATTCGCCGAGGTCCGGATTGGAGACCGCCACCGAATTCTGGCCGGTCTTCTGGTGCTCGACGGTATCGAATCGCCCCGCTGCCACCATGTCTTCGGCATGAACGCGGCTCTCCGGAAGGTAGGAACCGAAGCCTTCGATGTAGAGGCTGTCCCACTTCATGACGCGACTTTCGTCGCGGTCAGATCGCGGGTGCGGATCTCGGTGTTCTTGCGAGCCAACAGGGCCAGGGCAGCGGCGATTTCTTCGGTGGTGACGTCGTTGGCGAAATGGTGTCCACCGATACCGACCGGGAGGGGTAGCCGTTGATGGCCGTCGCGGTGGCGAACGGTGTCTTCCAGCGCGGCGTCGAGCAGGCCCCTCGTCGCCAGTACGTCGTCCCATATCGGCAGTCCGAGCGCGTACATGACGGACAGGATGCGGTCCAGGTCGCGGCTGTCGACGCTGCCGCGTAGAAACCCGAGGGCCGAGGTGAGAGCCATGTCGATACTGACTGCCTCACCGTGCAGAAGCGCGGGCAATGCTTTCATTTCGAGGGTGGGGGAGAAGGTGTGGCCGTAGTCGACGCACCGTTCCAGGCAGGCCTCCCACAGGTTCGGCTGCAACTCCTCGAGCATCAGGTGAATCGATTCGGCGATGACTTGCGTTGCGGGAATGTCGAGTTCGCTGGAAGTTCCCTGGAATCGGTCGTCGATCAGTTGTGGCCCGAAGGTCTCGAGCAGTTCGAAGAGCTCGACGGACTTGATCAGAGCCATCTTCAGGATCTCGGCGAGACCGTTGGACACGTGTCTCTTGTCGAGGGTGGCGAGAAATGCCCGATCCACGAAGGTGGCCATCGCGGGTGAATACGTGCCGAGGCGGTTCTTTCCCATCCCGTAGTTCACGCCGGTCTTGACGCCGACACCGGCGTCGACCAGGCCGATGAGCGTGGTGGGTATTCGGATGTAGGGAGTTCCTCGGCGGTACACACTGGCCGCGAAACCCACCACATCGAGCAACACCCCGCCACCGATCGCGATGACCGGCTCGCGTCGGCGATCGATGTTGAATGCGTTCATCGCATCGACGACGCGGATGACCGAACTCCACTCCTTGACGGCCTCGTCGGCCCGCATCGGGAGGAACGAACCTTCGATTCCATGGCGTTCGAAGTAGGCTCGGATGCGATCTCCGTGGATGCGGTCGACATTGGCGTCGATGATGATCAGGCGACGATCTCCAGCATTCAGCGGCGCTGCGCTGCATCCGTCGAGAAGCTGTGTGTTGTTCTCGGCAAACAGGTTTCGCGCTGCGATCACGTGATACTCGATCTGCTTCACTGCTTCGACCTTCCAGGTCGATTGCGGCGCATCAGGGACTGTCGGGGCAGAACTGTGACTCAAACCCAATTTGAACGAAGCGGCGCTACGCATATCCGATCCCCCTGGCTGTGTACTGATCCTTTAGTCATGTCAGGTCGTGCGGCAATGCATCGGTGAACACAATGAACTTCTGCTAACGACCATAGGTCATTCGCTTAGTGATCGCTACACGAGTAGGCTGGATCACACGACGATCCTCGTCGAGGCGTGAACACAGGAGGGCGTATGGCTGGCGTACGAGGTCAAGGCCGTAAATTCGACACCGATACCGCTCTGGATCACGCGATGTTCGCATTCTGGGAACACGGTTACGAGGGGACGTCCGTCGCCATGTTGACCACGGCGATGGGGATCAATCCGCCGAGTCTCTACAGTGCGTTCGGCGGCAAAGAGGGCACGTTCTTCGCGGCGATCGAGCGCTACAACGCCACTCGTGGCGACTTCATGGATCGTGCCTTCGACGAGGAGGCCGGTGCTGCGGAGTTGATTCGACGACTGCTCTACGATGCCGCGTCGCACTATTCCGACGAGTCGTGTCCGGGTGGCTGTCTTATCATCAGCTCAGCCGTCGGGGTGACCGAGGCGAACAGGCACGTCGCAGATCGATTGCGCGACATGCGAAATGCGAACGTCATGCTGCTCGAGCAAAGAATCACGGGCGACATCCGCGACTCGATATTGCCTGCGGGAATCGATGCCTCCGAGGTCGCCGAGTTCATCGGCGTGATCATCCAGGGAATGTCTCAACGGGCTCGTGACGGTGCGAGTCGTGACAAGTTGGAGCGCGTTGCCGATCGGGCCTATGCCTCGCTGGAAATAAGTACGTAGCAGCGTTCGGGGCGCCTGGCATGGGATCAGTGCGAAGTCGGGTGATTGACCGGCCCGTGCCTGGGGTAGTCGCAATGGCATGACTCTTCCCGGTGTGTTGGACAGCCTCGAATCCGCTTCCGTTCTGGACAAGGTCAGTGACCCTGTCAACAAAACGCTCAAATCTCTGCTCGACGGCAATCCACTGGGAGGGCTCCTCCGCGGATCGCTGGTCGGCCATCCGATTCATCCGGCCCTGGTCAACATCACCGTCGGCGCCTGGGCAAGTGCCGTGGTGCTCGATCTTGCCGGTCGCGAATCGAAGGCCGCCCAGAGATTGATCGGAGTGGGACTCGTCTCCGCGCCTGCGACCATTGCGACGGGGTGGGCCGATTGGTCCACTCGAGGAGAGCGAGCCCGGCGCGTCGGGCTCGTTCACGCGGGGTCGAACGCGGCGGGTGTGACTCTGTTTCTCGCGTCCTTCCTGCGGCGTCGATCGCGCACCGACGGCCTCGCCACCGGCCTTGCGATCGCAGGTCTGTCGGCGGCCGGTCTCGGCGGCGTCATCGGCGGACACCTCGCGTACAGCGTGACCGAAAGCAAGCACGCGCTCGGCTAGCGTCCGAACCGTATTACTTTCTGCCGGCAGCCCACTTCATGCCCCAGTTGTATTTCTTGTCCAGGTCGGCCTGGCTGCCCTGGATGTATTCGACCTGCCGGGTGACGGTGATTCCTTGTTTTCCGTTCTCCAGCAACGCGATCGAACAGATACGTGCCGAATTGCTCGCGGAATCCAACTTCACTTCCACCTGCGGCCCTGCCGTAGGGAACAACGTGACGACGCCGTCGACGGCTGCCCAGTTCGGTGCGCCGTCGTAGATCATCGCAAAGATCAGAATGCGCTTGAACAGCTCTGGCCGTGCAAGGTCGATGTGCATGTTCTCGCCGCCGACGACGGTGCCGGAACGGTCGTCGCCGTCGAGTTTGATGTACGGCGCCGCGTCGATCGAACCGAAGCTGTTGCCGAGCGCTTGGATGACACCCTTGGATCCGTCGGCGAGTTCGTAGAGGCATCCGAGATCAAGGTCGACCCCGCCGCTGCCATACGACGCCGCCGCCAGCTTCGCGAGGAAACCCTTCTTCTTCGGCGCCGGGGTGGCACCGGTCGACCAATTCAGGTTGACGCGCATGGCGCCCTGTTTTTCCCCGGACTTGGTGAGGCTGATCGAGGGTGCGGCCTTGGACAACGTCACCTTGCTCAGGCTGACGGCGGGGGCAGCCGGCGTCGAGGGTTTGCGGTTGTAATCGATCGCCATGAAGAACCTTCTGTCGAGTGTCCGGTTTGCGAGCTTCAGCCTACCCGTCAGAAAGAACGAGCCACCTGCATCGACATCTCGAATCCATGGCCGGTGGGCGTCGTGCAGGTCATTCCGGTTTCGCGTGATGTGCACGTATAGCCGTCGGTGGTCACCGACATGTCGTACGGCAGAATCTTCGGAAACTCCGTAGTGAAGACGCCCTGGTTGAAACATGTCGGAAGCACGATGGTGGGTGTCAGATAGAACCCCTTGGTGAGTTGGTCGATGGTGAACGTCGGGCTCACACAATCGGCGCCGTCCGGCACCGGCGCGGTGTAGGACTGGCAGCCCGAACCGTATTCTCCCGGCGCAATCCGGCACCAGATCTTGCCCGTCGGGGATTCCCACGCGATTCCGTAGCCGTCCGCGGAGAAGTCGGCGGGATCGACGGCAGTCGCGGCAGGCGTGGAAGTGGCGGTCGACGACATCGCGGGGGAGTTCGAGGACGTGGCGACCGCGGTGGTGGGCGGCGCAGCGGTGGCGATCGCCTGCGACGGAGCAGCGGTGGCGATCGCCTCCGACGGTGCAGGCTGAGGTTGGCTTCCGCATGCCGCCACACCGACGAGCGCGCACGCCGCAAGCACTCCGAAGAGTATTTGTGTCATCTTCTGGATGTGATCGATTGCTGCCCGAGATCGTCCGTGACTAGAACCCATGCTCGTTCCCTTCGGTCAGGTGCACACTGCCGCCCGTGTTTTCGAGCATGTCGTGGTGTTTATCGAACGCCTCGGTAGGCGTATTAGCACTCGTGGTGTCACGATGCCGTCACGTTCGTGTCGTACCTCTGGGTCAAGCCCCAAGTAGTGGTGTAACTCGTTTTTGATCCTTCGTTGGTGGTTAGGCGGGTAGTTGCATCAGTTCATCGGTGCTCACCTCCGTCGGCGAGCTGGTGTCGGTGTCGGCGGTC
>NZ_JAHFVG010000108.1 GCF_023264675.1 Rhodococcus sp. (in: high G+C Gram-positive bacteria)
ACAACCGCAGTCACGAATTCGTTGCGTATCCAGGCGATGAACAACCCCCATACGCCTGTCAGCAGCGCTACCCCGACTGCGATCATGACGACACCGCCCGCAACCTTGATCCGCTGGGAGTTCCTCCGAAGCCACCCCACACCACGCATCGCCGAACTCGAGCCGAACGCAAGGATGACGAACGGCAGACCGAGTCCCAGGCAGTACGCGACTATGAGAGTGACCCCGCGGGCTGCGGTAGCACCCTCGGTTCCTGCCGCCACAGACAGCACCCCAGCGAGGGTAGGCCCCAGACACGGCGTCCAGCCGAGCGCGAACACCCCACCGAGCAGCGGGGCTCCCGCGAGGGAGGATATGCGTTGAGGTGCGAACCGGATGTCGCGTTGCAGAGCGGGAATCAACCCGATGAATGCCGCACCCATGATGATCGTGATGACACCGCCGATGCGCTGGAGCACATGCTCGTTGATGCGCAGCGTGCCGATGACCCCGAAAACCGAGGCTGTGGCGAGGACGAACACGATGGTGAACCCGGCGACGAACAACGACGCGGCGCCGGCCACACGCCAGCGACTAGCCAGGCTCGTCGACGACCCTCTGGTGTTCGAGGTGCCGGGTGAATGGGCATCGGCTGATCGAGCATCGGCGCCTGCGATGCCCGCCAGGTAGGACAGGTATCCCGGCACCAAAGGCACAACGCACGGTGAGGCGAACGAGACCAGCCCGGCAAGCATGCAAGCCACGATCGCCAATGCCAGGGGGCCGCTCGATGCCGCGTTCTGAAACGTCGACCCGACGTCTTGAGCGAAGAGGGTCGTCACTCCGCTGCCACCCGTTCGACGATGGGAAGAAGGTCTTCGGTGAGCAACGCACGCATGAAGACCGCAGCCACCCGGTGCTTGCGATCGAGTACCAGCGTCGAGGGAATCACGCTGGTCGGATAGTTCCCGCCGAGGGCGATGAGAGTCCGCATCGAGGGGTCGTAGATCGAAGGGTAGGAAACATTGTTGTCGACCACGAAGTCCTGCGCTTTGTCCTTCTGCGGATCTCGAACGTTGATCCCGAGGAACTGCACACCACGCTCGCGGGTGGATTCGTAAACCTCTTCGAGGTCGTCGGCTTCGCCGCGGCAGGGCCCGCACCACTGGCCCCAGAGGTTGATCACCACAACGTCACCGACGTAGTCCGACAGAGCAGTGGTCTTGCCTTCCTCCATCAGATCGGGTCCTGCGAGTACGCCTATGGTTCCCCGTGTTTCGGGTGGATCGTAGAAGATGTCCGTTTGGCCGCCGGGCGCAACGAAGTCGAAGCTACCTCCCGATGACACTGCGCCGGCGCCGGCCGAGCATCCGGAGATCAGTAGCACGACGGCAAGAATCGATGCCGTTGCTGCAGCGGGCTTGCTGCCCTTCTGGCGTGCATCAACCCACATACGTAGACAGCGTCTCATGAGGTGTAATCCTTTATTGCAGTGCGGATCTGATCTGGAGTCTCGAACACCGTCGGGTCGGTGACGCGCTCGATCGTTCCGTCCGGACGGACGAGGAAGCTCAGGGGAAGGACCGGCGGAGCCGGAAGTGCGTTCTGGACGGCGCCGTCGTCGATGTAGTTGGGGTAGCGAATGCCGAGTTGTGTCAGCAGCGCGGCAGCGTCTGCGGGCCGGTCCTCGACATTGATTCCGACGACTCGGATCGCGTCGGGTTCTGCGGCGTAGGTGTCGAGGACGGGCATCTCGGTGCGGCACGGAGCGCACCAGGATGCCCAGAGATTGAGCAGCGTCACCTCGCTGCCCAGAGCTTCGCCGAGGTCGACTTCGGCCGCGTCGGCGATGCAGCGCGCCGTTACCCCGGCAAGCGGACCGCCGCGCCCCGGCACCGGAACCGGGCACGAGGACACCGCGGGGTCCACGGTGGCGGTGCCGGAGTGGGGCGGGCTGGACGGTGTGGGTCCGACCGGCACGCTGGAGTTCGCGGTAGATGCTCGCTCGTCGGCGCTGGACCGGGGCCACAGTGCGGCGATCGATGCAACGACAAGTACGAGCATGACAATCGACCAGCCGCGCGTCACCTGCCCG
>NZ_JAHFVG010000082.1 GCF_023264675.1 Rhodococcus sp. (in: high G+C Gram-positive bacteria)
ACCGGTATAACGTGCCATTTTCTAAACCTTTCCTTCCCGCTAGACCCGACGCCGCTTGGGCGGACGGCAGCCGTTGTGCGGCTGAGGGGTGACATCGGAGATGGTGCCGACCTCGAGGCCTGCGGCCTGAAGCGAGCGGATAGCGGTCTCACGGCCGGAGCCGGGACCCTTGACGAAGACGTCGACCTTCTTGACGCCGTGCTCCTGTGCCTTGCGCGCAGCGCTTTCTGCTGCGAGCTGTGCGGCGAACGGAGTCGACTTACGCGAGCCCTTGAAGCCCACGTGGCCCGAGGACGCCCATGAGATGACGTTGCCTGCGGGGTCGGTGATCGACACGATCGTGTTGTTGAACGTGCTCTTGATGTGCGCAGATCCGTGCGGGACGTTCTTCTTGTCCCTGCGACGCGTCTTCTGCGTCTTCTTCGGACCGGTACCGCGTGCTTTAGGGGGCATTACTTCGCCTTCTTCTTGCCGGCAATGGTGCGCTTGGGGCCCTTGCGGGTGCGCGCATTGGTCTTGGTGCGCTGTCCACGGACGGGCAGACCACGACGGTGGCGAAGGCCCTGGTAGCAGCCGATTTCGATCTTGCGACGAATGTCGGCCTGAACCTCGCGGCGCAGGTCGCCCTCGACCTTGAGGGACTCCTCGATGTACTCGCGGAGCTTCGTCAGATCTTCGTCGGACAGATCCTTGCTGCGCAGGTCCGGGTTGACACCGGTTGCGCCGAGGATCTCCTTGGAGCGGGTACGGCCGACGCCGTAGATGTAAGTCAGTGCGATCTCCATGCGCTTTTCGCGCGGAAGATCCACACCTGCGAGACGTGCCATGTGGCATTCCTATTCATGTGCGGAGGTCTGCTCCCAGTCCGTCCCCTGTGCCTCTGTACTGCTGGAAACGTCGATACCGAAGAATCTCGATTTCCGTGAACTCAGTGGGGCCCCGGCCTCCGTGCCGGGGGTGTGCCACGACGCGTGTGTCGTGGTTGGTGCTGGGAGGTCTTCTTCTAGCTATGTGCCAAGCAGAAACGCGAATGCTCGGTGGTTATCCCTGACGCTGCTTGTGACGCAGGTTGTCGCAGATCACCATGACGCGTCCGTTACGACGAATCACCTTGCACTTCTCGCAGATCTTCTTGACGCTCGGCTGAACCTTCACGTCGTTGATCTCCTGTGTGTAGCCGACCCACACCGCGATGCGGCGCGAAATCGGCATGGTTCTCCCCGACCGGACATGGCCGGAGAAGCTTGTTACTTGTAGCGGTAAACGATGCGTCCACGCGTGAGGTCGTAAGGAGAAAGCTCCACTACGACACGATCCTCGGGGAGGATACGAATGTAGTGCTGGCGCATCTTTCCGCTGATGTGCGCGAGCACCTTGTGGCCGTTCTCGAGCTCAATGCGAAACATCGCATTGGGCAAGGGTTCGACTACCCGGCCCTCGACCTCGATGGCGCCGTCTTTCTTAGCCATATCCTCCGCGTCCCTGGCTTTACACCTGGTTGATTGCATCTGTTTCCGTTACCGTGATGCTCACTGACTGCCGACGTGAAGTCGACAGAGTCACCGGATGAACGTGAGCCGACTTGCGCGGGCATGCGAACAACCGGCACGCAGAGCGCACCGTCGACCTATGTTACCGGCAAAGTCTCACCAGGCCAAATGCGTGGTCGGCTCCGGTCCATCGCAGTGGCAGAGTTGCGCCCATGCGCGCACTCATACAACGAGTCACATCGGCATCGGTCTCGGTGGGAGACGACGTCGTCGGCTCACTCGACCTCTCCCCCGGATCACAAGGACTCGTCGTGTTGGTGGGTGTCACCCACACCGACGACGCCGGCAACAGCGAAACGCTCGCCGAGAAGATCTGGAGAATGCGGGTACTGAACGACGAGAAATCCGCTGCCGACGTCGGAGCTCCGATATTGGTGATCAGTCAGTTCACCCTGTACGCCGATACAGCCAAGGGCAGGCGACCGTCGTGGAACAAGGCGGCGCCGGGGTCGGCAGCAGAACCTCTTGTCGACAGAGTCGTTCACACACTGCGAGCACTGGGCGCTCACGTCGAGACCGGAGTCTTCGGAGCACACATGGCGGTGTCATTGGTCAATGACGGGCCGGTGACGGTCGCGGTGGAGGTGTGACCGTCGAATCGCGCCGGACAGTCGGACTCTCGAGCTTCTACGGGCGCAGCGTCAGAATGCGGGGGCCGTCCTCGGTGACCGCGACTGTGTGTTCCCAGTGCGCGGCGCGGGAGCCGTCGGTGGTGACGACCGTCCAGTCGTCCCCCAAGATCTCGGTCTCGTAGGTTCCGAGCGTCAACATCGGTTCGATGGCCAGAGTGGAGCCCACGACCAACTCCGGGCCTTTGCCGGGAGCACCCTCGTTGGCGAGGAACGGTTCCATGTGCATTTCACGGCCGATGCCGTGTCCACCGTATCCATCCACGATGCCGTACTTGCGCCCGTGCAGCTTCTCGGCAGCGTAGGTTCCGTTCTCGATCGCATGCGAGACGTCGGTCAACCTGTTGCCTGGCACCATTGCCGCGATTCCGGCCTCCATCGACAGACGAGTTGCCTCGCTCAGGAGCGCATCCGCTTCGATGATGTCGCCGACACCGAATGTCCACGCCGAGTCGCCGTGCCAGCCGTCGAGAATTGCGCCGCAGTCGATCGAGATCAGGTCTCCCGCGACCAGCACATCCTGCGCCGAGGGAATCCCGTGCACCACACGGTCGTTCACCGACGAGCAGATGCTTCCGGTGAAGCCGTGGTAGCCGAGGAACGACGGCACTGCCCCGGCGTCCCTGATCACTGCTTCGGCTACCCGGTCCAACTCCAACGTCGATACGCCGGGCTTCGCTGCATCGCGTACCGCAACAAGTGCTGCACCGACAACCGAGCCGGCCGCAGCCATGGCGTCGAGCTCGCCAGGACTGCGGAACGGCACCACTTTGCGCTTACGCCCGAACGCCATTAGTTTCCGAGATCCTCGATGGCCTTCAGCGCACGTGCACTGACTTCCTCGACCTCACCCATCGCGTCCACGGAGACGATCTGGTCGGTGTAGTAATCGAGCAACGGCGCTGTCTCGTCCCGGTACACCTTCAGGCGGTTACGGATAACGTCTTCTTTGTCGTCGGCGCGACCGCGCGAGAGCATGCGGGCGACGACGACGTCCTCGTCGACGACGAACGACAGCACAGCGTCCAGTTTCGCGCCCAGGTCCGCGAGGATCTCGACGAGCGATTCGGCCTGGCCGACCGAGCGAGGAAATCCGTCGAGAAGAAATCCGTTGACGGCATCCGGCTCGGCCAGACGACTGCGCACCATATCGACGGTCAGCGCGCTGGGAACCAGGTCGCCGGCATCCAGGTACTTCTTTGCCTCGACTCCGAGCGGGGTCTTCTCGCCGATGTTGGCGCGGAACAGATCTCCGGTCGAGATGTGGGGTACACCCAACTTCTCCGACAGGATCTCGGCTTGGGTGCCCTTACCGGCACCGGGAGGACCAAGAAGAACGAGTCTCACTTGAGGAACCCTTCGTAGTTACGCTGCATCAACTGACTTTCGATCTGCTTCACGGTATCGAGCCCGACGCTGACCATGATCAGCACGGCAGTGCCACCGAACGGCAGGTTCTGCGCACCGCCGGAGCTTCCGATATCGAGGAACAGGTTGGGCAGCACGGCGATGGTGCCCAGATAGATCGCGCCCGGCAGGGTGATGCGGCTGAGGACGTAATTCAGGTAATCGGCGGTCGGCCTGCCCGGGCGGATGCCAGGGATGAACCCACCGAACTTCTTCATCTCGTCTGCGCGTTCCTCCGGATTGAAGGTGATCGCGACATAGAAGTAGGTGAAGAAGACGATGAGCCCGAAGTAGATGGCGATGTACACCGGGTTCGCCGGGTTCACCAGGTACTCGTTGATGATTCGCTGCCACCAGCTGGGGTCCGTGGCGGTGCTCGCGGACGTGAGCTGGGCGATCAAGTTGGGGAGGTAGAGGAGCGAGGACGCGAAGATCACCGGGATGACACCGGCCTGGTTGACCTTCAACGGCAAGTACGTCGACGACCCGCCGTACATCTTCCGCCCGACCATGCGCTTGGCATACTGCACCGGAATGCGTCTCTGACCCTGCTCGACGAAAACCACGCCGGCGATGATGAGGAACGCTGCGACACAGACCAGCGCGAACACGAGTCCACCGCGGCTGTCCAGAATCGACTTGCCCTCGGACGGGATGCGTGAAGCGATACCCGAGAAGATCAGGAGCGACATTCCGTTGCCGACGCCACGTTCGGTGATGACTTCACCGAACCACATGACCATTGCGGCACCGGCAGTCATCACGAGCACGATGATCACCAGTCCGAAGATGCTTTGATCGGCGATGATGTCTTGCTGGCAACCTTGAAGGAGCTGTCCACGCGAAGCGAGGGCGACGAGTCCGGTTGCCTGCAGGATCGCGAGAGCGATCGACAAATAACGCGTGTACTGCGTCATCTTGGCCTGGCCGGACTGGCCCTCCTTGCGGAGTTCCTCGAACTTGGGGATGACCACAGTCAACAGCTGAACGATGATGCTCGCGGTGATGTACGGCATGATGCCGATCGCGAATACGGACAACTGCAGAAGCGCGCCACCCGAGAACAGGTTGATCAGCGAGTAGATACCCGCCTGGTCGCCACCGGAGACCTGGTCGATGCAGGCTCGAACGTTGGCGTAGTCCACGCCGGGAGATGGCAGTGTGGCGCCGAAGCGATACAGAGCTACCAAACCGAGCGTGAAAAGGATCTTCCGTCTCAGGTCAGGAGTCCTGAGGGCCGACACGAAGGCGGAAAGCAAAGATCCTCCTGGCACAAGGCGCGTTGGTGTCGAGGTAACGGTCGGGTCCTCGCGGACCATCCGATACTCGACTTTGGACTGCGAACGACACAGATCGTCCGCATGAAAGGCATTGTCACTGAACTCTAGAACTCTAACAGTGTGGCTCGAACCGCCCGACGGTCAGTGTGTGCACGGCCCGTCGAGACGGTGCAACCACCTGCCCGTATGGCAGCGATGGCCGCAGCGGTAAGCCTCCTTCGAGACTTGTCGCTGCGGCCATCGACACACGATGTGCTCATTCGACCGAAGTCGAACCAGCTATACCTCGGTTGCAGAACCGCCGACAGCGGCGATCTTTTCCTTGGCGGAGCCGGTGAACTTGTTGACGGAGATGTCGACCTTGACGGTCAGCTTTCCGTCTCCCAGAACCTTGACGGGCTCGTTCTTGCGAACAGCGCCCTTGGCGATCAGATCGGCGATGCTGATCTGGCCGCCTTCGGGGAAGAGCCGCTCGATATCGCGAAGGTTCACGACCTGGAACTCGACCCGGTTCGGGTTGGTGAAGCCCCGGAGCTTCGGGAGACGCATGTGAAGGGGCATCTGGCCACCCTCGAAGCGTGCCGGCACGTTCTTGCGTGCGCCGGTTCCCTTGGTACCGCGACCTGCGGTCTTGCCGCGCTTGCCGCCTTCACCACGGCCGACGCGAATCTTGGCCGACTTGGATCCCGGTGCTGGGCGCAGGTGATGCAGTTTGATGGTCATGGTTAGACCTCCTCAACAGTTACGAGGTGGCGCACAACGTTGACCAGACCTCGGGTCTGCGGGGTGTCCTCACGGACGACGGTCTGTCGGATGCCCTTGAGCCCGAGAGTCCGCAGGCTGTCCCGCTGGTTCGATTTCTGACCGATGGTGCTTCTGATCTGAGTGACCTTCAGCTGTGCCATTACTTGACCGCTCCTGCCTGTGCACGTGCACGAAGCATGCCTGCCGGAGCGACCTCTTCGAGGGTGAGGCCGCGGCGAGCCGCAACTTCCTCGGGACGCTGCAGACCCTGCAGTGCTGCGACGGTGGCATGGACGACGTTGATGGCGTTGTCGCTACCGAGCGACTTCGACAGCACGTCGTGGATTCCAGCGCACTCCAGCACGGCGCGGACAGCACCACCGGCGATGACACCCGTACCGGCACTGGCCGGACGGAGCATGACGATGCCTGCTGCTGCTTCACCCTGGATGGGGTGCGTGATGGTGCCGCCGATCATCGGGACGCGGAAGAAGCTCTTGCGAGCCTCCTCGACACCCTTCTGGATCGCCGCGGGAACTTCCTTGGCCTTGCCGTAGCCGACGCCGACCAAGCCGTTGCCGTCTCCGACGATGACGAGGGCGGTGAAGCTGAAGCGACGACCACCCTTGACCACCTTGGAAACGCGGTTGATCGCGACTACGCGCTCGATGAAGTTCGACTTCTCGGCAGCGTTGCCGCCGCGCGAGTTGTCACGACGGTCAC
The DNA here is from genome assembly GCF_023264675.1 of Rhodococcus sp. (in: high G+C Gram-positive bacteria). Classification (GTDB taxonomy): domain Bacteria; phylum Actinomycetota; class Actinomycetes; order Mycobacteriales; family Mycobacteriaceae; genus Rhodococcoides. The sequence continues at coordinate 6,334 of NZ_JAHFVG010000082.1, forward strand.
GGCCACCGCGGTTGTCTCCGCGCTGGTTGTTGTCACCGCCTGCATTCGGTCCACTGTTCTGTCCGGCGGGGCCGCTTCCGCCGTCACGCCGTTGACGTCCCGGCATCAGGCTGTCCTTCCGTTGTCGATAAAGGTCATCAGAATGCCAACCCGCCTTCGCGAGCAGCATCTGCCAGCGCCGCAATGCGGCCGCTGTAGTTGTTGCCGCCACGGTCGAAGACGACCGTGTCGATTCCGGCAGCCTTGGCGCGGCTGGCGATGAGCTCGCCGACCTTCGCGCTGACGGCCTTCTTGTCGCCCTCGAGCGCCCGCACGTCGGCCTCGATCGAGGACGCGCTGGCCAGCGTGTGGCCTGCGAGATCGTCGATCAACTGAACGTGGATGTGGCGCGAAGAGCGGTTGACGACCAAGCGAGGACGCTCGGGCGTTCCGGAGATCTTCTTGCGAAGGCGGAAGTGACGGCGTGCCTTCGACAAACGACGCTTCGTCGAGACGTCCGTGCCGCGCGGAACGCGCTTCACGGCCACCTTGTCTGTTGTTTCCTGGCTCATATCACTTACCCGTCTTTCCGACCTTGCGGCGGATAACTTCACCCTCGTAGCGGATGCCCTTGCCCTTGTACGGGTCGGGGCGCCGCAGACGACGGACGTTGGCCGCGATCTGGCCGACCTTCTGCTTGTCGATGCCGGTGATGGTGAATCGCGTGGGCGACTCGACCGTGAACGTGATGCCTTCCGGTGCCTCGATCGGCACAGGGTGGCTGTACCCGAGGGCGAACTCGAGGTCCTTGCCCTTGAGAACAACGCGGTAACCGACGCCGTGGATCTCCATCTTGGTGGTGTAACCGTTGGTGACACCGGTGATGAGGTTGGCGACGAGGGTGCGCGAGAGGCCATGCAGCGAGCGACTACGGCGCTCGTCGTCCGGACGGGTGACAGCGATGGTGCCGTCATCCGCGCGTGCGATCTGGATGGGCTCGGCGATCGTCAGGTTGAGTGCACCCTTGGGGCCCTTGACCTCGACGTTCTGGCCGTCGATCTTGATGTCGACGCCCGCGGGGACCGCGACCGGCAATTTTCCAATACGTGACATGGTGGTGGCCTCCCCTACCAGACGTAGGCGAGGACTTCTCCGCCCACACCCTGCTTGGACGCCTGACGCTCTGTGAGCAAACCGGTGGACGTGGAGATGATCGCCACGCCCAGGCCGCCGAGAACCTTGGGCAGATTGGTGGATTTTGCGTACACGCGAAGACCTGGCTTCGAGATGCGACGCACGCCTGCGAGGCTGCGCTCACGGCTGGGTCCGTACTTGAGATCGACGATGAGGGTCTTGCCCACCTCGGCATCCTCGGTACGGAAATCAGCGATGTAGCCCTCACGCTTGAGGATCTCGGCGATGTTCGCCTTCAGCTTCGAGTGCGGAAGCTTCACCTCGTCGTGGTACGCCGAGTTGGCGTTGCGCAGACGGGTCAAGAAGTCTGCAATTGGATCGGTCATCGTCATGGTGTGACCTGTGCACCTTTCTCGCAGCGGTTCCCATGCAGCATGCGCGAACTGGTGCCCCGAAAAGCGGGCCTGGTTCGTCACATCGTGGGCCTACAGCGAAGTGAACTGTCCTGACCGACTGTTGCCGGTCAGGGGTTGCGCTCCAAGCAATGCACTGCTGCACTGCAAGGTGTTACGAGCTTCTGCGTGTTCATCTTTGCCAGTGCAGAGAACTCGAGGTTGCGTCAAGATTGCAAGGACTCGTGTGCAGGCACGACGAAGCCCGGGCAACCGCACTAGTGTAGGCAACCGGTGCGCAAAGTCCAAATCGCTCGTGTTATGGGCCCGCACCGACCCCACCGCAACGCGGACTCCGCTAACTTTTCATCATGATCGATCCTGCACTCGTTCCTGTTCTGTCCGAACGCGGAATTGTCGGCGTCACCATCGGGTGGGTCGACAACAACGGCATCGTGCGATCGCGAACGGTCCCGACCGCAGAACTTGCAAGTGCAGGACGTAAGGGCGTCGGGATAACGGCGGTGTTCGCGGTGTTCGACTCCCACGACGGCATCACGTTCGCTCACGAGGGTCTGTCGACACCGTCGGGCGATGCGCGCCTGATCCCCGTGTCGGACTCGATCGTGCCGCTCGCCGGGCAGCCCGGCATCGCATGGGCTCAGGGCAAACAACTGTCGGCCGACGGCTCGCCGTGGCCGTACGACCAGCGCAGCGTGCTCGAGCGCCAGGTGACCGCAGCTGCCGACGCCGGTTTCGACGTGCGGGCGGGTTTCGAGATGGAGATGGTGGTAACCAGAGAAACCGACGACGCCCCCGCCCATCGCGGCCCGGCATACTCGGCCAATGCAGTGCGTGAGGTAGACGAGTTCACCGTCCAACTTCTTCGCGACCTCGCGTCCAACGGCATATCCATCGGCCAGCTTCACGCCGAGTACGGCGGATCTCAGCTGGAAATCGCCCTGAGTCCCCTCGATCCGATCGCCGCCGCCGATGCGCAGGTGCTCGCGCGCCAGACGATTCATGCGGCCGCGCGTGCTCATGGACTGAGGGTCAGTTTCGCTCCCCTTCCGAGCCTGGCGAGTGCAGGCAACGGGTGGCACGTCCACACCTCTCTGTCCCGCGACGGCGTCAACGCCCTCACCGGCGACGACGAGCACGGACTGTCGGACATCGGTCGAGGATACGTCGCCGGGCTGGTGCAGGAGTTGCCCGGAATCGCCGCGGTGACTGCACCGAGTACGGGGTCACTTCTTCGCCGACGCCCCGGTTACTGGGCCGGCGCGTACGGCTTCTGGGGCGTCGAGAATCGAGAAGCCGCGATCCGGCTGGTCCCGTCGACTCCCCTTCTCGGAACCGAACACACCAACGTCGAACTCAAGGCGTGCGATGCGTCGGCAAATCCCTATCTCGCGTTGGCGGTCACCCTCGCCGCCGGGCTCGCCGGCGTCGACGCGGGTGCGGAGTTGCCCGCACCGATCCAGGAGGATGTCGGCGGCTGGGATGACGCCCGCCGCGAGGCCGCTGGAATTCTTCCGCTTGCGACGACTCACGACGAGCAACGTGCCAACTTGATGGGCAGCGCCCTGGTCCGCGACGTCCTGGGCGCCGAGTTGCTCGGCGCTTTCGTGGCCTGCCGAGACGCGGATGCAGCCTGGGCCGCGCCGCACACTCAGGACGAGGTTCTCGAGTCTTTGCGCTGGATCTACTGAGACGTGTCACTGAAAACGTTCTCCGGTGCGGCGGCTGTACTGGCCGCCCAGTCGGCGTCACTCCCCCAACCCGACCAACTGTGCGGCCCGTTTTCGGCAGCGGCAGCCTTGGCCGGGATTGTCGACGTCCGGATTCCGACGATCACCGAACTTGCGGTCGCCTCCGGGTCGATGGTCTGGGCCGGTCACACTGGAGCCGCCAGGCCTGCAGGCGTCGCCGTCGTTCGCACCGGCTGGAATTCCTTGGAGAGCGCCGCCGACCCCGGGGCGGCAGGGACATCGGCTTCCGGTCTGGTTGCGGGCATCGAAGGTGCGACGGATCACGCAGTTGCCGTCGTCCCGATCTCTGCTCCCACTGCGGCGGAACTGGAAACACTCATGGATTCCTTGATGTGCTCGACCCTCCACTTCGGTGTCGTGTGCAACGTACGAACCAGATTCATGGTCGATATCGACTGGGACGTAGGCCATTTCGTCGCGGCGTGGGGTTACGACGAGCACACGGGCGAGGTCGCCATCGCGGACACCTACGCAGAACTCGGAACGGTCGGGATGCCTCCGGGTTGCCGCCTGGTGCCGTCGACCGCCCTGGCCGATGCCATGACGGCCGACGGCGGACGTGGACTCCTCGTGCTCGTACCCGCGGGCGAGCGCGATGCCGCTCTCGGCATCGCCGAAGTACTCGGACTGCGCACCGCAGTCTGGTCGACCTGAGCTGCAGGAGCCGGTCCACGCCGGAGGCGTCGACGCCGATCAGGGCTCTTACGGGTATTTCGTCTCGCTTCGGTGTTGCCATCCGAACCTGGGAACGCACGAAACGGGCGTGGGTTCCTTTCGGAACCCACGCCCGTCAGCGTGGAAACTACGAGGCCCGAAGGCCAAGCCTTATCGGTGCCTCGATGTCACCAGGAGCTCTTGCGAACTCCGGGAAGCTCTCCGGCGTGCGCCATTTCGCGAACGCAGATACGGCACAGGCCGAACTTGCGGAACACGGAGTGGGGACGGCCGCAGCGGTTGCAACGCGTGTAGCCACGCACTGCGAACTTCGGCTTCTTGTTGGCCTTGTTGACCAGTGCCTTCTTAGCCATGGACTCAGTTCTCCTTGAACGGGAAGCCGAGGTGCTTGAGCAGCGCGCGGCCTTCTTCGTTGTTGGTTGCGGTGGTCACCACAGTGATGTCCATGCCGCGCGGGCGATCGATCTTGTCCACGTCGATCTCGTGGAACATCGACTGCTCGTTGAGGCCGAACGTGTAGTTGCCGTTGCCGTCGAACTGCGTGCCGGAGAGGCCACGGAAGTCCCTGATTCGGGGAAGGGCAATGGAGGTCAGACGGTCCAGGAACTCCCACATGCGGTCGCCACGAAGCGTGACGCGTGCGCCGATGGGCATTCCCTCACGAAGCTTGAACTGCGCGATGGACTTGCGGGCCTTGCGGATCTCCGGCTTCTGGCCGGTGATCGCTGCGAGGTCGGCAACTGCACCGTTGATGAGCTTCGCGTCACGGGCGGCGTCGCCGACACCCATGTTGACGACGACCTTGACGACGCCGGGGATCTGCATGACGTTGTCGTATGCAAACTCGGTGTTGAGGGCGTCCTTGATCTCGGCGCGGTAGCGCGCCTTCAGCCGAGGCTGAGTGTTCTCAGTGGTAGTCATCTCAGATGTCCTTCCCGTTCTTCCGGGAAATACGAACGCGCTTGCCGGACTCCTCGTCGGTGCGGTAGCCCACGCGAGTGGGGTTGCCGTCCGAGTCGATGACTGCGACGTTCGAAATGTGGATCGGGGCTTCCTGCGTGACGATTCCGCCCGAAGACGCGCCACGCTGGTTAGCGGAGACCGCGGTGTGCTTCTTGATGCGGTTCACGCCCTCGACGAGGACCTTGGAGTCAGCGGGGTAGGCCTGAATGACCTTGCCCTTGGCGCCCTTGTCCTTGCCGGCGATCACGAGAACGGTGTCGCCCTTGTGCACCTTCATTTACAGCACCTCCGGGGCGAGCGAGACGATCTTCATGAACTTCTTCTCACGCAGCTCGCGGCCCACCGGGCCGAAGATGCGGGTTCCGCGAGGATCGTTGTCCGGCTTGATCAGCACGGCAGCGTTCTCGTCGAAACGGATGTAAGAGCCGTCGGGACGACGACGCTCCTTGACGGTCCGGACGATAACGGCCTTGACGACCTCGCCCTTCTTGATGTTTCCACCGGGGATGGCGTCTTTCACCGTAGCTACGATGATGTCGCCGATTCCGGCGTAGCGACGTGACGAGCCACCGAGAACGCGGATGCAAAGGATTTCCTTCGCGCCCGTGTTGTCAGCGACGCGTACTCGCGACTCCTGCTGAATCACAAACTTCTCCTAGACCTGGATGTGCATACGTGCCGGATTTCCGTCCCGACACGCGCGGTCGGCTGTCTGCGCAACGGGCGCACGAGGGCACACCGCTGCCACAGGCAACCGGTCAAGTGTAGGGGAACGCCGGCGCCCGATCCAAATCGAGGCGGATCACCAGACGAAGGTGCGGTATTTGACGCCGCCGCGTACTTCACCGATGTGTGCTGCGACAGCCCGGAGCCATTGCCCCCGGGACACCCGCGTGATGGCCCGAGGAACCAGTGGATTGCCCAGCATCAACAAACCCCACCACCGCATCGCACGACGCAGATGAACGGGAGGGCAACCGTGGTTGCGGTAGATGCCTTGAACCTGGGCGAACCCGTAACCAAGCCTGTACGACTGCCTGACGAGCGGAACCAACCTGTCGCGTAGTCGATAACCCACGAGCTGCGTCTGAGCAAAAGCCAGCCGGTAGCCCTTGAGCTGAGCGCGCCAGCAGAACTCGACGTCCTCACTTGCTTGCAGATCGCAGGACATTCCGCCGACGTCCTCGAAGACAGTGGCCCAGCATCCAAGGCTCGCACCGATGGCGTACGGAAGGAACGTGGTCTGCCCTTGACTTTCCGGTGGCGTCGTCGGAGTCCAGTCGAGCGCCCGAGCGGTATTGACCGATTCCGTTTCCACTGCAGTGCCCACGACATCGTGTTCTCGCGCAAGCTCCACGAGCGTGGTTATCCAATCCGGATGAACGACGTCGTCCGCGTCGCAGAACGCAAGGAATTCTCCGTGCGCTGCTTCGGCACCGACATTTCGCGCATAGGACGCACCTGCTTTGTGCGATGCGTCGACGCGTCTGAGACGGAGAGCGTCGCTCCCTGCATAACGGCGAATGTGATCGACGAGTTCGTCGTCCGATCCATTGTCGGACACGATCACTTCCATTGGACCCGAATATGTTTGGCGCACGAGGCCATCCAATTGGAGATCGAGATCGGGTAGCGAATTTCTAGCCGGAATGATGACCGATACGAATACATTGCTGTCGTAACGCACAGATTCCGAGTCGACGGATTCGTCGTGGAATCGATTCTCGGTCACAGAAGTTTCACTTTCAGCTATCGAATCGGCGATCGATCGGGAGGTGAATCGAATCGACCCTAACCCAAAGCAACCACCGTGTGCATCCTCGAAGGACAGTCCCGAATAGGCAGACCTTGCATTCTGATTGCAATTTCGATTACCTCTGGGGAGAACGACGAAATCACCTCGGCGAACCGGCGTGGAGCCTGATTCACGATCGACCGTCCGAACAGCCTCACGGCGCGCGCACCCGTTCCGCAGCACTCGGGCACACTGGATCCAATGAGGACTCTGGCCCGCGGGGAGAATTGCGCAGCAGCGTCGTCGAAGATGACGATCACGCTGCAGAGCAGCACTCCCGTCGACGTGTCGGCGGTTCTGCTCACCGCCCGCGGCAAGGTTCGTTCCGACTCCGACTTGATCTTCTACAACCAACCCCGCGGTCCAGGGGTCGACTACCGACGTGAACCGAACCAACACTTCATCGCCGTCGACACTGCTGCGCTTCCGGCGGACGTCGACTCGGTCGCCATCACTGCCTCGCTCGACGGAACCGGCCCCGCGACGTTCGCGGAAGCCGGCCCGCCGACCACTACGGTCGCCGACGAATCGGCCCGCCCGTTCGCTCTGTACCGCGCCGATGGACTCGGCCGGGAGAACGCAGTCGTCTGCATCGAGATCTATCGACGCGGACCCGACTGGAAGATCCGTGCGATCGGCCAAGGTTACGAGAACGGTCTGGCCGGTATCGCAACGGAATTCGGCATCGAGATCGACGAGGACGATGCACCTACTCCCCCGCCCACTCTCGCGTCACGAGAAGGAACACTTGCCATGAGAAGCGAATTGTTCGCCCCATCCCACGCCGAGGTGCCTGGAGCAGGCATCCAGAAGCAGGGCAGCAAGATGTGCCGGGTCGGCATGAACGGTGAGTTGATGGCGCGAGCGGGGTCGATGGTGGCGTACCAGGGCGACCTGAAGTTCGAGGCCCAAGGTTCGGGCGGTTTCGGTCGAGCGGTCCGTCAGGCACTGTCCGGCGAAGGAGTGCCGCTGATGAAGGTGTCAGGGCGCGGAGACTTGTTTCTGGCCAATGCCGCCCAGGACGTTCACCTCATCGATCTGGACGGCACCGATGGCCTGACCATCAACGGTTCGAACGTGTTGGCCTTCGAATCGTCGCTCTCCTACGACGTCAAGCGTGTGCAAGGCGCAGCAGCAGGAGGCAACGCGGGCTTCTTCAACTGCGTATTCACCGGCCGCGGCCGCATCGCGATCACCACGGACGGCGTACCGGTCGTGCTCCAGGTCGACCAGCCGACGTATGCGGATCCGCAGGCGGCGGTTGCCTGGTCGTCGAGTTTGTCGACCAACGTCAAGAAGAACGACTCGTTCGGACTCGGAACTCTGATCGGCCGCAGCACCGGTGAGCGATTCACCCTCGAATTTCGGGGACAGGGATTCGTCGTGGTGCAGCCGTCGGAGTTGCCGCCCGGTGGACTGATCGGCGGATCGGGTAGCGGCGAGCAAGCCGGTGTCGGCGGGGCACTCGGCGGCCTGCTCGGACGGTGATCCCGAGCGTGCGCGGCACCCATGTACGGTTTTCGTCGACGGGGGACGAACGAACGGTCTGGGGATGAAAAGCCGTGCCGAAGACAACAATGGCGCGCGCCTACTGGGTGTCGAGTGTCACCGACATCCCGTGAAGACGACGAAGGGAATCAACGATGAGCGAGATCGTGACCAGCTCGGAGGCCGCGATACTTCTCGTCCTCATGGCCGAGGCGCGTGCCGTTCCCAACCCGGACCTCGCGCTGCTCGGGCCCAAGCTGGCGAAGCCGTCGCGCGACAAACTCGTTCGGCTCGGTCTCGTCGAAATCGACGGGTCGGCTCGTCCGATCACCGTCGAACTGACCGACCGAGGTTGGAAATATTGCAGTGATCTGGTCGGCGGACAGCCGCTCGCCCGTGCAACGGGTTCCGATCGCGCACTGTTCACGGTTCTGGCCGGAATCGATCGTTGGCTCGATCGATCCGAGTTACGCCCGGCGGAAATCTTCTTCCCTCGCTCCGAGCAGTCGTCCGACACGATTCCCGCGGGGCCCGGCGCGATCGAGTCTCGTATTCGCGCCACGTACGCGCGTGTGGCGCGCCAGCCAGGAAGTCCCGTGCGCCTCTCTCGCCTCCGTGCTCAGTTGTCCGATGTGCCGCGGGCCGAACTCGACTCTGCACTCGCACGTCTGCGGCGCGCACCCGACGTGTCGTTGATACCGGAGGAAAATCAGAAGACCCTGACCGACGACGACCGTGAGGCTGCCGTCGTCGTCGGCAATCAGCACAACCATCTCTTGGCAATCGAGAAGTGACGGACGGGGTAGGACACACGATGACCGAAACAGAACAGATCCGTGCGTTGGAGTCCATCCGGCTCAGTTGGGCACCGACCCCGGACGACGTGTGGCGATCACAGTCGAACGTCCACGTCCCCGGCATGCACGAGCGCGTGTTCGTCGACGTGATGAACGCCTACGCCGATGCCGATGCCTCCGACGACGCCAGCCCACTCGGCGTCGTGGTCCGTGGTCCGGCCGGATCCGGCAAGACCCACCTGCTGGGACAGGTACGCGAAGAGGTCCAGGCCAAGGGTGGCTACTTCTTCCTGATCCGTCTGCTCGACGCCGCAGGCTTCTGGCGTTCGACCCTGATGGGGATGCTCGACGATCTGATGCGACCGTCTGGTTCCGATGCCGACAGCCAACTCGGCCTCCTGCTCCGCAGACTGTGCATCGTCGCAGGCATCGACGAAGATCAACGTCGAAAGATCATGGGCGAGAGCCTTGTCGACGCCGAAGCCCTCGATGCCTTCGTCACCGCCGTCTACAAGGTGCACCCCCGCCACCGACGTACGTCGCAACACACACTGCGAGCGCTCGTTCTGTCGATCGCCCCCGACTCTGGACTGCAGGACCTGGGAGATGCGTACCTCCAATCGATCGACGATGTCGATCCGGACGAGTTCGCCGCATGGGGAATTCGCCGCGCGGAGCTGGGCCATCAGGGCATCGCCGAGAACATCTCACGAATGCTGGCGATCACCGGACCGACCGTCCTGGCGATCGATCAAATCGACACCCTCGTCGCCCAGGCTCGCACCGGAACCGACAAAGCGTTCTCCGACGCTCAGGAGGACAAGGTCGTCGAGCAACTCGCGCACGGATTGATGTCGCTCCGCGAGACACTTCCCCGCACGGCGTCGGTCCTCTCCGCGCTCTCGAGCGCGTGGGAATTGATAGCGGCTCGCGGAGTCGCACCGATGCAGGACCGGTTCCGCGTGACGCAGCCACTGAAGCCCATCCCGTCTTCCGAGGTCGGGCGGCTGCTCCTCGGCCGACGCGTCGCTGCGTGCTTCCAGGAGATCGGTTTCGTGCCACCGCATCCCACCTGGCCCGTTGCCGCCGATGCATTCGAACAGGCACCCGATTTCACTCCGAGGCAGTTGCTCATCGCGGTCGACCGTCACATCAGGCACTGCCTCGAAGCCGGCGTAGCCAGCGAATTGGAGTCCTTCAGCGAACGCACGGGCCCGTCCGGCGCCCCTGACCTGCCGACAGCACCGGTCAGTGAACTCGACGCGCTCGACGCTCGGTACGCCGAGCTCATGGCCGGGGCGGACGTATCGAAACCGTTGTCGTCCGACAGCGAGGACTCCATGATCCCCGCGCTTCTCTCCGCGGGCCTGACGGCATGGATCCACGAGCACCAGTCCTCGGACGACAGTCTCGCGCAGGATCCCCCTCCCAGCGGCAAGCCTGCACTGCATGCCAGACTCCGTCATACCGTCGACACCGACACGGACGACGAAGAACACTGGTGCTTTCGCGCCGTGACGTCTCGAAACGCCCGCGCAGCGCTCGCTCGTATCGAACGAGCCGTATCGACCGCCGGGCTGCACATCGACATGCCGCGCCGGCGACTCATCGTCATTCGCAACGACCCATGGCCGTCGGGCGCAAAGACCGAGCAGACCATTGCAGCACTGCACCGCGCCGGTGGCGTCGTGGTACCGCTCGGTGAGGCGGACCGCCGTGCACTGTCGGCGCTGAGCGTTCTGCTCGCCGAGAACTCTCCGGCGCTCACCTCGTGGCTGCTTGCCCGCAAACCTGCCCACGCAGTCGAGCTCTTCGTGACGGTTCTGCCCAGTAGTGCCCCATAGAGTGGTGTAACTCGGTGGCCGAGCCCCTCTACGAATCCGTGTTGTGCACGGATGTAGAGCGGCCATCGTGTGATCCTTCGAGTCAACCGTCTAAAGAATCCTCGA
>NZ_JAHFVG010000083.1 GCF_023264675.1 Rhodococcus sp. (in: high G+C Gram-positive bacteria)
ACAGGGCGCCGATCTCGGGGCGAACCAGCAACCGCTGCATCGGCTTCTGCTTCTTGACCCGTTCATCGGTGACGACGGTGTGCTTGGACAGATCCAAATCGGCCTGTGTACTCATGAGAAGTCCTTGCAGGTGGCGGCTCTTTCCGAGCCGGTGGTGGGTATGCCTACAACCTTGTATGTCGTTCGAGAGATGCGTTCCACGATCCCGCGTTCTTCCAGAAGGCGTAACGCTCGGCGGATTGTTCCGCCGGACAGCTTGAGTTGTTTGCCTAGTGCTGCAATGGGTTCGAGCGTGTCGTCGATGGCAACGCGGTTGGCGACGATCGCCTGTTCGATGGCAAGAGCAAGGCTGTAATACAAGGGCACCGCACGCGAGGGGTGTAGTTGCAACGTTTGTCCGAGTCGGATGTGTGCCATCGAGTTGGTGTCCTTTGCTGCGCCGATGGTGCTCGCAGCCGCAGAGCGACGAGCACCAGGGGGAATCAGCGAGTTCCGGCCTTGGCCAGGTCCGCAACAGAATCGATGTTGCTTTGATCGATGAACGACGGTCCGGTCAGAACGGGGGTGCCGCCGCCGATGATGTTGCGGTTGTTGATGTACAGCCACAGGGAATCGACAGCCAGGTAGCCCTGCAGGTACGGCTGCTGGTCGATGGCCCATTCGACATCCCCGGCCTTGACTGCGTCGACGAGTGCCGCGTTGGTGTCGAACGTGACGATCGTTGCGTCACTGCCCGCGTTCGCCCTCGACTGAATAGCGGTCAGCGCGATCGGTGCTCCGAGCGCCATGACGTGATCGATGCTGGGGTCCTGCTGCAGCTTCGCGGTGATGGTTGCCTCGACCGAAGGCATGTCCTTGCTGTTCACGTTCAGAATTTCTGTACTGCCACCGGTAAAGCCTTTGATCACACCGGCACAACGCGATTCGAGCGCAACCTGTCCCTGCTCCTGGATCACGCACAGGACTTTCTTCGCACCGTCGGCGGTCAAGCGCTCGCCGGCAGTCACTCCGGCGAGAGTTTCGTCCTGGCCGAAGTATTGGGTGATGCCTTGTTCCTTCCAGTTGTCGTAGCCTGAGTTGAAGGCGACCACTGGAATATCTGCCGCGTTTGCCGCCGCGACGGATGGGGCCATGGCGTCGGGCTTTGCCAGCGTGACAGCGATGCCATCGACGTCCGAGTCGATCGCAGTCTGGACCAGGTTTGCTTGGTTCGGGGCCTCCGGATCGGAGGAGTAGCGCAACTCGATGTTGTCTTTGGCTGCGGCCGCCTCGGCGCCCTTTCGGATCAGATCCCAGAATGTGTCACCCGGTACCTCGTGGGTAATCATGGCGATCGTTGCCCGCGGTGTGTCGGCTGTGCCCGCATTGCTACCAGTGTCGCTGGACTCCGGAGCTCCGCCGCTGCTCGAACATGCGGTGGCAAGGAGCGCGGCGGCCGCGAGCACTGATATCCCGGCTGCGGCCTTGCGAGTGAAGCCTCGACTGGGGACCGACGATGAATCTTTCATGCTGTCTCTTTCGATGAGGAGCGCAATTCCAGAACTGGGAAGCTCCGAGGTGCGCGAGAGGTGGAACATCGACAAGATCGGACCCTGCTGTCTTCCGCTGGGCTTGAAATGCGGCGTTGTTCAGGTGACCTTTGTAACAACATTAGTATGAGTGTGAAACAGCTCTCATGCAACATTTTTCGAGAATATTTTTCATGGATCTTTTTGGCGCTGCAGAGACCTCCGAACACAGGAGATCGGTAGCAATTCTCATCAATTCGGAATGAAGACGACGTTTGGCCGTAACAGAATCTCCTGTTACGGCCAAACGTTGCTCGATGTATTTATTTTTGTGTGTGCCGAAGGGGTTCAGTCTCGGCTGTGATTGACGTCGCGCGCCAAAATTTCAGGCATGTTCTGGAGGCGTCGGTACCGCGACGACCGGTACCGGCGAGTCCAATATCAATCTCTGAGTGACGCTGCCGAGCAACGCTTTACCAACACGAGATCGGTGACGCACGCCCACTACCAGGCGTTGGACACCTCGTGGTTCGATCTCGTCGAGGACAGCCCGAACTGGATCACGGTCGCCGCGCCCAACTCGTTCGACTACCTCGATGTCGACGTCATCGAGCAGAGTTGTGGTGTCGATGGTGTGGAGCGCGAGGTTGAGCACCACTAGATTTGTCGAGAGCAGGCGGGCTTCGTCTATCGCTGCGCTGAGGGCGGCCCTTCCCTCTGAATTATCCGAGACTGCGACGAGAACGGACATCGTATATCTCTCTTTTCGGTGATGCAGGAAAATATTCGGTCACTTTTTGGCGGAGTACTTCGCGCTGTATTCTTCCTCGAATTCTTCGAGTGTCTTTCCGCGCGTCTCCGGTACCGATGTGACGATGAATATCCAAGAGGCAACGCCCAAGGCTGCGAAAATGAAGAATGTCGGCGCGATTCCGAGCGAAGAAACCAGCGGCGGGAATCCGAATGCGACTGCGGCATTCACCAGCCACAGAACGAAGACGCACACACCCATGGCGAGGCTGCGGATTTTGAGCGGGAAGATCTCGGCCAGCATCAGCCACGCCAGTGGGCCGAGTGTTCCTTGCATCGAAAACACGAAGCACACTACGAAGACGAGGATGATGTACGGCTTGATGGTCGAGCCATCGGGGATCAGCAGCGCGGACAGGCCGATCAGAATATGGAAGGTAGTGATCAACGTGTAGCCGGCGATGAGCATGGTGCGTCGGTTCACCCTGTTGATCAACATGATGCCGACCGAGATTCCCAAGACGCTGAAGAGGCCGTTCAGCGTGTTCGCGAGAATGGCGCCGTCGGCTGAGAAACCGGAGTCCTCGAGCAACTGAGTGCCGTAGTACATGATCGAATTGATGCCGGTCACCTGTTGCACGATGCCGAGTCCGATCCCGATGAACACCAACCGTCGAACCCACGGCACCGCGAGATCCGACCATCCGCCGGTCTGCGCTTTTTCTTCTTCTTCGGCCAGTTCATGAACCTCTGCCATCTCGGCTTCGGCTCTCTCGGGCGAACGGACCTGGCGGAGTACCTCTAGAGCGTCGGCGTCGCGGCCTTGCGAGCTGAGCCAGCGCGGACTCTCGGGCATTCGAAGCATTCCGAAAAACAGGGCAAATGCGGGAAGGACCGCGATCAGAAGCATGAAACGCCAGATGGCGCCGTGCTCACCCCACAGATTGAAGATGACGGCGTTGATGACAAACGCTGCAAATTGGCCCGAGACGATCATGACCTCGTTGCGGGTGACCAGTGAACCACGCTTTTCGAAGGGTGCAACTTCGGCAAGGTAGACAGGCACGGTGACCGACGCACCGCCGACGGCCAGACCAAGAACGAAGCGGAATGCTCCCAACGTTTCCCAGGTGGGCGAGAGGACACATCCCAGAGTGCCGAGTGCAAACACACCGGCCAGCATCAGAATATTGTGGCGACGTCCGAAGCGGTCGGACAGTCGGCCGCCGATCAGTGCGCCGAACGCGGCACCGATCACCAGGGCGCTGACGACGAAGCCTTCGGTGAAGGGAGTCAGTCCCAGGTCTTCCTTCATGGGTTTGAGTGCACCGTTCACAACTCCGGTGTCATAGCCGAAAAGCAGACCGCCGAACGTGGCGACAACGGCGATCATCCCGAGGCGTTTGGAATGTGGGCCGGGATCGTTCGGCGGCAGATGCGAGGCTGCGCCGCCCTGAGATGCAATGGACTGGCTCATCGGATCAAGCCTTTCGGATCAACGGGGCGCGTCATGGATTGACCGCCTGGGCGTCTGCTGGGGCGAGGACGATGTCGAAACTTGCTCGTGCCCAGGCGTGGTCGCCGACATCGCGGCCGTCGGGGGTCGGGGTGCCGAGTGGTTGCTCGACGAAGTCCTTCACCAGTGAATCTTTGACGCCGAATACGGTGTCGTGGCGCAGTAATTCGTCGCCGCGTACGAAGATATGCGTTACCAGCGTGCGGAATCCTGGGGCGGACACCATGAAGTGCAGGTGCGAGGCCCGCATCGGTGAACGCCCGGTTGCTGCCAGCATCCGGCCGACCGGTCCGTCGTGTGGAATGGGGTACGGGGTGGGGGTCAGAGACCAGAAACGGTATTCGCCGTCCGCACCGGCGAACAGGTGGGCTCTCGCCGCGACCCTGTCATCGTCGTATTGCACGTCGTAGAAGCCGTCTTCGTCCGCCTCCCACACCTCGATTCGTGCTTCGGGGACGGGGTTGCCGTCGGTGTCGCGGACAGTGCCTTCGACCCAGCACGGTTGACCTGCGGCCCCTCCGGCGAGGTCGCCGCCGTGCTCGATCAAGGGTGCATCGTCGACGAAAAAGGGTCCGAACACTGTTGCCTCGGTGGCATTTCCGTAGGCGGTGTTGTTGACGTTGATCGTTTGCATGGATGCGCCGAGGACGTCGGAGAGCAGAATGAACTCCTGACGGCGTTCGTCGGTGATATGCCCCACCTCGGTCAGGAACTCGATCGCGGTGGCCCACTCCGGTTCGGTCAACCGCACATCGCGAATGAACGCGTGCAGATGCGTGACGAGCGACTGCATCACCTGAGTGAGCCTCGGGTCGGTGCACTGCTCGAACGAACGAAGTACGTTGGCGGTCAACTGTTCTTCCACGCGTCGCTGAGCATCGGCTGTGCCGGCGGCGGCGGGTACCTGGGTGTCGTTCTCGGGCAGGCTGGTGATGTTGTCGGTCATGACGGCTCTCGCTGTAGTTGGAGGTTCGGAAATGCTGAGGAGGCGTTCGACTAGAGGTCGATGTCGGTGGGCTTGTCGCCGGCCCAGGCTGCACGCAACAGTGCGGTGACCGCGTCTCGGCTCACCGGTCGGGGGTTGCCGTACGAGCGACTCGTCACTTCCTCGGCAATTCGGTCGATGTCTTCTTCCTTCATGCCGAGTTCGGCGAGGGACTGCGGCGCGTCGAGCTCGCGCGAGAGGTCCCACAGTCGAGTTGCCGGGTCTCCGCTGCCGGGTAGTGCGCGTGTGAGGGCGGCGGCCGCGGCGGGTGCATGGGACTGGTTGAAGGCCAGAACATGGGGGAGCACCACCGTGTGAGTCTGGGCGTGCGGGAGATTCAGCGTCCCGCCCAGCGAGTGGCACAGTTTGTGGTGCAGTGACATGGTCGTCGCGCCGAGAGTAGCCCCGCACAGCCACGCGCCGTACAACGCTTGGCTTCGCCCTTCGGCGGTCGACGGTTCGGCGACGATCAGGGGTAGAGCGCGTGCGAGTGCACGGACGCCCTCTTCGGCCATCAGGGAGATGATCGGGCTGGCATCGGGGGCGTAAAGAGCTTCGACAGCGTGGGCTATTGCGTTGATGCCACTCGTGACGGACATGCCTACCGGGAGGGTCATCGTCAGATCCGGGTCGTAGACGACGCTGCGGGGGAGCACCTTCGGATCGCGGCCGGTCTCTTTGCGTCCGTTGGTCGTCATTCCCCAGACTGGCGTCATTTCCGAGCCGGCATACGTCGTGGGTACCGCGACGATCGGCAGCCCGTGCTCGAGGGCGATCGCTTTTCCGAGGCCGATAGCGGAACCGCCGCCGACGGTGACGCAGCCGTCGGCGCCGAGCGCGACTGCTTCGGCGCTGGTGCGTGCCGCAACCTCGGCTGGTACGTGCATGACCGCATCAGCCCTGACGCCTACGGACCGGTCACCGAGGATGGATGCCACTCTCTCGGCCACGTCCTCTTGACCGGGTGAGCACAACACCAATACGCGGCCGAGTCCGATCTGGTCGAGTTCGTCGGTGAGCGCGGACAGTGTGCCGAAGCCGAACCGAACCCGCATGGGATTGGCGTCGTACGAGAATTCGTAGGTCATCGTGTAGCTCTCCTGGCATCTCTGAGCGGTGGACCGGGCTGACGTCGAAGTGTGGGAATCTGCGGGCTACCCGCCCCCGGGACTTGATTAGTGTCATCCGGTGGACACGTTGTTCGCACAGTATCATCATAATAGGATATTCAGTGACGCACGCAACTACTGTCTGTGCTGCACGGGTTACTTCACGTCGGGCGAGCATCGGTGTCGGCTGCGCGACGTGAAAATCTTGCAGGTGAGTTCGAAATGACACGGAGGACGAAGTCGACCAGTGAACGCCATACAACTGATCACCAAAGCTGGACAGATAGTCGACGAGCTGGCCCGCCTCGGTCCTTCGACCCCGGCGGAGCTGGCAAAAGCTGTGTCCGAGCCGCGCCCGAGTGTGTACCGAATCCTGCTCGCGCTCGAAGAGATTTCGGTCGTACGTCAGGTGGGGGACGGCCGAGTCGAACTAGGCACCGGGTTGTTGCGGTGGAGTGATGCCGCAATCGAGGCGTTTGTCGATACAGGCGATCTGCGCCGGCAGTTGCGGTGGATCCGGGAGCAGCTGGGAATGAATGCCTTCTTCTGCGTACCCCACGACAACGGCGTCCTGTGCCTCGATCAGGTCGACGGTGCGGCCGTGGACATGCCGGAACTCGCACCGGGGCGGATGCTTCCGCGCTACGCCGGGGCTGCGTCGCGAGCGCTGCTGGCCTTCGACACAGCCGACGCCGTGGACGCGGTCTGCGCCGAGGCACCGTTCGAACCGATCGCATCCGGGACGCCGATCGACGCACGGCAATTGCGGGACCGCCTGGCCGAGACGATCTCGGCGGGGTGGAGCGTCGACGACAACGAAGTGGTGGAGGGCGTCGCATCCGTCGCGGTTCCGGTGCGACGGAGCGACGGCAGTGCCGCCGGGGTCATTGCGGTGGCCGGACTGAGGGAAAGCGTTCTGGCCCAGGTGGAGGTCGCCGGACAGGTCCTCACCGTGGCCGCCGAAGCCGTGGCGGCCGCGATGACCGAATCGGTCGAGAAGCGGACCGCGCAGTTGCGCGGTGATCGTCCGGTAGCGGCCCCGCTTCGGGCAGACGCCCGTGCTCCTGCGCTGGTCGTCAAGGCCGGAGCGCTGATGGAAGCTCTTGCACGTGAGCACGTTGCCACCTCGGCGCGCATCACCGAGTTGGTCGACGAGCCGGTCGGTTCGGTGTATCGGATGCTCGGCACGCTTGCCGACATCGGCTGGGTCGAACAGATCGGCAGGCGCGGCGCGTATCGAGTCGGTGGCAAGATGCTGTCGTTGTCGAGGGATCTCACCCGTCGGCTCGACATTCGCCGTGCTTCGCTGCCTGTTCTGCGTGAAATTCACGAGGCGACCGGCGAGACAACGTTTCTGTGCGTCCGTCATGGGACTCGTGCAGTCTGCATCGAGAGGGTCGATGGCATTCGCGTCAACAGTCGGGTGCTGCGACTGGGCCGCTCGCTTCCACTCCATGTCGGTGCCGCGCCTCGTGCATTGTTGGCCTTCGAGCAACGTCAGGCCTGGGACGAATACGCGGCCGCCGCGATGGCCGAGGACTTGCTTCACGACCTGGGCTCGCGGTCGACGCTGTACGCGCAGTTCGAGGAGATCCGTAGCCAAGGATTCGCGGTCAGCGACAACACGGTGACTCCGGGTATCGCGGCGATCGGCGCTCCGATCTTCGACCATCGCGGTGAGGTCGCTGCGTCACTGTCGGTCAGTGGTCTGCGAGAGGGTGTTCTCGCTACATCCGCGGACAATGAATCAGTCACCGATCTGGTGTTGCGTGGAGCAGCGGAATTGTCGTCCTACCTGGGGTTCACTGTCGGGAAACCCCTCAAATTCACCTCAGA
This sequence comes from Rhodococcus sp. (in: high G+C Gram-positive bacteria), assembly GCF_023264675.1. GTDB lineage: Bacteria > Actinomycetota > Actinomycetes > Mycobacteriales > Mycobacteriaceae > Rhodococcoides. Next base: position 7,705 of record NZ_JAHFVG010000083.1, read on the forward strand.
GGGTCCACTTTCGGTGTAAGTGGTTGACCCTCCCGTCGTCGCATGGAAGGCTACGGACAGAACGTCCACTCAGTGAAAGTAACTGAGTTGGGGAGTCGACAGGCTCCGGAACGACATCACCATCCCTGCGTTACCCCGAACTGGGATCAGCGCGAGGACCGACCACCAGGAGACTATGTGTCTACCCCCATCGTCGTGGGCCTTCTGGGCATCACGCACCCCCACGCTTCTGCGCGAGTACGAGCACTGCGCGCGATCGACGGTGTTTCCGTGGTCGCTGCCGCCGATGACGACTCACGGTTGCAGTACTTCGTCGACAAGTACGAGCTCGAAGCCCGCAGTATCGACGACATCCTCGGTGATCCGACCATCACCGCGGTCATGGTTCACTCCAAGAGCAAGGACATGGTTTCCCACGCTCGTCGCGCGCTGGAAGCGGGAAAGTCCGTCGTCGTCGAGAAGCCCGGTGGAGGAACGGTCTCCGACCTGATCGATCTTCAGGCAGCCGATGCGGCGGCATCGGGTCAGGTTGTCCAGGTCGGCTACAACGTCCGGCTGGCGCCGTCGGTAACCCAGGCCAAGGAACTTCTCGAGGCCGGTGTCATCGGCGACGTCGTCACCGTTTCGGCGCGAGGCGCTGCTCTGGCGGGCGAACACCAGACCCAGCATCTCAACCAGCCGGCCGATATGGGCGGTGTGCTGTGGATCCTGGGATGTCACATGCTCGACGCCCTGGTGTGTATGTTCGGTGCCCCCGAGTCCGTCAACGCTCGGGTACACAAGAGTCCGCGGCTGTCCGATGACACCAGCCGCGAAGACTCCGCGGCTGTTCTGCTCAACTACTCCGACATGTCGATGACGTTCAGCTTCGACGGCCACGACAGGCTCGAATGGTTCGAGAGCTCGCGCATCACCGTGTACGGGACGAATGGAATGCTCGAGATCGGTATTCTTCCGCAGCGGCTTCGGGTGTACGTCGACGAAGATCGTGGTGGGTACAAAGCCGGTTGGACCGAGTGGACGCAGAGCTACTTCACTCCGCCGTTCGCTCGCACCGAGGCGAACAAGTTCTCCGAACTCCCCGAACTCGAGAACATCAGCAACTTCGACATCGAAATGCAAGGTTGGATCGACAGCATCCGCACCGGCGCGCCGAACGTCGCTCCAGTGTCCGACGCGTTGACCGTGGCCCGCATCGTCGACGCTTGCTATCGCTCGGAGACCTCGCGGGGCGCTGCAGTGGATCTGGAGGCGTCAGCATGACCGACCGCACCGAGGGCACCGAGTACCCGGACCTGATCGCTACCTGCTGGCTCAGCGCCGGCGACGTGTCTCCCGGCCTCGCCGACCAGACCAGCCCTGTCCCTATCGCCGACCGTGTCTCGATGGTGGCCGAATCAGGCTGGGCCGGAATCGGTCTGGTCTACGCCGACTTGATCTCCGCCCGCGACGGCATCGGATACGAAGAACTGGGCCGACTGATCCGAGACGCAGGAATCGGCATCGTCGAGGTCGAATTTCTCGAAGGCTGGTGGCAGACCGGCGCCGAGCGGGTCGCGGGTGACGCTCTGCGGGACGATTTGTTCGCCGCCGCAACCGCGTTGGGCGCACGCCACATCAAAGTCGGTGCCGGCATGACAGATCGTCCGTTGCCGGTGGCCACCATGGCGAGCGCATTCGCCGACCTGGCGGCCCAAGCCGATGATGCGGGCATACGCCTCGCACTCGAAGCGACACCGTTCTCCCACATCCCCACCACCGAGGACGCTGTGGCTGTAGTCACCGCATCGGACAGCCCAGCGGCAGGCCTGATGATCGACATCTGGCATACCTTCAAATCCGGTACACCCCATGATGATCTGTACAAGATCGTGCCGATCGAACGGGTGGCAGCACTCGAGATCGACGACGGCCCGGCGATCCGCCACACTGCGATCAACGACATTTTCCTCGACACCATCAACGACCGAAAGTACTGCGGAGAAGGCGACTTCGACACTGCGACTTTCGTGCGGCGGACCCTCGATGCCGGCTACACCGGCCCATGGGGAGTAGAGGTCATCTCGAACGAACACCGCGCTCTGCCTGTCGCCGAAGGCTTGAAGCGGGCTCGCGACACAGCCCTGGCCACCTTCGACGCCGCAGCTCGACTCAGCTGAACTTCTTCTCCACCAGTTTGCTGGGCCGCATCCCTATGCGGAATTCAGCCTCACACGAAGGATCGACATGACTTCCCCGAAGCTTCGCCTCGCTCTGTTCGGCTCCGGCCGCATCGGACAGGTACACGCTCGCAATATTGCAGACCACCCGGATCTCGAACTGGTCATGATTGCCGACCCGTTCATCGACGGTGCCCGTGCACTCGTCGCCCAGACCGCAGGCCGGGCGGTCGAAGATCCCGATGAGGTCTTCGCAGATTCCTCTCTCGACGGCGTGATCATCGCCTCGCCGACGCCGACTCACGTAGACCTGATGTCTCGCGCCGCCGAGCGGAAACTCGCAGTCCTGTGTGAGAAGCCGATCGATCTCGACATCGATACCGTGCTCGAATGCCGCTCGCGCCTCACCGAACATCCGGTCCCGGTCATGCTCGGCTTCAACCGACGATTCGACCCGCACTTCGCGTCGGTGCGCTCACAGGTCGCGGCAGGGGGAATCGGCGCATTGGAGCAATTGATCATCACGAGCCGTGATCCCGCACCCGCACCCCGGGACTACATCGCAGCATCGGGCGGCATCTTTCGCGACATGACGATTCACGATTTCGACATGGCGAGGTTCTTCCTCCCGAACATTGTCGAGGTAACGGCCATCGGCACCAACAACTTCCACGACGACACCAAAGCTCTTGGTGACTACGACGGCGCTGTCACCACCCTGCGCAGCCGCGACGGTGAAGTTGTCACCATCATCAACTCGCGTCACTGCGTCTTCGGATACGATCAGCGCCTCGAAGCGTTCGGGGCCACCGGTATGCTCACCGCAGGAAACGTGACTCCGACGACGGTGCGGCGTTTCGGTATCGACGGCACCGAGGAGCTTCCGGCGATCCTGCCGTTCTTCCTCGAACGATACGCGCTGGCATATCGCGCCGAGCTCGATGCTTTCGCGCACTCCATTCGCACAGGTGACGCTCCGTCTCCGAGTTTCGACGATGGTGTGGCTGCGCTGGTTCTGGCCAACGCTGCCGAAGAATCGGCCAAGACGGGAAAGACGGTCAGCGTCGAAATCTGAGATTCTGTTCAGCTGAACATCAGCGGTGTGGGTGCACTGCGCACCCATGCCGCTGACTTGTTCGGTTTCGCTTCACGCCTCGCGTAGCTCCCGGCGAAGAATCTTGCCTGACGCGGATTTGGGGATGGTGTCGACGAACGTGACCATTCGGATCTTCTTTTACGGAGCAACGCGTTGCCCCACGTGATCGATGATGTCGACCTCGGTGATGTACGAGTTCTCGGCGCGGACCACGAACGCGTGAGGTGCTTCGTCTCCATTCTCCATAGGGTCCCCGATGACGGCGGCATCGTTGATTTCGTTGTGCTCGAGCAGTATTCCCTCCAGCTCGGCCGGTGCAACCTGGTATCCCTTGTACTTGATGAGTTCCTCGAGTCGATCGACGATGGTTATCGCGCCGGTCTCGTCGACGACGGCGAGATCGCCGGTGTGAAGGAAGCCGCCGTCGTCGATTGCGTCCGCGGTGGCCGAAGGATTCTCCAAGTAGCCGAGCATGACGTTCGGGCCTGCGCAGCACAGTTCTCCGGGTGCGCTGATTCCGGATTCGGGGAGCGGCACTTCGTTTCCTGTACCCGGATCGATCAGTGTGCACATCATGTTCGCTACCGTGAATCCGACGGACTGCGGAGCGATAGTGTCGTCGTTCAGGGGTGCGATGTGGCTGACGGGACTCATTTCGGTCATTCCGTAGGCCTGGCGCACCGCACAACCCAGACGATCCTCGACCGCTGCGGCGAGAGATGCGTCGAGTGGCGCCGCCCCACACAGAACCAATTTGACCGACGATGTGTCGTAGTCGGCCACACTGGGATGTTTTGCCAGTGCGACCATGACCGGTGGCGCGATCTCTGATCCCCAGCGGTGAGCGTTTCGTAAGCCGGTACGCGGCGGTGGTGTGGTGCGGTGCCGGAAGCGTCGGCCTAGTGCCGCGTCGAACAGCTATTCGGCCTCAATAGGCTTCGTTCGCTGCACAAGACACAGCTGGTTCCTGTTCTCAGCGTCTCCACAGCCGGGCTGTCCTAGTTTCGGCCTCATGAGCGAGACGATGAGGTCAGGCGCCGCACCGGCGCGCACGTTGGTGAGCAAAGTCCCGGACATCACGGTGTGGTTCTGGGTGATCAAGATCTTGTGCACCACGGTCGGTGAGAGCGTCGCTGATTGGATCAATATGGCCCTCGGCGTCGGGTTGAACGCTACGGCGGCGATCTTCACGGTGATTCTCGCGGTCGTTCTGCTGGTCCAACTCCGTCTGCCCCGCTACGTTCCTTTCGTCTACTGGTCGACAGTGGTGGTGCTCAGCGTCACCGGCACCTTGTACACGGACATCCTCACCGACAACCAGGGCGTACCCCTCGCGGTGAGCACTGCATTGTTCGCGGCGATCCTCGCAGTTGTGTTCGGTGTGTGGTTCGCCCGCGAGCGCACGTTGTCGATCCACAGCATCGTGAACTTGCCGCGAGAGTTGTTCTACTGGTTGGCAATTCTGGTGACCTTCGCCTTGGGTACCGCGGCCGGGGACTGGACTCTCGATATCACCGGATGGGACCCGGGTACCTCGGTTCTGCTGCCGGCCGGCCTTATCGTCGCCGTGGTCGTCGGGTGGCGATTGGGCGCGAACGCAGTGCTCTCGTTCTGGCTGGCTTACATTCTGACCCGTCCTCTGGGGGCAAATCTGGGGGATTGGTTTGCGCAACCGGCATCCGATCACGGGTTGGGTGTCGGGACCGCCGTCACCAGTGTCATCTTTCTCGTTGCGATCGTGGTGACGACCGCGTACCTGACGATCACTCGCCGCGATGTGATCGACGTCGAGGGTGTGACGCGCGTGCAGGCTCCATCTGTGTCGACAGATCCGCGTCGGGAACGCGTCATGCTCGGGTACTTCGGTGCTGTGGCGGTGGCGACCGGTGTGCTGTTGGCATGGGCGGCCGCTCAGCCTCATGCTGCACCGGCTTCGGAGGAGGAGACGTCCGCGTCCGCAGCGGTGCCGGAGCTGGCGCCGGGAGAGGCGATCAAGAACTTCCCTCCCGAACAGGTTTCGCAGATCCGGATGGTCGTCGCGGACACTCTCGCGAAGGTGCAGGCGGGGGCTCCGGGTGACGCAGTATCCAGTGCGACGGATCTCGAAAAACTCTGGGACCGTGATCAATCGACCCTGCAGCCACTGGACGACGCAGGTTGGACTGCACTGGACGACCGGATCGACAACGTACTGAAAGCTGTTCGTGCTTCCGCTCCGGATTCGGGGACGGAAGTATCGACCCTGACCGACCTGCTCGACGCGCTGCGCTGACAATCCGCGGATCGGCGACGAGGTGGCGAGGGATGAAATGTTTGTCCAGGTAGAGGCCCCGACACCATCGCGTGGTGCTCGGGGCCTCGCGTCTTTCAAGCGATATGGCTGTCAGACGGCGGTTTCAGCGCGCTTGTCGGTGCGGGCGCGGAGGTAGTCGACCGCGATCGGCAGGATCGAGAGTACGACGATGCCGATCGGGATGATCTCGATGTGATTGCGGACGAAGGGGATGCCGCCGAGGAAATACCCCAGCCCAGGAACAATGACACCCCAGGCGATGCCGCCGACGATGTTGTACGCGAAGAACGTTCGATATCTCATACCGGATGCGCCTGCCATGACCGGTGCGATCGTTCGGACAACGGGCACGAATCTGGCCAGAACGACTGTGCGAGCACCATATTTGCCGAAGAACTCGTGGGCACGCGCGAGCTGCGCGGGACCGAGACGTCGCGCTCCTGGCCGCTCGAAGATTGTCGGCCCGGCCGCCCGGCCCATCAGATACCCGCATTGATCACCCAACACGGCAGCGACCGGTACCGAGACCAGAATCGCCCACAATGGTACGAACGGTTCGGCTTGCGCTACGAGCACTCCGGCGGTGAAGAGCAGCGAGTCACCGGGAAGAAAGAACCCGATGAGCAGTCCCGTTTCGAGGAACACGGTGCCCAACAAGCCGAGTAGTCCGAATGTAGCGACGAGGGTGTTCGGATCGAGAATCCCACCGAGCGGTGCAGCGATCACAGGGAAACCTTTGACGTGGTGAGTGCGGACGAGTATCGCTGTTCGGCAACTCTGGTGTCGAGCAGGTGGAGGGCGTAGCCGCCGAGTGTCACCATGAGCGCAGCGAGTAGTGCCCCGGCGCACACGTCGGTGAGCCAGTGGACACCGAGATACAGGCGGGTGACGGCGACCAGCGTTGCTCCAGCGACAGCAACTGCAACCAACAACACGTGGAGACCGGTCGATCGACGTGCGCCGAGGACGAGTGCGAGCATCATCAGCAGGGTGGTTGCCCCGGTGACGTGCCCGGACGGGAACGAGTGGTCGGTCTCGAGCATCAACTGGAGCTGCAGCGGTGGACGACCGCGCCCGACGACAAGCTTGATCACGGTGCAGAGAATCGAGGCCGTTGCGACGGTTGCCAGCATGATCAACGCCGGGCCGTAGCGTTTGGTTCGCCAGATCAGTGCAACGGCGGCCAGTACACCCACGGCTGCAGTTTCGGGTGGGCCCCCGGCTGTCGTGACGGCGATGGCCAGCTCGTTCAGTATCGACGTGCGGTGCGAGACGAACCAACGAGTGACCGGGCCGTCGCCCGCGAGAAGCCACCCGTTACTGCGGACGGCGACAGCGAGAACGACAAGCGCGAGCGCGAAACCCAAGGCAGAAACAAGCGTTCCGCCGGCACGATGGATGTGCCGAGCCCGCAGCACGGCCCCGAGAACGACGGCACCGATGGCCATTGCCAGAGCCACCAGCTCGACGTCGGCGGTGGCGGCCTCGGTGAACACTTCGGTAACCGTCGCATGCACGGTCGATAACGATGAGGAGAGAATCACGAGGGTCAGTGTGAACACACGCTCCTGAAGAATGCCTGAAAGCGTATCGCCGGTCACGCTGGCATCTGTTGTACTCGTGGAACCAACGCACTTACGGACGGAGTCGACAATGCGGATACTGCTGGTCGAAGACGAGATCCGTCTGGCCGAGACGGTGCGGCGCGGTTTGGTGGCCGAAGGTTTCACCGTCGAGGTCGAACACGACGGCGACGACGGATTTCACAGTGCTGTCTCCGGAGACTTCGATGCACTCGTGCTCGACATCATGTTGCCGGGTAAACACGGCTACGACATCGTCAGGGATCTGCGAGCACAGAGCGTCTGGACTCCGATCCTGATGCTGTCGGCGAAGGACGGCGAATACGACCTTGCCGACGCCTTCGATCTCGGGGCAGACGACTACCTGGTCAAACCGTTCTCGTTCGTCGTGCTGGTAGCGCGTGTGCGAGCGCTGGTCAGGCGAGGCGCGCCCGAGCGTCCGGCGGTATTGCGCGCGGCTGGCCTGGAGCTGGACCCGGCGCGTCATCGCGTCATGCGCGGAGACGTCGAATTGTCTTTGACACCACGCGAATACAGTGTCCTCGAGTTTCTGATGCGGCGTGGCGGAGCTGTGGCGACCAAGTCCGAGATCGTTCGGTCGGTGTGGGATGTGAATTACGACGGCGACGAGAACATCGTCGAGGTCTACATCGGGTATCTGCGCAAGAAAGTGGATCAGCCGTTCGGGTGCCGGACCATCGAGACGATTCGAGGTGTCGGATACCGCCTGGCAGTCGAGGGAATCGATTGAGTGCCGAGTATGAGGGCACACATCGTCCCTCGGACCAGCACACTGGGTGTATGGGTGCCATCGTCGATCTTCTTCGTCCTCGGTTGTGGACCGTCAGAGTACGTTCGGCCGTTGCCTCGACCCTCGTGGTCGCCCTCTGCCTGATCGCGGCGGGTGGCGCATTGTTGGGTGTTCTGTACAACTCACTGGAATCCTCGGCCAGATCTGCTGCGGTCGCTCGGTCGGTGCAAGTCGCCGAGCAGCTCGAGACGATGCCACCGTCACAGATCGACGATTCCCTGTTGGCGACCGACGGCCAGATCGGAATAGTCCAGGTCATCGACGAGACTGGGGTGATACAGATCGAGTCCTACGGAGACGGCGACGATCCGCTGTCGACACTGTCGTTGGATGCACTCGACACGGCTGACCTTGGCCGCATCGAACACAGCCATAGTGGCGATTTCTGGGTCACAGCCTACGGCGCACCATCGCCTGCAGGCCCGATGACAGTACTTGTCGGGGCCGACCGCGAGCCGGTCGAAGACGTTCTGAAAAAAGTCGCGTTGTTGTTGGCCCTGGTCGGGCCGGTCGTCGTTGCGCTCGTGGCATTCGCTACCTACGAGTTGGTGGGGGCGGCGCTCAATCCGGTCGAACGCATCCGAATGCGTGTGGCGTCGATATCCAACAGTCGATTGAATGAACGCATCCCGGTGCCGGAGGCACGCGACGAGATTGCTCGGCTCGCCGTGACAATGAACGAGATGCTCGAACGTCTTCACGCCGGGCAGTGCGCCCAGCAGCGGTTCGTCAGCGATGCCTCGCACGAACTGCGCAGCCCGCTCTCGACCATCACTGCAGGACTGGAGCTGGCGGCATCGCGCCCAGAGTTGCTCGACGAGCAGATGATCGACGAATCGCTGCTACCCGAAGCGCGCCGAATGAGACGTCTCATCGAAGATCTTCTCCTGCTTGCCCGCTCGGACGAGAAACAGCCCGACATGAACATGGACGATGTCGACCTCGACGACTTGCTGTACGAAGAAGGAAAGCGAATCGTGTCGATCTCGCAGCTGGCGGTCGAAACCTCGATCGTCCCGGTCCGGGTGACTGGCGACCGTGACGCGTTGGCACGGATGGTGCGCAACCTCGTCGACAACGCAGTCCGGCACGCACGAGCACGCGTCGAGTTGACCTGCTGTGAAGCCGGCGATTCTGCGGTGATCGTTGTCGATGACGACGGGCCCGGCATTCCAGAGGCGGAGCGCGAGAGAGTATTCGATCGATTCGTACGACTGGACGCCCCGCGAGCGCGCGATGCCGGCGGAACCGGTCTGGGTCTGGCGATCGTCGCCGGAACCACTGCGTCACACCAGGGGACTGCGACGATCACGACATCACCGCTCGGCGGCGCGCGCGTCGAGGTGCGGCTTCCGCGCTAGACGGAAACCTATCGACGATCTCAGGGCTCCGGCGAGATCGGTCCGCGACGATGACTGCATTCGAAGCGGGTCTGTACAGAGTCGGGGTCAAGCCCCAAGTAGTGGTGTAACTCGTTTTTGATCCTTCGTTGGTGGTTAGGCGGGTAGTTGCATCAGTTCATCGGTGCTCACCTCCGTCGGCGAGCTGGTGTCGGTGTCGGCGGTC
>NZ_JAHFVG010000109.1 GCF_023264675.1 Rhodococcus sp. (in: high G+C Gram-positive bacteria)
CGGCGATGACCTCTTCGAGAACGTCCCACACCTGCGGACGCTGACGCTCGACCATGCGCTTGGCCGACTTGATGTTCTGCGCGTGGTTCAGATCCACCAGACGCTTCATCACGAACGGCTTGAACAGCTCGAGAGCCATCAGCTTCGGCAGACCACACTGGTGCAGCTTCAGCTGCGGACCGACGACGATGACCGAACGGCCCGAGTAGTCGACACGCTTGCCGAGAAGGTTCTGACGGAAGCGACCCTGCTTGCCCTTGAGCAAGTCGGACAGCGACTTCAGCGGGCGGTTACCCGGTCCGGTGACCGGACGTCCACGACGGCCGTTGTCGAACAGTGCGTCGACCGACTCCTGCAGCATCCGCTTCTCGTTGTTGACGATGATCTCGGGAGCACCGAGGTCGATCAGACGCTTGAGGCGGTTGTTGCGGTTGATGACACGGCGGTACAGGTCGTTGAGGTCGGACGTCGCGAAACGTCCGCCGTCGAGCTGCACCATCGGGCGAAGCTCCGGTGGGATGACCGGAACGGCGTCGAGAACCATGCCCATCGGCGAGTTCTTGCCTGCCTGGAACGCGGCGACAACCTTCAGACGCTTCAGTGCACGAAGCTTCTTCTGGCCTTTGCCGCTGCGAATGGTCTCGCGCAGGTTCTCGGCTTCGGCGTCGACGTCGAAGGTCTGCATGAGCTTCTGGATCGACTCGGCACCCATGGCACCGGTGAAGTACTCGCCGTACCGGTCGATGAGCTCGCGGTAGATGAGCTCGTCGACGATGAGCTGCTTGGGAGCCAGCTTGGTGAACGTGGTCCAGATCTCTTCGAGACGATCCAGCTCGCGCTGTGCGCGGTCACGGAGCTGACGCATTTCGCGCTCGCCGCCGTCCTTGACCTTGCGGCGGACATCGGACTTCGCGCCCTCTGCCTCCAGCTCGGCGATGTCGGCTTCGAGCTTCTGCGCACGGGCCTCCAGATCGGCGTCGCGCTGATCGGCGACGGCCTTCTTCTCGACCTCCATCTCCGCTTCCAGCGTCGAGAGCTCGTTGTGACGGAGCTCGTCGTCGACGGTGGTGATGACGTAGGCAGCGAAGTAGATGATCTTCTCGAGATCCTTCGGAGCCAGGTCGAGCAGGTAACCGAGGCGAGACGGAACGCCCTTGAAGTACCAGATGTGCGTGACGGGTGCGGCCAGTTCGATGTGGCCCATGCGCTCACGACGCACCTTGGCGCGAGTGACCTCGACGCCGCAGCGCTCACAGATGATGCCCTTGAAGCGGACGCGCTTGTACTTACCGCAGTAGCACTCCCAGTCCCGGGTGGGGCCGAAGATCTTCTCGCAGAAGAGGCCGTCCTTCTCGGGCTTGAGCGTGCGGTAGTTGATGGTTTCCGGCTTCTTGACCTCGCCGTAGGACCACTGACGGATGTCGTCCGCAGTGGCAAGGCCAATGCGAAGTTCATCGAAGAAGTTGACGTCGAGCACGTAACTTCCTTTCCCCGTTATGGGTGTTGTGCTGTACGAATCAGAACTACGTCATTCGCCCCGCGGGCCTGCCGAGTACATTGCTGCACTGCGGCCGGCCCACGGGACCAAGAAACTACTGCGCGAGATCGTCCACGGTTGCAGCTTCGTTGCGGGAGAGGTTGATTCCCAGGTTGGCTGCAGCGCGCTCGAGATCCTCGTCGTCACCGTCGGCCATCGTGATGGCTGCGCCATCCGAGGACAGCACCTCCACGTTGAGGCACAGCGACTGGAGCTCCTTGAGGAGCACCTTGAAGGACTCGGGAATGCCGGGCTCCGGGATGTTCTCGCCCTTGACGATGGCCTCGTACACCTTCACGCGGCCGACAACGTCGTCCGACTTGATGGTGAGGAGTTCCTGCAGCGTGTAGGCAGCGCCGTACGCCTGCATGGCCCAGCACTCCATCTCACCGAAGCGCTGTCCACCGAACTGAGCCTTACCACCGAGGGGCTGCTGCGTGATCATCGAGTACGGCCCGGTCGAACGAGCGTGGATCTTGTCGTCGACCAAGTGGTGCAGCTTGATGATGTACATGTAGCCCA
>NZ_JAHFVG010000097.1 GCF_023264675.1 Rhodococcus sp. (in: high G+C Gram-positive bacteria)
CCCGAGCTCCGCAGCGACCAAAACGTCATCCGCACCTCGTGCGTGTAAAACCGATAAACCACCGCAACCATCCCTCAATGATCAGGCACGTTGCGACAACCGCTCGAATCCGCCCATAGCGGGCTGTGTATTCCCACTCACCTAGGGGCTAAGCGCCTGCCGGACCGAACTCTTCGAGCATCTCCGTCACCAGCGCAGCGATCGGGGATCGCTCACTGCGAGTGAGAGTGATGTGCGCGAAAAGCGGGTGACCCTTGAGCTTTTCGATGACGGCGGCAACTCCGTCGTGACGACCGACCCTCAAGTTGTCTCGCTGCGCGACGTCGTGAGTGAGGACGACGCGTGAGCCGCTGCCCAGCCGTGAGAGGACGGTCAGAAGCACGTTGCGTTCCAGCGACTGCGCTTCGTCGACGATCACGAACGAATCGTGCAGCGAACGTCCTCGGATGTGCGTGAGCGGCAACACTTCCAGCATTCCGCGGGCGATGACTTCTTCCATCACCTCGGGGCTGGCGAGACCGTCGAGCGTGTCGAACACTGCCTGAGCCCACGGCCCCATCTTCTCGCTCTCACTGCCGGGAAGGTAGCCGAGCTCCTGGCCGCCAACGGCGTAAAGAGGGCGGAAGACAACGACTTTCCGGTGCGTGCGGCGCTCGAGCACCGCCTCGAGACCCGCAGTCAAGGCGAGCGCAGATTTTCCGGTACCGGCCTTGCCACCGAGGGAGACGATGCCGATGCTCTCGTCGAGCAGAAGGTCCAGTGCCACACGCTGTTCGGCGGAACGACCGTGCAGACCGAACGCCTCACGCTCACCGCGCACCAACTGCACCTGCTTGTCCGGAGTGATGCGACCGAGCGCACTCGACCGTCCGCCGAGAAGTCGAACACCGGTGTGGCAGGGCATTTCCCGGGCACCGTCGAGATCGATCACGCCCTCGGAGAAGAGTCGGTCGATGTCCGAGGCCTGCACTTCGAGCTCCGCCATGCCGGTCCAACCCGAATTCACGACGTCGTGAGCATGGTATTCGTCGGCGGGGAGTCCGACGGCACCCGCCTTGACTCGCAGCGGGATGTCCTTGCTGACCAGGACCACGTCTTTGCCTTCGGCCGCGAGATTGAGCGCGCAGGCGAGGATGCGTGAGTCGTTGGAATCGGTGCGGAAACCGACGGGCAACACGGAGGGATCGGTGTGGTTCAACTCGACTTGCAGTGTGCCACCGTCGGATCCGATGGGTACCGGCTGGTCGAGGCGACCGTGCTCGACCCGAAGATCGTCGAGCATGCGCAATGATTCCCGCGCGAACCATCCCAGCTCGTGGTGATGGCGTTTACCCTCCAACTCGCTGATGACTACCAGCGGGAGAACCACATTGTGCTCGGCGAACCGAATGACAGCCCAGGGATCCGACAGCAGAACCGAGGTGTCCAGCACAAATGTCCGAAGAGGGGCGGAAACGGAGCGTGAAGTGGTCACGTGGGGCTCCTATGTCTGGCGCGGCACCGCGCAGACTCGAGTCGCTCGGCCGGTCGGTCTGACGTGTCAGGTGACACGAGGACCGCGTACCGGCCCTCTCGCACTCACTAGCTCAGTCACGTATCAGAACCTCCCGCACAGACAGCTTCCCCGCTGCCTGTTATTGCCGACGGTACAGCCGAAACCGCCGATTGGCTCGGCGAGAGTGGGGCGTGTCGGTGAACAACGCGTTAACCCGTCGGGGCGGTTCGGAAGGCCTGAACGCGGCTGAATCAGGCGTGTCCGCGAGTGGAAACGCGGCGCCCGGTGGGCGAACGTTCGACGCGATACACGCCAACGTTCCTACGGCATTTCTACCACCGATCGGCCGGCGGAGTCGGGTTCAGCGGCGGCGAATCGCTGGCATGAATGGACCACCGCAACGGTCCAGCCTTTACGGTGGTCCATTCATGCCGAAGGTCCCGAACGCATGAATGGACCACCACAACCGTCCAGCCGTTGCGGTGGTCCATTCATGCCGAAGGTGCGGGAAGAAGCGATCAGCCGAGCAGTCCCCAGTCCTCCAGACCGTCGTACAACGGCTTGCTCTGAGCGACCTTGACGACGCGCTCCTTCAGCGAATCGCTGGCCTCACCGGTGGCAAGTGCGGTTCCGATGATGTCGGCAACCTCGGTGAACTCGGCTTCGCCGAAACCGCGGGTCGCGAGTGCGGCAGTACCGATCCGCAGGCCGGAGGTGACCATCGGCGGGCGCGGGTCGAACGGGACGGCGTTGCGGTTGACGGTGATGCCGACCTCGTGGAGGAGGTCCTCGGCCTGCTGGCCGTCGAGCTGGCTGTTACGCAGGTCCACCAGCGCGAGGTGCACGTCGGTGCCGCCGGTGAGCACGGAGATTCCCTTGTCCGCGACGTCGCTTCCGTTGAGACGTTCGGCGAGAAGCGATGCACCGAGCAGGGTGCGCTCCTGACGCTCCTTGAACTCCGGCGTGGCCGCGATCTTGAACGCGACGGCCTTGGCCGCGATGGCGTGCATGAGCGGTCCACCCTGCTGGCCGGGGAACACTGCGGAGTTGAGCTTCTTGGCCCACTCCTTCTTCGCCAGGATCAGGCCGGAGCGAGGTCCGCCGAGTGTCTTGTGCACGGTCGAGGAGACGACGTCCGCGTACGGAACCGGCGACGGGTGCACACCCGCGGCGACAAGACCGGCGAAATGAGCCATGTCGACCCACAGCAGGGCGCCGACCTCGTCGGCGATCGAGCGAAACGCCTCGAAGTCCTGATGACGTGGGTATGCGGACCAGCCGGCGATGAGCACCTGAGGCTTGGACTGAATTGCCTGCTTGCGCACCTCGTCCATGTCGATGCGGTGGTCTTCCTTGCTGACCCCGTACGACTCGACCTCGTAGAGCTTGCCCGAGAAGTTGAGCTTCATGCCATGCGTGAGGTGTCCGCCGTGAGCCAGATCGAGGCCCATGATCTTGTCGCCCGGGTTGATCAGCGCCATGAGCACTGCAGCGTTGGCCTGTGCACCCGCGTGCGGCTGGACGTTGGCGAACTCGGCGCCGAACAGCTCCTTGGCGCGGTTTCGTGCCAGATCCTCGACGACGTCGACGTGCTCACACCCGCCGTAGTAGCGACGTCCGGGGTAGCCCTCGGCGTACTTGTTGGTGAGGACGCTTCCCTGCGCCTGCAGCACTGCGCGCGGCACGAAGTTCTCCGACGCGATCATCTCGAGAGTGTCGCGCTGACGACCGAGTTCGCCTGCCATGGCTTCGGCGACCTCGGGGTCGAGTTCGGCGAGAGACAGGTTGTTGACATCGGTCATTTCGAAAATCTCCAAAGGAACGCAGCGACGAGGGCGTATACAGCTTAGAAGACCGGCGCTAGGCCGCCCGAAGTGCACTCGGAATCAGAGGCTCGTCGAGCAGCCTGCCGAACAACGCCGTCCGCTCGGTGACCGTCGTTCCTCGATCCAGCCAGCCACCGAGAAGCTTGTAGCCCTCCACGTACGTGCTGATGTATGCGCGCCACAGCGGCGAGGACAAAAACTTCAGGCTCTGCCGCGCTCGCTTGGACGACGTGAGCGACCATCTCTCCAGGTACGCCGCCACATCGTCCTGACTGTTGTGCTGATCGTGCAGCAACAGGGCGGCATCTTGACGCACACCCAACAGTTGACCCGACGCCGCGGACAATCTCTCGGCTTTCTCCCCGTCGAATCGCAGTCCGAGGTCGGCGTAGATCTCCTGCGCCCACAGTCCCCACCCTGGCCCGACGATCGACTTCAGCGCCAGGTCGGCGAGCCCCTCGGCCATCAGGCACTGCGGGGTGTTGACCAGAAAGAGAGTCTGTTCGAGCTCTCCACGCGAGACGAGTCCTGCTTCCTTGCGGCAGTGCTCGGTGTGGTGGCCCGGATATGCCTCGTGCGCGATGAGATGAGGCAGGTTGGCCATCTGCTGTTCGAGATCGGAGTTGATCGCCACTGTCGAGCGGTAGTCACCCAGGTAGTAGTTGAAGCCGGACCAGGGCTTGTCGCCGACGACCTCGTAGTTCACCTGCTCGGTCTCGGGCAAGGTGTACTCCGCGCGCACCCGGTCTCGCAGCGCGCTGGAGAACGCGTCGACGCACTCCTGCAGTCGGTCGGCGGGGATCACATCGGCCGACCGATGAGCCGCGAGTCGCTCGGCCAACGATCCGGGCCCGGCCAGCACGTCGTCCATCTTGCGGTGAGCTTCCCGGTACTCGTCCTGATCGCCGGGCTCGATGCGCACGTCGAAGTACGCGAACACCTCGTCGACGAATCCGATGTCCTCACCGGCGAACTTGCGGCCCGAACATTCGAGTGCGCGCAGATGGACATCGATGAACTCGGCGCGCTGCGCCGGTAGATCCGTGTTGCCGAGCTCGACCCTGAGCTCGCCGGCGCGGCGTGCAAGCGCTCCGGGGGAAGGAGCGGGCGCATTCTCGACGGCGCGACGCAACGCGGGATCACCGGTGAAGGCGTCGACGAACCCATCCTCGAGCCGGTCGAAGCTCAGGCCGAGGGAGAGGTACTCACGGACGAAGGAATCGGCGTTCATGAGAATCGACGATAGTGCGCGCGCGACGAGAGCACCCGGCGGTGTCCCGGCAAGGTGCAGGTGAACGGCCGGTGAACCACCCCGCCCGTGCGAGTCGTCGTGCGACCGAGCACAATCTGAAGCCATGCGACTCGCGCTCCCCCGGAGCTCACGACTGCTGGGTATCCGCGTCCTGCGCACAGCGCGGTATCGCGAATGAGCGAATCGAGCCCGTACGTCGAATTCGATCGTGCGCAATGGCGAACGTTGCGCCAGTCCACGCCACTGGTGCTGACCGAGGAAGAGCTCGTCGGGCTCCGCGGTCTCGGCGAGCAGATCGATCTCGACGAGGTCGCCGAGGTGTACCTCCCCCTTGCCCGGCTCATCCACTTGCAGGTGGCGGCCCGTCAGCGGCTGTTCGCGGCGACCGCGACGTTCCTCGGCGAGAAGCACCCCGACCGTCAGGTCCCGTTCGTCATCGGCGTGGCCGGAAGCGTCGCCGTCGGAAAATCGACGACGGCTCGCGTGCTGCAGGCCCTGCTCGCGCGGTGGGAGCACCATCCTCGCGTCGATCTGGTGACGACCGACGGGTTTCTCTATCCGACAGCCGAACTGATGCGCCGCGGAATCCTTCACCGAAAGGGGTTCCCGGAGAGCTACGACCGCCGCAAGCTGCTGCGCTTCGTCACCGAGGTCAAGTCCGGTGCCGAAGAGGTTGCTGCACCGGTCTATTCACACGTGTCCTACGACATCGTCAAGGGCCAGTTCCACATGGTTCGCCAGCCGGACATCCTCATCGTCGAGGGATTGAACGTGCTGCAGACCGGATCACGGTTGATGGTGTCCGATCTGTTCGACTTCTCCATCTACGTCGACGCCAGGATCGAAGACATCGAGGCCTGGTACGTCAAACGTTTTCTCGCACTACGCAAGACGTCCTTCACCGATCCGACGTCGCATTTCCATCACTACGCGGGATTGTCCGACGAGCATGCCCGCATCGCCGCCGAGGATCTGTGGCATTCGATCAACCTGCCGAACCTGGTGGAGAACATCCTCCCGACGAGGCCCCGCGCGACGATGGTGCTGCGCAAGGACAACGATCACGCCATCAACAGGTTGCGGTTGCGCAAGCTGTAGCTCTATGTGAGTGCGAATACATAGGGGGTCATGGGCGGATTCGAGCGGTTGTCGCAACGTGCCTGATCATTGAGGGATGGTTGCGGTGGTTTATCGGTTTTACACGCACGAGGTGCGGATGACGTTTTGGTCGCTGCGGAGCTCGGGT
>NZ_JAHFVG010000034.1 GCF_023264675.1 Rhodococcus sp. (in: high G+C Gram-positive bacteria)
TCAGCAGCACGAAGCCTCCGACGAGCACGGCGAGCAGCAACAGACCGCCGCCGCCCCATGCCAGCGCCTTCTGCGCCGAGGACATTCCGGTCTTCGCCGGCTCGGCCGCAGCGGCGGGAGCCGGGGCCACCGCGCCCGTCCTCGGTCCGGTGTACTGGTTCTGGGACGTCGGCATCATCTGCGTGCTGTTCGGCGCAGGCACGACCCCCGGCATCAGAACGCGGCCGGTGCCGGGCCCGCGACCGTTCCCGGGGGCGGGCGGCCGGCGGCCGGCACGCACCGCGGCGACGGCATCGGCGAACTCGCCGCCGCTGCCGTATCGCGCTGCCGGATCCTTCGCCATCGTGATTTCGATGAGTTCGCGTACGCCGGGAGGGAGGTCGGCGGGAAGCGGCGCAGGCATCTCGCGGACATGCTTCATCGCCACGGTGAGAGCCCCGTCGCCGACGAACGGGCGAGTGCCCGACAACGCTTCGTATCCGACCACGCCGAGCGAGTACACATCGCTCGCCGACGTCGCTTCCTCGCCGAGCGCCTGCTCGGGCGCGATGTACTGGGCAGTGCCCATGACCATTCCGGTCTTGGTGACCGGCGAGGCGTCGACGGCCTTGGCGATACCGAAATCGGTGATCTTCACCTGGCCTGCCGGGGTGATCAGGATGTTGCCGGGCTTCACGTCGCGGTGCACGACGCCCGCGGTGTGTGCCACCTGAAGCGATCGGCCGGTCTGCTCGAGCATGTCGAGTGCATGACCGAGCGGAAGCCTGCCGATGCGCCCGAGAACGGCGTTCAGCGGTTCGCCGTTGACGAGCTCCATGACGAGGTAGGCGAGCGATTCACCTGCGGTGTCCCGTGTTTCGCCGTAGTCGTAGACCCCGGCGATTCCGGGGTGGTTCAGCTGCGCGGTGGTGCGTGCCTCGAAGCGGAAACGCTGGAGGAACTCGGGATCCTCGGAGAACTCCGCCTTGAGGACCTTCACCGCTACCTTGCGGTCGAGGCGGTTGTCCATCGCCTCCCAGACCTGGCCCATTCCGCCTGTCGCGATCAATCGCAGCAGGCGGTAGCGCTCGGCAATGACTGCGCCGTTACTCAGTGGCATCTTCGGTTACCTCCCCTGCAATCCGGCAGCGATGACTGCGCGTCCGACCGGAGCGGCAACGGAACCGCCCGTGGCCGCGAGAGCGCGGTCACCGCCGTCTTCGACGATGACAGCGATGGCAATCGTCGGCTTGTCGGCCGGTGCGAAACCGATGTACCAGGCGTGCGGCGGTGTGTTCCGCGGGTCGGTTCCGTGCTCGGCCGTGCCGGTCTTCGACGCGATCTGCACGCCGGCGATCTTGCCGTCGCCGCTGGTGTTGTTCTCGGATCCGATCATCAAGCTGGTCAGTGTCGCTGCCACCTCGGGGCTGATCGCCTGACCCTCCGACTCCGGGGTGGTGGTCGCGAGGTTCGACAGGTCGGGAGCCTGGAGCTGGCTGACCATGTGCGGTGCCATCCGAACCCCGTTGTTGGCGACGGTGGCCGCGATGACGGCATTCTGCAGTGGCGTCATCGCGACGTCGCGCTGCCCGATGCTGGACTGGCCGAGAGCGGCATCGTCGGGAATGGTGCCGATGGTGCTGTCCGCGACCGGAAGGGGCACCGAGGTGGTGTCCTCGCCGACACCGAACGCACTCGCGGTGTCCCGCAGTGCGTCGGCGCCGGTCTTGATGCCGAGCTCGACGAATGCGGTGTTGCACGAGCGCGCGAACGCCTCCCGCAGCGACGCGGTCTGGGCGCTGCCGCAGGTGCTGCCGTTGTAGTTCTCCAACGTGGTGTCGGTATCGGGGAGTGTGATGGTCGGCGCTGCCGTCAGCTGATCGTCCGGAGTTTCGCCGTTCGCGAGAGCGGCGGCCGTGACCAGCACCTTGAACGTCGACCCCGGCGGATAGGTCGCCGAGATTGCACGGTTCAGCAACGGCTTCGCCGGGTCGGCGTTCAGCTCGTCCCACGCCGCCGACGTCTGCGCGCCGTCGTGGCTTGCCAGCAGATTGGGGTCGTAGCTCGGCGTGCTGGCCATGGCCAGAATGTTCCCCGTCGACGGTTCGATGGCGACCACCGAACCGGTGTACCCCCGCGAGGTGAGCTGGTCGTAGGCGACCTGCTGCACCACGGGATCGATGGTGGTCACGACGTTGCCGCCTCGCGGATCACGGCCGGAGATGAGGTCGAACAACCGCCGTCCGAACAACCGATCGTCGGATCCGTTGAGTACCTGATCCTCGGTGCGCTCGAGGCCGGTGCTCGAGTAGAGCATCGAGTAGAAGCCGGTGATCGGAGCATTTGCCAGTGGGCTCGAGTTCGCGGCCGGGTTCGGCGGGTACGTGCGCAGGTATTTGTATCGATCGTCGGTGGCAACCGACGCCGCGAGTACCTGACCGCCCGCCGAGATCTGGCCGCGCTGACGGGAGTATTCGTCGAGCAGCACTCGCGAGTTGCGGGGATCGCTTCGCAGGTCGTCGGCCTTGATGACCTGCAGGTACGTGGCATTGGCCAGCAACGCGACGACCATGACCATGACGGCGATGGAGACGCGGCGTAGAGGTGTGTTCATGGGCGCTTCACCATTTCGGTCGGCGCTTCGGCGATCGGTGCTGCCGGTGCCGGCTTCTTCTTCGGCGTTGCAGGCTCGCGGGCGGCGTCGGAGATCTTGATCAGCAGAGCCACCAGAAGATAGTTGGCGAGGAGCGAGGATCCTCCGTACGACATGTACGGAGTGGTGAGTCCGGTCAGCGGAATCAGTTTGGTGACACCGCCGACGACGACGAACAGCTGGATCGCGATGGTGAAGGAGAGACCCGCCGCGAGAAGCTTGCCGAAGCTGTCCCGAACCGCCAGCGCAGTGCGAAGCCCGCGGATGATGAACATGAGATACAGGATCAGAACAGCGGCGAGTCCGATGAGGCCGAGTTCTTCCCCGACCGCGGCGATGATGAAGTCGGTTTTCGCGAACGGCACCTGCGACGGACGCCCGCTGCCGAGGCCGGTGCCTGCCAGGCCGCCGGTGGCGAAGCTGAACATCGACTGGACGATCTGATAGCCGGTGTCGTTGTAGTCGGCGAACGGGTGCAGCCAGGTGTCGGTGCGGATCTTGACGTGCCCGAACACCCGGTAGGCGAACAGAAATCCGACGATGAGCAGTCCGAAGCCGATGATGAGCCAGCCGACACGCTCGGTGGCGATGTAGATCATCACCAGCACGGTGCCGAAGATCAGCAGCGAGGACCCGAGGTCCTTCTCGAAGACCAGAACACCCACCGAAACGATCCACACCAGCAGAATCGGTCCGAGATCGCGGGCGCGCGGAAAGTCCATTCCGAGGAAGTGCTTGCCTGCGGTGGTGAACAGCTCACGTTTGGCGACGAGGAGCGACGCGAAGAAGATCAGGAGGAGAATTTTTGCGAACTCGCCGGGCTGAATGCTGAACCCCGGCAGCCTTATCCAGATCTTCGAGCCGTTGACCTCGGAGAACGCCGAAGGCAGTAGTGCCGGAATGGCAAGTAGCACAAGACCGCACAGGCCGACGGTGTAGCTGTAGCGCGCCAGCGTGCGGTAGTCGCGCAACAGGACGAGCAGTGCGATGAAGCCGGCTATGGCCAACGTCGTCCACAGAACTTGCTGGTTCGCATCGGGCGAGGGAATGTCCTGCCCGAGGTACGCGGCGGTTTGCTCGTCGGCAAGATCGAGGCGGTGGATCAGCACGAGCCCGAGGCCGTTGAGCAGCGCCACGATCGGCAGCAGCAACGGATCCGCGTACGGGGCGAACCGACGGACCGCAAGGTGCGCGACGGTGACCAGCGCGAGGTAGGCCAGACCGAGCTTCGCCAGATCCCAGGTGATGGCCTGTTCCTGACTGGCCTCGACCAGCACGAGGGACACCGTCGTGATCAGCACGGCGACACCGAGGAGCACCAACTCGACGTTCCGCCTGTTGGACTGAACGGGAGCTGGTGCGAATCCGCCCGGCGGACTCGGAAAGGACGCCCCCACAGATGGACTGGAACTCATCGAGTACCGGCCCTGCAGTTCTGCCCTGGTAGCTGAGTCGCCGACGGCGCAGCAGTGGTGGTCGGCGCCACTTCGGTCGCGGGAGCAGGCGCAGCAGCGGGAGCAGGCGGGGCCTCGGTTGCCGGCGGCGCTTCGGTTGCCGGCGGTGCCTCGGTCGCGGGCGGCGCGGGTGTCGGAGTCGCGGTGGTCGTTGCGGCGGGCGTCTCACACGGCGGCAGCAGATCGCCCGACGCGAGTCGGTTCATCTGACTTTCCGCGTCCTCGAGCTTCCCGGACGGCAATCCGGCACGCACCTGTTCGCGCGCTGCAGGAGCCAGGTCGTCGATCTCGAAGAGATCGCAGCCGGCCGGCGCCGAATCGGGCGAGGTCAACGTCAGTGCGCCGTCGTCGTCGAGGCACCCGACCGTGTTCACCGTCTGCAGCGAATAGCCGAGAATCGACCCGGGGACGCCACGCATGACGGCGACTCGGTTGCCGTCGGCGCCGACGTAGTAATTGTTTCTGATCGCGGCGTTGGCGACGAACGCGCCACCGACGAGAAGGGCGATGATGACCAGCGCGATGATCGACCACCGAAGTTTGTGGGACTTCTTTTCCGGCACGGGAACGGGAGTGGTGATGCGCTTGGGTGTGGTGCGCGGTGGACGCATGGCCGCGGCCCGTCCTGCCGCGGTGTTCGGCGGCGGTGAGTCCTCTTCTTCTTCGGTACTCGCCGCGCCGCCCAGGATCGGTGAACTCTGCCCGTAGTCGAGGTCGATGACATCGGCGACGACGACGGTGACGTTGTCGGGACCGCCGCTGCGAAGGGCCAGTTCGATGAGGCGATCGGCGCACTCGGCGCAGTCGCCCTCGTTCATGGTGTTCTCGATGGTTTCGTCGCTGACGACGTCGGACAGGCCGTCGGAGCACAGGAGGTACCGATCGCCGGCGCGAACCTCACGCACGGTGAGCGTCGGCTCGATCTCGTTCCCGGTGAGCGCCCGCATGATCAACGAGCGCTGCGGGTGCGAGTGCGCCTGTTCGGCCGTGATTCGGCCCTCGTCGACGAGTGACTGAACGAACGTGTCGTCGCGGGTGATCTGCGTCAGTGCGGTCTCGCGAAGCATGTACGCCCGCGAATCTCCGATGTGAACGAGTCCGATCTTCTTGCCCGCGAACAGGATTGCCGTGAGGGTGGTGCCCATACCGTCGAGCTCGGGCTCGTCGTCGACCTGATCGGCGATCGAGGCGTTGCCCTCGCGGGTCGCAGCCTCCAGCTTGCCGAGAAGATCGTCACCCGGCTCGTCGTCGTCGAGGTGAGCGAGCGCGGCGATCATCAGCTGCGAGGCCACTTCACCGGCGGCGTGGCCGCCCATGCCGTCGGCCAACGCCAGCAGTCGGGCTCCGGCGTACACCGAATCCTCGTTGTTCGAGCGCACGAGTCCACGATCGCTGCGAGCCGCATAGCGGAGTACCAGTGTCACGGGCGCAGCTCGATGACCGTTTTGCCGACGCGTACGGGGGTGCCCAGCGGAACGCGCACTGCCGTGGTCACTTTCGCTCGATCGAGATATGTGCCGTTGGTGGAACCGAGATCTTCGACGTACCAGTCCCCGCCACGCGGCGAGATGCGCGCATGCCTGGTCGAGGCGTAGTCGTCGGTCAGGACCAACGTGGAGTCGTCGGCGCGGCCGATGAGGACCGGCTGGGTGCCGAGCGAAATTCTTGTTCCGGCGAGACCGCCCTGAGTTACCACTAGATTCTTGGCAACCTTCTGCTTGTTGAACGAGGGGAGCACCTTCGAACCCCGCGAATATCGTGCGGGAACTCGCATTCCCGACGCTGCGTAGATATCGCTACGAAGTGTTCGGAGAACGGCCCAGACGAAAAACCAGAGCAGCAGAAGAAAACCAGCTCGGGTCAATTGCAGTATCAAACCCTGCACAGCCGTCCACCTCCTTCGTATCGATCAGTGTTCGTCGGCTCGGTGATCGATGCGTTGGACACACGCCGCGCAAGGAAGCCGGTTGGATTCCCCCGTGTACGTGCGTCGATACCGACACGTCTTCTCACGCAGCATCCTAGAGGCAAGCTGCGTGTGGCGATCACCATACTGGTGGAGACGATTAAACGATGCGGACCAGGATTTCGGAGTGTCCGGCTCTGATGACGTCGCCGTCGGCCAATTGCCAGTCCTGAACAGGTGATCCGTTGACCGTGGTCCCGTTGGTGGACCCCAGATCGGACAGCATGGCTACGCGGCCGTCCCAGCGGATTTCCACGTGACGACGCGACACGCCGGTGTCCGGGAGTCGGAACTGAGCGTCCTGACCGCGGCCGATGATGTTCTGGCCGTCGCGCAGCTGGAAGTAGCGTCCGCTGCCGTCCTCGAGCTGGAGTGTCGCGGCCAATCCCTGGCTGTCCGAGTATGCGGGCTCGTCGTACCCGTAGGCGGGCTGTTGGTACCCGGCAGTGGGAGCGGAGGCCTGGGGATACGCGGCCTGCTGGTATCCGTTCTGCTGCGGCGGGTAATCGTACGCAGGCTGCTGGTACGCGGCGGGCTCCGAGTACGCCTGCTGGTCGTAGGCTTGGCCGCCCTGGTCGTAGCTCTGGCCGTTCTGGTCGTAGCCCTGATCGGCGTACGCCTGCTGGCCGTATGCCGCCTGGTCGTAGCCTCGATCGGCTTGGCCACCCTGGTCGTACGCCTGCTGGTCGTAGCCCTGCTGGCCGTAGGCCGCCTGGTCGTAGCCCTGGTCCGAGTACGCCTGCTGGCCGTATGCCTGCTGGCCATAGGACTGCTGGTCGTACGCTTGGCCGCCCTGCTCGCCGCGGCCGGAATCGTCGTAGCCCTGGCCGTATGCCTGCGCGTCGTACTGCTCGCCCTGGGCGGGCGCCTGTGCTGCCGGAGTGCCGTAGCCGCCTGCTCCGGCGCCGTAGGAGCCGCCGTTGCGGTAGCCCTGGTCCTGGCGCGGGGCACGCGGGTCGTAGCCGTTCTGATGCGCGTACCGCGGATCCTCGCCCGCCTGCGGGTAGCCGTTGCGGGCACGCGGGTCAGGGCGAGATCCTTCGGCTGGATCGCGTTGCGGGTCGTAGCCTGGGTTCTGCGTCATGGGGCCGGCTCCTGATGTCGACATAGGGTTCGCTGACGGTCGCTTCGGACGGGTCGCTTGGGCGTTGTTGGCTGCTGCGGCACTGCCGGACGCTGGTGCGCTACCCGGTGCAGTCGGTGATCGTCCCACATCGGGGTCGACCGAACCACTGGCCCGGAACTGGCCGGTGTGCAGAGTGGGCGACGGTTCGAACCGAACCGCGACCTCCCCGTACGTCTGCCAGCCCTGGTCACGGATGTAATCGCTGAGATGGCGGGAGAAGGCCTTGACGGTCAGATCTCGGTCCGCGGCCAGTTCGTCGTGATCGGAACTGTTGATCGTGATGACGTAACTGTTCGGTGCCAGGTAGTGACCGCCGTCGAGCGGGCGCACGCGATCCGATGCCTCCTGCTGGAGCGCCGCTTCTACCTCCTGCGGCACCACACCACCACCGAACACTCGGGCGAATGCGTCACCGACCGCGCCTTGCAGCTTGCGCTCGAAACGCTGGACGATTCCCATGGTGACCTCTCCTCCCGATCTGCGTGCCACGAGCGCGCGTGTCGCCTCGAGGTCCTCGTTCCAGCATGATATACGTTGCGGCTTGCCTGTTATATCTGCTGCCTGCGTCCGTGCCACGCGATTTCATTGCTTCCGTATGTGCATGTTAATGTTCACCGGTCACTCGGGCGGGTGGCGGAATGGCAGACGCGCTGGCTTCAGGTGCCAGTGTCCTTAGGGACGTGGGGGTTCAAGTCCCCCTCCGCCCACAACACTGGCCGCAGCTGAGTTTCATCGCTGCGGTCAGTAGTTATTTCTGGCCCCTTTCGATTTCTCGCAAACGCACGTGCTTTCGCGCAGTGCGATGCGGAAATCGCTGGTCGCGGCCCCTCTCGCACGCAAACGCACGTGCTTTCGCGTCGACGGCCAGTGCGCCCGCCGACTGTCCGAGTGGTGAGACGCACACTCGAACAAGGACGTTCGACGCTCTGGCGGACCGGACGACACCCCGAATCACACCGCTGTAATCCACGAATTTTCCTGACCGAGCGTCGATCTGGGGACATGTGGACCCCGAACGGGGTACTTTTCGTCATTCGGGGACGCGAAATGGATTCGATTCAAGCGCAGGGGGACGTAATGAGCCATTCAAGTATTTGTAAAACACCAGGTAGAAGGCCTGAATAGGCTTACCTTATTTGCGGGGTGGGCTAGGTGCTGACTTATCGTTTGTGGTTGGACCGGCGTACAAAAAGCCCGATCCGCCCGTACGAGTCTTTCGCATTACCGAGAGCCCACCTGCTCGAGGCTAGTCGAAGATCGCCGTCCGGGGGTGCTGCTTCAACGGCGAACGGCACCGAATTGACGTCCGAGACGGCAGGCGATCTGTGCTGATCCGCTCCGATGTACTTGAAAGCTGGACTTATCCGAAGGCTAGGTATGAAGCACACTCCGGGCCCCCAGGGCCTCTACGACCCCCGTAACGAGCACGACTCCTGTGGTGTCGCGTTCGTTGTGGACATGCATGGTCGTCGTAGTCGAGACATCGTCGAGAAGGCCATCACCGCGCTGGTCAATCTCGAACATCGGGGCGCCGCCGGCTCCGAGCCCAATACCGGTGACGGCGCCGGAATCCTGATCCAGGTACCGGACGCGTTCTTCCGTGCCGTCGTGGATTTCGAGCTGCCCGCCGCGGGCGCATATGCCACCGGAGTTGCATTCCTTCCGCAGGGCCGCAACGACGCCGCGCGCGCATGCGAGGACGTCGAGAAGATCGTCGTCGACGAGGGCATGACCGTTCTCGGGTGGCGTGAAGTTCCGACCGACGACTCCTCCCTCGGGGCGCTCGCGCGCGATGCGATGCCGACGTTCCGTCAATTGTTCTTCGCCGCTCCCGATCGGTCCGTTACCGACCTCGATCTCGAGCGCGCAGCCTTCGTCATCCGTAAGCGCGTCGAGCACGAACTCGGCGAAGAGGGTGCGGGCAAGGACGGCCCGGGCCGCGAGACCGTCTACTTCCCGTCGCTGTCCTCGCAGACGTTCGTCTACAAGGGCATGCTGACGACGCCTCAGCTCAAGGGCTTCTACCTCGATCTGCAAGACGATCGTGTGGAAAGTGCTCTGGGACTGGTGCATTCGCGCTTCTCCACCAACACGTTCCCGTCGTGGCCGCTGGCGCACCCGTTCCGCCGCGTCGCGCACAACGGTGAGATCAACACCGCCACCGGCAACGAGAACTGGATGCGTGCTCGTGAGGCACTCATCACCTCCGACGTCTTCGGCGGACAGCAGGCGCTCGAAAAGATCTTCCCCGTCGTCACCCACGGGGCAAGTGACACAGCACGTTTCGACGAGGTCCTCGAGCTGCTGCACCTCGGTGGACGCAGCCTGCCGCACGCAGTGCTCATGATGATCCCGGAAGCGTGGGAGCGTCACGAGTCCATGGACCCCGCTCGTCGGGCGTTCTACAAGTACCACTCCGCTCTCATGGAGCCGTGGGACGGACCGGCCTCGGTCTGCTTCACCGACGGCACCGTCATCGGCGCGGTTCTCGACCGCAACGGCCTGCGCCCGAGCCGCCTCTGGGTCACCGACGACGGCCTCGTCGTCATGGCGTCCGAGGTCGGTGTCCTCGACATCGATCCGTCCAAGGTGGTCCGCAAGGTTCGACTCCAGCCCGGCCGTATGTTCCTCGTGGACACCGCGCAGGGCCGGATCGTCTCCGACGACGAGATCAAGGACGAGCTCGCCGCCGAGCACCCGTACCAGCAGTGGCTCGACGAGGGTCTCACCGAGATCGACGATCTCCCCGAGCGCCCGCACGTCCACATGCCCCACGACCGCGTACTCATCCGTCAGCAGATCTTCGGTTACACCACCGAGGAATTGAACGTTCTGGTCTCGCCGATGGCGAAGACCGGCGCCGAGGCCATCGGCTCGATGGGTACCGATACACCGATCGCCATCCTGTCGGCTCGCCCGCGGATGCTCTTCGACTATTTCTCGCAGTTGTTCGCGCAGGTCACCAACCCGCCGCTCGACGCCATTCGCGAAGAGATCGTCACGAGCCTCGGCGGCACCATCGGACCCGAGGGCGACCTGCTCAACCCGGGCCCCGACGCGTGCAAGCAGATCGTGCTGCCCACGCCGATCCTGCACAACGACGACCTGGCCAAGCTCGTCCACATCAACGACGAAGGCACCCAGGAAGGCCTGCGCTCGGTGGTCGTCCGCGGCCTCTATCCCGTCGCCGAGGGCGGCGAAGGTCTGCGTAAATCGTTGGAGGCCATCCGCGCTCAGGTGTCCGCTGCCATCTCCGGTGGCGCTCGTATCATCGTCCTCTCGGACCGTGAGTCGAGTGAGAAGCTGGCGCCGATCCCGTCGCTGCTCCTCACCTCGGCCGTGCACCACCACCTGGTGCGCGAGAAGACACGTACCAAGGTCGGACTGATCGTCGAAACCGGCGATGCCCGCGAGGTGCACCACATGGCGCTGCTCATCGGCTTCGGTGCGGCAGCAGTCAACCCGTACATGGCCTTCGAGTCCATCGAGGACATGGTCGAGCGCGGCGCGCTGACCGACATCGACTTCGACAAGGCCGTCGGCAACTACATCAAGGCTGCGGGCAAGGGTGTGCTCAAGGTGATGTCCAAGATGGGCATCTCGACCCTCGCCTCCTACACCGGCGCCCAGCTGTTCCAGGTCATCGGCCTCTCGCAGGAACTGGTCGACGAGTACTTCACCGGACTCAACAGCCACCTCGGCGGCATCGATCTGGACCAGATCGCGCAGGACGTGGCCACTCGCCACGGCGTCGCGTACCTGGAGAACCGTCAGGAACGCGCTCACCGCGAGCTCGAGACCGGCGGCGAGTACCAGTGGCGTCGCGAAGGGGAGTACCACCTCTTCAACCCGGACACCGTGTTCAAGCTTCAGCACTCCACTCGCACCGGTCAGTACGACGTCTTCAAGGAATACACGAAGATGGTCGACGACCAGTCCGAGCGACTCGCATCGCTCCGCGGTCTGTTCCGCTTCAAGACCGAAGAGCGTCAGGCTATTTCGATCGACGAGGTCGAGCCTGCGTCGGAGATCGTCAAGCGTTTCTCGACGGGGGCGATGAGCTACGGCTCCATCTCCGCCGAGGCACACGAAACGCTCGCGATCGCCATGAACCGTCTCGGCGGCCGCTCGAACTCCGGTGAGGGCGGCGAGGACGTCTCGCGCTTCGAGCCGGACGAGAACGGTGACTGGCGTCGTAGTGCTATCAAGCAGGTGGCGTCGGGACGCTTCGGTGTCACCTCGCACTACCTGACCAACTGCACCGACATCCAGATCAAGATGGCGCAGGGAGCCAAGCCCGGTGAGGGCGGCCAGCTTCCGGCACACAAGGTGTACCCCTGGGTCGCCGAGGTTCGGCACTCGACGCCAGGCGTCGGTCTGATCTCACCGCCGCCGCACCACGACATCTACTCGATCGAGGATCTCGCTCAGCTGATCCACGACTTGAAGAACGCCAACCCGGCGGCTCGCATTCACGTGAAGCTCGTCTCCGAGGTCGGCGTCGGTACGGTCGCCGCGGGTGTCTCGAAGGCACACGCCGACGTGGTGCTCATCTCGGGTCACGACGGCGGAACCGGAGCAACGCCGCTCACGTCCGTCAAGCACGCCGGTGGACCGTGGGAGCTCGGCCTCGCCGAGACCCAGCAGACTCTGCTGCTCAACGGACTTCG
Source organism: Rhodococcus sp. (in: high G+C Gram-positive bacteria) (assembly GCF_023264675.1). Lineage (GTDB taxonomy): Bacteria > Actinomycetota > Actinomycetes > Mycobacteriales > Mycobacteriaceae > Rhodococcoides. The sequence continues at coordinate 11,849 of NZ_JAHFVG010000034.1, forward strand.
CGATCGCATCGTCGTGCAGGTCGACGGTCAGCTCAAGACGGGCCGCGACGTCATGGTTGCGGCACTGCTCGGCGGTGAGGAGTTCGGTTTCGCGACTGCACCTCTCGTCGTGTCGGGTTGCATCATGATGCGCGTCTGCCACCTGGACACATGTCCGGTCGGTGTCGCGACTCAGAACCCGCTGCTGCGCAAGCGGTTCGCGGGCAAGCCCGAGTTCGTGGAGAACTTCTTCATGTTCATCGCCGAAGAGGTCCGCGAGCTCATGGCCGAACTCGGCTTCCGCACGCTCAACGAAGCTGTCGGTCAGGTAGCCCTTCTGGACACCACCGCCGCCAAGGATGCGTGGAAGGCCTCCAAGCTCGACCTGTCGCCGATCCTCGACGAGGTCGAGTCGGCCTTCATGAACCAGGACCTCTACAACACGGGCGTTCAGGATCACGGTCTCGACAAGGCTCTCGACATGCAGCTCATCGCGCAGAGCCGCAACGCTCTCGACAAGGGCGAGAAGGTCACGTTCGAGTCGAAGATCACCAACGTCAACCGTACCGTCGGCACCATGCTCGGCCACGAACTGACCAAGGCGTACGGCGGAGTCGGCTTGCCGGACAACACCATCGACATCACGTTCACCGGCTCGGCAGGCAACAGCTTCGGCGCGTTCGTGCCCTCGGGTATGACACTGCGTCTGCACGGCGACGCCAACGACTTCGTCGGCAAGGGCCTCTCCGGAGGTCGTTTGATCCTGCGCCCGTCGCTGAACGCTCCCAAGGGATTCGTCGCCGAGGACAACATCATCGGCGGAAACGTGTTCCTGTTCGGTGCGACGCAGGGTGAGGCACTCATCCGCGGAGTCGTCGGCGAGCGCTTCGGAGTCCGTAACTCCGGCGCGGTGGCCGTCGTCGAAGGCGTGGGTGACCACGGTTGCGAGTACATGACGGGCGGCAAGGTCGTCATTCTGGGCGAGACCGGCCGTAACTTCGGGGCCGGCATGTCCGGCGGTGTCGCGTTCATCTTCGATCCGAACAAGACGTTCGAAGCGAACCTGAACACCGAGCTGGTCGACATCGAGAGCATCGAGGGCGACGAGTTCACCTGGCTCAAGGAAATCGTCACTCGTCACCACGACGAAACGGGATCCGAAGTCGCCGAGCGCATACTCGCGGATTGGTCCCAGCAGGTGAATCATTTCGTGAAGGTCATGCCTCGCGATTACAAGAAGGTACTGCTCGCCATCTCCGAAGCCGAGAAGAACGGCGCGGATGTGGACGAGGCAATCATGGAGGCAGCTCGTGGGTGACCCACAGGGATTTTTGAAGAACACTGTTCGCGAGCTGCCCAAGAGGCGGCCCGTCGACCTGCGTCTGATGGACTGGAAAGAGGTCTACGAGGACTTCTCGAAGGACACGCTCCAGACGCAGGCCAGCCGGTGCATGGACTGCGGTATTCCGTTCTGCCACAACGGCTGTCCCCTCGGGAACCTGATTCCCGAGTGGAACGACCTCGTGTTCAAGGACCGCTGGCGCGAGAGCATCGACCGTCTGCACGCCACCAACAACTTCCCGGAGTTCACCGGGCGGCTGTGCCCGGCGCCGTGCGAGGCGTCGTGCGTCCTCGGTATCAACCAGGATCCGGTGACCATCAAGCAGGTCGAGGTCGAGATCATCGACAAGGCGTTCGCCGAAGGCTGGGTCACGCCGGTCTACCCGACGCACCTGACGGGTAAGACCGTTGCCGTCGTCGGATCCGGACCCGCCGGACTTGCTGCGGCGCAGCAGCTCACGCGGGCCGGTCACACCGTCACCGTGTTCGAGCGTGCCGACCGCATCGGAGGCCTCCTGCGTTACGGCATCCCCGAGTTCAAGATGGAGAAGCGCCACATCGACCGCCGTCTGGCACAGATGGAGGCCGAGGGCACGGTGTTCCGCACCGGCGTCGACGTCGGCGTCGATATCACCGCCGACGAACTGAAGGCGCAGTTCGACGCCGTCGTGCTGTCCGGCGGAGCAACGGCATGGCGCGATCTGCCGATCGAAGGCCGCGAGAACGAGGGCATCTACCAGGCGATGGAGTTCCTGCCGGGCGCGAACCGCGTGCAGCAGGGCGACTACGCCGAGCCTCCCGTGACAGCTGCGGGCAAGAAGGTCGTCATCATCGGCGGCGGCGATACCGGCGCAGACTGCCTCGGCACCTCGCACCGTCAGGGCGCCGAAAGCGTCCACCAGTTCGAGATCATGGCTCGCCCGCCGGAAGAGCGCGCAACGTCCACCCCGTGGCCGCTGTACCCGCTGATGTACCGCGTCGCGTCCGCTCACGAAGAGGGCGGCGAGCGTGTCTTCTCCGTCAACACCGAGCGTTTCGTCGGCAAGGACGGCAAGGTCACCGCACTCGAAGCTCACGAGGTCGAGTTCAAGGCAGGCAAGTTCGAAAAGGTCGAGGGCAGTGAATTCACCCTCGAAGCGGATCTGGTTCTGCTCGCCATGGGCTTCGTCGGACCCGAGAAGCCGGGTCTGCTCACCGATCTCGGTGTGGATCTGAACGAGCGCGGCAACGTCGTTCGGTCGAGCGAGTGGGTCACCAACGTTCCCGGAGTGTTCGTGGCAGGCGACATGGGTCGCGGTCAGTCGCTCATCGTGTGGGCCATCGCCGAAGGCCGCTCCTGCGCGGCTGCCGTCGACACGTTCCTGCAGGGTGCGACGGCACTTCCGTCGCCGATCGTTCCGACTCAGGCGCCGCAGAGGTAGTTTTCGTTCGGCATCAATGGGCCATCGCAACGGTTGGACGGTTGCGGTGGTCCATTCATGCTGGGCGGGGGACGGGATGTGAGCGGAAAGCACGTTTTCGTCACCAGAACATCCTTTTCGTTACACATCGTGACACGTCACAGTTTTAGGTAACATCTGTTCACCGATTGGGCATCGTTTCGACACAGGCGCCTGGCATCCTCGGGTTTCGAGTCGGAATCTCCACTGCAGTGAGGCCAGAAGATATGCGCGTGAAGAAGCTCGTTGCCACCATCGGATCCATCGCTGCCGTCCTGGCAGGAACCTCCGTGCTGTCGGCGCCCACTGCATCGGCCGATCCGGGGTGCCCCGACCTGTACGTCGTCGCGATTCCTGGCACCTGGGAGACGAGTTCCGGCGCCGCGCCCAAGCCAGGAATGTTGACGGCCGTCACCGACCGCATCGACGGTTCCGGCATCAGAACCGATTACGTGTCGTATCCGGCGACCGCGTTCCCGTGGGAGGGCGGCGTCTACGGCGAGTCGCGAGCAGTCGCGACCGCCAACGCAGGTGGCATGTTGGCCGCGATGGCCTCGCAGTGCGGCGCAACGAAGTTCGGCATCATCGGCTACAGCCAGGGCGCCGATGCCGCGGGTGACCTCGCTGCCTCGATCGGGACGGGACTCGGCGTCGTGCCGGCCGACCGAGTGGCTGCGGTCGGGCTGATCTCGGATCCGAAGCGCTCGGACAGCGACGCGCTTGTCGGCCCCGAGGTCGTGGGCACCGGCGTCGGAGGCCCTCGCGTCGGTGGGTTCGGCTACGTCAGCCCTGTCGTCAAGACGTTCTGTGCCGTAGGCGATCTGTACTGCTCGACGCCGAAGGACGACTATGTGGCGCGCCTCGCCGGCTTCCTCGCAGTGTCCTCGGATCCGACGCCCGACGTCGTCGCCCAGGCACAGCAGGACGCACAGGTGCTACTCGGTGACATCGCCTCCGCGGGCGGTTTGCCGGTGCTTCAGGGTCAGTTGTCCGACCAGGCAAACGAGCAACGTCGCCGCGAGATCGAGGCGTTCTACCGCTCGGGCATCCACCAGGAATACGGCTCGTACACAGTCGATTCGAACGGGACGAGCGCAACGACGTGGCTCGCGAACTACTTGCGTGACAGCGTCTAGCTCTTGGCGGTGGTCGTTCGACCGCGGAACAACAGGTAGATCACGACCGAACTGACTGCCATCAGCACCGCACTCCACACCGCGGCCAGATTCAGACCGTCGACGAAGCTCGAGGCAGCGAGATCACGCAATGCGTCGGCGAACGGCGGCGGAAGGTAATCCGCGACGGCCATGCCGCCGCCGATTGTTTCCGACGCCGGGCCTGCGACCTCGGGTGGGGTGTCGAGCGGTAGCGAGCCCTGAACGCCGTGGCGATAGACGGTGGTACCGATGGTGCCCAGGATTGCGATGCCGACGGCGCCGCCGAGTTCGGCCCCGGTCTCGGACAATGCCGATGCGGCACCGGCCTTCTCGGGAGCTGCCGCAGTCAGCACGATGTCGGAGTTCAGGGTCGATGCGGCTCCGACGCCGAGGGTGATCAGCGACATCCCGACGATCATCAGCGGGATTCCGGAATCCGCGCCGACGAAGTGCAGCGTCAGTGAGCCTGCGGCGATCAGCAGCAGCCCGCCCGCGATGATGGTGCCGGTCGGGATGATCTTGCTCAGGCTGGGTGAGAACACCGCGCCCGCTGCTGCTGCGACGGCAGGGATCAGCAGCCACAGGCCTGCCGCGAGCGGCCCGAGACCGACGATCAGTTGCAGATACTGCGAGGCGAACAAACTGAACCCGGTGAGCGCGAAGATCACCAGAAACTGCACCAGAACCGCTGCCGTGAAGGCACGTTCGGTGAAGAGTGAGATGTCGATCAGTGGGTCGGTGCCTCGCCGCTGGCGGAGGACGAAGAAGAACCCGAGGATGAGTCCGGCCACGGCAGTGGTGATGGTGGTTCCGTCGAAGCCGTCCTGGGCGCCGTGCTTGATGGCGTAGACGATGCTCAGCATCGCCGCGACCGACAGAATCACGCTGACGGGGTCGAAGCGCCCGGGGTGCGGATCTTTGAACTCGGGGACCAGCAACGGCGCCGCGATCAACAACACGATCATCACGGGGATGTTGACGAGGAACACCGAACCCCACCAGAAATGTTCGAGCAGAAAGCCTCCGATGACGGGTCCGATGGCGCCGCCGCCGGCGAAACCGGCTGTCCAGAAACCGATTGCTTCCTTGCGCTGAGCCGGATCGTGAAACATGTTGCGGATCAACGAGAGCGTGCTCGGCGCAATGGTCGCGCCGCCGACTCCCAGCAGAGCTCTGGCGACGAGCAGCATCTCCGGGGACGTCGAGAATGCGGCGATCAGCGAGGCGGCGCCGAAGACGAGCGCGCCGATCATGAGCAGCCGTCGTCGTCCGATGCGGTCGCCCACCGACCCCATCGTGATGAGCAGTCCGGCGAGGAAGAATCCGTACAGGTCGAGGATCCAGAGAGTCTGGTTGCTGCTCGGTTCCAGATCGGCGACCACGGCAGGCAACGCCAGGTACAGCACCGATATGTCCATCGACACCAGCAGGATGGGGATGACCAGGACACTGAGGCCGAGCCAGTCCTTGCGCCCCGCCTTGCCCTGGCCGGTGCTGCCCTGGTCGTCTTCACTGCTGCGGTGGCTCACGATTTCCCTTCAGCCGATGAGGAGGTCCTCATGACGGTACCGTCGGAACTTCAGGTTGCTGTGAAAGGCAACCAATCCGGAGAGGAAAAATTGTGCTCAGTGATCTGAAGGTCGTCGCAACGATCACCGCGAAGCCTGAGTCCGTGGATGCAGTGCGCGCCGGCTTGGCGGCTCTCGCTGCGGAGTCGCTTCACGAGGACGGCAACGTCTCGTACGAACTGTTCGAATCGGGCTCGGAGCCCGGCACGTTCGTCACCATCGAGGTGTGGCGTTCGGAGGACGATCTGGACGCTCACATGCAGTCACCGCACCTTCAGAAGGCGCTCGGCGAATTCGGCGAGCATCTCGCCTCGCCGCCTGCCATCCATCCGCTACGCGTGGTCCGGTAGCTCGTTCGTCGTCGTTCCGGTCTTGTAGACGAGACCGGATACGGCGAGGAGCACCACGGTGAGGGCGACGGCCAACCATCCGGTCGACGTCAGCTGCCCATAGCCGATCTCGCGAGCACCCGCCGCGGTGTAGGCCATCGGCATGAACGCCGACAGGTGCCCCCAGATGGCCGCGCTCGAGGCATAGGCAGCGCCGCACACCACGACCTGCACCAGGAGCAGAGCCACATTGACTGCTTGCCCGACGGCTGCGCCGAGCAGTCTTTGGATGGCTCCGGCCGCGGCCAGGTAAGCGGCGGCGGAGACGACGAGGAAGGCTCCTGCCCCGAGCAGCGCTCCGATCGAGGCGTCCGGTGCGGTGAACGCGAACGCCAGAGCCGCGCAGATACCGACAGCGAGAACAGCGACTGCCGCCGCCACCCAACGCAACCTGGCATCACGGCTCAGCACGCGCACGAGACTGATCGCGCCGATGGCACCGACGGCGACGAGAGCGGCGATGAGATACGGCGCGCTCGGAGAGACACCGCCGGCAGCGGACGCCGTCGTTTCCGTGCCCGCTGCGGCGGGTGCCGCAACATCACCGGCGGCGAGTTCCTTGGCCGTCGGGAGACCGGCGGATGCATCCTGCACGTTGGTCGCGATGCCGCTGACGATTCCCGATACCGGGCCGACTGCCGTCACCAGTTGATCGGTGCCTGCGCGCAGTTGAACGCCGCCGTCGTCGAGCTGACCGAGCCCGTCACGGAGTTGCACGGTGGCATCACCGAGTTGACCTGTCGCGGTGAGGAATTGGCTCGACGGGTCGGTGAGTTCGCCGGAGAGCTGCCGAGCACCGTCCTTCAGCATGGTCAGTTGATCGAGTGTGGACGGTCCGAAGCCCTGCGTGTTCAACGTGTCGATGACGGATCGGATCTGACCGGAGATCGCATCGGAGCCCGGGTGTGGGAAGCTGTCCACCTGCTGTGCCGTTGCTTCGAGCGAGGCAGTGAATTCGGCTTGTTGATCACCGAACGCCGACAGTCGGTCGACCAGCTGGTCGACGCCGCCGCTGATCTGCGATGCACCGTCGCCGAGTTGGCCGATGCCGTCGCGGTATTGGCCGAAGCCGTCGGCGAGTTGAATCGTGCCGTCGTGTGCCTGGGTGATCCCGTCCGCGAGTTGGACGACACCGTCGTTGAGCTGCTTGCCGCCGTCGGTCAGCTGGGAGACGCCGCCGGAGAGGAAGCTGATGGGTAGACCGGCCGCCTGCAGGCTCTTGCGCGAATCGGCGAGAGGGTCGCCGCCGGATGTTTCCGGGGCGGCAGCGGTCGAGCCTGCCGGTGCGGCCTCGGTGTCCGGGCTCAGGTCGTATCCAGCGCCGAGCGCAAACGCTCCGGCTGCCACCAACGGAAATGCGATGGCGACGAGTGCGGCGGACGGCTTGGCGAGAATGCGAAATTTACCCATGGTGGTCCTGAGGCTAACCGGCCTCGGTACCCGCCTCGGACGTTCGCGGACTCGTACGAGTGGATATTGCGGCAGTGACCAGGCTCTTTAAGAGACCTCTGTGGATCTGTCGGTCTCGCGGTTGCGCGGTAGCAGATCCCAGACGTGCTGAGTCTCGTTGACCGAGGTGACCGAACGGTTGCCGTTGCGTGAGTACAGAATTCGCGTGAGCGCGCAGTAGTCGACGGGGAAGCCCAGCACCATGGGGGTACCGAGGATGTCCTGCAGCAGAATATTGATCACACCGCCGTGGGCGAAGACGACCACGGTGTCGGTGTGCTCGACGCCCTCCACAGCTGCGGAGATGCCGGCGAGCACGCGGCCACGGAATGCGTCCTCGTCGACCTGCTCGGGAAGGTGCCCGGCTTTGATCCGGTCGAAAGCATCGCGGAATTCGGTTCGGGCGTCCTCGATGGGGATGTAGCCACCGAAATCGCGGTCGTACTCGGTCAGGCGTTCGTCGGACTCCAGGGTCAGTCCGAGTTGGGCTGCCGTGACGGTTCCGGTTTGGAGCGCGCGCAGCTGAGTGCTGGCCACGGCTCGGGCGATCGGGAACCGAGAGATGGCGTCCGGAACTCGTGCGGCCTGCTCGTGCCCTAGTTCGGAGAGCGGCGGATCGGCCGAATCGTCCGAACGTTGCGGAAGGGCGTGGCGTACCAGAATCAGCTGCACCGAACTACCTAACCACGAGGGAGCGTCCGCTCCGCACGACCATTGCGCGGAACGCGGCGACCGGACTGGCCGGGCTACGCGGGGACCAGACCATTCCGATGCGTCGGCGAGCAGTGCGGTTCTCGATCCGGATCTCGACGGATTCGGGGTTGTGGCCGCGAAGACGGGGCAGGATGGTGATGCCGAGACCGGCGCCCACCAGCCCGCGCAGCGTATGGATGTCCTGACCCTCGAATGCGATGGTGGGAGCGAATCCCGCCTCGGCCCACAGCTCCTCGCAGATCGATCGCATTCCGAAGCCGTGTCCCATGGCGATGTAGTCCTCGTCCGAAGTGTCACCCAGATCGACGCTGCGACGCCCGGCGAGGCGATGGTCGGCCGGCACAACGAGGACCAGTCGTTCGTCGTAGAGCTGAAAGGAGTTGTCCTCGGTGTGCTCGCTGCTGAGGGCCACGAACGCGACGTCAGCCCCGCCGTCGTCGAGCCGATCGAGGCACCGAGCTCGCGCCCCCTGGTCGAGGCCGAACGTGACGGCCGGATGATCGGTGCGAAACGCTTTGATCAACGCGGGGACGATGTCCTCGCCGAGGGTGTTCTGGAAGCTGATCGAGATGTGGCCTCGTGCGCGGGCGTCGTGCTCGCTCATGGCCTCCAGACCGGCTTCGAGGTCGACGGCCACCCGTTGCAGGTACGGGACGAGGATCTTGCCCGCCGCAGTGAGGGTGATGCCGCGACCGCGGCGCTCGACGATGTCCACTCCGAGCACCGCCGACGCCCGGGCGATCTGACGGCTGACGGTCGGCTGCGGCACTCCGAGGATGTGCGACGCCTCGGTGATGTGTTCGGTGTCGGCGACCGCCAACAACGTGGGGATGAGCGGGAGCAGATCCTGAGCTTCGACGCGCACGAAGAAAATCATATCGCCGATGTATGGGAATGTCATCGTTCATGCATTGGACGCATGCGCCGCCAACTCCTACGTTGAAGTAATGAGTTCGACGACCACCGATTTCACCCTCCAGTGGGAGGGCCATCCCCGCGGATCGCGGGAGTACAAGCGCCTGGTCGCGGCGTTGCTGTTCGCGGGTATCGCCACCTTCGCGCAGCTCTACTCGGTGCAGGGCATTCTGCCGCTGATCGCCTCCGGACTGGCCATCACTCCGTCGCAGTCCTCGCTGGCGGTCGGTCTCGCCACCGTCGGTGTTGCCGTGTCGGTGTTGCCGTGGTCGGTGGCCGCCGACAGGATCGGCCGAGTCAAGGCGATGAGCTGCTCGATCATCGCTGCAACCGTGCTGGGGCTGCTCGTCCCGCTGTCGTCGTCACTCCCTATGTTGCTCGGCATTCGATTCTTCGAGGGCGCCGCACTCGGCGGTCTGCCGGCGATCGCCATCGCTTACCTGAGCGAGGAAGTGCACCGCAAACACACTGCTCTCGCGGCAGCGACCTACGTCTCGGGCACCACTCTCGGCGGCCTGCTGGGCCGAATCGTCGCCGGCCCGGTTGCCGAGCTGACCAACTGGCGGATCGGAACGTTGACGGTGTCCGTCATCGCCGCCGTCGCTGCGGGGTTGTTTCTGTGGCTCGCGCCGACGCCGCGACGCTCGCCGGGTTCTGCCGAGGACGGGCCGTCGCTGGGAGCGCGGCTGCGGGCCAACCTTCGCGACCCCGGAATGCTCGCGCTGTACGCACAGGGTTTCCTGCTGATGGGCGGGTTCGTCGCGATCTACAACTTCCTCGGATTTCGGCTGGGGGCGCAGCCGTTCGGTCTGCCGCAGTCCCTGATCAGCCTCATCTTCATCGCCTACCTGAGCGGCACGGTGTCCTCACGAGTGGCGGGTCAACTCGCTCTGAAGCACGGGCGTGGGGTCGTCCTCGCGGCATCGACGGCCGTGATGATTGCCGGTGTCGCTCTGACCATCAGCAATAATCTGATAGTTCTGCTGGCGGGGCTCGTGGTGCTGACCATCGGATTCTTCGCCGCCCACGCCATCGCGTCCGGCTGGACCGGCCAGCGCGCAACCGTCGGCCGCGCCCAGGCGACCTCGCTGTACAACCTCTTCTACTACGGCGGATCCAGCATCGTCGGTTGGTGCGGTGGCCTGGTGTTCCAGCAATTCGGATGGACGGCGATGGCGTTGTTCGTCATCGGCCTCGCGCTGCTGGCCGCGCTGATCATGGGCATCACCACGCGCCGGAACACCCAGCGCCGAGATCACTGACCGACTGCGCCCCAGCCGACGTATGCGTCGATCTCGAGGTATCCGGTGACGCGAGCCTGATCGCGAAGGGGGTACTTGTCTCCGGTGTAGTGAGTCGAGATGCGGTCGATATCGACCAGATCCGGATCGTCCTGCAACGTGATGGTGCCGTGGACGGTCACGTGGGTGTACCAGCTGGCTTCGTCGAGCACCGAGATCGAGACCTTGGGATTGGCCTTGATGTGCTCGAGGCGCTTGCGGTCGGCCTGGAAGTTGAGGACGATCTTGCCGTCCTCGAACAGGTACCAGGTCGGGGCCGTGATAGGAGTCCCGTCTGCGCGGACGACGGCCATGACGGCCGGGTTCGGCTTCTTCAACAGTTCGACGGCATCTTCGGGCAACGGTGGCTTCGGCATGCCGTCACCCTACTGCCGGCACAGGAGAGGCCGAGTACGGATTCGTACTCGGCCTCTCCTGCCGGAACCTCAGGCGTAAGGACCTAGAGCGTGGGGAGCTTGACGACCTGGCCCGCGTAGGACAGACCCGCACCGAAGGCAAGCAGCAGAGCGGTGTCGCCCGGCTTGGCCTTGCCCGTGCGTAGCAGTTCCTCCATCGCCAGTGGAATCGACGCTGCGGACGTGTTGCCCGTCTCGGCGATGTCGTTGGCGACCGGGGTGTCCTCGTTCAGGTTCAGGCTCTTGGCCAGCAACTCGGTGATGCGGCTGTTCGCCTGGTGCGGCACGAACGCGTGAAGCTCGTCGGCCTTGATGCCGGCAACGTCCAGAACCTTCTGCGCGGCCTTGCCCATCTCGAACGCCGCCCACCGGAACACGGAGATGCCGTTCATCTTGATCCACGGACGTTCGACGGTTTCCTTGGTGGTGATGTAGTCGTACCAGTCGATGGTCTGAACGATCGCGTCCGACTGCGAGCCGTCGGAGCCCCAGACGGCGGGCCCGATCTCGGTCTCGTCGCTCTGGCCGACGACCACGGCGCCCGCGCCGTCGGCGAAGATGAATCGCGTCGTGCGGTCGTAGGGATCGGTGGTCACGCTCAGCTGCTCGGCTCCGATGACCAGGACGTACTTGGCAGTGCCGCCTTTGACCAGGTCGGATGCAACGGTCAGTGCGTAGCAGAACCCAGCGCAGCCGGCGCAGATGTCGAACGCAGCCGGCCCTTTGGTACCGAGACCGTGTGCCACCTTCGCAGCGGCCTGCGGGGTCAGTTCGAGGTGGGTCGAGGTGGCGACGATGACGGTGTCGATCTGATCGGCCGTCAGGCCACTGGCTTCGAGAGCCTTCTTGCCTGCCGAAATCGACATGGCGACGACATTTTCCTCAGGATCGGCGAAACGCCTGTTCTTGATTCCGGACCGCGTTTGGATCCACTCGTCGCTCGAGTCGATGGTTTCGCAGATTTCGTCGTTGGTCACCACCCGCTCGGGTCGGTGGACACCCAAACCAAGGAGCTTGGACTGTCGGCCTGACGTTGTGCTGATCGATACAGCCATCTTCTGTTCCTCTCGCGTACCGCACCATCGCCGAACTTTGGCTCGGGTCTTGGGTGCGGGCTCGGGAGCACACGTTACGTGTCGAGCGCTTTGTGATGTGACACCAGTTCGCTGATCAAGCGCGCCACCTCGGCCGGCTGGTCGATCATCGCGTGGTGGTGAGCATCGCCGACCACCGTGAACGTTGCATCGAGATACCGCGCGAGTCGCTGCTGTTTCGCCAGCCAACTGCGTCCCCACGGCGTCGGCCTACCGGTGTGAGCAGCTGCGACGGTCACGGAAACGTCGGGCATCGACGTACGACGCCTGATCGTGTTCAGTTCGAGCGCCATGTCCGGGTAGACGAAATCCTCGATCAACGCTGCCTCCAGATACGACGGCGTGCGGTAGATCCGGTCGATCCAGTCGTATGTCTCGATGGGGATCCCGTCGGGCGGGATCGACTGATTCAGTATTCGTCTGACCGTGGGACCGAGCAATCGCTGGAGGCCGCTCGCGGAAAGGGCCGCGGACAGCCGGTAGGCAAGTGAGATTCGAATTTTCTTGGGCACGATCTGCCAGGGGTCGCGTTCGGCGCTCGAATCGAGCAACAGCATGCCCGACGTGCGATCCGGGTGCAGGCGGGCGAAGGCCTCGGCATAGAAGCCGGCAATCGAATGCCCGACGATCACCGCGGGCCCGGTCAGTTCCAGAGCATCGAGAACTCCGAGGATGCGAGCGGCCTCCTCCGTCACGGTCGGCGTCTCACCGCGAGGGAACGGCTCGCTGAGTCCGAACCCCGGACGATCGATGATTACCACGGTGTGGAACGCCGCCAGAATTCGAGCGCAGTCGTCCCAGTCGAACCAATTGCTCCCCAGCCCGCCGCACAACACCACGGTCGGACCGGCCCCCGCTGTCACCACGTGGGTCCTCAGCCCGGAGACGGTGACGAAACCGCCCGGAGGGTCTTGTTTCATGTGAAACATTTTCTGCCTTGGCGCGTCGCTACGGCAAGGATTACCAGCGAAATCGCGAAAGACATCAGTTGCGTCCGCTGAGCCAGGCCGACGGTCGAGTCGACGAATACCGCGGCGAGGGTCCATACCGTCGAGACGACGAGGACGGCCGCGAGAACCACCGCTACTCTGCCGAGGCGGCCTTCACCCCGCGCAGTCCACGCGAACATCACGATCGCCACCAGCGCCGCCGCACTCGCTGTCGTACTCGACACGGTGTGCAGACGATGGGTCAGCGGAACCGAACCCGCGGCCTCGGCGGTGGCACAGGCGTCGTCACCCGTCGGGGCGCAGCTCAGCGACCACTGCGAGTCGAGAACCGTTGCGGCGCCGAAGACGATCAAGGCGATCCAGATCCACCGATGGCGGTACCGGCGTAGCCCGAGAGCACCCGCACCGACCACCAGAATTCCCGCTGCCAGATCGCACCAGCGGAACAGCCAACCGGACGGCTGGTCGAACGCCGCCAACTCGCTCGTGTACGCGTGCAGCGGAGCAATCGGAGTGTCCAGGAAGAATTCCAGCGTCCACACCGAGTACAGAACCGCGCTCGCCGCCAGCGCGAGCGGAACCATTACTGCCGTGGTTTGGCGAGCGGAAACGCGAGTGTCTCGCGGATACTCCCGCCGGTGATCAGCATGACCACACGGTCGACGCCCATGCCGAGCCCGCCGGTGGGCGGCATGCCGTACTCGAGGGCCTGCAGGAAGTCCTCGTCGAGCGACATGGCTTCCTCGTCGCCGCCTGCTGCGAGCATCGACTGCTCGGTCAGCCGCTGACGCTGATCGACCGGATCGGTGAGCTCGCTGTACGCGGTCCCGAGTTCGACACCCCACGCCACGAGATCCCATTTCTCGGCGACACCGGGAATCGATCGATGCGGCCGCGTCAACGGCGACATCGACGTCGGGAAGTCCTTGTAGAACGTCGGGAACTCGGTGTAGTCCTCGACGAGGTGCTCGTACATCCCCTGGGCGACGGCGCCTGCGTCCCAGTCCTTTTCGTACGGAATATCATGCTCGTCGCACAGTCGCTGCAGTTCCTCGAGGGAGGAAGCCGGGGACACGTCGACACCGAGCTTCTCGGCGACCGACCCGTGCACCGTCTTGACCGGCCACTCACCGGAGATGTCGATCTCGATCATCTCGCCGTTCGGACCGTCGGGGCGCAGGACGATCTCGCGTCCGTGCGCGGCGACCGCCGCTTTCTGAATCAGCTCACGGCACAACACCATTGCGCGTTCGTAGTCGCTGTGTGCCTCGTACGCCTCGAGAATGGTGAACTCGGGGTTGTGCTTGAAGTCGGCGCCTTCGTTGCGGAAGACCCTCCCGATTTCGAAGACCTTGTCCATGCCGCCGACGCACAGGCGTTTGAGGTACAGCTCCGGTGCGATGCGCAGATACAGATCGAGGTTGTACGCATTGATGTGCGTGATGAACGGCGCGGCATTCGCCCCGCCGTGTACCTGCTGCAGAATCGGCGTCTCGACTTCCATGTAGCCGCGGTCGCCGAGTGAATCGCGGAGGGATTTCACCACATTGCTGCGTGCGATCATCAGATCTCGTGCGCTTCGATTGATCGCGAGATCGACATAGCGCTGACGGACGCGTGATTCCGGATCCGTCAGTCCCTTCCACTTGTCCGGGAGCGGATGCAGGCACTTGGCGTTCATCCGCCACTCGGAGGCGAGCAGCGAGAATTCACCCTTCTTGCTTCGGCCGATGGTTCCACTGACCTCGATCAGGTCGCCGAGGTCGAAATCGGAATCGAATCGATCGAGGGCGTCGCCGACGCGTTCTCGATCGAACAGCACCTGAATGTCGTCGGTCCAATCGCGCACCAGCGCGAAGGCGACGCCGCCGTAATCCCTGTTTCGCAGGATGCGTCCGGCGATTCGTACCTTGGTGCCCTGCGGTGCCGCCAATGCTTCGGCGACGGTATGCGTCGGGGGATAGGCGACGGGATACCCGTCGGTGCCTTCGCTGCTCAAGCGTTCCAGCTTGGAGATGCGAACGCGCACCTGGTCGGGACGTTTCGGACCCCTGGTTTCGTCTTGCTCGTCGGCGAAATCGGTGCTGTTCGGTCCGCTACCGTCCGAGTGGATGTCGGGGTTGCCGACGAGTGACTGCGGGATCGCGACGTGGCTGCCGGTGTGCTTACGGGCACGTCGGAACGTGGGGAGGGTGAGGAAGCCCTCGGCGATGGCCGAGGCGATGCCGACCTTCGGAAGTTCCCGGTTGTCCGCGAAGCACAGGTACCGCGGCTCCCAGTCGGGCTGGTATTTCAGATTGGAGCGATACAGCGCTTCGAGCTGCCACCAGCGGGAGAAGAACACCAGCACCGAGCGCCAGATTCTCAGGACCGGGCCTGCGCCGATTCGGCTGCCTTCCTCGAACACCGCACGGAACACCGCGAAGTTGAGCGAGATCTTGCTGATCCCGAATTGGTCTCCACCGGTTGCCAATTCGGAGACGAGAAGTTCGATGACTCCGTTCGGAGATTGGGGATCGCGGCGCATCAGATCGAGAGATACCCCGGTGCGTCCCCACGGCGCCAACGACAGAACGCCGACCGTCTTCTCTCCCTGGCGTGCCTGCACCAACAGGCAGTCACCGTCGAGAGGGTCGCCGAGACGGCCGAGTGCCATCGAGAATCCGCGCTCGGTCTCGGTGTCACGCCAGTTGTCGGCGCACTCGATGATGTCGGCCATCTCGGCCGCGGGGATGTCGCGGTGGCGTCGAATCTCGACGGTCACGCCGGCCTTCCTTGCACGGTTGACCGCCTGGCGCACGGGCCGCATCTCGCGGCCGTTCAGGTTGAACGTCTTGGTGTAGAGGATGGCTTCGTCGCCGAGTTCGAGAACGTTCAATCCGGCGCGTTTGAATGCCGTCGCACCGTTTTCGCTCGCACCCATGACCGCGGGCGTCCACCCGTACTTCGCGGCGAGTTCGAGCCACGCGTCGATGGCGTGCGGCCACGCCTCGGAGTTGCCGATGGGATCACCGCTGGCGAGACAAACGCCCATCTCCACACGGAACGTGACGGCGGCCTTCCCGCTGGGGGCGAAGATGACCGCCTTGTCCCGCCGGGTGGCGAAGTAGCCGAGGGAGTCGTCGGCGCCGTACTTGTCGAGCAGGCCTCGCAGAGCGGACTCGTCCTGAGCGGTCAATGCATTGGTCGAGCGCTGCGAACGAAAGAGTGTGACGACGGCAGCCAACAGTGCGAGGGCGCCGAAGAGTCCGAGCAGTGTATTGACGAAAACGTGTGGGCGACCGTCGAATTGTTCGTTGTCGACCGTTGCGGCGGCAGTGACGCGATTGATCGCCCACAGGAACGTCTGGCTCTCGGGAAGGGTGCCGGGGAACAGCGCGGTGAGACCCCAGCCGACGAGGGTGCCGATGACCGCGCCCAGCACCAGCACGCCCAGCGCTTTCCACACTGCTCCGCGTCTGACGCGGGTGTAGAACTCCTTGCGGGCGGCGATCAGGATCCCGATCACCACGACGTGCACCCCGAGGGCGATCCAGGAACTGATGTTGTTCTCGTCGATGCCTTCGCCGAGGTTCGTCAGGGCGACGAGCAGGAGATACACCGTCAGGAACCACCAGGCGATGCGTTTGCGGCTCGCGAGGGCTGCGGCGGTGAGGCCGACGACGAGCGCCCAGGACAGAGAAGTGTCGGGAGCGTCGAGGTAGTAGGTGTCCACGTACTCGCGTGGAACGCGGATGAGCACGCGCAGCGCGGGGGACAGCGACCAGAGGAACACCAGAACGGCGAAGACTCCGAGAATCAGTCCCGCGATATGGGGAACCTCGCTGAGACGGCCACGTTCCGGTGGCACGAACGCTCGTGGCACCTTCTTTTCTCCACGATTGGCCTGCTCCGGTGACACCGATGTACTCGTCACAGCTCACTCCTACCCGTCAGCGCTGCAGTTACCCCAGGGCAACGGTAGCGCCGACGGCGGGAATCAGGTGATCAATCGCTCTGGTGAACCGGGGTGTGTTTGCCGACCATGGCCAGAGCCGTACGAAGACCACGACGCTTACCCGTATCGGGATCGACGCCGAACACTTCCTTCATGCCCCCGCGGATACGGAACTTGAGCTCCGACGCCGTTTCCGGTGCATCGTCGGATGTGGCCGACAGGAAGCGATTCGGGAGAGACAGTTTCATGATCGTGCGCAGCGTCTGCCCGTACTGGTGAGCAAGCGAACCCGTCGTATACGGCAGGTCGTACTTGTCGCACAGTGCCCGGATCTTGAGGCCGATCTCGGCATACCGATTGCTCGGGAGATCCGGGAACAGGTGGTGCTCGATCTGGTAGCAGAGATTGCCGCTCATGAACGCCAGCGCGGGGCCTGCCGTGAAGTTCGCACTGCCGAGCATCTGACGCAGGTACCACTCCGGCTGCGTCTCGGTCTCGTATTCGCCGAGCGTGAACTTCTCGGCGCCATCGGGAAAATGTCCACAGAAGATGACGCCGTACGTCCAGTAGTTGCGGATGAAGTTGGCGGTGGCATTGGCGGTCAACGTCGACTTCCATGCCGGACCGGTCAGTGCCGGGAACACGATGTAGTCCTTGCCGACCTGCTTCGCGATCTTGCGAAGAACGTCGAACGCCATCTCCTTCTTGTCTTCCCACTTCACCTCACCCGTGCGGAGCTTGTCCGTCTCGAGGTGATGCAGCGCGACGCCCCACTCGAAGAACGTCGCCAGCAGCGCGTTGACCAGCGGCTGCGCCAGATATTGCGGAGTCCACTTCTGATCGCGGGTGATACGGAGAATGCCGTAACCCACATCGTTGTCGAGCCCGACGATGTTGGTGTACTTGTGATGCGTGAAGTTGTGCGAGTGCTTCCACCCCGAGGACGGGCAGGTGTTGTCCCATTCCCAGTTGCTCGAATGGATCTCCGGATCGTTCATCCAGTCCCACTGACCATGAATGACGTTGTGGCCCAGCTCCATGTTCTCGATGATCTTGCCCGCACCGAGAAGGGCTGTGCCCAGCAGCCAGGCAGGCCGACGCTTGCTCGCGAACAACACCACTCGGCCGGCCACCACCAGCGAACGCTGGAACCCGATGGCGCGCTGAATGTACTTCGCGTCCCGTTCGCCCCGAGACTCCTCGACGTCCCGACGGATGTCGTCCAATTCCTTACCGAGGGCCTCGATGTCCGCCTCGGTCAGGTGGGCGTACTCCTTGATGTCCGATATCGCCATGCTTCCCCTCCAACTATCCAAACAGGTCCGTGCGCGGCAGATTCACCGGGTGGCCCCCGTCACCTACCCAACGGTACGGGTGCGGGGACCAGGCGTCGAGATGTATGACGAGATGGGTGGCTCCGGCCGGCATCAACTACGCACGCGGCGGTGGTGATCGAGGATCGCGGCTGTCACGTACGCGGTTCCGCCACAGACTGCGACGGTTCCAATGGCGAGCGTCGTCGGTAGGAGTAGCGCGCTGGTTCCGATCACGATGAGCAGGGCGCCGAGCGTGTAGTGCAGTGTGTCGCGGCGCATGGCACCTTCGGCGAGGTAGACGAGTCCGACGATCAACGCCGAGCCGCTCGGCCACAGCAAGGTCTGCAGTCCTGGGTCGCCGGTGGCGGCGGTGAGGCCGGTGATCGCCAGGAAAAGGCCGAGGAAGCCGATGATCCAGGCCAGTCCGAGCAGCTTGTGAGGCCGAGCCTCGTGTGCGCTGAGTCCGCGCTGCGAACGAGTCGCGGCCACGGTCGCCGCAACGGTTCCGACGAGAAGTCCCACGCCGAGAAAAATCATCGGGAGCCAGCTGGGGGCGTCGAGCAGTGGGTCAGCGCCGAGGGTGAGAGAAGTGCCGCCGTGGCCGAGTATGTAGGCGAGGGCGAAGCCCAGGTAGGCGATCCGGTTGTCGACCAACGGAACCTTCGGGGTGGTGTCCGGAAGTGGTGCGGTGTCGGGGAACGAGGTCGGGAGTGTGATGGTCATGGCATATCCTGTCGAATAGAGTTGGGCGAGTGAGGAATTCGTTCAGTAGTCAGCGTGGTTGGAGTACGATCTTGCCTGCGACTGTGCGGCTTTCCGCGAGCGCGAGCGCGTCGCCGGCCTCGTCGAGCGGGAAACGGGCGGCGATCTGCGGCGCCAGTGTGCCAGTGCCGAGCAGCTCGACCACGTGGGCGAACGAAGTCGCTTGGTGCGCTTGATATTTCTCGGGATTTCGGGCTTTACCCGCCCAGAAGTCGTAAAACTCTGCGCGGCGTCCGTTGGGCAGTGCGTTCCAGAGTGCAATCTGGGCGAACAGTTGGAGGAACGGCAGCGCAATGGTGCTCTTTCGGCCCATCGACGAAGCGGTGCCGTACGCGATGAGTGCACCGCCCCGCTTCAGTAGCGACCACGACTTGCGGATACCGGATCCACCGACGTGATCGAATACTGCATCGACTCCGTCGGGGGCAAGGTCACGGATTCGCTTGTACAGCTGCGGATCGCGGGCATCGACCGGCTCGGCGCCGAGGGTGCGGACGAGTTCGTGGTGCCGCGTGGCGGCAGTGCCGATCACGCGAATGCCGGCGATCCGGGCGAGTTGTACGAGCGCGGTCCCGACGCCGCCGTTGGCCCCGAGCACGACGATGGTGCCGCCTCGGCGGACCCGAGCTCGGTCGTGCAGCATCTGCCAGGCGGTGATGCCGTTGACAATGACGGCTTCCACGGCGGCGGCGTCCAGGTCGGCAGGCACGGGAAGCAGATCGATCGCAGCGACGTCGACCATCGTGGACCAGGCACCGACTTTGGTGACTGCCGCGACCCGCCTGCCGATCCACGACGGGTCGACACCTTCGCCGATCTCGTCGACTACACCCACCAGGTCGTAACCGGGAACGAAAGGGAATGGGGGCTGCTTGAAGTATGTGCCTCTCCTCATTTGCTGCTCGGCGAACGAAACCCCGGTGCTTTCCATGCGTACGAGCGTGCGGCCGGCGCTCGGTACGCGCGCGGTTGTCGTCCGGGCTTGTAGTCCCTGCGGCTCTACCTTCCCCGGCAGGACAATCTCGATTCGGCGGGTGCGGCCGGCCTGTACTTCGGTCTCCGCTTCGCGAATATGGCTGTTCATTCGGCACTCCCTCGATAAGTTAACAGGTGTATACGTACAGCTGTTAACCTAGACCATAAGTAAACGCGTGTAAAGTTATCGGCGTGACCGATGTGAAGGCAGATCCAAGTCGTCCACGAAACGCACGTGGCGAAGGGGCGCGTTTGAGCGAGGAGATAGTTGCGGCGGCGACATCGCTGCTGCAGAGCGGGTCTGCGTCGGCCGTCACGCTCCGCGCGGTCGCGCGCGAAGCGGGCATTACCGCGCCGTCGATCTACCGTCACTACGCGGATCTCGACGCTGTGCTCCGGGCCGTCGTCGACCGCGCGTTCGACGAACTGGAGGCGACCTTACGGGCGGCGTACGTGGGTGACCGTGCGACGGACCGGCTACGTGCGGTCTGCACGGCCTATCTCTCGTTTGCGCGTGAACAGCCGAATCTCTATCGGGTCATGTTCGGTGTGGTGTGGAATGCGGGCGATTCGGGTCCGGAGCCGACCAGCGAGGAGCTGGACGCACGGGCCAAGCTGGGACTGAGGGCATTCGAGGTGTTGGTCACCGGAATTGCGGAATGCATCGAGGAGGGCCGGTCGACCAGCGCGGATCCGGGCACGGATGCGGCCGCATTATGGGTGGGACTGCATGGCTTGTCCACGCTGCGGCAGACGGCTCCATCGTTCCCATGGCCGGGTGGGCTGGAGGACTCGCTCGTCGATTCGCTCGCACGCTTGACCGAACCGACCGAATCCTGACGGCAACGGCTGTGTTCGAAGCCCAGCGTATTCGGTCTACGAGGTGGCGTCGTAAATCCAGATCATCTGACGCCCGGTCTGATGGGTGGTCGTGATCGGATGGTCGACTACGCGGTCGAGTCGATACCCCAACCGCTCGGGTATCGCTCGGCTGCGGAGATTGGCTTCGTCGCAATGTATTTCGACCTTGTCGATGCCATCCATGCTCAGCGCGACGAAAGTCAACTCTGCCGCGATTCGTGTCATGAATCCGCGGCCTTCGGCGGCCTGAGTCAACCAGTAGCCGATCTCGAGTCCGTCGTCCGAGCGCTTGTGCATTCCCGCTTTGCCTAGTACTTCGACTTCCGAGGCGTCGGTGATCAGATAGTCGTAGACGCTTCCCGAGTTCCACTGGACCGCGTTGTCCGCGATTCGTGTGAGCTGAGTGTCGACGTTGCCTGCCTCGGCGACGGCCCATTCCATCCACGGTGCCAATCGCGGGATGTTCGACGCGATGGCGTCGGCCACTGCGTGCGCGTCGTCGCTGGTTTCGCGGCGAATCACGATTCCGTCGAGCTCGATTCGCTCAGGTGGTGTGGTCGGCATCTCAGCAGTGTGCATCGAATACGTTCGTTGCGCGAACGGTTTTGTAGCCGACGGACTCCCCGGTGACGCCAGGAGGCAGAGGCTACGACGCCCGCCAGGACCGCCAGGTCAGGTTGCCGACGATGATGGCCGGACCTTCGGGCCTCGCGGTGGCGTATTGCTTGTACTTTTCGACCAGCGCGTCGATGGCGGAGGTGCAGTCGTCGGTGTCCGGTTCGGCTACCCGCGCGGAGCCGCTTGCTCGCACCCACCAGAGGCTGGTCCAGTCGTCGTCGTAATTGTCGACGATGAGGCTGACGGCTGGATCGGCGCGGATGTTCTCGAGTCGCTGCAGCTTGCGGGTGGTCTTGGGTTTCCAGTCGATGGCGCTGACCAGGGTCTCGCCGACCTGGGCGAAGACCACCGGCACCAGGTGCGGGGTGCCGTCGGGGTTGACGGTGGACAGTATTGCGCGTTGGGCGCCTGCGAAGCGTCCGACCTCGTCATCGATCTTCACGGCCGATTTTTCCTCACGTCATGCCGACGCGCTGTGAGCGCCGTTCTGGATCAGGATGGTTTCGAGCTTGGCGGCCGTCATCGGTCTGCCCAATAGGTGACCTTGCCCGAAGGTGACGCCCATGTCGATGCAGGCGTCGAGTTGGTCTTTGGTTTCGATGCCTTCGACGACGGTGTCCTTGCCGAGGTCGTGCGTCACTTCGACGACGGCTCGGCACAGTGCGGTCATTGCGCGCCGACGCTGTAGGTCTTTGCTGTCGAGGTGCTGGGTGAGCGATTTGTCGATTTTGAGGATGTCGACCGGCAGTGTGGCGAGTCGCTCGAGCGAGGAGAAGCCGGAGCCGAAGTCGTCGATCGCGACGAGGGAGCCGTGCCGTCGAACATCCATCAGTTGGTAGTAGACGGCGTCGACATCGTGCAGTGATTTCGATTCGGCGAGTTCGAGGCAGAGCCGGCCGGGTTCGATGCCGAGGGAGTCGATGACGGCGTTGACGTCGGTAGCGAGGGTGCCCTCCGCGAAGTGCAGTGGACTGACGTTGACGCCGACCTGCACGTTGAGGTCCTGGCATTGCCAGGCAGCGACGGTTCGTCCGACCTGGGTGAGTATCCAGTTGCTGAGCGGCACGATGAGGTCCGCGTCCTCCGCGAGCCCGATGAAGCTGTCCGGCATGAGCAGACCGAGCTCGGGGTGATTCCAACGGATGAGTGCTTCGGCGCCGACGACGATGCCCGTCGCCAGTTCGACGATGGGTTGGTAGACCATTTCGAGTTCGTGTTCGGCCATCGCGACGCCTCGGAGCCGTTCGACGAGCTCGAGGCGCTTGCGATTGCTGTCGCGCAGGTCGGTGGAGAACACCTGATGGCTGTTGCGGCCGAGCGATTTCGCGGCGTGCATTGCTGTGGTGGCGTCGTGGACGAGCTGAATCGGGTCGGTGGTATCGGCATTCGAGGTGGTGACGCCGACACTCGCGGTGACGGTGAGTTGCCTGTCCCCGAGTTCGAAGGAGGGTTCCATGACGCTGGAGAACCCCGCTGCCAATGCTCGTGCTGCGATGGCTTGGCATCCGCGGGCGATCACGACGAATTCGTCACCGGTGAGTCTGCCCAGCGTGTCGGTGGGCCTGGTGGAGGCGGCGAGCCGATCCGCGACCAGTTGCAGTAGTTCGTCGCCCTGGGTCGGGCCGAGCGCGTCGTTGAATTCCTTGAACCCGTCGATGTCGACCAACAAGACGCTTACCTCGTGGTCGGGCGCGCGGTTCGCCAGTTCCACCGCGAGCAACGCTTCGATCTCGTCGCGATTGGGCAGACCGGTGAGCGGGTCGGATCGACTGCCCTCCTCGGTGTCCGTGTCCCGAATGTAGGAGTGGGTGATGTAGATACCGCCACCGTCCGCAAGGCGCGTCGCGCGTAAGCGATAGGGGTCGGGAGCCAGGTCGCATTCGAGTGCGAACATGTGCTCGTCGCCGCGTGCGAGGGCATGCAGCCCCACCAGGGTCGCTGCCGCCTGCTCGTTGCCTTCGGCGGCCGATGCGGAGAACGATTCGAAGTAGTTTCCGCCCGGTGCGTTGGCGGCACCGTCGGGTTTGTCGGACCAGAATTCGGCCCATGCCCGGTTGGCCAGCATGATCGAACCTGCGAGATCGATGACGACGGTCGCGGCGGGAACGGCGTCGAGCATCGTCTGGGCGAGCTCGTCCGTCCACTCGTTGCGCGTGGTGCCCAGTCGTTCGTCGGTGATGTCCGACGGCCACACAGCGAACCCGTCGGTGCTGCGATGGCTGCGGTACGACAGCCATCGCTGCAGGGGATAGGAGAAGTCTTCGAATGCAGCGCCGTCGGAAGCACTGCACGCGGCCAGGAAGCCTGTCCATGCAGGTTCGGTGAACCAGGCGTCCATGCATCGACCGACGAGCCGTTCGATCGATGTGGTGAGCAGCGTGGCGGCGGCAGGATTGGCGTAGGTGACGACAAAGGACGCGTCGACGAGAATGAGCGCTTCCGGCAGCGAATCGAGCGTTGCTACGGGCGTGCTGAAGACTTGTTCGGCGGCAAATCGGGGCATAGACGGCTCTCGGCTCATACTCCCCCCCTGTGGCCGGTCGGCCCGCCCCACAGTAACCCGAAGGTATGGTTCGGCGCCAGAAACAGGGCGGAACCCTTGTTTCTGGTGAGCAAGCCGACACCGGCAACGGTACACGCTGTGCTTCCCGTCACAGGGAAGGAGGATTTACGAGGTGCTGAGGTGGTACGTGACGTTCATGTCGGGGTACGTGGTGTCGATCCAACTGCTGATGCTGAATCGGCCTGCATTGGGTCCGGTGGTCCGCGTGCCGTCGATATCGGTGGAATTGGAGTAGTCGTTCGCCATGAAGACGGCGGTGCCCGTGCCGTCGGGCAGCGAGTAGGTGGCGTCGACGCCGAGGCCACGCGGGTCGTTGTTCGTCGCGGTGATGATCCGGGAAGAATGCGGCGCCACGGACTGCGGGGGTCCGGCGATCCAGCTGCCGTACGGGTTGTCCGACCCCTGGAGGTAGATGGTCTGGTTCGAGTCGTTCGCCACGGTCATGGCGATGGTGTTGCCCGTGGTGGGCAGGGTTCCGGCAGAAGCGATCCCGGTGGCTCCCAGCGCAAGTCCTGCAATGGCGAGAGTGGTGAATCCGGCGGCGAGGTAGCGGCTGTTCTTCATGGTGTGTGTCCTTGTCTCGGTTGGTGTTTCGCTCTGGAACAACTATGTCTCGCTGGAGGGCCGCGGTCTGTCCACCGACCGGCGGTGGTGCGGGATGAACTCGATGTCCACCGATCGGGGGACACCGGGGCCCGCGGATGGAAAAGTTGCCGTATGCAGCCGAAGGTGCGCGTCGTGGTCGGAGACGATCACCCACTGTTCCGCGACGGTGTGGTGCGGGCTCTGAACGGAAGCGGGCTCGTCGACGTCGTGGCCGAGGCGGACGACGGCAACGCGTCCCTGGCGGCCATTCGCGAGCACGATCCCGACGTAGCCCTCCTCGACTACCGCATGCCGCATCTGGACGGAACTCAGGTTGCCGCTGCCGTCGTCCGCGACGGGCTGCGGACTCGCGTCCTGCTCCTCAGCGCGCACGACGAGGCAGCCATCGTCTATCACGCTCTGCAGGAGGGGGCTTCGGGCTTTCTGCCGAAGGAATCCTCCCGGTCCCAACTCGTCGATGCCGTCGTGCAGTGCGCGAACGGCAAGGATGTGATCGCGCCCGAACTCGCGATGGGGCTCGCGGGGGAGATCCGCAAGCGCAACCAGCCGTCGGGCCCCGTGCTGAGTCCGCGCGAGCGAGAAGTCTTGGAGTTCATCGCGTCGGGCACATCGATCCCGGACATGGGCCGCGCACTGTTTCTCGCACCGTCGACCGTCAAGACCCACGTTCAGCGGCTCTACGACAAGCTGGGCGTGAACGATCGTGGTTCCGCCGTTGCCGAGGCCATGCGCCGGGGATTGCTGGAGTGACGACTTATCAGGAGCGTGTCCTCGCCCGATTCGCCACCGAGGCCGTGCTGGTCACCGCGGTGTTGCGGTTGCCGCTCGTCGCATTGATCGCCCTTCTCGGAACCGTCGTCGACGTCGATCATTGGGAGCCGGGAGTGTTCCGGGGCATCCTCGTGGCCTACGGGATCGCAGCAACGGTGTGGCTGGTGTGGACAGCGCGAAAACCGGTGGGGCGGTGGGCTGGATGGGCGTCGACGACGGTAGATCTGGTCGCCGTCATCGCGTTGTGCGCGGCATCGGGAGGTGCCACCTCGTACCTTCTGCCGGTGTTCTTTCTGCTTCCGGTCGCGGTGGCGTTCCAGTATCGGCCTGCGTTGACGGCAACCCTCGGAGCGGCGTCCGCGATCGCCTACTTTTCGGTGTATCTGTTCTACGCGGTACGTGACGACGAGGTGGATCTACCGAACGTCGTGTACCTCTACCTGGGCTTTCTACTCTGGTTGACGGTAGCGACGACCGGGCTGTCCTTCGTGCTCGTACGCCGCGCCCAGACGGTCGTCGGGTTGCTGGACGTCCGGCGGAGACTGGTTATCGAGGCGCTGGCCGCAGAGGAGAACGAGCGCGCGCGGCTGGCGGAAGATCTGCACGACGGGCCGTTGCAGAATGTGTTGGCCGCGCGCTTCGACGTCGAGGAAGCCCGCGAGAGGAGCGACGATCCCGCGTTGGCGGCGGCGGAATCGGCTCTCCGTGAGACTGCGGTGCAACTGAGATCGTCGGTGACGTCGTTGCATCCGCAGGTTCTCGCGCAGTTGGGATTGTCCTCGGCTGTCGCCGAACTGGCCGAGAAGATGGCGGCGAGATCCGGCTACACGCTGCACGTCGGGATCGCGGACGTGAGCAGGACGCACGAGCAAATCCTCTACAAGGTGGCACGGGAACTGTTGGTCAACATCGACAAGCATGCCGGTGCGAAGAACGTGACCGTGTCACTGCGCCAATCGGATTCGGGCGTCGAACTGTCGGTCGAGGACGACGGAATCGGTTTCGACACCGATGTCCTCGCGGCGAGAGTCGGGGAGGGACACATCGGGCTCGCCTCTCATTACCTTCGCATCGAAAGTCTCGGTGGCACTTTCGATCTGACATCCGACCCGGGCTCAGGTACGAGTGCCCGGATCCGCGTTCCGCTCGACTGACGCGTGCTCGGTCAGCCGTCTGCCGGCGGGCTTCGGCGGATCTTCAGCGACCACTGCGCCCGGGGGATCACCTCAGCGGTGCCGAGCACCCAGCGGGCTGCGTCGCGGCCCTGGTCGTACAACGATTGCGCGACGGTGGTGAGGCCCGCCGCCTCGGCCGCCTCGGAGTCGTCCCAGCCGGTCACCGCGACGTCGGGGCGTGCGTCGAGAACACCGAGGGCCAACTCGTCGCTGCTGCAGAGAATCGCGTCGCGGTCCGCGAGTTGTCGTGCGGCGGCGGCGCCTTCGGAGCGAAGATTTGCCGGTGCGAACGTGACCGGGATGTCCGACCAGGCAAAACCTGCCTCGACGACGGCGCGGCGGTACCCGGCGAGGCGCGCCGCCGTCACCGGAAACGTCGAGTCGTCGGGATCGGGTCCGAACACGGTCTCACCGATCCGGTCCCGGTTGCGCGGAAAGCTGACCACCGCCGGGTGTTTCGAATTCTTCAGCCCGGCGACTCCGACAGCATGGGCGGCGGCACGGTCGTCGATGCCGACGAGTTGGATCCCGGGGAAGGACGGACCGCCCTGGATGCAGACCGGCTTACCGGTGGATACGGCGACCTCGAGCATCGGATCGTCGACGACGGTGGTCCACAACACGAATCCGTCCACATGGGCGTCGCGCACCCGATCGAGATCGACCCCGACGCGGGAATTGGGGAGCAGTACGAGTCCGGTGTCGGTGTCGAGGCAGGCTTCCGCGATGCCCGAGAGGAACGCGCGCGCCTGGGGGTTCTCGAACGAATAGGTCAGTTTCTCGGTGAGTACGACCCCGAGGTTGTTGGTCTTCCCGCTGCGTAGCGACCGCGCCGCCCGGTTGGGCCCGGTGTAGCCGAGAGATTCGGCCGCAGCACCGACTTTCTCGCGCGTGGCCTTCGACACCCGGCTCGGCTGGTTGTAGGTGTACGAAACGCTCATCGTGGACACTCCCGCCGCGGCAGCGACATCGGCCATGGTCGGGCGGGTGCTCATGGGCTTACCCTAGCGCGTCGGCGATGATTGTGTAACGATACACAGCGTGCTTGGTTCCAGTTCGCTCCGACTCGTCGTCCTCGCTGCGGCAGCCTTCGCCTACGTCACTGCCGAGACGCTGCCAGTCGGGTTGCTGCCGGAGATCTCGTCGGACATGGGCGTCGGCGAATCCGCCGTCGGGTTGCTGCTGAGCTTCTACGCCTACGGTGTCGCGTTGATGACGATGCCGCTCATCTCCTTCGTGCGTCGATGGCCGCGGCGGACCGTGGTGGTGGTGACCGTTGCCGCGCTTGCTGTGTCGCAACTACTGTCCGCGCTCGCCGTCGGGTATCCGATGCTGGTCGCTGCTCGGATGATCTGCGCGGCGACACACGGAGTGTTCTGGGCTGTGATTGCGCCGGTGGCCGCCTCGCTCGCCGCTCCCGGCAAGCAGGGAAAGGCGATCGCGACGGTGTACGCCGGGACGTCCCTGGCGCTCGTCGCGGGAAATCCGCTGTCGGCGGCGGTGGGGCAGTGGCTCGGGTGGCGCATGGCGGCCACCTCGATCGGGGTGATCTCGGCACTCATCGCGGCGACGCTCTTCCTCGTGCTGCCGGTCATGAAGGTCCCGGTGACGCCGGAGCGGACGAAGATCCGCACACTGGACCGGTCTCTCGTGATGATCTGTGTGGCAACGTTTCTCGCGGTTCTCGGCCACTTCATCGCGTACACGTACTTTTCGTTGCTCGTCGACCGTGGGCTCGGCGCGATGGGGACGACGCTGACCATGATGCTTCTGGTCTACGGGCTGTGCGGCGTCGCCGGAATCTGGATCGTCGGGAAGACGTTCGACAGGTGGCCGAGACGCTCGACGATCGGCGCTCTGTCCGTTGTCGCCGCCGCGCTGCTGGTGCTGTGGGTGACGATGCAGTCTGCGCCGGGGTCGCTCGCGGTGCTTGCCGTTCTGGCCATCGGACTGTGGGGACTGGCATTCACCACGGTCCCGGTGTGTCTGCAGTCCTCGGTGCTGGTGACGCCGCGCGAGGATCCGGACAAGGCGTCCGCGATCTACGTCGTCGCGTTTCAGGTTGCAATTGCATCCGGAGCGCTGGTCGGCGGGGTGATCATCGATGTGAGCGGCATCGCCGTGGTGGTGCTGACGGCGGCGTTGCTCGTCGCCGCCGCATTGGTGACGGTGGTGTTCTCGCGCAGCGCCTTCCCCGCGCACCGTCGACGAGAAGCAGTGGGCGCCCGGTGAGCTGTATGACCCCCTCCCAGTGACCGAATGCGTCGCTCACTCACTTCAAGTGACCGAGCGTCACATTCGGTCACCAGGGAAGGTGTGCCGCCAAAGAGAACTCACCCGACCGCACTAGGCACGCCGGTGGAGACACTAGGCACGCCGGCGGAGACACTGGGGACGCCGGCGGAGAGGCGGTGCACCACGCCGGCGAGGATGTCGAGCCCGTCGATGGACAACACCGACTCGGCGTGGAACTGGATCGACTCGAAACCTTTCCCTCGCAACGCATTGACCTGGCCGTCGTCGGCCGAGACCTCGACGCCGTCGAGTGCACCGCTCAGTGCGGTGAAGGTGTTGTAGAACCCGACGGTCCGGTCCTCCCCGAATACCTGCACTGTCCGTTGGACTCCCTGTTGTGGGCGCGGGAGCGCAACCACCTCCAACCCGAGCATTCGAGCGAGCACCTGATGGCTCAGGCAGATCGCCAGCAACGGGGAACCACTGGAAAGCCGTTCACTCAGTGCAGCTTCCACCGCACGAATGCGGGCGTCACGGACCGAAGGATCGCCGGGGCCAGGGCCGCAGACGAGCAGATCTGCATCGGTTCCTGTGTAGTTCTCCCACCTCACCACGGACACCTCCATCCCGAGATGGCGGAGCTGGTGGGCCAGCATCGCAGTCCACTGGTCCTCGAAGTCGACGACCACGGCAGTTCTGCCGAGCAACGGCTCCCGGGGTGGAGGCTGTTGGTCGATCCAGAACGACGCCAATTTCTCGTTTCGGCGGACGAGGGCGTCGGCGACTCCCGGGAATTCCTCGAGCCGCACCGCATCGGCGGCGCGCGGCCGGGGAGTTTCGACGCCCACTGCTGCGAGCACGCCGCCGAGCTTCGAGCGTGTCTCGGCCACTTCGTGTTCGGGAACCGAATTGCGCACCAGCGTCGCGCCGGCGGAGATCTTCAGCTCCCCCGACGGTGAGATTTCGCATGTTCTGATCAGGATGGGGGCATCGACCGTCGACACGCCGTCGACGCTCTCGAACAGTGCTGCAACGCCCGAATAGTAACCGCGGCCCGAGGTTTCGTATCGCTCGATCACCCGGGCAGCATTCTCGATGGGTGAGCCGGTGACCGTGGGCGCGAACATGGTTTCGCGAAGTATCTCGCGCGGATCCATCTCGCTCTCGCCGACGAGGATGTACTCGGTGTGCGTCAGGTGTCCCATCTGCTTGAGGCGGGGACCGATGACGCGCCCACCGTGTTCACAGATGCGACTCATCATCTTCAGTTCCTCGTCGACCACCATGAACAGCTCGGCGTTCTCCTTCGCATCATCGAGGAAATCGAGCACACCCGCACCGGACGGCCCCTCGACGGGATGTCGGTAGGTACCGCTGATGGGGTTCATGACGGCCGAGGTACCGTCGAATCCGACGTGACGCTCCGGCGTCGCCCCTACCAGGGTGACGGTGGGAGTGTGCACGAAAAACGTCCAGTACGAGCCTGATTCGCCCAGCAGGAGCCGTCGGAAGATCTCGAGACCGCTGGTGAGCGAGTCGTCGAGCCGAGCAAGGAAGTCCCGTCGGATCACGAAGTTCGCGCCGGCGCCGGTGCCGATCTCGTCGCCGAGGACCTGCGAGACGATGGATGCGTACGTGTCGTCGTCGGGCTCGAAACGTCCGTCGGCAACCGTCAACGTACCGACGGGAAGAGCGTCCACCACGTCCTCGATCGACAACCGGACATGCTCACGCACACGCAGACACTGAAGCGGAGATCGATCGTCGTGGCAGACGAAGCCCCGTTCGGTGATCTGCCGGAACGGAACGAGTGCCAGCACATCGGGACCGGGCGACGTGGGATCGAGTGGAATGTCGGTGAGGGACGCGACGCTGTCGATATCTCCGATCAGCACATCGACGCCGCCCTCGCGGCTGAGTACAGCGAACGGCTCGGAACCGGTGAGCGCTCTGGTCAA
This sequence comes from Rhodococcus sp. (in: high G+C Gram-positive bacteria), assembly GCF_023264675.1. GTDB lineage: Bacteria > Actinomycetota > Actinomycetes > Mycobacteriales > Mycobacteriaceae > Rhodococcoides. The sequence continues at coordinate 42,317 of NZ_JAHFVG010000034.1, forward strand.
CATTTCGTTCATCGAAACCTCTCGGATCAGAAGGATCAGAGCCGACTTCCGAGTGACCGGGGCATGAAAAATGGCCACCTCGAAAGGCGGCCACGGATACAGCTACAGCGAATGTGGGCGCCTAGGAGCGCCACCACCATGATCCCACTGGGGACTGATTCGCGTACATGTCGAGTCACTGTACACACACCCCGCAGGATAAAGTCACCCCTGTCCGCTCCTGCGGTCACGTGAGGTGCAAGGGAACCCGGTGCAATTCCGGGACTGACGCGCAACGGTGACCACCTTGTTTCTCGAGGTGGAAGTCCGATCGCTTGCACATCACCGCGTACGACCCGCGGCTCCGCGAAACGGGCCCCTAGTAGGAAGTCTTCGCCGTTCTCATGGCTATTCGCACACCCTTGGCCTTCGCCATGCTTGCTGCCCTCGCGCTCACGAGCTGTTCGACGAGCGAGCCGGCCGCAGCGGGCAACACGTCCCACGATTCCAACTTTCCATTGACCATCGAGAACTGCGGACAGGACGTGGTGATCGATGCACCGCCGCAGCGGGCAGTCTCGCTCAACCAGGGGTCGACCGAGATCCTTCTGAGCCTCGGACTCGCGGATCGAATGGTCGGCACCGCGACATGGACCGACCCGGTCCGCAGCAACCTTGCCTCCGACAACGATCGGGTCCCGCGGCTCGCCGACAACAAACCGTCCTTCGAGGTGGTCCTCGACGCCGAGCCGGATTTCGTCTCCGCGTCGTTCGGCGGCACTCTCGGACCGGGCGGCGTCGCCGAGCGCAGCCAGTTCGAGCAACTCGGCGTCCCCAACTATCTATCGCCCACCGATTGCACCGGCAAGACGGACGAGAGCGTCAACGCCGACGGTGCCCGCACCTCCCCGCTCGAGATCGAGACCGTCTACCGGGAGGTTCGCGATCTCGCGGCGATCTTCGACGTGCGAGACCGTGGAGAAGCCTTCGTCGCCGAGCTGAAGGACAGGTTCGATAAAGCATCGGCGACGGTCGATGCGCCGGGCACGTCTCTGGTGTACTGGTTCGCCGATACGGCAACCCCGTACATGGCCGGTTGCTGCGGCTCCTCGGGAATCATCACCAATTCCGTCGGCGCACAGAACATCTACTCCGACACCACCGACGAATGGCCGCAGGTGAGCTGGGAGTCGGTCGCGGACCGCAACCCGAGCGCCTTCGTCCTCACCGATCTGAGCCGTCGCACACTCGCCGGCGATGCCCTGGACAGCAAGATTGCATTCTTGGAGTCCAATCCGGTGACGGCGCGGTTGCCCGCGGTGATGGACAAGCGATTCATCGTCGTCAACGGAGCCGATCTGAATCCGTCGATCAGAACGATCGACGGCGTCGAGAAAGTCGCTGCAGCACTGAAGAATTGGGGCCCGGCAGAGTGAGCGCCGCGGCCCCAGGGACGATCGAGAAGCGCGGAACCATGCTTGCGCCGCTGCTCGTGGTCGGCGTTCTGGTGCTGGTCGTGTCGATCGCCGTGGCGATCACCATCGGGCCTGCAGATCTCTCCGTTGCCGACGTGTATCGAGTCGCGCTCGAGCATCTCGGTTTCGGTAGCTCGGGGGTGAGCCGAATCAAGGATGGCATCGTGTGGGAGCTGCGGCTTCCGCGGACTCTGCTGGCAGCGATCTGCGGCGCCGGCCTTGCGCTCTGCGGAGCGATCATGCAGTCGTTGCTGCGCAACCCGTTGGCCGATCCGTTCGTTCTCGGCATTTCCTCCGGGGCATCGACCGGTGCAGTGCTGGTGGCGATCCTCGGCGTCGGTAGCGGAATGTATTCCCTGTCCACGGGTGCGTTCGTCGGTGCTGTGCTCTCGTTCGTCCTGGTGATGCTGCTCGCGGCGGGTGCAGGCGGCGGTACCGATCGAGTGGTGCTCGCGGGAGTGGCCGGGACGCAGCTGTTTTCGGCATTGACCTCGTTCATCGTCATCTCCTCGGCGGACGCCGAACAGACACGAGGGGTTCTGTTCTGGCTGTTGGGTTCGCTCGGCGGCGCCGACTGGGGAGACGTGGTGATGTGCGGAACTGTCTGTGCCGTCGGCATTGTCGTGTGCCTGCTGTATTCGTCGGCGCTCGACGCCTTCACGTTCGGCAACGACGCCGCCGGCTCGCTCGGGGTGTCGGTGAAATGGATTCGGATCGTATTGCTTCTCGTCACGGCACTGATCACGGCCACCCTGGTCAGTGCGGCCGGGGCCATCGGGTTCGTCGGCCTGGTCCTGCCTCACGCAGCGCGGTTCCTCGTCGGTTCCCGGCATCGGCGGCTACTGCCGACGACGGTCGTCGTCGGCGCGATCTTCATGGTGTGGGTCGATGCCACGGCACGCACGGTGTTCGACCCGCAGGAGATTCCCGTCGGCGTGGTGACGGCGCTGATCGGTGTTCCGGCGTTCGCGGTGATCCTGTTCAGGATGAGGAGGACTCGATGACCATCCGAGCGACCGGAATCGAGTGGTCGAGAGGTGCGCAGACCATCCTCGGCGGAGTCGATTTCCGACCCGGCGCCGGGGAAACGGTCGGGCTGATCGGGCCGAACGGATCCGGCAAATCCTCGTTGCTGAGAATCCTCGCGGGAATCGTCTCACCCGATGCGGGATCGGTGACGCTGGACGGCACCGCGATGTCGTCGATGCGCCGCAAGCAGATTGCCCGTCGCGTGGCGATGGTCGATCAACACTCGAACACCGAGGTCGACATTACGGTGGTCGACGTGGTGCGGCTGGGCAGAATCCCGCATCAGGGGCTGCTCGGCGGAGATTCCGCGGCCGACGACGCTGCCGTCGCTGCCGCTCTGCGCGACACCGGAATGGCGTCGAAGGCGCACCGGCTGTGGCAGACGCTCTCCGGCGGCGAACGTCAACGCGTGCAGATAGCACGGGCCCTGGCACAGGAACCGACCGAGCTGTTGCTGGACGAGCCGACCAATCACCTCGACATCGCCCATCAGTTGGACATTCTCGGGTTGGTCGCCGAGTTACCGGTGACCAGTTTCATCGCACTGCACGATCTGAATCTGGCGGCGATGTTCTGCGATCGAATCGTGGTGCTCCGGGAGGGCACCGTCGTGGCCGTGGGAAGTCCGGTCGAGGTGATCACCGAAGAGCTGGTCCGCGGCGTCTACAACGTGCAGGCTTCCATCGAGCTCGACGAGACAGGTACCTATCCCCAGGTCACCTACAAACCCCGGGTCGTCCGATCGGGCGCTGTCCCCGCTACGTGAGAACGCGACCGGGTCAGTTGCCCTGTGCCCGCTTGCGCTGCGCCTCGGCGCGAGCGCGGCACTGGCGAAGAAACTCTTCGTCGGCCTCGGGACTGGTACCGAGAGCTCGGCCGGGCCGCGTCTCGTACTCGGGATAGGACGAGGTGTTCGTCGGCCTGTGCTGGCTTCCGTTGCCGCCCCAGACTCCGCCGCCGATGGGGCGCCCGACGAGTAGCCAGACGACCGACCCCGCCAGCGGAACGAAGATCACGAACAGCAGCCAGAGCATCTTGGGTAGATGGCGCACCCCGCCGTCGTCTGCCGTGATGACGTCGATCAGGCAGAACACCCAGAGGATCGCGATGATCAAACCGAGATAGGGCACGTGCTCTGTTCCTCCCGGATTCTGCCGTTCGCAGCAACGAAAAGACCGGTCGGTCTTTCGCAAAGAGAACTTAACAGCTATCTCACGGATTCGCAGAGCTGACGGATTCGGTCATCGTGAGTCCGCCCGGTGTCACCAACTCTGTTCGCCTGCACGAACCAGCATCTCGTTGACCGCGACGCGGCGCGGGCTGGTGACCATGTAGGCCACGGCGTCGGCGATGTCGGCGGGCAGCAAGCGCTCGATCGATCGGGTCTGTTCGAGGATCTGCTCCCGCAACTCGGGCCTGGTGTGGACGGCGAGATCGGTGTCGACCGTTCCTGGCTCGACGACGCCCACGCGCACGCGGTTCGGCGCAAGTTCCTGGCGAAGGGATTCGGCGAACGCGCCGATGCCGAATTTCGTCAGGCTGTAGACGGCACTTCCTGCGCGGGCGACGCGGCCGGCGGTCGAGCTGATCACGACGATGTCGGCGACACCCCGAGTGCCCGTCCTCGCCGCGTCCAGAAGGTGGGGAAGTGCAGCGCGGGTGATGTGCAGTGTCCCGGATATGTTGACGTCGATCATGCGCTGCCATTCGTCCTCGGGTGCGTCGGCGACGGGGCCGACGAGCATCACCCCGGCGTTGTCGACGAGGGTGTCGAGCCTGCCGAAGTGCTCGACCGTCCGGGCCACAGCCTCTCGCGCTTGCTCGGCGTCGACGATATCGGCGGCGAGTGCCAAGGCTCGACCACCGGATCTTTCGATACCGGCGGCTACCTCGCGCAGCAGGTCCTGCCTGCGGGCGACGAGCACGACCGCGGCTCCTCGGTGGGCGAGCGTCGCGGCTGTTGCCGCACCGATTCCACTGCTCGCGCCGGTCACGAGCGCGACGGTTCCGGAGAGATCTTCCACGAGCACACCTTCTGTCGAGTAGGTTTACCGGAGCATGCTCCGTATCGTCTCCAGTCAAGCGGAGCATGCTCCGGAATGCAAGGGGGAATCTGTGGACAGCACCCGACGAGCAACCAGATCCGACGCGTTGGCCAACGTGGATGCCCTGCTCGCAGCCGCAACGGCACGATTCGCCGCGGAGGGAGATCGCGCCTCGCTGCGGGGTATCGCCACCGACGCCGGCGTGGGAATCGGCACCCTCTACCGACATTTCCCGACGCGCGAGCATCTGGTTGAGTCCGTCTACCGCGCAAGCGTCGAGCAACTCTGCGCTCGCGCGTCGGAGTTGGTGACTGCCGGATCCGCGACCGAAGCCCTCCGCCGGTGGAGTGAGGACTTTCTCGACTTTCTCGACGCGAAGCGAGGAATCGCCGACACCCTTCGCGCGGTACCGGGCGTGCAGGACGACACCGGGCGAACCCGTCGGGCACTCGCGGATGCGGCAGGAGTGATTCTCGCTGCGGGGGAGGCCGACGGCACGGTCGATCCCGGTATCGAACCCATGGACTTCGTGCTCGCGCTCGGCGGGATCGCGCTCGTCGCGCCCGGCGCCGAGCAGGTCCAGCAATCTCGACGACTACTGGACCTGCTGTTGCACGGCGTCCTGGCGAAGTAGAGGCCGCCCTCCCGCTTTACAGCCTGCCGAGTGCGCGCTCGATGGCGGCGAGGCCACGGTCGAGGTCGGCTTCGCTGACGGTCAGTGCAGGACGGAAGCGGACAGCGCTGGCGCCGCAGCCCAGCACGAGCACGTGCTCGCGCACCCGGAGGTCCTCGACGAGGCGATCGCGGACGCCGGCGTCGGGCATCGTGAAGGCGCACATCAATCCGCGTCCGCGCACCTCGGTGACCAGTGGTTGCCGCGATGCCATGTCCTGCAACCGTTCGAGAAGTCGACTTCCCACGACCCCGGCGCGGTCGATCAGCTGCTCGGATTCGACCACTTCCAGCACTCGACGCGATCTGACCATGTCGGTGAGGTTGCCGCCCCATGTGGAGTTGATGCGCGAGGACACTCGGAACACGTTGTCGTCGATGTCGTCGACGCGTCCGCCGGCCATGACGCCGCAGACCTGAACCTTCTTCCCGAAGGCGACCACATCCGGCACCACGCCGAGTTGCTGGAAAGCCCATGCGGTGCCGGTCATTCCGGCGCCGGTCTGCACCTCGTCGACGACGAAGAGTGCATCGAATTCGTGGCAGAGATCGCGCAGCCGAGTGAGGAACTGTGGACGGAAATGGTTGTCGCCGCCCTCGCCCTGAATGGGTTCGATGATGGCACAGGCGATGTCGTGAGGATTCGCCTCGAAGGCGAGACGCGCCGCGTCCAGAGCGTCGGATTCGATGGCGTCCATGTCGACACCGTCGCGGATGTACGGAGATGGGATGCGCGGCCAGTCGAACTTGGGGAACCGTGCGACCTTGTTCGGGTCGGTGTTCGTCAGCGACATCGTGTAACCCGAGCGGCCATGGAATGCATGCTCGAAGTGCATGACCTGGGATCCGAGCGACGCGTCGACGCCATGCGCCTCGTTCCAGCGACTCTTCCAGTCGAACGCGACTTTCAGGGCGTTCTCGACGGCAAGAGCACCGCCCTCGACGAAGAAGAGGTGCGGGAGCGCAGGGTCGCCGAGCACTCGGGCGAACGTGTCGACGAACCGCGCCATCGGAGCGGTGTAGATGTCGGAGTTGCTCGGCTTGTTCATCGCGGCCTGCAACAGATCCGCCTTGAAGCCCTCGTCCTGCGCCAGAGCCGGGTGATTCATCCCAAGTGCGTTGGAGGCGAAGAAGGTGAACAGATCGAGGTATTCGGTGCCGTCCCTGGCATCGACGAGCGTCGATCCGTGCGATGCCTCCAGGTCGAGCACCATCTCGAATCCATCGGCGAGCATGTGCTCCCCGATGACCGAGTGCACTCGGGCGGCCTCGACGGACGCATCGGAAGCGCCGGAGACATCAGGAACACCGGGGGCGTCGGAAAGACCGGGGGCGTCGGGGGCGGACTGCAATACCTGCGTCATAATTGCCAACATACGCGATTAAATTACGTAATCAAGCCGTCGAGACAGGAATATTTACGGTCTTCGGGGCTGTCGACTAGATTGAAACCACCGCTCGCCTCCATCGAAAGGTGCTGTACATGTCTTCACCCGTCACCCACGGCGATCTCAGCGTCCGGACTCGCGCGATCCTGGACCGCCTCGGTGTGCGCGTCGATCTGGACGTGCCACAGTCCCAGCTGCCGATCGTGGCGCGCTCGCCCATCACCGGTGGCAACCTCGCATCGCTCGCCGCTGCAGGACCGGCGGACGTGGAGGCCGCGATCACGACGGCCGCCGCAGCATTCGGCACGTGGTCGGCGGTGCCTGCTCCGGTACGCGGCGGGCTGATTCGCGAACTCGGCGAACTTCTGCGTGAGCACAAGGACGATCTCGGCGCGCTCGTCTCCATCGAGGCAGGCAAGATCGTCTCCGAGGGCCTCGGTGAAGTGCAGGAAATGATCGACATCTGCGATTTCGGTGTCGGACTTTCGCGTCAGCTATACGGCAACACCATCGCTACCGAGCGCCCCGGCCATCGCATGATGGAACAGTGGCACCCACTCGGCGTCGTCGGCGTCATCACGGCGTTCAACTTCCCGGTGGCGGTGTGGTCGTGGAACACGGTGTTGGCCTTGGTGGCCGGAGACACCGTCATCTGGAAGCCGTCGGAGAAGACGCCGCTGACCGCGCTCGGAGTGCAGGCGCTGTTCGAGCGTGCAGCGGAAAAGGCAGGTGTCGATCCTGCCGTCGCTCAGCTCGTCATCGGCGATCGTGTCGCCGGGGAAGCGCTCGTCGACGACTCGCGAGTCGCGTTGCTCTCGGCCACCGGTTCGACTCGAATGGGCCGCGCCGTTGCCCCGCGCGTCGCCGAACGGTTCGGCCGGGTGCTGCTCGAGCTGGGCGGAAACAATGCCGCCATCGTCACTCCGTCCGCCGACCTCGACCTCACCACGCGCGGCATCGTGTTCTCGGCGGCAGGCACTGCGGGGCAGCGGTGTACGTCGCTGCGACGGGTGATCGTGCATTCTTCCATCGCCGACGAATTGGTGAACCGGATCTCACGCGCCTACGAATCCCTGTCCATCGGTTCACCTTTGGAGGCGGACACCCTCGTCGGCCCCCTGATCGATGCCCCCGCGTTCGCCGGCTTCCAGAAAGCTCTCGACGCCGCGGTCGGCAGTGGCGGGTCCATCCAGGTCGGCGGCGAGAGGGTTGACGTCTTCGGCGAGTACGCCTACTACGTTCAGCCGACGATCGTCCGCATGCCCGCCCAGACCGACATCGTGCGGCACGAGACGTTCGCGCCCATTCTGTATGTACTCACCTATGACACGCTCGACGAAGCCATCGCGCTGCACAACGATGTGCCACAGGGGCTTTCGTCGTCCATCTTCACGACGGATCTGCGTGAGGCCGAGAAGTTCCTGTCGGCAGCCGGGTCGGACTGCGGCATCGCGAACGTGAACATCGGACCGTCGGGCGCCGAGATCGGTGGGGCGTTCGGCGGCGAGAAGGAGACCGGAGGCGGACGTGAGTCGGGTTCGGATGCATGGAAGTCGTACATGCGTCGGGCAACCAACACGGTCAACTACTCGAACGAACTGCCGCTGGCGCAGGGAGTGAAGTTCACCTGAGTGCGGCTCCGCCGCCCGTGTGCGCGTAGTCGGCCTCGGCACCTACTACGCACACACGGGCGCGTCAGCGCATCAACCCGGCGACCAGGGCGTCGACGATCTCGTCCGTCGATGTGTCCGGGTCGATCGGATAGGTCAGGCGGTCGAGCAGAAGACCGTCGATCGCGTAGTGGAACAGCGCTACCTCCTTGGCTCCGCCCGGCAGCCCAGCGGCGAGGTTGAACTCGACGTCGCCCGCAAAGTTGGTTCTCTGCCAGCTGCCGAGAACTTCCCTGATCTCCGGGCGTCGCGACGCCTCGAGTCGGAGTTCGAACAGTGCGAGCGTCACCTCGCGGTTTCTCAGCAGTCGCGCGACGATGTCGCGGATGTACGCGGCGAACAGGTCGGGCCCGGGAGGCTGGGCTGCGAGCGGAGCGTGGACTGCGGCGTCGGGGGCGAGCCTGTCCCCGATCCGCTCGATCAGTCCGGCGATGACGTCGTCGCGGGCCTTGAAATAGTTCGAGGTGGTCCCCCTGGGCACGTGTGCTTCGTCGTCGATCGCGCGGTGCGTGAGTCCTCGCGCACCCTCCCTGGCCAGGATGCGTAGTCCGGCGTCAGCCAGTTCGGTGCGTCTCTCTGGATTGCGGGCCATGAAAAAAGACTAGCGGAACCACGACGGGTGTCGTAGTCTCGAATCCTAACCACTACAGACGTCGTGATTGGAGTTTCTCATGCGTGAACTCGTGTACTACGTGGCCGTGAGCCTCGACGGATACATCGCCGCCCCCGACGACACGTTCGCGGACTTTCCGATGCAGGGCGATCACATCGAGATGATCCTGCGTGAGTTCACGGACACCGTTCCCACGTTGGGCCTGCAGGCGACGGGGCTTACGCCCGACCTGAACCGGTTCGACACCGTGCTGATGGGCTGGAACACCTACACCGCAGGCGGGGTGCACCCCGACGGTGGGCCCTATGGGCATCTGGCGCAGTACGTGTTTTCGCGACACCACTCGGATGTCGATCCGGCGGTGCATCTCACCGACGACGATCCCGCGGAAGTTGTCCGAAAGTTGAAGCAACAGAGCGGCAGTGGGATCTGGTTGGCCGGCGGCGGCATACTGGCCTCGGCGTTGATCGGCGAAATCGATCGGCTGATTCTCAAGGTCAACCCGGTATTGCTCGGGTCGGGCAAGCGGCTCTTCGCCGAGCGCGACTACGACCCCGTCCGAACCCATCTCGTCGCCAGCACACCCTATGACTCGGGGGTCGTGATCAACGAGTACTCGGTGATGCCTCAGTCCACCGAGATGCTGTAACGGCGAAGTTCACCGATGACATCTGCTGTCGGCCAGGCATTCACGCGATATCTGCTCGGGTCGAGACCGCCGAGCGGCGTGATGCCGGTGATGGCGGCGACATCGTCGAACTGCACGTAGAACGGTTCGGAGTCTTCCTCGCAGAAGGCAACCAGATCGGTGTGCGGCAGGGAGACATCGATGCCGTCGGTCCAGATGGTGACGGTCCTCGGACCGAACGGAGTCGTCTTCACGCTGACGGTTCCGACGAACGAGTGAATACGGTCCAGCTCGTATTGCCTGGTCAGCCAGCTCGACTGCGCCGCGTACTCGTGTGCGATATGAACACATCGAGCGCGCGCGGTGCCCGGGTCGTCGGGGTTGACGGTGTCGAGGGTGACGACCGATCCGCTCGCGTCGACCGTATAAGCCTGAGGCGAGAGCGCGCGTGATGTGTGAACGTACTGCTGCTCGACCATCCGAAAGTGCTTGGCGAGCAAGCCCGGATCATCGCTCGGGAGGACGAAGATGGTGTCGACGTCGGGAACGAACGCGACCGGGGGACAACCGAATCGGCCTCGATGGGACTCCAACCACCCGGGATCGAGCAGCCACGACGTGTAGTACCCGCCTCCGCCGTCGACCAATCGTTGAATGGCACGGCCCTTGGTCGGGTCGGCATGCTGGGTGATGGTCGCAAGATTGGAACGGGCGGCCGCGAACACGGTGGACGGATCGACGCCCCACTTGTCGATGGTGGACCAGGACACCGCGGTTCGGTGGCCGGGCATGTCAACCACGACCAACTCGTCGACCAGCGGGAAGACTCTCCGGGAAAGCAGAAGCCCCGACGGCGCTCCGAGCGTGTACGTGGACGGCTCCAGCACCGGACGCAGCCTCGGAAGCGCGTCGTTCCACGTTCCCGGCCAGTCGAGCGAGGACATCATCGTCGACACGAAATGTGCGACGTGCGACTCACGTGCCAGCGCGGATACGTCGGCGGTCTCGTGCAGCAGACTGTCGAGGTGGAGGACCGAGTCGTCGCCGTAGCGCACTGCGAAGGCATTCGGATCGAGCCGCGGCTCGGCGCCACCTTCGGAACGGACTCGTTCGACGACGAGGCGCGCCAACTGCTCCTTCGGTCCTTCGATTCCCCCCACCCCGGTGATGCTAGGGGACGGAGGCCGCCACGTCATGCCGCACGCTCGGACTCGCGTCGTGATTCGAGCGTGCGACACGCAGCGGTTACGCCAGAACCTTGTCCTGCTGGATCCATCCGGCGAGGTCGGTCATGTAGACCGCTTGGGATGCGTAGTCCATCGGGGCCTGGTTGTACGGGTGAACCTGTCCGGCATTCAGGGCCTTGTTGCCTGCGAGAGTCGGCTGTTCCTTCAGCGCGTCGAGCTGGTAGCCGTCCTTGGCCAGCAGCACTGTGTCTCCGGTGACCTCGGTGGCGTTCTCCCAGCTGTAGATCCCCCAGTAGTAGCCGTCCGGGGTCGGCTCGAAGAAGTTCACGCCGAACGTCTTGTACAGCTGAAGGGTTGGCTCGTCGTCGGCCTTGTAGGTGTACAGGCCATCGGCGTCGGCGTACATGGGCGTCACCACGAGATCACTGCTGGCGGCCGCGGACTTCAGCGTTTCGCCTGCCGTGTCGAACTGCTGCTTGGCGGCGTCGATCTTGCCCTGGTCCGAACCGAGGGAGGTGGCGAGTTCCGCGATACGGTCGAGCACCTTCCGGCCCTCGCCGCCGACGTAGACGGTGACGATCGGGGCGATCTTCTCCAGCTGCTCCTGCTGCGCAAGGTCCTTGAGGCCGTAGCGCAGATTGCCCTCGGGGAGAGTTCCGTCCTCGTCCATCGGGTAGATGGTGGCGAGGATGACGTCCGGCTTGGCGAGGGCGAGCTCGTCGAGGTTGATCTCGCCGTAGGACGTTCCGACCTCGGTGATGCCGGAGGTGTCGAAGTCGGCGAACCGTCCGTCTTCTTCGAGCGAGAAGAAGCCGTACGACGCGATCGGCGACGCCCCGTATTCCATCAGAGGCGCCAGCAAGTCGTTCTGGCCTGCGATGCGTTCGGGTGCGTGATCGAGGGTGACGGTCTGGCCGAGGTCGTCGGTGAAGGACCATGCTTCGTCCGAGGACCCGCCGCTGTCACCGGACGAACATCCGGCCAGAACGAGGGCGCTCGCGGCGAGGAGTGCTGTTGCGACGGCTCTGAGCCGCGGAATTCCGGTCATGTCGGTGCCTCTTCGTGTTCGTGAACTTGATGGGTGTCGTGAATTACGACGGTCGAGGAGAATTCGTCGTCTTCCTCGGGGATTACGAGCGGTGTTCCGGTGACCGGATCCTCGATCACCCGTGCTCGTAAGTCGAACGCCTCGTGCAGAAGATGCGGCGTCAGAACGTCTTTCGGTGTTCCGTCGGCCAGAATCGATCCGCGATTCGACAGCACCACCAGGCGATCCGAAAACCTGGCGGCGAGTGAGATGTCGTGTAGCACGAGGAGAATGGTGTTGCCGCCCTGTCGGTTCAGTCGGCGCAGCAGCCGCAGAACTTCGAGTTGGTGGTTGAGATCGAGGAACGTCGTCGGCTCGTCGAGTAGCAGGGTGCCTGCTTGCTGTGCGACGACGAGGGCGATCCAGGCGCGTTGACGTTGGCCGCCGGAGAGCGTGAGGACGTCGCGGTCGGCGACATCCTGCAGGCCGGTGGCCTCGATGGCGGCGTCGGCGATCGCGGCATCCTCAGCCGACCACGGTCTCGCCCAGCTCTGATGCGGGTTTCGGCCGCGCATGACCAGGTCGAAGACCGTGGTGCCCGACGGTGCCACCGGGTTCTGCGGGAGGATGGCAAGCTGCTTGGCGACGTCGCGGTTGTGCAGTGTGCCGATCGGGCGACCGTCCAGAAGCACTTCGCCCGCACTGGGTTTCAATATTCGTCCGAAGGCTTTGAGCAACGTGGACTTGCCGCTGCCGTTCGCTCCGAGAAGTGTGGTGATGGTGCCGTGTTCGATCTTCAGGTCGAGACCGTCGATGACAGTGCGTTTGTCGTAGGACAGCCGCAGCCCGCGAGCTTCCAGTACCGGGGCGTTCACGATCTAGGTCAGCTCCTTACGGTGACGGACGAGAAGCCAGATCAGGTAGGGCGCGCCCACGACAACGGTGATGATGCCGACGGGTACCTCCCATGGAAACAGCGTGCGCGCGGCAATGTCGGCGGCGAGAACCAGCGCCGAGCCGACCAGCCCCGAGAGCGCCAGCGGCGGCCTGTTGGTCTTGGCGAGTCGAACGGCGATCTGCGGCACCACGAACGCCACGAATCCGACGGGTCCGGCTGCGGCCACTGCCGCCGAGGTGAAGGCGACGGCGAGCGCGATGACGATCAGCCGGTGGAACTGCAATCGAAGTCCGACGCCGCGAGCCACGTCGTCCCCGAGTTGCCCGACGGCCAGGGACGCCGACGATGCAAGAGCGAGCGGCGTCGCGATCGCCACGACCGTCAGCAGCGGTGTCACGCTTGCCCACGACACCGCCGACAGGCTTCCGACAAGCCACTGCGACGCTGCGGCTGCCTGCGCTATCTGAGCCCTGACCAGCAGATAGCTGGTGAGAGCGTCGAGTGTTGCGCCCACTCCGATGCCGACGAGGATGATCCGGTAACTGGAGATTCCGCCGCGCCAACCGAGCCCGTAGACGATCACCGCGGCCACAACCGCCCCGACAGCGGCACACGCCGGAAGGCCGAGGGTGAGCAGACCGTTGCCGACGGCGTAGCTGCCGCCGCCGAGCACGATGGCGCCGACAGCGCCGACGGACGCCCCCGAGGTGACTCCCAGAATGTCCGGTGTTGCAAGGGGATTGCGTGCAAATGTTTGCGTGAGAGCCCCGGCGATACCGAGGGCGAAGCCGACGAGGATGCCGGTGAGGGACCGGGGTAGGCGTAGTTCGACCACGACGAAGCGCTCGGCCGAATCGCCGAGACCTGCGAGGGCACGGACCACGGCTGCCGGACCGAGTCCGCCGCCGCCGACGGTGATGCCGAGTACGAGCAGGGCGAGCACGACCAGCAGGGCCGCAACCGTCGCGACGAGTGCTCGCGGTTTCCAACTGACCCCGATGGGGCCGACGCGGACGCCTGCCGCCCAGGGCTTGGTCGTGCCGAGTGTGGTGGTGTCCGTCGGCGCGGTCACAGTGTCACCAGCGATCGGCGACGGGCGATCATGACGAACACCGGGCCGCCGATCACTGCCAGCACGATGCCGACCTCGACTTCGGCAAACCCACCGATCAGGCGTCCGACGACGTCGGCGCCGAGGATCAGGATCGCGCCGAGCAACGCGCACGCAGGCAGAACCATGCGATGGCCTGCGCCGACGAATGCGCGAGCAGCGTGGGGGACCGTCAGTCCGACGAAGCCGATAGGCCCGGCGGCCGCTGTCGCCGCTGCAGTGAGGAGTGTGATGGCGCCGAGCCCGATGATTCGGGACCAGAGGATGTTTTCGCCGAGGCCTTTCGCCATCTCGGTGCCGAGCGCCAGATTGTCGAGGGCCCGCGTGTTGGCGGCGGCCAGTACGAATCCGACGATCGCGAACGGGAGGACGGCGAAGGCGATGTCGATCTGGCGGCCCGTCAGCGATCCGACGACCCACAACCGGTACGCCTCGAGCGAGCTGCGGTCGGTCAGCACGATGAACGAGGTGAACGCGATCAGTAAAGCCGACACCGCGGAGCCTGCCAGTGCGAGAGGCACCGGGCTCGCCGTGCCGCTACCGGCGACGGTGATCGTGAAGACGGCGATCGTGGCGGCGAAGGCGCCGACCAGTGAGAACCAGATGTACGTGCTCGGGCTTGTCACACCGAACGCGGAGACGCCGACGACCACGAGAAAACCTGCTCCCGCCGAGACGCCGAACAGGCCCGGATCGGCGAGAGGGTTCCTGGTGTGGCCCTGCATCAGTGCGCCGGCGACTCCGAGGCACGCACCGACGAGGATTCCGATCACCGTGCGCGGCACCCGGGAACCCCAGACGACGACGCCCTGCGTGGTGTCGCCGCCGTGGATCAATCCATCGAACACGGCATCGATGCCGATCCGGTTGCTGCCGAACACCATGCTGGCGATGCACGCGATCAGCAGAACCAGCGCCAGTACGAGCAGAACGCTCGAACCGCGCAAAGTCAGGCTGGGGCGTGTGGACGTTGGCACCGGGCGACTATAGGCCATCCTTGCCTAACTAGCTTCTGGCAGACCCTCATTTCGATCAAAGTTTCAATGAAGTTGCGCGCGGTCAGACGGCCGACGAGGTCAGGAAGCTGCTGATTGCCACGTCGACGATCGCCGGTTGTCGTTCCATCAACCCATGCCCGACGCCTGGGACGATGCACAGCTCGCCGCGCGGGATCGACGTCGCGATCAGGCGACTGTGCTCGGCGCGAATCGAGTCGCGGTCACCGGCCATGACCAGTGTCGGCACGGAGATCGTCGATAGTTCGGCCGGGGTGATGTCGGGTTCGGTCGTCCACAGTCGCATGAGCTTCTGCATGACGACGTCTCCATGTTTCGGGCCGTCGGGGGACAGGGCGTCGTAATGCTCGCGGGCGATGTCCGGTCCGGGTGGCCTCGCGATCTTCCAGTTGTCGCTGTCGTCTCCGACGAAGCCCGACGGATGCAAGTTGCCGCTGATCGAGATCAGTGAACGAATCCGCTCGGGGTGCTTCATTGCAAGGAGCAGTCCGATGATTGCGCCGTCACTGAACCCGATGATGTGCGGATCTTTCAGGCCGACGGCGTCCATGTAGGCGAGGGTGTCGGCGAGACCTGCGGCGTAGGTGAACGGATCTTCGGAATCGGGAGTGCGCCCATGCCCGGTCCGCTCCGGAGCGTGAACGCGGTACCGCGGCGACAGCGAATTCATCTGCGGGCGCATTATTTCGATCGAATAGAACCCGCCGTGCAGCAACAGCACCGGATCGCCGGTGCCCTGAATCTCGTGATAGATCTCGGCGCCGTCGACGCGCACAGTGGGCATGGGGAGCGAGGATAGCTGCTGGTTCACCTCTGGCCTACATCTTCTCACCCTCACCCTGACCCTTGCCGAGTTCGAGGTTGTGTCCCGTTTCGTGCCGGTGTGGTGCACAACTTCGATGTCGGCAGGGTGGGCGTGGGTTCGATCTGCAGTCGGGCATGACTGTGCCGCTTACAGTTTCGGGTTCTGTGGGTTTCATGGTTCGTCGTCGGGTTCGTCGTCGGGGTCGTGGTAGAGGTATTCCTGGGGGTGGTGGTAGTGGTTGATCACGCCGCGGCGGTCGGGGTCGACGCTTGCGGGTGGGTGCCATTGGGTGCGGCCGGGAGTGGGGTGCTCGGGTCCGGTGGTGGTGGTTGCCCAGTTGTTCGGTCCGTCGCCGACGAGGGGGTGGTGGATGTCGCAGCCGAAGGTGAGGGAGTCGACGTCGGTGTTGCCTCCGGTGTGCCATTCGTCGATGTGGTGGGCTTGGCACCAGGTTGCGGGGCGGGTGCAGCCGGGGAAGGTGCAGCCGCGGTCGCGGGCGATGAGCACGATGCGTTGATCAGCAGAGGCGATGCGTTTGCTGCGGCCGAGGTAGAGGGCTCGCCCGTCCGTGTCGTCGAAGATGGCGAGGTACTGGTGGGCGTGGGAAGCCATGCGGATGGCGTCGCGGATCGGGACGAGGGATCCGGTGCCGGTGACGGCGTGACCGGACGCGGACTCGAGGTCACTGCTGGTCATGGTGACGATGGCGGTGACGGGCAGTCCGCGGTGTTCCCCGAGGGTGCCGGAGGCGAGCATCTGGCGTAGGACGGCTTTGACGGCGTCGTGGTTTCGTTGGCCTTGGGTGCGGGTGTCACGTCCCGCCCGGCGATCGGCCTCGGTGTCGGTGTCGGTGTCGGTGTCGGTGTCGGTGTCGGTGTCGGAACTGGTGTCGGTGTCGGTGTCCGCGCCGCTCCCTGTACCGGATGTACCGGAGCCGGTGGGGCCGGTGCCGTTCGGGTCGCTTCCGCCGCTGGGGTCCCCGCCGCTGCTGGGGCCGGAGCTGCTGGGGTCGCCGCCGGGACCCGAGCCGCCGCCGTCTGGTCCGCCATCTTTTGATCCGTCTCCCGGGTCACCGCCGCCGGGCCCGTCGAACAGCGTCGGATCGCCGGGAACATGGCCGTCGTCGTGCCCGCCCGTACCCTTCGAGCCCGTGCCGTCCCCGCCCGTGCCCTTCGAGCCCGTGCCGTCCCCGCCGGTGCCGTTGGAGCCGGGGTCGTCCTCGACCACCGGCGTCGGCTCGTCGGCGTTGCAGTTACCCGGCTTCGCCAGTTTCGCGAGCACCGCTTCGAGATACGCCCGGAACTCCGCGTCGACGACGAAACTTCCCTTGCTCAGACCATCGGCATCCTGGCTGCCCAATCGGAAGAAGCACTTCGCGACCGGATCCTTCTCGTCCTGCAGACTCCCGTCGGGATCGAGAAGAATCTGCAACCGATCCGCCGCGACCTGAAGATGCTCCGGCGACAACTCTGTCGCCAACTCGGCCAGCAGAACCTCGCACTGCTCCCGCGTCTCGAGATCGATCGCGGCCGGAAGCTGACCGAAAAACTTGTCGATCACCACCGCATGCGCAGCATCGATATG